>JAFGDS010000049.1 GCA_016931995.1 Pirellulales bacterium
CCTGGGGAGCGGGATGCGATCGTTCAGGCAAGCCCTGAAAGGGCGAACCAAGACGCGTTGGGCCGCCCTTTCAGGGCTCGTTGTGTGCGATGAACCGACGTCCCAGGGCGTTGCCCTGGGCTGTCATCGGTTGCCCCTTCGGGGCTCGTTCTGTGGAACGCGCCGACGTCCCAGGGCGTTGCCCTGGGCTGTCATCGGTTGCCCCTTCGGGGCTGGCCATCGCCTTGGCCGTTGTCGCGCAGGCGCGTGGCACACGCGCGGGAGAGCGGAGGGGTCGGGAATCTCAAATCTGAGAGTCGGATCTCAAATCCGAGATCCGTGAATGGAACCCCGTTCCGCGTTTTCGACCTCCGTGTCCCACCGCGCCCTCCGTGGTGATTCCCCCGATCCCCGCCCTTCCCGTTGACCCTCCCAAGCGGCGTCGCATAAACTGGTAATCCGAAAGCGAGAAACACGCCATGCGCCGTCCATTCCTTCATTCGTTTCTATCCGCCTGCGTCATCGCCGCCGCCGGCGCGTCGCAGGCCCGGGCGGGCGACGGGCTTGTTAACGTCGCCGACCATCGCGTCGCCAAGGACGGCAAAACCCTTTGCACCGGGCCGCTTCAGGGTCTGATCGACGAGTGCGCCGAACGCGGCGGGGGCACGGTCTACTTCCCGCCCGGCACGTATCTGTGCGGAACGCTGGTGCTGAAGTCGAACGTCACGCTGCATCTCGAGGCGGGCGCGACGCTCTTGGGCAGCCGCAATCTCGACGACTATCCGCCGCACGTGCCCGCGCTACGGTCGTACACCGATCTCTACACCGAGAAATCGGTCATCTACGCCGAAAAGGCCGAGAACATCGCCATCGTCGGCCGGGGCGCGATCGACGGGCAGGGCAAGTGGTTTCCCGGCCGGCACGCCTACAAGAGCCGGCCCTATCTGATTCGCTTGGTCGAGTGCCGCAACGTCCGCGTGCGCGACGTCACGCTCCAGCATCCCGCCATGTGGACGCTGCACCTCTTGGCCTGCGAGGACGTCGTCGTCGACGGCGCGCGGATCAACTCCCTGCCGGCCGTCAACGACACGAACGACGGGATCGACGTCGATTCCAGCCGCCGGGTGCGCATCGCCAACTGCGACATCAGCACCGAAGACGACGCCATCGCCATCAAAAGCACCACGCCGCGTCGCTGCGAACACGTCACCGTGACCAATTGCACGCTGCGGTCCGATCGCAACGGCTTCAAGCTGGGCACGGAATCGGTCGGCGGATTCCGCGACATCACGCTCTCGAATTGCACCATCCGCGACGCCCGCGGCACGGGCATTTCGCTCTTGGCCGTCGACGGCGGCACGTGCGAACGGATCGCCATCAACAACGTGACGATCCACAACGTCCGCTTCAGCGCGATCTTTCTCCGGCTGGGCAACCGCGGCCGGTCCTACTGGGTCGCCCGGCCCGGCGACAAGCCGTCCGACGCCCCGCCCCCGCCCGGCGTCGGCGCTATGCGCGACGTCGTCATCTCAAACGTCCTGGCCACCGGTAGCACGACGACCGGCGTCTTCATGACCGGTCTGCCGGGCCATCCAATCGAGAACGTCACGCTGAGCAACGTCCAGGTCGCCACGGCCGGCGGCGGCACGGCCAAGGACGCGCGGCGCCTCGACGTTCCGGAAATGGAAAAAGACTATCCCAATTCCCACAAGTTCGGCCCGCTGCCGGCCTACGGCGTCTACGCCCGCCACGTGACGAATCTCCGCCTGGACAACGTCGAGCTCGCGTTTGGCAAGGACGACGCCCGGGCGCCGGTTGTGTTCCAAGACGTCCGCGACCTCGATCTCTCCGGCCTCCGCGCCGAGACGGGTCCGGCCGCCGATTGCGCGATCCGCCTCCGCCAGGTCGAGGGCGCCCTCATCCGCGCCTGCCGCCCGCGCAACCCCATCCCCCGCGCCCTCGATTGCTCCGCCGATTGCGTCGGCGTCAAAGTGTCAGGCAACGCCTTCGACGAACCCTAAGCCCGCTTCCACCCTCTCCCGCCGACGGGAGAGGGGCTGTCCCCCTCGGGGAACTCGGGGCTGGAGCCGCACGGTGAGGGGATCCCGCGTTGTCCCAACGCGACGGATCGCCCGTGTCACTCGCGCGACACCGTGACGGTATACGCCGGTACAAGCCGTCGCGCGCACGTCGTCACTTCAGCTTGTCGCTTCGCTTCCCCTTCTCGTTCCACCACGTGAGCCATTGCTGCTTGTCGGCGCCAAACGACTCGCCCGTGATTCTCTGTAGACTACGGGCGACGCTATTTCGGCATTCCGTGGCCGTAATGACCAGACCCTTGCCCAAACCTGTTTCTTTGAATTCGACGTCGAAGCACTCGATCAGCCCCTCGACGGCCGCCTTGTACCTGAATTCCGCCAGACCACGAATGGCCATTTCGACGACGAAAGAATCCTCGTCCTTCTTGACAACCCGGACCAAACTCGGAATGGCTCTCGGATCGGGATGAGCCGCCAGCCGAAAGATCAAGTCGCGCCGCTGTTGCCGATCCAATGTCTCATCGCCGAGCATCTCGCAGAAGCGCGCCACCCCGCCATCGGCATCCCACGCGCCCTCCGCCATCTTGGCCGCGATCAGCCGCTCCCCATTTAGCTCTGGGAACACCGCCTCGCCGTCGCGGACCACTTGGCCCTTCGCGGCAACGATCTCGCGGATCGCGGGAAGCGCCGCCGGATCGCCGATTGCCGCCAGGCTTTCGATGATCTCCGGGTATTCGACGCGCTTGAGCAAAAGGGGAACGGCTTCCTTGGCTTTCAATTTGGCCAAGGCGTGCGCGGGCGCAAGTAACCTGCGAGATAGGACGTCATACCCTTGATCTCGAACGCTTGTGTCGCGCTCTCGTCTTTCGGATTGCCCGTGGGAACGACAATGGCTTCCCGCGAGGTGTTCTTGAGTCGGACAAGGGCCGTGGTTTCGCGCCAGTCGAAGACCTCCTCGATCCGCGCCGCCAACCCATTGACCGGCTCGGACCAGCGCAGTTGCTCCTGGAGTTCGGCGGGCAATGGCCCGGAGGCAACGCCCGTCGATTTGATTGTGTCGTGTATGATCCGCCCGAGCCGCTGCTCTTCCTCCGCGCCGCCAAGGACGGGCACGGTTCTGTTGAAGGCGGCAATCGTCGGGAGCACAGGCTCCTTGCCGACCGCGAAAACGCGCTCGCACGTTCCGATAGGGCCAAGGGAGTTGTGAAGGCCCAGGGCATCCAAATCTACCTTGATAATGACCGTGTAGTATCCCTCTCGGTCCATCTTGAACCAATCTCGAAGGGCGCCCAGGCAAGGGTCAGCGTCACGGCGTCCAAAAGCGCCGGGCCGCCGTGTTGCGCGTCGCGATACCATTGCGACGGAAGCTCGACCGTTCCCGGGCGCGTGTTGCGGAGGAAGAACCCAACGCGCATGGGTTCGCCCACACGGGGTGTTTCATCTTCCATGCGCCTCCAAAAACCCGGCTTCGGTCCTGGAACGGTCAGCCCCCAAAACATGTTCGCAAACAGCTCCTCCCGAGGACACCAGGGAGCGCGCGGCCACCACAACTCGAATTCCTCCGCCGGCACCACGGCCGCCCCCTTGTCGGAGAGAAGTCCGAAGTATCGTTTCCATTTGCCGTCGACCTTGAGGTCCTCCGCCTGACATACGTCGGGGCCAGCGGGTACCATGTAAATCGTGCCCGGCGGCTGGACTCTGTCGAAGGAACCCCACATCGGAAACTGGTTGCCCGGAAGCTTCCACACCCGAGCCTCGCCGAGCCCCTCAAATGAGAAGATTGCCTTGCCCATCTCCACGTCCTTCAGCGAGGCGGGAGCGTCAAGTTGGCGTCTGTTTCCCTGGTCTCGCAGCGTGAATGGGGTTGGTCGGAACTCCCGGCTATATCGGGAATACACGAGGGCATCGTGCGCATCACCGTCGGCGAGCAAGACGCGAGGCAAGAGGACTAGCACAAGAACTATAGCCAAATGGTTCTTGTTCACACGGTTCAAACGCGCCCGCCTCGGCGCCTCCCCTCTCCCGCGAGCGGGAGGGAAAAAGGGGGCCAGGCGCGCTTATTTGAGTCCAACCAGCCGTAGGCCGACAGTAACGCACACTGGTAAAGCCAGTGGCACACGCGTACCTCCCCCGATCCCGAACCCCGAATCCCGAATCCCGCCCGGCTAGCGCGCGGTGGGCTCGCCGGGGCGGCGGGTGACGGTGTCGGTCGAGTCGCCAGGCAGGACGAGGCTCATCCCCGGCGTGAGATAGTCGAAGTCGCCCTGCAGCAGCTCGCGGTTCAGATCGTAGATCTCCGCCCAGCGCGAGCCCTTGCCCAACTCGAATCGGGCAATGTCGTAGAGCGTGTCGCCCTCCTGGACGACGTACGTCCGCCCGCGGCCGTAGAGATTCGACGTGCTCGCCAGCGACGCGCGGCCGTGGATCGTGTCGCGACGCGCGGGGTTCGGGCAGAGTTCGGGATAACGCTGTTCCAGCTCCGATTGGCTCGGTGCGGCGATCTTGTCGCCGGGCTTGAGCTGGTCCTGATCGGCGTGCGCGGCGCGGTTGTGCGCGGCCAGCGCCTTGAAATACGCGCCTGTCCCGTAAAGCCGCTCGGAAATCGTCCAAAAGCTCTCGTTCGGCCCGACCACGTAGGCGCCGTCGGCCTGGCGGCCGGTGCCGGGCACGTCGTAAACCGGCGTGGGGCGCGGCTCGAAGGATGACGACCCGGACGCATCGCCGTCGGGCGCTCCGTCGCCGGCCAGATCATAAGGATTGCCAAGCCTCGGCGCGGCGGCCGCCGGTTGGTAGTTGCCCGGACCGGCGGCGGCATAACGCGCGTCCGTCGGTCGGCCGGACCCCTCCGGCCTCAAGCTCGAGCGGCCGGGGTGGTCCGGCGCGCCGCGCGATTGGAAGGAATACGGCGTGCCGCCGTCGCCGCGATCCGTCTGTTGGTCCGAATCCGGGATGGACGCCCGGTCGGGCGAACCGTATTGCGGATTGGGCGCCAAGGGCGAGGGCATCGGTCCGGGCGAGGAAAGCTCCTCGTACGAGCCAGGCCCCGACCGCGCTGCCTGCTGCAAGAACGGATCGCTGCCCGGCGGACTTGGCGGCGCGGGTCGCGGCGGATAAGGATTGTCTTTGGAGCCAACGGACGCTTCGCCCGGACCGTCGGCGACCACGTCCCAGCCGGAGCCAATCGGGCTGGGCCGCGGCGGTTCGGACGGCATCGGACGAGGGACCGCGGCCGTCGGTGTCGTGGTCCTCGAGTTCCACGTCGGATTGTTCGGCTCGGCCGGAGGCGGAACGGACCCTGACGCGTCGGCCGCAACGACCGGCGCCTCGCTCGACCCGCCGGTCATCTTCATTACCAGAATAACGACCAACGTGATGGCCAACGCACCGACCACCGCCAGCCCGATCTTGGCTTCCTTGCCCATGACAATCCGCCTCCGGTCCTTGGAGTTTGGGGGGCGAATCGTATCATTCCGTCCGGCGGGCCGCAAGGCGAAGTCGAGCACTTCGCGACCGCGGATTGCGATCCACCTCTTCTGGGGAGGGGCGGATGGGCTTCCGGGTCAACGCCTCCAACCGCGGATCGTCCCGAAACGCCTCTTTCACTGGCCGGTCTTCCAGTGAGTGGAAGCTGATGATGGCCAGCTTGCCCCCCGGACGGAGACACTCCGGCAAGCGGCGCAGGGCGATGTCGAGCGACTTGAGCTCCTGATTCGAGGCGATTCGCAGGGCCTGGAAGGTTCGGGTGGCTGGGTCGATCCTCGGCCGACCGGGCCCGCGCGGGACGCTGCGGCGGATGATCTCGGCCAGCTCGCCCGCCGTGCGGATTGGCCCCGAACGCCGCCGCTCGACGATCGCCCGGGCGATCCGCCGGCTGTGTCGCTCCTCGCCGTAGGCGTAAATCAGATCGGCCAGGTTTTCGGGGCTCAGCCGATCGACCAACCGCCAGGTGGGCTCGCCTTCGGTCGGATCGAACCGCAGATCGAGCGGCCCGTCGGCCGAGAAGCTGAAGCCCCGTTGGGCGTCGGCCAACTGATCGCTCGAAAGGCCCAGGTCCAGCAGCACGCCGTCCACTGCGGGGAGGTCGAGGGCCGTGAGCACTTCGGGCAGGTCGCGGAAATTGGCCTGGACCAAGCGGATGTTGAGCCCCGCCAGACGCGTTTCCGCGGCGGCGATGGCGGCCGGGTCGCGGTCCAACGCAATGACGCAGCCGTCCGGCCCGACGCGCTGGGCCAACGCCCGCGCGTGACCCCCGCCGCCGAGCGTGCCATCGACGAGAACCTGGCCCGGCGCCGGGGCCAGCCCATGGAGGACCTCGTCGAACAACACAGGCACGTGCAGCGAAGGCGAGGTCGGCATGTCGGGCATTATACACTCCACCTCAGGGCGCTTCCATGCGCCCTTTAGGTGAGGTTGAGTGCAGCGTTGCCAAGCGGCGAGTCTCGCGCCGCGGTGGTCAACGCGGTTCGCAGCCGGGAGCCTTCCTGTCTCCCGCACGTGTGGGAACGCGCCTCGCCCCGCGTTGGCAAGGCCGAACGTCGGTCGGGTGGCCGGTGACCGGCGTTCGTCGTTCCCGCACGCGGCGGACGGACATGCCGAACAATACGCTTCCGAACTGACTAGCCGAGCTTGCCAAAGGCGGCCTCGGCCAACTCGTCGTAATGGGCCTGTCGCTGGGCAAGATAGTCCCGCCATCGCGCGGCGGCCCAAAGTTCCACGTGGTCTTCCACCCCGAGGAGAACCACCTCGCGATCCAATCCGGCCAGCGCGGCCAACTCGGCGGCGATCCGCACCCGGCCCTGCGCGTCCAACTCGACGCGTTGCGCCCGGGCGAAGAAGAGCCGGGCGAACGCGCGAACCTGCTGCTGGGTGGGCGAGCCCCGTCGAAGCCGTCTCGCCAGACGCGAGAAGCTGTCCTCCGTGTACAGGGCCAAGGAGCCGTCCGTGCCTGGGGCAATGTACAAGGCACCGCCCGGCTGGCACTTCACGCCATCGCGCAAGGGCTTGGGGATCGCCACCCGGAGCTTCTCGTCAAGCGACCGCGAAAACGTCCCGGTGAGCGCCATAACCTGCCATTTGTCCCCACGTGTCCCCACGATTCCCCAAGGATAAGCGTTTGGCCTCGGGCGTCAACCCGGGTTTTCCGGGCGCGAGGGCGGCCGTGGGAGAGGTTCGTCGCGGCGTCGCGTCGCAGCACCAAGCGACGATTCAACTTCGAGCGGAACGACGCGGCGCAAGTCGGCGCGGATTTTTTTTCGCGGCCAGAGGACGCTACGGGACAAGCTCCCGCCAGAGCCCTTCGTAGGCGGCGACCATGGCCGGAAGGCTGAATTGCTCGGTCGCCCGACGGCGGTTTTCCCGGCCCAACGAGCCGGCCCATGCCGGGTCGCGCATGATCCGAAACACTTTGGCGGCAAAGTCTTTCGCGCTGCCCGGCTCGATCATTTGGTCCGGCGCCGCGGGCCCCAACAGTTCGGCGACGCCTTCCACGTCGGTGGCGACCACGGGCAAGCCGCTGGCCATCGCCTCGAGCACGGCGTTGGGCATCCCCTCCCAGGCGGACGGGAGGACGAGCATCGTGCTTCGGGCAAGCATCTCGGGCACGTCGGGGCGAAAACCGAGAAAATGGACCCGCCCGGCCAAGCCCGCCGATTGCACGATCCGTTCCAACTCGGCCTGCTGCGGCCCCTGGCCAACCAGCACGAGATCGACATTGGTCAACGGGCCGAGCCAGCCGGGCGCGGTCTCGACGAGCCACTTCACCCCCTTCTGTCGCTCCAGTCGCCCGACGAAGGCAATCAGTCGCCGTTCGGGGGGGATTCCAAGGTCGTTCAAATCGGCTGGCTGGGCGGCCAGATACCGTCCTGCATCGACGCCATTGGGGATCACCACGAGTTTTTCCGAAGGCAGGCCCGCCTCGTCGCGACAGAACTGGGCGACCGACTGGCTCACGCAGACGTGCCGGTCCACGAGACGGTCGGTCCAGCGGTCCAACCGTAGCCGCCACCGGCTGTGCCGTTGGGCCACGCGAATGCCCGATACGACGCGGGGTACCCGAGCCGCCCGAGCCGCCAAACGCGACAGGATGTTGGCGTGGAAAAGAAACCCCTGGACAACGTCCGGCTTCCGTTCGATCAAGAGCCGCTTCAAGAGCCGGTACACCCGAAGGAAGTCGCGGTTTCGCCGCCCGCCGAGGAAATGCGTCTCAATGCCCGCGGCCGTCAGGGCTTCGACCAACGAGGGGTCGTCGGCCGGGTGGCGGGCCAGCACGCAGACGAGCGGCTCGAACCGGTCGCGGTCCAACCGCGTGGCCAGCTCGACGAGGCAGCGTTCGGCCCCCCCGACGTCCAGCTCCGTGATGCACAACGCGACGCCGATCTTGCCCATCGCCTGGGTTCCGCTGAGAATGGGAGGCCATGTCCGAACTCGACCAATATGATTATACTTTGCCCCAGGAGCTTATTGCCCAGCAGCCCCTGCCACGCCGGTGCGATGCCCGTCTGTTGGTGGTTGAGCGAGCCCGTGGCGCGCTATCGCACCGGCACGTCCGGGACCTGCCGGAGCTGCTCCGGGCGGGCGATTGCTTGGTGCTGAACGACACGCGGGTGGTTCCCGCCCGGTTGGTGGGACGGCGGACGCTCACCGGGGGCCGCTGGGAAGGCCTTTTTCTGGCAGCCGACGCGCACGGGTTCTGGCGGATCCTCGGCAAAACCCGCGGCCGGCTCGCACCGGGCGAAACGATCACGCTGGAAGACTGCCAAGGGCGGGAGGACGTGCGGCTGCGCCTGGCCGCGCGAGGTGGCGAGGGCGGGTGGATCGCCCGGCCCGAGTCGGACGAGGAGGTTCTTCCCCTCTTAGAGCGGGTGGGGCGGATTCCGCTTCCGCCCTACATCCGCAAGGGCGAGATGGTGCCCGCCGATCGCCAGCGCTACCAGACCGTGTACGCCGCGACGCCCGGCGCGGTGGCCGCGCCAACCGCCGGGCTGCACTTCACCGAGCCGCTTCTGGCCCGACTCGAAGCCCAGGGCGTGGCGATCTGCCGGCTCACGTTGCACGTGGGGCTGGGCACGTTTCGGCCCATCACGGCCGGCTCGTTGGCCGACCACACGATGCACGCCGAGTGGGGGCGTCTGAACGAGGCGACGGCTGGCCACGTCAACGCCCGCCGCGCGGCGGGGGGCCGCATAGTGGCCGTCGGAACCACGTGCGTCCGCGTGTTGGAGTCGGCCACAGATGAGCAGGGCCGGCTGTGCCCCTTCTCGGGGACTACCGATCTGTTTATCCGGCCGCCCTACCGGTTCCGCGCGGTGGACGCCCTGATGACGAACTTCCATCTTCCTCGGACCACGCTCCTGGTCCTGGTTCGCACGTTCGGCGGCGACGACCTCATCCGCCGGGCGTACGAACAAGCCATCGCCGAGCAATACCGGTTTTACAGCTACGGCGATGCGATGTTGATAGTCTAGGAGCGGCTGGGTGCCATGGCCACGCTCGCGTGGCCATGCGGCATGGACACAACAGGCTCACGCAAGCGTGAGCATGGCATACGGCGGGAGCTTTGTCCTCCCAGCGGGCGGACACCCTCGTCAGCCGGCTCGCCGGCGGGTATATTTGCGATGACAAGGAAACGAAAGGACCGCAACGTGGCCGATGCGTCTTGTGAACGGGTGTTGGTGGTGCCGACCGCCGTGTTCCACCGGTTGGGACACTTCCAGGGATTCACGCGCGACGTGGACCACTATCTGGGCGAGCTTCTCGACCCGCGGAACGTCTCGTTTCGTTCCCGGTCCGAGGTCGAACGCGACCCGAGCTTCAAGCAATTGATCCCGTACATGATCTTCGTGCACGGCGGCGGCCCGTCACGCAGCGTGTTCGTGTACACGCGGGGCACGGGCATGGGCGAGGGCCGGCTGCACCGGAAGCGGAGCGTGGGCGTCGGCGGGCACATCGCGGCGGAGGACACGAACGGCGAAGGCCGGGGCGACCCGTTCGCCGAGGGAATGCGCCGCGAGTTGGACGAGGAGGTCATTCTGGCGACCCCCTACACGTCGCGCTGCGTGGGCCTGCTGAACGACGACGAGACGGACGTCGGGCGTGTCCATTTGGGCCTGGTCCACCTTTTCGAGGTCGAGCGTCCGGCGGTCGCCGCACGGGAGCCGGACATCATCGAGTCCGGATTCCAGCCGATCGAGGCGATTCTGGCCGATCTGGAGGGGTTTGAGACGTGGTCGCGGATATCGCTGAGGGCGTTGTTCGGCGCGAATCAACCTGGCGACCCGCCCGCCCCGGACCCGCACTTGTCCCCCCGCCCCGCGCGGGGTAGGATTTCTTGAAGGGTGACCGCAAAAACGAAGTCATGCGTTGCGAGTACAACCAGCCAGGAGCCGCCATGAGCGTTATTCTTACTGAAGCTGCCGTGGAGGAAGTAAAGCAGATAATGGGGGCGCAGAGCCTCGACGAGAACACGGCCGTGCGGATGGGCGTGGCCGGCGGGGGCTGCTCGGGTCTGCAATACTCGTTGGGGTTCGACGCCCACTTCGACCCGGAAGTGGACGTCTGCTACGAGCACCACGGCGTCCGCGTGGTCACCCGCAAAAAGTTCGCCCTGCACCTGGACGGCACGACGATCGACTTCCAGGAGGGTCCGATGGGCCGCGGTTTTTCGATCCAGAATCCGAACTACGCCTCGGGCGGCTGCCCGGGCTGCGGCGGCCACTGAGCGAAACGTCCGTCATCCTGAGCGGAGCGAAGGATCTCCTGGGCATCGGAAGAGATTCTTCGCTCAGCTCAGAATGACAGATAGACCTCTTCTTCGCTCCGCTCAGAATGACGGATAGATCCCTTTCTCACGGCAAACTGGGGCAAACCGATCTTGTTTGCCGGGGGGCTTTCTGTTAGCGTTTGCCCACGATGGGGGAGGGTAGGAGACTGCGCGCGGATGTCGTGGATCGTGGCACTGGTTGTGATGAGCGTGGCGGGCGAGCCGGGTGGGGTGGCTCTTCCGGCCGCGCCCTCGTCCGCGAGGCTCCTCGAGCGGCTCCCGCCCGTCGGCCTGGAGGCAAGCCCCGCGGCATACACGCTTTTTCCCGAGGAGCGCGTCGAGGGGGACAGTCCCCTGTTTGTTGGCACAACAATGGGGACAGTCCCCGGGCAGGCGCCGGCGCCGGTGTTTCCCACCGACGCGCTGGGTGGGACTTCGGCCGAGACGACCCCCTTGGACTTGCCGCCGGAGACGCTCGACGTGCCCGAGGTGACTGGCTGGACCCGGCCGGCGTGGTTCAAGCCCTGGAAGGGCAGCTTCGAGGTGGGGTTGGACGGTTCGGCGGGCAACAACGAGACGCTGAACATCCGCCTGGGATTCGACGCGAAGCGCGAGACCGAGCAGCACGTCCTCTCGCTCGATCTGGATTACCACAAGAGCAGGAGCCTCGCCACGGAGACGGCCAACCGTCTGTTCTTCGAAGGGCGCTACGACCGGCCCTTGCCCGGCAGCCCCTGGAGCTGGTTCGTCCAGGACACGACCACGTACGACGAGTTCCAGCCGTGGGACGTCCGCGTGAGTTCGTCCACGGGCGTGGGCTATCGTTTCCTCAAAACGGAGTGGACGACGCTTGCCGGACGGTTCGGCGGCGGTTTTTCGCGAGAGATTGGCGGGCCGGACGACCGCTACGTGCCGGAATTGAACTACGCCGCGGACTTGGAGCATCAGCTCAACAAGCGACAGAAGATCAAAGCGTCGGTCGAGTATTATCCCGACGTGACGGCGTTCGGCGACTTCCGGGTGGTGAGCAAGGCCGACTGGGAACTGCTCCTGGACGAGGAGATGAATCTCAGTTTGAAACTCAGCGCGACCGATCGCTACAAGCGGCCCAATCCTGGCGGGAAGCTGAACGACGTGGACTATTCCGTGGTCCTCCTTTGGAAGTTCTGATGAGCCCGATGCACACCGCGCGAGCCAGCGCGGGCGCGTCGCCGCGGCGGTTGTCCGCTGCGGCGAAGATCGTTCCGATGGGGCGGCTGGCGCGGGCGCTGGCCCGGCCGCGGCGAGCCGGCGCGCGGATCGTGATGACCAACGGCTGCTTCGACCTGTTGCACCCGGGCCATGCCGCGTCGCTCGAGTTCGCCCGGGCGCAGGGCGATTTCCTGGTGGTCGGCCTCAACAGCGACCGGAGCGTCCGGCAACTCAAGGGCCCGGGCCACCCGATCGTCGATCAGGACGGCCGGGCCGCGATGCTCGCCGCGCTGGCGTGCGTCGATCTCGTGGTGGTGTTTGACGACGCGAGCGTGGCCGGGCTGGTCGAGCGGGTGTTGCCCGACGTGCTGGTCAAGTCGAATCAATACGCTTTGGAGGAGGTGGTCGGCCGCGAGATCGTCGAGGCCCGCGGCGGCCGCGTCGTGCTGTCGCCCATGACGGGGCATTACTCGACCACGTGGCTCATCCAGCGGATCCAGCGGACCGCTGTGCCACCCCTGCGCACCCCCGCCGACGATCGCGCCGCCGCCTGAGGCGATTCTGTCGTGGCGTGAAGTTCCCTAGTCGACTTCGCGGACGGACTGACGTCCGGACGGACACGTTTGCGAAAATGGGGCTTCTGGCGAAGGCAACCAAAGCAACTGCCCCCGTAGTATGCTTTTCGGAAAAAATGGCGCGCATCCGTGTCAGGCTTCACCCCGCAACGGACCACTTATTGCAGTAGAGAGGTACATGCGTCTCCGCATGGGGACTCTTGTTCGGCGATACGCCGGGCACGCATGCCGAGAGAACCTCCCGATCCGAGACGCAGGGCAGTCCAACGGAGGGTTTGACAATGAAACACATAGGATTGATCGTTCTTGTGGCTTTTAGCTTGGTGGTCGTCGTGGGCGGAGTGGGGCAAGCCAGTGTCTACACGTCGCAGGGCCCGTTCGTCATCCCCGTGGCCGGCGACGGAGTCCCAGGGCCCCGCCAGGTGCCAGGGAAGGAGTATTCCACCGATGTCGATCGGCACGGGAACCCGCTCCTTTCGCCCGATCCGGGGCAAGTGATCGCGTGGGACGGGGCCGGCGGGACCGCGGACAGCCAGATCGACTACTCCGCCATTGAGGACGGCGACGTGGAACCGCAGGTGGACGCCCTGGCCTCCTGGGGCGATGCCCTTTTCGACGAAGTGGTGAGCAACCGGGCGGCGTTGTTGTTCTGCACCAAGGGCGACATGCAGATTTATTACGAGCGGATCGCGGGCGGCGGCGGAGTCTGGGCCACGCCGGCCGAGGTGAATGACGAGGCCACGAGCGAGTTCCTGATCGACGCCTTGGAGGTGTGGGGCGGCGATGGTCCGCTGATGGACGACGCCGACCGGGTATCGTACCACGGTGATCCGGGCGGAGTGGCCGTGTGGGCGCTAGGCGGTGGGCCCGTGATCAGCGACAGCGATATCGCCACGGCGATCGGGGCGCCGTCCGGTGTGGCGATTGATCTGGACGCCCTGATGATGTACGGCGAGTCGATCCTGTTCAGCATCGAGCCGGTGGCGAACTTCGACGGCGGAGAGATTTGGGTGTGGGACGGCAACGTCGCCAATCCTGCCCAGTTCCTCTACCACGGCGGGCACCTGTGGGATACGGCGTTCGACGTCATGGGCACCTTCGGAACGGCCTCGGAGAACATCTGGGCGCTCGAGGCGGTGTCCACGCCGGAGCCGGCCAGCGTGCTGGTGTGGCTGCTGCTGGCGGTCAGTTGCGGCGCGCCGGCTTGGCGGCGGTGGCGACGGGGCTGACGCGCTGCCCCGAACGGACACGCTGGAGACGTCCTTCGCTTCGCTAGGGATGACGAGGAAATCGCCCGTTGCTTGAGGCGAGACCGGTCAGCCAGCGACGTCGGCCGCGGCGCCGGAGGACACGGCGCCGTGCCCGGCCGTCTCGTCGTAGCAGTTCACCAGCGACTTGCTGGGCGTGGCCACCTTCAAGACCGGGGCGAAGTCGGCAAACTCCTGGTCGATTTGCGCGAGCACCTCGCGCGCCGAGGGAGCGCCCACCGGTCGAACCTTCTCGAAGGAGCTTTCGAATCGGGCGTGTTCGGTCCAGCTAGGATCGCCCGTGGTCGGCAGCAGGGCCGACAGGGCCACGGCGAGGTGTTCGGGCGAGGCATCCGGCTGAGCCATCCAACGGTCAATGTCGGTGTGGCTCTCGATCAAGACCGAGAAGCTATCGGGCAGATTCCATTGCCGCGACATCATGCCCGCCGCTTCGGCATGCGTCCACCCCAGCACCTGCCGCTCGATGTCGGAAAGGCGCTGTTTTCCGTTGGCCCGAGCGTCAAACAGCTTCGCGTACGCCTGCGGCATCTCCTTGGCCAGAAGCGGCACGGCCATGTCTTGCAAGAGAGCCGCGGCAAACGCCTCCTCGCAGTCCTTGATGCCCAGAAGACGCGACATCGCTCGGGCAAAGAGAGCCCGGCGGAGCGAGTCCTGCCACAGGCTCTTCAGGTCGAAGGGGCCGCACTTGGGGTTGGGCATCAGGCTGAAGACCGCGCTCCAGAGCGCGAAGTTCTTGATCGTGCGGATGCCGACCAGGGTGATCGCCAGCTTGACGCTGGAGATCTCCCGCGAGAATCCAAAATACGAGGAATTGACGAATCGCAAGACCTGCCCGGCCAGCCCTGGGTCGGATTCGATCGGCACCGCGAAGTCGCCCGGACCGTTGCTCGGATCCTGCGATAGCTCGAGCAACCGGATGGCGCTTTGGGGCAGCGCGGAGAGCTGCGCGCCGACAAGGACCTTCTTCAGACCAGCCGAAGGGGAGTTCGTAGTGGACATGCTTGTCACAATCCTTGCAAACCACGACCAGATCGGTAGTCAACGGGCAAACCGGGCGCGAGACCCGTCCGTGGCAGCGCGCTGGGGTAGGATGCCCGCGTTACCAAAGCCTAGGCCACGACTGACCTTGCCGCAAACCGCTTTGTGCGGGCGATCCTGGGGGAACTGCTCTGTTTTTCGCATAATTCTGGGAGAATCGAAGGGCTCCGTTGGCAGCGGCTGGGGGTTGCCTTCGGGCAACGGCGGGCCGTCGCGTTGTTGCGGCGGGACAACGTCGGCGTTGGTCCCGCCCGGGCCGCTGGAGGCTGTATGTCGTTGGCGAGCAAGCCTTTGCAGGGCGAGGAAGCCCTCCGGACCCGATTCGGCCCCCCGGTTGCTTCAGACGGAAGGCGCGGCGCGTGCGGCCCGGGGTCCCATCGGGGTCCGGGCATTTTTGCCGGGCATGGGCACCGTCGGCCCCATTGTCGGAGGCTTCCTTGCGGTTCATCGGGTGGTTCTTGCTCGGCGGCGTGCTGCTGGCGTGGTGGCTGACGGAGGTCCCATCCGCGCCCGCGCCAAACGAACTCGAGGTGGCCGCGGCCACCTGGCGGAGGACCGCGCAAGGCTGGGAACGATGCACGGAGTGGGGCCAGCCGCTGCGGCCCACACCCGTCCGGCTCCACCCCACCGTGCTTGGCGCATTCCAGCTCCTCGCGTCGCTCACCGCCCTGCTGGCGAGTTCGGCCGCCACATCGCCCCGGAAATCCGGTGAATGAGGGGCGTCGCGCCCCCTAGCAGCGATTTCTTGCACGGATCGGCGGCCGGACGGCCACTATTAGGAGTGACGACGCCGACACGGAATGATCTCAACACGACGGCGGGGTGAGCCATGCGATTGACGTTGCGGACGCTGTTGGCCTACATGGACGGCATTCTGGAGCCCCAGGACGCCGAGGAGATTGGCAAGAAGATCGACGCGAGCCCCGTGGCGGCCGACCTGCTCCGCCGGGCACGCGACGTGACGCGGCGGCTTCGGTTGAAGGCGCCCGAGGTGGACGAGCGCGGCTCGGGGCTCGACCCCAACACGGTGGCCGAGTATCTCGATCACATGCTCCCGGACGACCGCGTTCCCGATCTGGAGCGCGTGTGCCTGGAATCCGACATGCACCTGGCCGAAGTGGCGGCGTGTCATCAGATCCTCACGCTCGTGCTGGGCGAACCCGCGGAGATCGATCCGGCCAGCCGCGAGCACATGTATCAATTGCCTCAGGTGGCGGCGGAGGAGGAGGCGATGGGCGCGGTCGAGGAGGAACCGGCGACCGAGTCGCGGACCCCGCCCCCGTTGGTCGTCGCCCGTCGCCCGAAGCCCGTCGTGCCCGACTATCTCCGCGAGCCGTCGCGGCGGAGCCGCTGGGTCATTCAGGTTGTTGTCGCGATCTTGCTGGTGGGTTGTTTGGCGGTGATCGGTTTGGAGTACGGGGGGCAATTGGAGCGTTGGGGCATTGGACTCAGGCCGCGGCAAACGGAGGAACCGGCCGATCCAGAAGCATCCGTGCCGCCCGCGGCGCCGCTTCCCCCGCCCGAGATCGCCCCGCTGGCCGTGCCCACCGTGCCGACGGAGCCGGCCGCGCTGCCCGGCGCGGCTGCGTCCAGCCCCGATGTGCCGCCGGCCGTCTTGCCCGAGCCCGCGGCGGCGGACCAGGCGCCGGGGCTGCTTCCGATCGATCCGGGCGCGTCGCCGCCGGGAGCGGCGTTGCCCGCCGAACCCGGTACCCTACAGCCCGACGCGAATCCGCTGCGATCGGAGCCGGCATTGCCTGGTCCAATTCAAGCCGTTCCCGAGGCATCGCCGATTCCCGACTCCGTCGCGCCGGTTGCGCCGCCCGAGGGATTGGCGCCGCCGGGCGCGGCGCCAGCGGAGGTACCGGCGGAGGCTGCGGAGCGGATTGGCCGGTATGTCTCGACGGACGACGTCTTGTTGCAGTCGAGCGATGCGGCCAAGGAATGGGCACTGGTACCCGCTCAGGGTGCGTTGACGCCCGAGAGCACCCTATTGGCTTTACCGACCTACCGGCCGTTGATTGCCATGGCCAACGGCATGACCGTGCATCTTATCGGCGGAACGCAGATCCGGTTGCTGCCGACGAACGATCGGGAAACGCCCGGCGTGGCGGTGGAGTTTGGGCGGATGATCGTCCGCACGGCGGGCAGGCCGGAGGCTCGGCTCGTGGTGGAGGTGGCGGGGCGCCGCGGGTTGGTCACGCTGGTCGACCCGGAGGGCACGCTGGCCGTCGAGGTCACCCGCCCGCTGATTCGCGGCGCCAACCCGGAGACGGAGCCAGCCGAACCGGTAGCGGAGCTTTACGCCGTGGCGGGCAACCTGCTGTGGGAGGATCCTAGCGGGGGCGCGCCGCGGGCGCTATCGGCCCCCGCCCATTGGACGCTCGGCGCGCCGGCTCCGGACGGCCAGGGCAGCGCGGCGGCGCTGCCCGATTGGGTCGCGTCGGACACGGTGAACACCCTGTATCGCCGGACCTCGGCGGACGTGGCCCGACTCCTTCGCGCGGACCGACCGGTGATCCTGTCGTTTCAGGAGATGACCACGGATCGGAAGAGGGAGGTGGTTTGGCTTGCGGAAGAGTGTTTGGGATACCTGGGCGACTTCGATCGCATGGTCAAGGTGCTCAACGACCGCGAGAAGAAGCTCGACTGGACCGACTACATTGCACGGCTTCGCCAGTCGCTCACGCGGGGGTCGCTGACCGCCCAGAACGTTCGCGTTGCGATGGAGAGAGTCTATGGCGATCCGGGCGCCGCCCTTTGGCGGATGTTGCAGGGTTACACGAACGAGCAACTGGCGGCGGGGGCCGACGCCGAGCTGGTCCGCTACCTCGATGACGACACGCTGGCGTTTCGCGTCTTGGCAATCGCCAATCTGAAGGAGATCACCGGGGCGAGCCTGTTTTACCGACCGGAAGACCCGGCGGTCAGGCGGCAACAGCCGGTGCGCGCGTGGCAGCAGCGGCGGACGGCGGGCGAGATCCGCTGGCCGGCTGCCGCGGGCGAGACTCCGAAGACGGAGCCGACCCCCTTGGCGAGGGAGGCCGGCCCCGCCGGGCCGCCGCCGCGGCCCCCCGGGGAGTCGCGCCCGCCGGAATAGCCCCCTAGGCGGGCGCGTCGGCGCGATGCCCCCGGATTCCCTTCCGCCGTCGAACCCCGATAATTCACGGATTCCCTGTCCTTGAGCCTTGAGGAGATTCCCGATGGACAAGACAATCGACCGGCGGCGTTTTCTGGCGGCGGCCGCGGCGACCGCGGCGGGGGTATCGGCCCTAGGGCGTTCCGCCCTGGCCGAGGAGGCCCCCTTTTCCACGAAGCTGCACAAGTCCCTGATCGGCCTGCCCAACGAGAAGACGCTCGCGCGTCTGAAAGCGGCCGGGTTTGAGGGAATCGAGACCAACGGCCCCGAGGCCTGGGGCAAGTCCACGGCCGAAGCCGCCAAGGACCGCGCGGCGGCCGAGAAGCTCGGCATGACAATCCACTCCGTCCTGTTCGGCTGGGCCAACTTCAATAGCCTCGACGCCGGCCAGGTCGCCCGCGACGTGGAAAACGTCCAAACGGCCCTGCGGGCCGCCCAAGGCTTCGGGGCCAATACCGTGCTCTTGGTCCCTTGCAAGATCGGCGGGATGCCGATGCCCGAGCCTTGGGAGTTTGACATCCGCTTCGACGACGAGACGGGCCACGTCAGCCAGATCGTTTCGGGCGACAACCGGCAGTACGACAAGTACATCGCCGCGCAGAACGCCGCCACCGACGCCACCCGCAAGGCCGTCGAGCGGCTCATTCCCGTCGCCGAGAAGACTGGCGTGGTGATCGCCCTGGAGAACGTCTGGAATAACCTTTGGGTGAAGCCGGCCCTGTTCGCCCATCTGGTTGCGTCGTTCCGTTCGCCGTGGGTCCAGGCGTACTTCGACATCGGCAACCACGTGAAGTACGCGCCGCCGGAAGAGTGGATCCGCGCGCTGGGCCGCCTGATCGCGAAGTGCCACGTGAAGGACTTCCGCCTGAACCCCGACGGGCACGGCGGCGAGTTCGTCGCCATCCGCGACGGCAGCGTCAACTGGCCCTCCGTCCGCCGCGAACTGGACAAGATCGGCTACAACGGCTGGCTGACCATCGAAGGCAGCGGCGGCCTCCCCCTGGTCGAGCAGAACCGCCGGCTCGATCTGATTCTGGCGGGCCAGTAGCGATAAAGAGTGCCACGGGCTCTGCCGGTGGCGAGCCGTGGGTTTCTCCGTTCACTGGCGGGGGCAACGAATTCCCCTTCACTCATGCTCCTTGAGCATTCTCCTCGTCTCGTCTGTCACGTGAACGCCCCCACCGTGATCGGCCAGCCGGTTGACCACTACTTGGAGCCGGCTGCCCGGGCTGACTAGCCTCCCCGCCTTGATGTCGGCCTCCGTGATCTTGACCATCAGAATTTCCTGCGCGCCTTTCAGGTAACGGCCCCGGTCATAGATGACGTAAAGAAAGCCGTTGCTCCCTTCGACACCGTCGGGATAGCTGACTTTGGCGCGGCCGTCGAGAAGCAGCTTGTGCGGCCAGGTCTTACCCTCGTCTTCCGAGAGCATCGCGGTCATATTCGTGCGCGATTTCGGATCGTCGTTGAGCACCAGCAGCAGCGAGCCCGACTTCAGCCTGCGCAGATGAAACCGCGCGTTCACGCCCCGCTCCTTGGTCAACGGTCG
>JAFGDS010000050.1 GCA_016931995.1 Pirellulales bacterium
CTCCGCAGTTCGTGTCGCCCCCTAAAGGGAGCTTTGGAAAAAATCGTATTCGTCTTCCGTTCCCCAGGCGTAAACGCCTGGGCTAGAGAAAAGGCACGTGAACGCCTGGGCTAGAGAAAAGGACACGTGAGCGCCGGGTCCGTAAAAAAGAGACGCGAGACGGGTTATTAGCTAATCTCCGCGTGATACTCTTGCAGGCTCTTGACGCCGCCGTGGCCTTGGCGGTCGCTGGCGATGCCTTTGGCGGCGGCCACCGCGGCGGCCAGGGTGGTGATGTAGGGCACCTTGCGCTTGACGGCGGTCTTGCGGATGTAGGCGTCGTCGGCCTTGCCGACTTTGCCGCGGGGGGTGTTGATGACCAGTTGGATCTCGCCGTCCATGATGGCGTCGGCGATGTTGGGCCGGCCCTCGCGCATCTTGAGGATCAATTCGGAGGCGATGCCGTGCGCCTCCAGGAGCGCCCGCGTGCCCTCGGTGGACTTGATGAGGAAGCCCAATTCGGCGAAGCGGCGGGCGACCTCGACGACGGCGGGCTTGTCGCGATCGGCCACGGTGATCAGCACGGTTCCGCCCAGGGGCAGGTGTTGTCCGGCGGCCTCTTGGGCTTTGTAGAACGCCAGTCCGAACGACTCGGCCATGCCCAGCACCTCGCCGGTCGAGCGCATCTCGGGACCCAGGAGCGGATCCACCTCGTGGTACATGTTGAACGGGAACACGGCTTCCTTGACGCCGAAATGGGGGAAGGTCTTGCGGCCGAGGTTCAACTCGGCCAGGCTCTTGCCCAGCATGATCTGCGTGGCGATCCGCGCCATGGGGATGTTGCAGACCTTGGAGACCAAGGGCACGGTGCGGCTGGCGCGGGGGTTCGCCTCGAGGATGTAGACCGTGTCCTTTTGGATGGCGTATTGGATGTTCATCAGGCCGACGACGTCAAGCTCGATGGCGATCTTGCGGTTGTACTGGTAGATCGTGTCGATGTGCTTGGGCGGGATGCTGATGGGCGGGATGACGCAGGCGGAATCGCCCGAGTGAACGCCGGCCAGCTCGATGTGCTCCATTACGGCGGGCACGAAGGCGTCCTGGCCGTCGGCCAGGCAGTCGGCCTCGACTTCGATGGCGTTTTCCAGGAAGCGGTCGATGAGGATGGGTCGTTCGGGCGAGACGTCCACGGCGGCCACCATGTATTCGCGGAGCATGTCCTCGTCGTGAATCACTTCCATCGCCCGGCCGCCAAGCACGAACGACGGCCGCACCATGAGCGGGTAGCCGATTTCCTTGGCCACGGCCAGGGCCTCGTCGAGCGTGCTGGCCATGCCGGATTCGGGCTGGGGGATGCCCAGCCGGCGCATGGACTGGCGGAAGCGGTCACGGTCCTCGGCCAGGTCGATCGCGTCGGGCGAGGTGCCGAGGATCTTGACGCCGGCCTCGGCCAGCTCGGCGGCGAGATTCAAGGGCGTCTGGCCGCCGAACTGGACGATCACGCCCAGCGGCTTCTCCTTTTCGTAGATGCTCAGCACGTCCTCGACCGTGAGCGGCTCGAAGTAGAGCTTGTTCGAGGTGTCGTAGTCGGTCGAGACGGTTTCCGGGTTGCAGTTGACCATGATCGACTCGTACGCTTCGTCGCGCAGGGCAAAGGCGGCGTGGACGCAGCAGTAGTCGAACTCGATACCCTGTCCGATGCGGTTGGGCCCGCCGCCGAGGACCATGACCTTCTTGCCGGAGGAGACTTCGGTCGAGTCGGGGGCGTTGTAGCTGGAGTAGTAGTAGGCGGCGTTTTCGACGCCGCTTACCGGCACGGCGTGCCAGCCTTGGACGACGCCGAGGGCCTTGCGGCGTTCGCGGATTTCGCGTTCGGGCACGGCCAGCAGCTTGGCGAGGTATTTGTCGGCGAAGCCGTCTTTCTTCGCCTGGATCAGGAGATTGTCTGGCAGCCGGGTGTCCTTGTGTTTGAGGATCTTCTCCTCCAACTCGACCAGCTCCTTCATCTGCTGGATGAACCAGGGTTTGATGTGGGTGAGTTGGAAAAGGGCTTCGACGTCGGCGCCCTTGCGGAGGGCTTCGTACATGAGGAACTGGCGCTCGCTGGAGGGCTGGGCGAGCTCGGCCAGCAGTTCGTCCAGCGGCAGCGCGTTGAAGTTCCTGGCGAAGCCCAGTCCGTGGCGCCCAATCTCCAGGGAGCGTATGGCTTTTTGGAGGGCTTCCTTGTAGGTCTTCCCGAGGCTCATCACCTCGCCCACCGCGCGCATCTGCGTGCCCAGGCGGTCCTTGAGGCCGCGGAACTTCTCGAAGGCCCAGCGGGCGAACTTCACGACGACGTAGTCGCCCGAGGGCGTGTATTTCTCCAGCGTGCCGTCGCGCCAGTAGGGCAGTTCGTCCAAGGTGAGTCCGCCGGCCAAGAGGGCCGAGACGTAGGCGATCGGGAAGCCGGTCGCCTTCGAGGCCAGGGCGGAGGAGCGCGACGTGCGCGGGTTGATTTCGATGACGACGACGCGGCTGGTCTTTGGATCGTGCGCGAACTGAACGTTCGTGCCGCCGATCACCTGGATGGCCTCGACGATGTCGTAGGAGTGTTTTTGGAGGCGCTTTTGCAGCTCGGGGTCGATGGTGAGCATGGGGGCGGTGCAGTAGGAATCGCCCGTATGCACGCCCATGGCGTCGACGTTCTCGATGAAGCAGACGGTGATCATCTGATTCTTGGCGTCGCGGACGACTTCGAGTTCGAGTTCCTCCCAGCCTTCGACCGACTCCTCGACGAGGATCTGGCCGACGAGGCTTGCCGACAGGCCGCGCGCGGCGACGGCGAGGAACTCATCCATGGTGTAGACGAGTCCGCCGCCCGTGCCGCCCAGGGTGTAGGCCGGCCGGATGACGGCGGGCAGGCCGATCCGCGCGAGGATCTTCTCGGCTTCCTCGAGATTGCGGGCGATTTCGCTTCGCGGCATGGCGATACCCAGCCGGTCCATCGTGTCCTTGAACGCTTGGCGGTCCTCGCCGCGCTCGATGGCGTCGACCTTGACGCCGATCACCTTGACGCCGTACTGGTCCAGCACGCCCGCCTTGTGCAGTTGCGCGGCCAAGTTCAAGCCGGACTGGCCGCCGAGGTTCGGCAGGAGGGCGTCGGGCCGCTCCTTGGCGATGATTTCGGTCACGGCCTCGACGGTGAGCGGTTCGACGTAGGTGGCGTCGGCGGTGCCGGGATCGGTCATGATCGTGGCGGGATTCGAGTTGACCAGGACCACCGTGTAGCCCAGGCTCCGCAGCGCCTTGCACGCTTGGGTGCCCGAATAGTCGAACTCGCACGCCTGGCCGATGACGATCGGCCCGGAGCCAATAATCATGACCTTTTGGATGTCGAGGCGTCGTGGCACGGTCGTGGGCTCCTGGCGATGTCTATAGTGCGGTCTTTGGAGTCATGGACGCCTCGGCCGAGTGGTGGTCTCCTCGTCATACGCCGAAGGGCGGCCTCCTCGTCATCCCGAGCGAAGCGAAGGATCTCGGAGCCGGACAAGACCGAGATCCTTCGCTGCGCTCAGGATGACGTGCTTCACGGATTCTTCGCTCAGAGACGATTTCATCCGGCGGGGTAGTTGTTCCGCTCACACGTACTCGATCGTCGCCGGCGGCTTGGGCGTCAGGTCGTACAGACAGCGGTTCACGCCGGGGATCTCCGTGATCCGGGCGGACAGGCGATGCAGCGTTCTCCACGGCAACTCGACAACGGTGGCCTCGCGGGCGTCGACGCTGTCGATCGCGCGGACGACGATGATCTGGCCGAATTCCCGCTGGCCGTCGCGGATGCCCGTCGCCTTGTCCTCCAGCAGCACGGCCATGTATTGGAACACGCCCGTGTCGCTCAATTCCTCCTCGACGATCGCGGTGGCGGCGCGGACGGTGGCCAGCCGCGCTTCGGTCACTTCGCCGACGATCCGCGCGGCCAGCGCCGGCCCGGGGAAGGGGATGCGATCGGTGATCTCGGCCGGCAGGCCCAGCAGCCGAGCGACCTCGCGGACGCCGTCCTTGCGGAGCGTTTCGAGGGGTTCGAGCACGCGGTAGCCATATTCCTCTTGCGGATCGATGCCGAGCTGGGCCAGGATGTTGTGCTGCCGCTTGATCCCGGCGATCGTCTCCTCGATGTCGGTCAGGATGGTGCCGTGCAGCAGGTACTTGGCCCCCGATTTCCGCACCAACTCGCCGAACACGCTTTTGTAGAACGTGTGGGTAATCGCGTTTCGTTTGGCTTCCGGATCGGTCAGGCCGGCCAACGCGTCGAGGAACGCGCGACGGGCATCGACAATCTCGACGGGAATCGACATGTCGGCGAACATCCGGGCGACGCGCCGCGGCTCGTCTTCGCGCATCAGGGCGTTGTCGACGAACACGGTCTTGAGCCGATCGCCCAACGCCCGATGCCCCAGCGCCGTCACCACCGAACTGTCCACCCCGCCGCTAAGCGCATTGATCGCCAAGCCGTCTCCCACCGCCGCCCGAATGCCCGCGATCCGCTCCTCGATGAATTCCGCGTAGTCCATGCGAATCCTCCACGTTAGTCGCGCCCGGCCCCGCCGTGACACGATAGGTTGTTGACCGCCTCGCGCCGCGCGGGGGCGCCGCCGGAATGCCGCTCCCCCCAAAAAATCGAAAGCCCCTAACATATCCGTTCCGGCGGCAATTGCAATTGGGGACAATGGATCCCGCGGCGTCCCGAGGCGCGGTCCCGCGCGACGGGCCAACCGTCCGTGGCGGGGGGCACGCCGGGATTCCACTTCAACGTGATCGGCATCCCGGAGCTGAAAGCCTATCTGGCCCAGCACGGCGTCGCGCTGCGTTCCTAGAACGTGTTTGGAGTTGCCTTTGGGAGCCGATAGGGAGGTCAGCCGCAGCGACGCGGGACTGGCGGACTTCGCCGGGGAGCCGGATAATGAACGCTGGCCACGGGGCATCCGTCGGAGAATCGGCGGGGTATCCTTGCGACCGGCCCGTGTCGCCGGTAGGATGGGGGGCCTTCTCGGAACCTACCCGTGAATACTCCCAATAGAGGTAATAAGATTACCACTAGAGAGGTAAGTGATGAACCGAGACCGTCTCCTGCAACGTTTCCTGCGATATGTCGCAATCGACACGACCGCCGAGGCGGAGGCGGAGTGCTACCCCAGCTCGTCCGGCCAGTTGGAGTTCGGCCGGCTGCTCGTCGGCGAACTGAAGAACATGGGCATTGCCGACGCCCAGCAGGACGACAACGGCATCGTGTTGGCCACGCTTCCGGGTAAAGAAGGCCCCGTAATTGCCCTGTGCTCCCATCTTGACACCTCGCCCGAGGCCAGCGGGGCCGGCATCCGTCCCCAGGTGATCGAGAACTACGCCGGCGGCGATATCGTCCTGCCCGGCAACGCCGAGAAGGTGATCCGCGTGGCCGACAACCCGGGTCTGGAAGCGCTCGTCGAACGCACGTTGATCACGTCCGACGGGACGACGCTTCTGGGCGCGGACGACAAGGCGGGCGTGGCCATCATCATGGAAACGGTCCAGTGGCTCCTCGAGCATCCCGAGATCGCCCATTGCCCCTTGCGGATCTGTTTCACCTGCGACGAGGAGCTGGGCCATGGCGTGGACAAGCTGAGCGTCGAGATGATCGGCGCGACGGCCTGTTACACGCTCGACGGGCACGCCAGCGGCGAAATCGACGTGGAGACGTTTTCGGCCGATCAGGCGGTGGTCACCGTCGAGGGCGTCAACATCCACCCGTCGATCGGCAAGGGTCGGATGGTCAATGCCGTCCGCGTGCTGAGCGATTTCGTGAGCCGGCTGCCTCACAACACGCTTTCGCCCGAAACGACAGACGGCCGCGAGGGCTTTTTGCATCCCTACGACGTGGCCGCGGGCGGCGTGGCCGGGATGAAGCTGAAAATCCTGCTTCGCGATTTCGACGCCGCGAAGCTGGACGGGCTGGCCGAGATCGCCCGCCAGGCGGCCGCCGCCACGCTGCGGGAGTTTCCCGGCGCGAAGATCGACGTGGCCATCGAGCGCCAATACCGCAACATGGCCGAAGGGCTCATCCGCGAGCCGCGGGCCGTGGCCTATGCGGAGGAGGCCCTCCGGCGGCTCGGCCGCACGGCCAAACGCACGATCGTCCGCGGCGGCACCGACGGCTCGCGTCTGACCGAACTCGGCCTGCCGACGCCCAATCTCTCGTGCGGCGGCCACAATCCCCATTCACCCCTGGAATGGGCGTGCCTCGACGAGATGGTCGAATCGGTCGAGTGGCTCGTCGAGCTGGCGCGGGTGTGGGGAGAAGACAAGGGATAGGAAGCACGTCGTTCAGGAGGTTTTCCCCGGCGCGTCGGCGTTGCGAAGCCGCAAGCGGCTCCCGGCGAAACACGACGGCGACTTGGCGGGCAAAATCGCTCTTCAAAATACCCGTTTTGTCACGGATCCATCCGACCCTAGCGGAATCCCGAAACGATGGACACTGCCCCCTCCACGAAGCCCAGCAAGATTCTTCCGGCCAACGCCTACACCAAACTCGCGCCCGGCGAGCAGTACAAGCCGATCGTTCCGCCCGAGGACCGGCGGGCGGAGGTGACCGGCTGGTCGGTGACGCTGGGCCTAATCATGGTCGTGGTGTTTTCGGCGGCGTGCGTCTACATGGCGCTTCGCGCGGGCAACGCGATCGAGGCGGCCATTCCCATCGCCATCATGGCGGTCTTCTTCGGGCGTCAGGGGCTCAAGCCCGGCGGCAAGAGCACCATTCTCGAAAACGTCATGGTGCAGTCGATCGGCCAGGCGGCCGGCGTGGTCGCGGCCGGGGCGGCGTTTATCATCCCCGCCTTTTATATCAACCAACTCGACGTCGACTGGTGGCAAATCTTCCTGTCTTGCTCCATCGGTGGATTCCTGGGGACCGTGCTCATCATCCCCTTGCGCAAGTACTTCGTGAAGGATCTCCATGGCGAGCTTCCTTTTCCGGAGGCAACCGCCATCAACGAGATCTTGGTGTCGGGAGAAGGAACGTCCAAAAGCGCGGGCAAGGTGCTGCTGACCGCTTTCGGCATGGGTGCGGCTTTCGATTTCATCGTTGAAGGAATCCGTGCCTGGAACCCGGCAATGACCACCAAGACGCTCTTGGGCACGCTTGGTCAGAAGATGTCGAACATCCGCCTCGATTTGTCCATCGACGGGACCGCGGCGCTTTTTGGCCTCGGCTATATTATCGGGCTACGTTACGCGGCCGTCATTGCCGCGGGGTCGGTGTTCGCCTGCCTGGTGCTGACGCCGCTGATCTACCTTTTCGGCTCGCAGATCCCCCTATTCGATTACGCCGGAAAGGAACTGGTCATCGAGAAGATGACTTCCGACGAGATTTTCGACACGTTCGTCAAGAAGATCGGCATCGGGGCGATCGCCGTTTCGGGAATCATCGGCATCATTCGCATGGGCAAGATCGTTCTGGGCTCCGTCTCCTTGGGTTTCAAGGGACTCAAGGGCGGGAAGGTGGAGGCGGCGCCGCGGACCCAGACCGACATGGCGCCCCGCAACGTGCTTTTGATCCAGTTTGGATCGACGGTGCTCATGGCGCTGTTGTTTTTCGTGGTGTGCCGGATAACTCCAGGCGTGGAGTTCTCCATGGCCGAGAGCGCTCGATACGCGGTGATTGGCGCCCTGGTTGGTTTCGCGCTGTCGTTCCTCTTCACGCCCGTGGCCGCTCAGGCCATCGCCATCGTCGGCGTGAATCCGGTTTCCGGAATGACGTTGATCACCGTCGTGTTGACCATCATCGCGCTGGTGTCCGCGGGACTGACGGGCAAGGCCGGGATGTTCATCGCGCTGATTGTCGGCTGCGCCGTGTGCACGGCCCTGTCCACGTCCGGGGCCATCATCTCCGATTTCAAAATCGGCTACTGGATCGGCTCCACGCCTCGCAACCAACAAATCTGGAAATTCGTTGGCATCATCGTCGCGGCGCTCGTCGTGGCCTTCGTGATTCCCGTGATGGATTCCGGCTACCATTTCACGGTGCGGGACACCGCAACGGGCGAGATGGTCGCGAACACAAAAGTGTTGCCCGCGCCCCAGGCGGGCATGATCGCGGCGGTCACGAAGGGACTCCTCGAAGACCGTGCCAATCAACCGTGGCTCCTCTACGGCCTCGGCGGCGCGGTGGCCATCATGCTCTACATGGCCGGCGTTCCCATGCTGGCGTTCTCGCTGGGCATCTACATCGCGCTGCCCATCAACATGGCCGTCCTGGCCGGCGCCTTTTGCTCTCACATCGTGGGCAAAACCGGCGGCAGTGAGAAGGTGAGGAAGGCCCGGCAGGCTCAGGGCGTCCTCGTCGCGTCGGGACTCATGGCGGGCGCCGCCATCTTCGGCGGCATCGTTCCCGCCGTCCTCCGCCAACCCGACATCGGAGCCCCCATCCAATACATCGCCGTGGGCGAGACCTTCTCGCTCGAGGAGGTGGAGGATGTCGACGAAGAGAAACAAAAGGAAAAAGACGCCGATCGACCCAAGGGCGACATCGACGGCAAGAAGGACATCAGCAAAAAGAAGCTCCCCGAGGGGGACGCGGGCGAGAAGAAAGACCGCGGCCTGTCTCTGAAGACCGAAACCGCCGAGTGGTTCGAGGGCGATCCAGGGCAACGTATCGGCCTGGCGATGTTCGGGTTTCTCGCGCTGGCCTGCTTCCTGTTGGCCGCCAAGGGCGCCGAGTGGTCGCTCCGCGAGGAAGAAGAAGCGGAGAAGGACGGCACGTAACCCCGCGCGGCGACATTGCGCCGGGAACGACCAGCCTCTCCGGACGCCGCCCACGACATGGCGAATCCGCCGCGATTGCGTCCAACGCAATCCCTCAACTCCGAGATACGTGGCTAGCGTCGCGCGGCGGCGCGGCTGAGGCGGTCGGCCCAGTAGAGGGGCTCGGGCAGGCGGCGGCCCCGCAGCGTGGCCAGGACGACCGCCTTGGCCAGCGGCACGTCGGCGCGGTGGCCGGGCGAGACGAAAAGCGGGCGCCGGCTCCCGCTGGTCGCGCGCACGGCGACGCCCAGAGGCTCGTCGCCGAGCCAGACCGGCCGGGGCTCGCCCGGCGTCATGTCCGCCCGGTCCACCCGGCCGCACAGCAGCTTCTTCGTCAGCCCAATCGTCGCCTGGTCGGCGAGCACGCCCAGGTGCATGGCGATGCCGCCGCGTCGCGGATGGAGCGCGCCCGTGCCGTCCACCAGGAGCACGTCGCACCCGCGGCCGGCCGTGCGGACCGACTCGACCAGCTCGAGCAGGACGGGCAGCTCGCGGAACGCGAGGTAGCTGGTGATGTAAGGAAATCGAACCGGGCGGCGGAGCGTCGTGGACCAAACGACCGCGCCCGATTCGGTCTCGACCAAAACGTACGCGGCCACCGCGTCGCCGTTGGCGGCGTACGACACGTCCACGCCGCCGATGCGCTTCGGCACATTGCGCCGGCCGCGCAAGATGGCCTTCTTCGCCAGCGACTCTTGTGCTTGCCGGAGCGCTTCGAGCGGGCGGTCCGATTGGAATTGGTCAAATCGCCACGGGGCCAAATCGACCGCGCCGGCGCGGACGGCGACGCCTTCGGCGCGGAGCCGCCGGGCCTTGGTCTCGGCCGTGCCGGCCACGTAGAGGCCCAGTTGTCCATCGGCGCGGACCAACCGATGGCAAGGACAGGCCGCTGCGTGGTCGTGGTGCATGGCCACGTGTCCCACCCAGCGCGCGGCCACGCGATCGCCCAGCGCGTCGGCCACGTCGCCGTAGGTGGTCACGCGGCCCGGCGGGATCTGCGCCCAGAGTCGCTCGAGATGGGCGAAAAGGTCGGGGATTTCGGGCAGCAGGGCGGACATGGCAACGTCTCAATGACCAAATCCCAATGACCAGAGAATGCCTCAAGCACGAATGACCAAGGTGGGATGTCAGTCGCCATTGGGGCTTCCGTCATTTCTTGGTCATTGCGATTTGGTCATTCGGATTTCCCATTCCGCCGTCACCCCCTGTCGCTCTCCCGCCAACGCGAGAGCGGGGCGCCGAGGATCGCACCGCCGCCGTCTACTGCGCCCCGCGCTCCAGGGCGGCGCGGACGACGCGCTCGATGGCGCACTGGTAGGCGGCCTGACGGAGCGAGGTCTTCTCCTCCTTCGCGCGGTCGGCGATCTGGCGGTAGGCGTTGGCCAGCCGCGCGTTCATGCGGTCGATCACCTCGTCGCGGGTCCAGTAGTATTCCTGGCGGTTCTGCACCCATTCGAAGTAGCTGACCGTCACGCCGCCGGCGTTGGCCAACACGTCGGGCACGACCGTGATGCCGCGTTTGAACAGGATATGAACGGCGTCCTGCGTGGTTGGACCGTTGGCCGCCTCGGCGATGATCTTGGCCTGGATCTTCGGGGCAATCTCGGCGGTGATGCAGTCCTCCAACGCGGCCGGCACGAGGAAATCGCACGGGGCAACGAACACCTCGCCGGGGTCGATCGGTCGCGAGCCGGGAAAGCCCGCCACGGAGCCCGTGCGATCCTTGAACGCGATCAGCGCGTCCACGTCGAGCCCGTCGGGGTTGTGGATGGCCGCGCGGCTGTCGCTGGCGATGATGAGCTTGGCGCCGCGCTTGGCCAGCTCGACGGCGGCGTAGCGCCCGGCGTTGCCGAAGCCCTGGACGACGAGCTTGGCGCCGTGGGGATCGACGCCTTGGTCCCGCGCGGCTTCCAACAGCGTCGTCGCGCAGCCGTGGCCCGTGGCTTCCACGCGGCCTTCGCTCCCGCCCAAGTGCAGCGGCTTGCCGGTAACCATGCCGCGGTGATACCGGCCGCGGGTCATCCGCCAGGCGTGCGACATCCAGGCCATTTCGCGCGGACCGGTGTTCACGTCGGGGGCGGGGATGTCCGTGTTCTCGCCGATGTCGTTGGCCAGGACGATGGCGAACTTCTTGGTGAGCCGCTCCTTCTCGGCGAGCGAAAGGCTCTTGTAGTCCACCGTGATCCCGCCCTTGGCGCCGCCGAACGGAATGTTCACCACGGCCGTCTTGATATACATCCAGAAAGCCAGCGCCTGCACTTCGTCCAGGGTCACCTGGGGATGAAAACGCAGCCCGCCCTTGTACGGTCCCAGATCGTCGTTGAACTGCACGCGGAAGGCGTCGTACACCCGGATCGTCCCATCGTCTTTCTGGAGCGAGAGGCGGACGGCGATGATTTTGTCGGGCGAGGTGAGCCGTTTGTGCAATTCCAGCCCCGGATATCTCCTCTCCAAATCAAGCGGCTCGGCGTAGTGGAGGAACAGGGCCCTAGCGCGATCGAACACGGAACCGTTGGTGGACATAGACGGGAACCTCTTCTTCAGACGGTGGGAAACGCGAATTGCGTCCCAATCTCGCACGTCCACTGGCGAGTGTCAATCGAGGGGGGCAACGATTTGCCAGACAAAGGAACAGCATCCGTCACGAGTCGGGCCACGTCATCCTGAAAGGATCTCGTTGGTTCCGAAGGAATTGAGACGCTTCGCTTCGCTCGGCACGACGAGGCCGTTCGGCCGCTGCGAGAAACGGCCAGTATCAGCAGACGCGTTTTTGCGGTGAGTCCAACATTAACGAAGCAAATAGACGCCGGCCGCGCGGGGGATGTCCTCCCAAGTCGTTGCCGCATGGCCAATAGGCCGTTTGCGGCTTCGCAAGGAAAACCACCGGCACGGACTCCTCGGAAGACGCTCTAGTCGATCGGCGCCGCGGCCGGTTTGCCGATCAGGGTCATTTCCTTGACCCATTCCGGATCGGTGGCCTCGGAAAGTTCCTCCACGTGGCCGTCGGCCGCCAGGGCGTGGACCGCGTGGCGGTGGCGGCTGCGCAGTCCCAGGGGCGAGCCGTCGTTCACGCCGAAGGACATCTTGTCGACCGGCAGATCCCGCGGCTCCATCCAGCCGATGCCCGAGTCGGACACCTCGACCACCACGAGCGTCGTGGCTGGGTCGTTTTTGATGTCGGCGAGTTTCGTGGCCCCGGGCCCGTCGGAGATCGCCCCCGGCCCGACGAGCATGAGGTAGCTGGTCTGACCGGCCGCGTCGTCGGCGTCGTCGGCGGGGCAGGCATACAGGCTGGCCCCGCCCGAGCCCGCCAGTCGGCGATTGTTCGGCCCATCCCAGGGCTCGTCGAATCGGTACCGCCGGTAGAGCGCCTCTTCGCCCAGATAGGGCAGCAGGAGCACCCGCCAACCGTGCAGGGGCCGGCCCTCGGCGTCGGCCACGTAGGCCGGCGGAAACGAGCCGTACTGGGCGTGGTACTGCTTCATCGCCGCGCCGATCAGCTCGAGCTTCGTTTGGCAGTGCATCCGGCGCACCGCGTCGGGCGAACGCGTCAGGGCGGGCAGCAGGAGAAACGCGATCATCGCCAGAAGCGCGAACGCCCCGCCCAGAAAAACCGTGACGATGAGAAACGCCGTCACCGTGCTGCGCGACCCCCGCGGCCTGGCCTGCGTGCCCGGTCCCGGCACCGTGACGATCGACCCACAGCACGCGCAAGGGCCCGTCCGCCCGCCGAATTCATCGGACACGGTCGTCTCGGCGCCGCAATAAGGGCAGGTGAAAGGGATGGGCATGAGAGGATTACTTACGAAGCAACGGCGAGTTTACCACGGAGGCACGGAGACACGGAGAAAGCCCTTCACTCTCCGTGCCTCCGTGTCTCCGTGGTGAAATCCTCCTCGTCTTACGATTTCAAAACGCCCCGGGCGGCGCCTGTTCGCCGCCCTGGATCGTGGTCATGGCCTTCAGCGCGGCCGGGTCGATGTCGTCCGAGAGAGACCGGACCGAGCCGTCGGCGAAAACCGCGTTGGCCACGCCGGGGTGCGCGCTCGACAGCGGCGACGCGCCGAGAGGATCGAAATCCTCGGTTTTGGCGTCGGCCGGCTCCATCCAGTGGATGCCGCTCGGGTGGGATTCGATCACCACGATCGTGTTGCTGGCCCCATCGCGGATGTCCTTCATGGACACGTTGCCCTTCTCCTGAAACACCGCGCCGGGACCGGACACGCCCAGGTAGTCCGTTTCCAACGGCGCGGCATTGCCGCTGCTGGGGCACCGATAGATTGTCGGCATCGGATCGGCAATCGTCCCATTCACCGGGCTGTCCCAAGGCTGATTGGGATCGTACTGGTCGTGGAGGTAGCCTTGCTCCATTTGCGGCAGCAATTCCACCCGCCAACTGATCGGCTCGCCCTCCGGAGCGCGCGGATCCGAGTAGTTCGGGTATCGCTTGTGGGCAGCCTCGAAATTCATCAAACCCAGCCCAATCTGTCTCATGTTATTGACGCACGCCACTCGGCGCGCGGCCTCGCGGGCGGCCTGGACGGCCGGCAACAGGAGGCCCGCGCAGACGAGCAGCATGAGAACGCCGACGCCCCCGACGACGGCCAACACGATGATCCAGCCGGAAGAGGACGACTTCGCCGGGCCCGCGGCGCAGCTCGCCCCGCCGGGCACCGTGATCGGCTTGCCGCACGCGGCGCACGGGCCGGTCTGCCCCGCGTACTCGTCGGCGACGTTCGTTTGCGTCCCACAGTGCGGGCACGTGAAAAGAATCGACACGGCTGGATCTCCTTGCGAGTTACCCGGGGTCAGCTACTTTGATGGAACCACGAAATACGCGAAAACGATTGCGATGATCCGACGGAGAAACACGTCCCCTTAATCCGCTCTCTCCGCGTCCTTGCGTCTCCGCGCGAGCTTTTTTAATCTCGCGCCAAGACGCCTCTCCGTTTGGAGAGAGTCTACTCCGGGAAAGGAGAGGGGCCGAATGGCCCCGTCCTCCGCTGCGTATAGGTCGATGGATGTGAGTCTACACCGTTTTCCCGACCGGGAGAAGTGACGGACGATGCGGTCCACGACGGTTTTGAGGGCCTCGGCCTTCTGCCGGAAGTGGCCCTCCTGGTTCAAGGCGGTGGTCGCCCGGGCCTTCTCGAAAACCTCCGGGTCTACAATGAGCCGGCAGTTGTGATCCCGGAGGATCGTGAAGAACTTGCCCATCTCATGGGCATCTTTGACGCCAAAGCGATCCAAGGCGGCCACGACGATCGTATCGACCTGCCCGGCCTGAACCGCCTTCGGCAGGCGTTGGAAATCTAGTCGCTTGTGGGCCTTGTCGCGTGATTGGTGATCTTCGAGCCAATGGTCGATCTTGATGCCTGATCGCTCGATTGCCTCGCGCTGGCGAAGCGTATCTTGCGAATCCGTGGAGCATCCGAGGTAGGCGACCGTGGCCATGGAATAAGCCCTCAAAGCCTCAAAGATGGTCTTCCATTGTAATCTCGTTGGGCGCTGATGCAACGCCGTTTCCGGCCATTTGAAATGGCTGGCTCCTTCTGAATTCTTGCCCGCCGCGCCCCTTCCAAAGGCCGAATGCCGCTGTTCAAGGGCACCACGGCGATCTGGATCGGTTCGTGGTGGCCGGCCTGGAGGCCCGTGGTTTCCAGGTCGATCGAGGCCAGGAGGTTGCCGTTTAAGTGGACAAGGCCGGCATTAACGCCGTATCGCGCGCGTGCCACTGGCTCTGCCCGTGCCCCGTAGCGGGGCCGCGTTCTCACACGCGCGCCATGCCGCGCAGGCAGCTATCCACGGTTTCTTGGAGCTGCTCGGGCAGAAAAGGCTTGGCGATGAAATCGAAGGCGCCTTTGCGGATGGCCTCCGAGATGAGTCTGGTCTGATTCAGCGCGCTGACGACGACCACCTTGGCCGCGGGATCGATCTGGAGAATCCGCGCCAGCGCGTGCAGCCCGTCCGTGCCCGGCATCACGATGTCCATCGTCACGACGTCCGGCCGCGTTTGCTGGTAGCGCTCGATGGCCTCGGCCCCGTCGCAGGCCTCGGCGACCACTTCCCAATCGCCGGCCGAAAGGCTGTCGGCGATCATCCGCCGCATCAGCATCGAATCGTCCACAATGAGCACGCGCTTCGGCATGGTCACCTCCCCCATGGGTCGCGCCGCACGTGTGCCACTGGCTTGGCCAGTGCGACCGTTGCGGGCATCACACGGCACTGGCAAAGCCAGTGGCACGCAAAACCAGGCTCTCCCGCGATCCGATGGCCACGATGCGTCAAACTGGATCCCTGCTACCGTACGCTACGCCGCGGGCGCGGCCGCGCGGGTCGGGCTGGCGCTTTTTTACCGCGCCGCGGCCCGTTCCAGACGTGGACACCGGCAAATCCGCTTTATCCGCGCGGAACGGAACGGCACAACCGGTAAGCGGCGGCCGCCCTTGAAGTCCGCGGCGCGGGCGACGCGATGAGTCCTAAGCGGTGATGTATGTTTGCCCAGAGGCGACGCGTCGCCGGCGACGAGCCCCGTGCTTGACCCGCCGTGATCCCCGCGTTTAGGGAGGCCACGCCATGGAGTTGAATCGAAACCAGTTCTTCCTGCTCGGTTTGGTGATCGTCTTCCTGGGGATTCAATTCCGGATGGTCCAGGAGGTCGTCCTGACGCCTCGCTGCACGAAGATTCTGGCCGAGCGGACGGGGCATCCCATGTCCGCGGCGATCGAGGCGGGCGACACGCTGACCGGCTCGACGCAAACCGTCGCGCCCGCCCATCGCGTCGCGCCGCCGGAGTGGCTCGGCTGGTCGCTGTTGTCGATCGGATCGGTGCTTATTCTTCACAGCTTTGCCATGAAACGCCCCGAGTAGTCGCCGGCGGCCGCCGCGACGGCCGGTTCGACTCGTTCCGAGGAGCCGCGTGCCATGACGACTACCCCGCGTTCGGACGTTTGCGGCGCGCCGGCCCGGCCGCGCGGCGGCCGGCGCCTGCTCGCGCCGACTGCCCTCGTGTTGGCGTTTCTTTTGACGGGAAGCTTGCGCCCCGGCACGGTCGAGCCGACCGCGCCCTCGGCGGCGCCCGACGCCGCGACGCGCCCCCAGACGCCGAAGGCGAAGGACGCCAAAGACAAGAAAGGGATAAAACAACAAAAAGCAACGGACGACGCGGCGAAAGCCAACGAGCCGACCGAACCGGCGGACTTCCGCCTCCGCGAAGGCACGCGGATCGTCGACCAGCTCGGCTACTTCCGAAACACCGGCGACCGCGTCGCGTTCTTCTCGGAGGACGGCGCCGGGCGGTTCATCGGCCTGGAGAATCTCAATCTGCAACGGGTCTCCGCCGTCATCGGTCAGCAGCCGGAAAAGCGGCTTTGGAAGGTGAGTGGCGCTATTACCGAATACCGCGGCGAAAACTTCCTGCTCATCGACCGCGTGACGCTGGAAAGCTGGGGCAAGCTTCCCGAAACGCTGCAATAGTCTCGACGGCGGGAGCCGCTTGCGGCTTCGCAATCACGAATGCCGGCGATAAAAAGCGGCGACAAGTCGCCGCACTCCAAAGAGAATCGCCGCGCCGGCCGCAAGCAGAACGCCCGCCGAGGGCTCCGGAACGCTGGCCGAGGCCGGGCTCCATTGCCAATGCGCGGCGAGGATCGCCAGATCCAGATCGTCCGCCCGGCCGTCGCCGTTGAAGTCGCCGCCGGCCCAGCCGACGGCGTCCTGCAGCCAATGGGCGGCCAGAATCGCCGCGTCCCCCTCGTCCACCCGGCGATCCAGATTCGCGTCGCCGAACTGCGTGCCGAGAATCTGGTGGACGAGGACCGCGACGTCCTGGGCGTCCGTCACGCCATCGACGTTCATGTCGTCGAACCAATCGGTCGAGCCGAAGCGAGAGTAGAGGGCGTCGATGTCCCATGCGTCCGTGCCGTACTGCCCGTTGACGTTGCCCCGGCGGAGCAGCACGGCTTCATACGCGGCCCGCGTGGCCGGCGCGGCGCCGGCGGCGTCGAGGACGTTGTCCAGGGCGAACAGGTCGCGGTTGTCGATCCGCCCGTCGGCGTTGACGTCGGCGGCGGCGTTGAACTCGGCGTTTTGCGCGTAGAGGACGTGCTCGAAGCCGAACGGCGTGCCTTCCAGGTCGCCGGGGGCCAAGAGGCCGTCGTGGTTGAGGTCGCCCAGCCCGGCCCCGCGCCCGTCGATCCACTGCCCGGCGAGCCGCTGGACGTTCGCGTTGCCGGTGGGCTCGAAGGCGACCAGCGTGAAGACATGATTGCCCGTCCCCAGGCCCGCGAAGTACGCCTTGAACAGATCGAGATCCACCTGTTCGGTGACGCCTGCCCCTTGGCCGGCCAGGGCGAGGATCTCCGCGTCGGTGGTCGCGGCGGCCAGATCGGCGAAGACGTGGATCCGCTCGGCCGTCTGGTCGAGCGACGCGACAAAGACGTCGCGATCGCCGGAATCCGCCGCGTTGACAGGCACGAGTTCGCGGATGCCGGCCACGGGCGGCAGCCGGTCAACGTAGACGGCGCTCTTGAAGTCCTCGTACACGGCCGGTCCGCCGTCGGCGCGATGGCGAAACGCCCGCACGGTGACGTAATGCGTGCCCTCGGCCAGCGCGGTGGCGTCGATCGTCTGGCGGTAGAGGCCCGCGCCGCCGGCGCCGCCGTTGGCCCAGTAGCCGGGCGAGCGCAGCTCGGTGAACTCCTCGAACCCGTAGGCCGCCGAGCCGGGCGCGACGTGATCGACGAATCCGTTGCCATTGAGGTCGAGCCCCTCGTCGATCCGCACGAGGGCGTTGTCGCCGTCGGCGTCGTGGTCGCGAATGGCCCGCGAGACGAGGCTGTCGCCCTCCAGCCGCGTGCCCGAGAGCACGACCGGCTGCGTCGCCAGGCTCACCTGGAACGAATCGGCTGTGATGACGTTCAGATCGGCAAGCCGGGTGACGCCGTTGTCGAAGTCGTTCGCGGCGGGCACGGCGCCGGCGAGCACCTGAGTCACATGGGTCAACTCCACGCCCGCGGCCGAACGCGGCACGGCTAGGCCGTAGACGAGATAGCCCTGGTCCGCGCCGTCGTTGCGCAAGAAGCGGACCGTGGCCTTCGAGGGTCCCTCGAAGTAGTCGTTGTCCACGGTGACCAGCTCGGGAATGTCGCCGTGCGCGGCGGCGTTGCCGGTCAGCTCAACCAGCGTGGTTCCCCAGGCGAAATCCACGTCCACGCGACGCTGGTCGTGGCCGGCGTCGAGCCGATTGCTCAACAACACCAAGGCCGCGCCCGAGCGTTCGTAGGCGTAGAGTTCCTTCTCCAGCCACCGCTCGCGGTAGTCGCCTCGGCCGTGCGAGTTGCGAAGGGCCACGAGCCGGCGGATCGCGTCGCCGTACACTCCGCCCAGCGCGTCGCCGCGGCCGGGCTTGGGAAAGTCGGTCGGGCCAAACTCCTTGGCGTTGAAGTACACGACCGCGTTGCCGGGCAGCAAAAGGGTGTAAGCGTAGGCCACGTTGCTCAGGGCCGGGCCGAAGTCGTCGTGGCTCTGCGTGAACGTGACGCCTTGCGAGCCGTTGTGCATGCCGTCGTCGAAAACGTCCATGCCCGCGCCGACGACGTTGCGCCAGTCGTTCGCCAGGCCGTTGGACGTGAGATTGTCGCGCAAGGCGAAGAAAAGCGGAAAATCCAGCGCGTCGCGGTTCCCGCCGATCCGGCCCGCGTCGGCGGGGTCGATGGTCTTCTGGATGAACGTCTGCACGTAGCCGCGGTCGGACGAGGCCGATTCGCAGTAGGAGAAGACGTGCTTGGTCGAGCCGTCCAGCAGGGTGCGCGTGCTCGCCCGGTAGACCGCGCGGTCCACGTAGTCCAGCACCCAGCCCTCGACGTGCCGGGCGGCGTCGAGGCGGAATCCGTCCACGCCGATCTCCTGGACCATCCACTGCATGTTGCGCATGAGATAGCCCAGGGCGTTCTCGCCCACCGGATCGCCCGCCGCCGGCGCGTCCCGATTGAACGGATACACGGCGATGTTCTGCTCGCCCGTCACCGGGTCGAAGAGCCAGATGGGCGCGAGGTCGCGGTCGGGATAAAACCGGCGATTCTCCTCCGAGGGCACGTTGGCCAGCCGGCCGAAGGCCGAGACGGTTCCGGCCGGCAGGTTGCCGCCGTGGTCGCCCGGCACGGGCTCGACGCCCGGCACGGGGTTGCGGACGTAGCGGAAGTCCGTTCCGTGGTCGATGTCGATGAGCCCGCCAAGCCGGCCGTCCTGGTCGCCCGAGGCATAGCGGCTGTGGAAATCGCCGTCGATCGCCTCCGGATGGGTGAGCAGGAAGCCAGGGTACCCGCCGGCGTCGAGGAAGGTGTGTCCCTCGCCGTCGTAGCTGCTCATGTCCTGCGTGCCGTTGTGGTTGATGATGTAATCGACCTCGACGTCCACGCCGGCGCGGTGGAACGACTGGACGACCGTCTTCAGGCCGGTCTCCGTGCCATAGCGGGTTGGGTGGCCGGGCGAGCCCAGGTCGAACCGATCGTAGACGTCGTAACCAACCGAGAACCCACCCAGCCCATCGCCACCGGCGCGGCTCTGCGGGGGCACCCAGACGTGCCCGTAGCCGGCCAGGAACAAATCCGGCGCCCGGCGGACCATCGTGGCCCGCGAGGCGTCGAACCACTGCAAGATGGGCGGCGCGGAGACGTCCACGGCTTGGGCAAGGCTCGCCCCGGCCAGCGCGATCCCCAGAGCCGCGCAACACGCACGAAGCCGGCTTCGGGCACGGGCCCAAGCGCCGCCGGGCGATTGCGGCACGGCGAGCCGGTTCGGCGGCGGGCGTCTCGGCAGCATGGCAATGCCCTGAAAGAAGGGGAAAGACTCCCGGCCAAACGACGAAGAGCAGAACGGGGTGGAACAGGCTTCCCAATTCACCATTGTGCGGTCCGGCGCGGGCGGATGTCAAGAAAACGACGCCCCCGACGGACGTACCCCGGACATGTTGTCTTCCTGCCCGATATGGGGTATTCTGCCGCGTGGACAGCTTGGCGTCTTCGCGCTTTCGTGATCCTTTTGGCAAAGACATTGCCTGCCACTTCGCGCCGGAGCGGCACGATCGCGTCGCTCCAACGGAGTCGCGAAAACGCGAAAGGACGAAAGTACGAAGGAAGTCGTGCGAAAAAAGCCCCGTCCGGACTTCCTTTCGGGCTGGAAGAAGTGGCGCCCGGCCGAATCCACGAGGAGGTTGCGCGACAGGGACGGGATGGTATCCACCCAGGCGGGCCCGGCCGTTATTGGATGAATTGCTCTTCGGCCTCGTCGGTGTGGATCGTCAGCTCGCCGGAGTCCTCCAGGCGGCGGATGATATCGACGATCTGCTGCTGCACCTGCTCGACGTTCGACAGCCGCACCGGCCCCAGGTAGTCCATCTCCTCGCGCAGAAGATCGGCCGCGCGCTTGGACATGTTGCCGAGGATCTTGTCCTTCAGCTCCTCGCTGGCGCCCTTCAGCGCCATGGCCCATTGCGAACTCTCGACGTTCTTGAGCACGCTCTGCACGTCGCGGTCCGAGAACTTCGTGATGTCCTCGAACACGAACATTAGCCGGCGGATCTCCTCGACGAGATCCGGATCCTCCTGGGCGAGATTTTCCAGGAGCGTCCGCTCCGTCGCCCGGTCCACCACGTTGAGAATCTCCGCCACGCTGGCCACGCCGCCCGCGTTCTCGAACTGCTGGCTCATCACCGCCGCCATCCGGTGCTCCAGACCCTTCTCCACCTCGTGGATGATCTCCGGGCTCGTCTGGCCCATCGTGGCGATGCGGCGGATGACCGAGAGCTGCCGCTCGACCGGCAGGCCGCTGATGATGTCGGCCGCTTGCGAGGGAGGCACGTGCGACAAGATCAGGGCGATCGTCTGTGGGTGCTCGTCGATCACGAACGTCAGCAGGTTCTGGCTGTCCACCTTCTGGAGAAAGCCGAACGGCAACGCCTCGATCGACTGCCGCACGTTGTCCAGCGTGGCCGAGGCCTTCTTGCCCAAGGCGTGCTCCACCAGGCTCCGCGCGACGTCCAAACCTCCGGAACGACCCGTCAGCGCCGCCGGATTGGAGTTCGCGAATTCCCGGATCACCGTCTCCTGCTCTTCGCCGGTGACCGCGCCCAGCTTGGCGATCTCGATCGAAACGGCCTCGACCTGCGACGACGAGAGCTTGCCCAACAACGAGGCCGCGTCGTCCTCGGGCAGGGCCATCAAGAGAATGGCCGCTTTGCGAACGTCGGGAGCAGCCAGAACCATGCGACCACCGCCTGCCGAATCGAAAGAAGGAATCCGCCGCGCGCAAAAGTCCGCGGGGACTCGGCCGATATCGGCATTTCGCCGGCCGAACTTGAGACGCCCCCGCGGCCTTACACGGCGGCCGGCTCCGGCACGGGCTCGAGCCCCACCTCGAGGGTCAGCTCGCCCCAATCCGTGTCGAAAAGGACGCAGATGGGCGTGACGTTCGACGGGAAGTGCACCTCGTGGCCTTTGCCCGTCACCACGTTTGGCAAGCTTACCATAAGCTCGAATTCCTCCAACTCCGCCTTCGCCGCGCCACTTACCATGTTTGTCAGCTCACCCACCGCGTCGAGCACGTCGTCGTCGACCTTCGTCGCCTCGACCAGCAGCATGGTGGAGGCGGCCTTCAAGGCCACCGGCGTCGACAGGCTCAGCACGACCGTGCCCACCGCCTTGCCCGACAACCCGATCACCCCGCTCACCTCGTGCTTGGGCTCCGTGCCGTCCTTGAGCTGGATCTTCCCGCGCCGGGCCTCGCAGTTGAGCATCGTCTGGAAGGCGTTCTTCAGCGACGTGATGAAGGGGTTGATGTGTTCGGCTTTCATGCGTGCATTCCTGGCGCCGGGACGTGGGGCGAGTGCCGGACCTCTTGACCTGCCAACAAAAGGCGTCTAGGGAAGAATAGGTCCCTCCCCCGGCAGGTCAAACGCCGGGCGCACCCCCTCCGTCCCGCGCCGCCGCCGGTGGGATCGGTTGTGTCAAGCCTGACGGTCGCGCCGAACGCGAGCCCACCCCAGAGCGCCGCCGCTACTCTGGCCGATAGTGGCAGCTTGCCGACCGCCCCCGCGCCTCGCCCAGCTCGACGATCACCCGCGTCGGCCTTGCCCCGGCGACGGCGCGCAGCTCGTGGGCGACCCGCCGGGCGAGATGCCCGGCCAGGTGCTCCGTGGTCGTCGCCGGAATCGGCAACAGCGCGCAATCGTCGCGCGGAAACACCCAGCGCCGCGCGCCGTGCGTTGCCTCGACCCGCTCGGCGGTGGCCTCGACGCGGATTGATCCCCGGCCCTCGGCCAAAAGGATGCGGTGGTCCCACTCGTCCAGGATCTTCCGGACAACGTCCCGCAGAACGAGGAAATCGACGACAAACCCGTTGCCCGCCAAAGGACCGAACACCTTGACGGTCACGCGGAAGTCGTGCCCGTGCAGCCGTTCGCACACGTCGCCGGCCAACGTCACCAGATGCGCCGCGCTAAAGACGAGATCGTCCCCGTCCACTTCAACGCAATAGGATTCCATGATGATCCCACCTCGCAATCCAACCCTTTGTCCTAGTGCGTCTTTCGAGGAATCCGTTCCAGTGGCCTTCCTTGCGAAGCCGCGAGCGGCTTGTTGGCCATGCGGCGACAACGTGCTGGAAGACGTCCTAGCCCGCTCCCGCCGGGGCGCCCGCGCGCCGCGCCCCCTCCAAAAACCGTTTGATCGCCGCGATCACCTCCTCCGGCGCCTCTTCCACCACGTAGTGGCCCGCGTCGTCGAGCCGATGGACCTCCGCGCTCGGGAAGAAATCCAGAAACCGATCGAGGAACTCCGGCGTGAAACACCAGTCCTTCATCCCCCAAATCAAACACACCGGTCGATCCGCCAAGCCCGCCAGACCCTGCTCGATTTCCGCCAGCCGCGCGTAACTCGGATGGCTCGGCTTCATGGGCACGTCCCACACGAATCGCAGCACCGCCGCCCGATGGGCCCACGTATCGTACGGCGCCGCCAGCCCACGACGCACGGCCGGCGAAAGCCGCTCCGGCCGCGCCACCGCCGAACGCAACGCCGCGCGCACGAAAAGATTCAGCCCCTCGACGGCCACCGGACCCAAAATCGGAACGCGGCACAAGTTGATCCGCCAAGGGATCCGGTCCGAGCGAAACGCGGCCGTGTTGAGCAGAACGAATCGCGAGAACCGCTCCGGCATGGCCACGGCCGCGCCCATCCCGATGGCCCCGCCCCAGTCGTGGGCCACGAGCGTCACGTCGCGCAGGTCCAACCGCCGAATCAGCTCCCCCAAATCGTCGATCCGCCGCGCGAGCCGATACGGATAGTCGCGCGGATGCGGCTTGTCCGACAGACCACAGCCGATGTGGTCCGGCACGACCACCCGATACCGCCCCCGAAACGCCTTGACCAGCTCCCGCCAATAGAACGACCACGTCGGGTTTCCGTGCGCCATCAACAGCGCCGGCCCCCGGCCTTCGTCCAGATAGTGATACCGCAGGCCGCCCAAGTCGAGATAGTGCGACGCGAACGGGTAGAGCGTCCGCCAGTCGGCGTCGGATGGGGGGGTGGTTTCAGGAGGCATCCCCCCAATATATCCTGTCCGCTTGGCCGTCCGAAAGCCCGGCGCGTGCCACGGGCTCCGCCAGTGCCAAAGCCCGCGCGAGAGACAGTTTCACAGGGCCCCCGCCTAATACATCAACGGCCCGCAAGCGTGGACAGGTCGCCCGCCCCGCAATATGATGGATGCGAATTCGTCTGAAAACGAGGGTCTCCTACCCCCAAAGAAGAGCGATCATGTGCGACTTGCCCCCCGCCGGACACGCCGGTTTTCCGACGACGCGGCTCCGCCGGCTCCGCTACAACCCGGCGATCCGCCGGCTCGTGGCCTCGACGCGGCTTGCCCCGGCCCAGCTCATCCTGCCGCTCTTCGTCCGCCCGGGCGAAAACCTCGTTCGGCCGATCGCCTCGATGCCGGGCCACGCCCAGCTCTCGCCCGACCGGCTCGCCGACGAGATCAGCCAGGCCGCCGAGCTGGGACTGGGCGGCGTGATCCTCTTCGGCATCCCGGACAAGAAGGACCGCGCGGGCAGCGACGCCCTGAGCGCCTCGGGCATTATCCCCCAGGCGATCCGCGTGGCCAAACGCGCTTCGCACGACGTTCCCATCATCACGGACCTGTGTTTCTGCGAATACACCGACCACGGCCAGTGCGGCGTGCCCAGCGACGCCACCGGCCGGACCGACGTGGACAACGACGCGACGCTGGAGCTATTGGCCCAGCAGGCGGTGGTCCACGCCCGCGCGGGCGCGGACGTGATCGCCCCCAGCGGCATGATGGACGGCATGGTCGGCGCGATCCGCGCGGCCCTCGACCATGCTGGCTTCTCGCACGTGCCCATCCTGAGCTACGCGGCCAAATATGCCAGCAATTTTTACGGTCCCTTCCGCGAGGCCGCCGAGAGCGCCCCGCAATTCGGCAACCGCCGCGGCTACCAGATGGACCCGGCCGCCGCGGCCGAGCAGGCCCTGCGCGAGGTGGAACTCGACCTGGCCGAGGGCGCGGACATGGTGATGGTCAAGCCCGCCTTGCCCTATCTGGACATCCTCCGCCGCGTTCGCGAGCGCTTCCCCGGCGTGCCCTTGGCCGCGTACCAGGTCTCCGGCGAATACGCCATGGTCAAAGCCGCCGCCGAGCGCGGCTGGCTCGACGAGCAAGCCATTGCCTTGGAAACCCTCACCGCCATCCGCCGCGCCGGCGCCGAAATCATCCTCACCTACTGGGCCAAGGACGCCGCCCGCTGGCTGGCGTGAGGCGGCGACTGGGGACTGTCCCCTTTTCCCGCCGACGTAGCGTTGCAGTACTAGGCGGGCCCAGATGGGGACGGGCCCGGCACGACCTTAAGCATATCCAAGCCGGCAACATACTCGATCGTGTGGATGTGCCCTTTCAGAACCGACAAGAGAGCGGTCCGGCGTTCTCGTTCGTCCCCGTTCATGATGCCGCACGTCTGCTTGTCGCTTATGCTCCACCCGTGCTGTTCCCATTTCCATTTCGAGCATCCGCGCAGGCACTGGTCCGTCAGCAGAAGAACTCCCTGCGCGTTCGGGTGTTCGCTTTGCAGCCGCTCCAACTCCGCGTCGAGACGGTCCAGTTCTTCATCAGGCGTCATGATTCCCTCTTTCACGATCCGAGGCGCGGGGGCATGGAATCCATCTCCCAGCCTACAGACCCATCCGTGTGGCGTCCAGGCCCCGCGGGTGGCCGCCCGATCGGACGTCTCCCCTGGCAACCTCACCGTTGCGGCTCCAGATCAATCACGACCACCTCCGGGCGGCAGCAGAAGCGAAGCCGCGGGGCGCGGCCGCGCTCCATGCCCGTGCCGCGGGAGACGATCAGCTTCGCCCCGCTGGGTAGCTCCGTGACGCCCGAGGTCCACGCCAGGGGCACGGAGCAGCCGTTGGTCAGCGAACCGATCCACGGCAGGCGGACCTGGCCGCCGTGCGTGTGCCCGGCCAGCAGCAGGTCGGCCTCGACGTGGCCCATCGCGAAGTTCGGAATGTGGCCCAGCACGACGTGGAACTTCTCCGGCGAGTCGTTGGCCAACGAATAATTGCACTTGCCCGAGTCGCGGACCGACAGGCACGTCAGCCGTATGCCCGCCACGTCGAACGACTCGGTCCGCGGGGCCAACACCACCGGCAAACCCTCGAACATCAACACCCAAGGGTAGAACAGGTCCACGTTGCCCTCGATGGCGAACACGCCCTCCGGCGCGCGGAAATCCACCTCCTTGAACAAGGCGTTCGCCTCGCGGCGCAGGCGGTCCCACTGACGGGAGTCGCAGGCGAGATAGTCGCCCGCCAACAGGATCACGTCCGGCTTCTCGCGCAGGCACGCCTCGAGCACCCGCCGTTCGTAGGCGCCGATCTTGTCCGTCTGGAAGTCGGCCAAAACGACGAGGCGGACCTTGCGCGCCACCTTCGGGCTGGCGATCGTCACGCGCGAGACCTCAAGCCACCGCGGCTCGATCAGGAACGCGTCCACGGCCACCGCCAGCGCGACCGTCGCGTATAGGGCCGAGAAGACCGCCGTCCGTCGGGCGGACCGCCACAGCAACGCCGCGCCGACGAAGGAGAAGAGACACCCGTGGAGGAACAGCACGTCCGACGCCAGGGCCACCAGCAAGAACGGTTGCGTGCCCAGGAAACCCAACAACAGGGCCGAGGCGAACCCCCCGGTCATGGCGGCCTGCCACCATGCCCCGGCCGTGCGGCGCCAGAACACCCAGCCCAACGCCGCCACGTCCACCAATAACATCACGCTGTTGAACAGGACGACGTTCGAGGCCATGGTCCAGACATTGTACCGCGGCCCGGCCCGGCCGGCAGGGAGGCCGCCCGCCGGGGTCCTTGCGGCCGGGCGGCCCCGCGCCCACAATAGAGCGTTTGGGTCATTTTTGGGGAGGACGCACGATGGACTGCTTTGCCACGCGACGCGACCGGGTTCGCCGGACCCTGGCCCGACACCACGCCGACGCCGTCCTCGTCACCAACTTCACCAACGTCACCTACCTGACCGGCTTCACCGGTGACGACAGCTACCTGCTGGTCGACGAGCAGGGCGAAGTCGTCCTGAGCGACCCGCGCTACACCACCCAGTTGGACGAGCAATGCCCCGGCGTCGAGGTCTGCATCCGTCCCCCGGGCACGACCATGCTCGACGCCCTCAAACGCGTCGTCGCCGCCCGCAAAACCCGCCGGCTGGCCGTCGAGGGCCAGTCCATGACCGTCGGACTCCGCGACGACATCGCCGCCACACTCCCCCAGGTCAAGCTCGCGACGACCAACGCCCTGGTCGAGCACTTCCGCCAGGTGAAGGATCGCCACGAGGTGGCCGCCATCCGCCAGGCCGTCTACATGGCCCAAAAGGGTTTCGACGCGCTCCGGGCGGCTCTCCAGCGGGAACGGACGGAGAAGGACCTCGCCGACGAGCTGGAATTCGCCATGCGGCGCTTCGGCGCCCGCGATCGGGCGTTCGCCAGCATCGTGGCCGCCGGCCCCCGCGCCGCCTTGCCCCACGCCACGACCACGCTGGCCCCCATTGGCAAAAACGACTTCGTCCTCGTCGACTGGGGCGCCCACGGCGGTCTGTACCGCAGCGACTTGACGCGGGTGTTGGTCACCGGTAAAATCTCGCCCAAACTCAAAAAGATATATAAGGTTGTGCTCGACGCGCAGCTTGCCGCGATCGAGGCGATCCGGCCCGGCGTCGTCTGCGAGGACGTCGACGCGGTGGCTCGCCGCCTGATCACCAAGGCCGGATTCGGACGCCAGTTTGGCCACGGCCTGGGCCACGGCATCGGCCTGGATATCCACGAAGGGCCCCGGTTGGCCGTCGGAAGCCGGGTGATCCTCCGGCCGGGCATGGTCGTCACCGTCGAGCCGGGCATCTACCTGCCCGGCTGGGGCGGCGTCCGCATCGAGGACGACGTCCTCGTCACCCGCGCCGGGTATGAGGTCCTCACCAGCGTTCCCAAGAGGCTCGACGAGTCGATCGTCGCATTGGCGTAAGGATTCCATCGTCATCCTGAGCGAAGCGAAGGATCTCGTTGGGAGCTTCCATGCTTTTTTGCTTTGCTGAGAATGATTCGAGGCGTTAGCTCGTTTCCACGCGGTGTTGCGAAGTTTTCCCGGCCCCTCCATTCACGTTGCGAGTCCTGGCATGACCGGATCGTCGTCCCCACAAGATGTTTTTGACGTCAGGAAGATCCGCCGACTCATCGAATTGATGAAGGAGCACGACCTGAGCGAGATCGACCTGAGCCAGGAGGGCACCCGGATCCAGCTCCGCCGGGGCGCGTCGCCGAGAGCGGAGGCGGCGCCCGTCGCCGCGGCGCCACCGGCCCCGGTTGTCGCCCGGCCCGTCGCGGTGGCGTCCGAGCTCTCCGGCGGCGAAGGGCTGGTCGTCATCAAAAGCCCCATCGTCGGGACGTTCTACGCCGCGCCGGATCCCGAATCGCCGCCCTACGTGAAGATCGGCGACCACGTCGGCCCGGAAACGACCGTCTGCCTGATCGAGGCGATGAAGGTCTTCAACGAGATCCCGGCGGAAGTCGCCGGCAAGGTCGTCTCCGCGCTGGTCGCCAACGGCGAGCCGGTCGAGTATGGCCAGCCGTTGTTCAAAGTGGACGTGCGGGAGTAGGGTATGTTCAAGCGCATCCTGGTGGCGAATCGGGGGGAGATTGCGCTGCGCGTCCTCCGCGCGTGCCGCGAGCTGGGCGTCGAAACGGTCGCCATCTTCAGCGAGGCCGACCGCGGCGCCGCGTATCTCGCCATGGCCGACGAAGTCTACTGCGTCGGCCCGCCCAGACCCGCCGATAGCTACCTGAAAATCGACCGCGTCATCAGCGCCGCCGAGATCGGCAATGTCCAGGCGATTCACCCCGGCTACGGTTTCCTGGCCGAAAACGCCCATTTCGCCGACGTCTGCCGGAGCTGCAACATCGAGTTCATCGGCCCCTCGCACGAGGCCATGCGCCTGTTGGGCGATAAGAACTCCGCGCGGAACCTCGCCAAACAGGCTGGCGTTCCCACCGTGCCCGGTAGCGACGGCCTCGTCGAGAGCGAGGCCCAGGCCGTGGCGCTGGCCCATCAGATCGGTTTTCCCGTCCTGATCAAAGCCTCCGCCGGCGGCGGAGGCCGAGGCATGCGCGTCGCCCTGAACGACCTGGCGCTCAAATCGGCGTTGCAGCAGGCCCGGGCGGAGGCGGACGCCGCGTTCGGCAACGACGACATCTACATCGAGAAGTACATCGAGCACCCGCGGCACGTCGAGGTGCAGATCCTGGCCGACCATCACGGCCACGTCGTCCATCTGTGGGAGCGCGATTGCTCCATCCAGCGCCGCCACCAGAAGCTCATCGAGGAGAGCCCCGCCCCCCTGCTTGCCGCCGAAACCCGCCGCGCCATGTGCGAGGCCGCCGTTCGGCTGGTGCAGGCGGCCGACTATACGAACGCGGGTACGGTCGAGTTCATCGTCGACGCCGATGGCCGGTTCTACTTCATCGAAGTGAACGCGCGGATCCAGGTCGAGCATCCCGTGACCGAGATGATCACCGACGTCGACCTCATCAAGTCGCAGATTCTCGTGGCGGCGGGCGAGCCGCTCCCATTCGCCCAGGAAGATGTCGCGACCCGGGGCGCCGCGATCGAATGCCGGGTGAACGCCGAGGATCCCGACCGCGGCTTTCGGCCTTCCCCCGGCCGGATCGAACGGCTCTTCGCGCCGGGCGGATTCGGCGTCCGGTTCGATTCCCACGTCCATGCCGGCTACGATATCTCGCCGTTTTACGACTCGATGATCGGCAAGCTGATCGTCCACCAACCCACCCGGGACGAGGCCATCCGCTGCATGCGCCGGGCCCTGTCCGAATTGAAAATCGAGGGCGTCAAAACCACCGTCCCCCTTTCCCTGCGCATCCTGGAGCATTCCGCCTTCGCCGAGGGCCGCGTGGACACCACCTTCATCGAACGCACCTGGCCAAATTAGCGATGTCTCGTGGTCCAGCGATGGGCGCGCGTTCGTCATCCTGAGCGAAGCGAAGGATCTCGATTGAGCGCCGTCGGCTTTGCCAATGCGAGAATGCCGGCATCCCGTGAAATACCCTGGCAAAACCAGTGGCACACCCGGCCAAAAAGGCTCCCCAAAAACGCCCCCCGACGCCTTTCCCCCACGACGTACAATTGTCATGCGAAGATCGGGTCCTCCTTACCCCCACGATCGTGTCGCGTAACCAAGCGGAGCGTCCCATGTCCACGATTCCCGGTTCCCTGTCCCGGCCGCCCCAAACCGAATCCAGCATCCGGAAGGTGGCCATCCTGTTCGCCGGCGGCCCCGCCCCGGCGGCCAACGCCGTGATCTCGACCGCCGCCGTGTCGTTCCTGCGGAACAACATCGAGGTGGTAGGCATCAAATACGGCTATTCAAACCTGGTGCAATACCGCCCGGACCGGCCGCTGGTCGAGGGCCGCGACTACATCCAAATCACCCACGAGCGGCTCAAGCGCACCCGCAATAGCCAGGGGATCATGATCGGCACCGCCCGGACCAACCCCGGCAAGGACATCTCCCATCCGTCCCACCTGAAGGACCCCGCCCGCACGGCGCCCCTGCGCACGGTGTACGAGGCCCTCGTGTCCATTGGCGTGGACGCTCTCATTTCCATCGGCGGCGACGACACGCTCAAGTCGGCCAACAAGTTCCAACGCTACCAGGACGAACTGCCCGCCGGAAGCCGCCGCATTCCCGTCGTGCACCTGCCCAAAACAATCGACAACGATTACATGGGCATCGACTTCACCTTCGGATACTTCACCGCCGTCGAGTTCCTCTCCACCGAAATCCGCAACCTCCTGGCCGACGCCGAAAGCGCCCGAACCTACTACATCGCCGAAACCATGGGCCGAAGCGCCGGCTGGCTCGCCTACGGAACCGCCATCGCCGGCGAGGCAAGCCTGGTGATCAGCGTCGAGGACATCACCGGCAAATACGAGAAGAAAGAGGAAACCGTGTGTCCGGCCTCGGGCAAACGCATCAGCCGCAAGGTCATGGACCTGGCCGAGGTCGTCAAGCGCATCGTCGCCACCATGCGCGTCCGCGAGGAGGCCGAAGGCAAGGAATACGGCGTGGTCGTCCTGGCCGAAGGCCTCGCCGAGTTCCTGCCCCACGAACACATCGAGGGCATCCCCCGCGACGAACACGGCCACATCGCCATCTCCAAACTCAACCTCAGCCGGTTCTTCGCCGAGTCCGTGGCCAGGGAATTCAACAAGCAGACCGGCCGAAACCGCAAGGTCGTCGGCGTAACGCTCGGCTACGAGAGCCGCTGCGCCAAGCCCCAGGCCTTCGACGTCATGCTCGGCAGCCAGCTCGGCGTCGGCGCGTACCGCGCGCTGGTCGAAAAACGGCTCGACGGCGTCATGGTCTCCGTCTCCGGCCAATTGGACCTGAACTACGTCCCCTTCGAAAAACTGGTCGATCCGAACACCCTCGTTACCGTCGTCCGCTACATCCCGACCGACTCCGACTTCCACCGACTCGCCCGCTTCCTCGAAACCTACGTGGACTAGAACGTCCCCAAGCCGCTTGCGGCTTCGCACGCACCGAACCCAGCCATGACTCCCCGTTCGCGACGCGCGTTCTCCTTCGTCCTGGCCTCGCTGACCCTGCTCGCGTCGGCCGCGCGGCTGCCGGCCGCGGCGCCGGCGACCTTCTCCCCCCAGCGCGAGGGCCTCGGCGAGCTGCGCCTCATCGACGACGTGCCCGTGCTTCTCGTGCGGGGTTCGCCGGAAGACGTCGGCCGCCAGACCGCGCTGCTCGTTGGTCCCCAAACGAAGCGCGTCCTCGACTACCCCCGCGACACCCTGGCCAGCGGCCCCGACGGCGACGCGACCTGGTCCTGGCTCGTCCAGGCCGCCCGACAGTTGCGCCCCAACGTCCCCGCCGACCACCTCGCCGAACTCGACGCCCTCGCCCACGCCGCCCAAATCGATCCCGACAGGCTCCTCGTGGGCAACGTCATGATGGACGTCTATCGCGGGCTGGGCTGCTCCTCGCTTCTGATCGAGCCCGCCCGAAGCAAAACGGGCCAGACGCTCTTCGGACGCAACCTCGACTTCCCCAGCGCCGGATACCTCCACCGCTACTCGCTCGTCACCGTCTGCCGCCCCCGGGGCAAAAGGGCGTTCGCCTCCGTCGGGTTCCCCGGTCTGGTCGGCTGCCTGTCCGGCATGAACGACGCCGGGCTCGCCCTGGCCGTCCACGAAGTCCTCGTCAGCCGCGACGGCTCCCGCCTCTACAACCCCAAGGGCGTCCCCTACACCTTCGCCTTCCGCCGTATCCTCGAGGAGTGCGCCACCGTCGAAGAGGCGGAGAAGCTCCTCGTCTCGATCGAACGGACCACCATGTACAACCTGGCCGTCTGCGACCGCCGCCGCGCCGGCGTGCTCGAAGTGACTCCGCGGAGCGTCGTCCTCCGCCCGGCCGAGGACGGCCTCTGCGCCTGCACGAACCACTTCCGCGCCGCGCCGTTGGCCATCTTCCCCTTCTGCGATCGCTACGCGAAACTCTCCGCCGCGGCGAGTGAGCCGACTCTCGGCGTGGCCGACGTGGCCGCCAAGCTCGATGCCGCGAACCTAGGCGACCTCACTCTCCAAACCATGATCTTCGAGCCCGCCCCCTTGCGCCTCCATCTCGCCTTCGGCCGCCTCCCCGCCTCCTCCGGCCCGCTGCGAGTGTTGGACCTGGCCCCGCTGCTGACGACCCCGTCTTGCCACGGACGAATCGAAAACACGCCGTGACCCTATCTCGGCCGTCACGCCCCCGGACAAAGGCATCGGCCTGGCCCAATTCGAGCGGCATAACAAGCCGGTGCGGGGATCGGCGGAAAGGGATATAATGGGCTTGGGCGCCGCTGCCGGCTCGTCTGGCGGTGCGTCGCCCAACTCACTGCTGGACAAGCCAGCAGTGGCGCGCTGAACGTTCCCGCCCGTTCCCTCCCGCCTTCCAGGTCCCGCCATGAATCTCTTGCACTTTGTGATGGTTGTCGTTTCTTGTCTGACCACCAGCTCGACTGCCACGTCGTCCGACGCTCCGCCGCTACCAGACGACTCGATCGGCGAAATCTGTGCCCATTTTGCCGGCTTCGATCAGAACGCCGACGGCGTCAAGGAGATCGAGTCGCTCGAGCCGATCGCCCACGCCGGCCAGGCCGGCCAGCGGGTGCTCGTGCTGGTCGAAAAGCGGCTGCTCGCGCCCTTGGCCGACGCGCCCGAGTTGCGCCCGCTCGTCGAGCGACTTGCCGGCGATCTGGCCGCCGAGGGCTACCGCGCCGACGTTATCGCCGTCGAGCTGGCCAAAAGCGATCGGCACCAGGACGGCCGATACGTGCTCGCCCTGCGCGAAGTGCTTCGCGCCGTCAGGGCGAAAGACGATCTGGCCGGCGCGATCCTCGTCGGCCGGTTTCCCGACGCCCTCCTGGTGCGCACCTGCAACTGGCGCCGCGACATGGACGTCACCCTGCGCGAGGGCCAACCCCATGCGAAGCCCTACGCCAACAAGCCCGTCCTCCGCCGCGTGCCGGAGGAAGTCGCCCTGCGCGCGGACATCGTCCTCTCCGATCTGGACGGGCGCTGGGAAGACGTCTATGTCCAGCCCCGCACCGAACTCGAGGCCGTCCTGGCCGTGTTTCCCGACGGAATCCCCGCGCAGTCGGGCCGGTGCGCCGATTTCGCCCGATTCTCCATCGCCTTCGAGGACTGCTTCCACGTGGCCGACGGCCGGCTCGACGCCACCGAGCTGAAGGACCAACCCGACGGAACCGTCACCGCTCACATCGCCCTGGACGACGCGGCGGGCGGACGCGAGCTGGCCGACGCCGACCGGACGCGGCCCAACGCCTTGGCCCGGCCCGACGTGCTCGTCTCCCGCATCGACGCCCGGGGCGTCGCCCTGCGGCCTCGCGCCGATATCCAGGGCGCGGACGGCGCCGGCCTGCTCGACGCCGAGGGCCGCCCACAAGCCGTGCGCTTCGCCTCGCCCCAGGCCGTGCCCGACTGGCGCGACGCCATCTGGGAGCCCAACCCCGAGCTCGAACGCCGCCTGTTGGCCGAATACCTTGACCGCAACCACGCCTACCGCACGGGCGCGGCCCCCGTCGCCTGGCGGCCCGCGTCGTACGCCTGCGATCTGGGCTCGGGCTACCCCGTCGTGGCCGGCGCGGCCGCCGATTGGGAACCGGGCGATCCGGCCGCGGCCGACGTCGCCGGCCGTCCAACGCTCGTCGAGTTGGCCAACTGGCTCCGCTATCCCGCCGTGCTGCGCACGTTTCGCGCGCATAGCGATCCGGAGGGCAGCGACGTGGCCAGCGTGGAAATCGACAAGCTCGACGCCTGCCTGGGCGGGCCGGCGTGGTCGTGGACGCCCCAGGGCGACCGGCTCGTCCCCTCGCTCGCCGCGGCCTGCGGACCCGGCAAGGTCAACTGGTTCTTCCTCCACTCGCTTTGGGCCAACCGCGCCGTCGCGCCCGGTCCGGCCTTCTACCATCACACCGGCTGCAACGGCATCTCGCCGCCGGGCGCGATGAACCTGCCCTACGACCACCCCGCCTACGGCCGCCGCCAAGGCGCCGAGTCCATGCTCCTCTTGGCCAACGGCCTCGCCCTGGTTGGCCGCGCGAAGGTCTTCTACGATGAGCCGGGCGGTTTCGTCCAGGTCCTCGCCGAGGGCGGCACGTTCGGCGCCGCCTGGGCCCGCTACCACGAAAACGAGTCCAACTCCACCTGGGCTCAAGCCGGCGGCGACATCGGCCGCAAACGCGCCTACTTCTGGAGCGTCCTGGGCGACTGGACCTTGCGGCTGAAGAAGGCGAAGTAGGCGATCAAGGAACGCGCCCTCCCCCGCCTTCGCGCGTCATCCCTCGCGCGTCATCCCTCGCGCGTCATCCCTCGCGCGTCATCCCTCGCGCGTCATTCCTCGCGCATCATCCTGAGCGCAGCGAAGGATCTCGTGGGTGGCCCGCTTCGTGGGCTAGCCGCCGCGACAAAACAACGTGAGCGATTTCGACCTGTAGGGAACGCCCTCCGTGGCGTTCCATGGTGGGGGAAACAGCCGTTTCCCCGAGGCTTCGAACGGCTCGGAGGCCGTTCCCCACAGCGCGCCAACTCGACCATTTGGTCAAATTATTCTGTTACGGGGCCTAAGCCCACGGTTCCCGCGCGCGCGGCTACCCCCGGGGTCGCCTACGTCGGAAACGCCATCTCCGCGTACTTCCGCACGATCCGCTCGGCCATGCTGACCCCGTCGGGCAGAAGCGGCGCGGCGTCGTGGATGCCCGTGAACGTGGAAAGGATGTACTCCACGTCGTCCCGGGCGAGGATCTCACGCTCGCGGTAGCTGTGCCAAAAAGATGTCGCACCCTTGACCAATCCCATTTCTGTTCAATACTAATTCCAGATTCTCCAATACCGTGCGCCGGTTTCTGTTGTCATCGGGACAAGACGTTGCCGATCATCCGGATCGGCGTTGCGCCGAATCAAATCGAAGAGATCGTGCAGTATCGCCGCCGCCTCCGCATAGTAGCTGTGCCCGAGGCTCAATATATCGAATCCGGGCACCTCGATCGTATCCACGCCCTCGACGACGGTGACGGGCGGGATGAAGCCGGCTCTCGCATAATCGTGAATCCAACCGGACAACCCCAATGCCTTGTCCTTCGGCGACGCGTAAAGTGTAGTGCGATCTGACATCGTCTGGCATAGCGCCGCCAAGTCTCGAAAGAGATCGACGTCGACGTCGGGTGCCGCAAGGAAGATCTGCCTAAACTTCGTCGGCGTATGCACACTCACGTTGCTCGTGATGCGTTGAAGAGCCCTGAGAAGCCCGCGATTCCCCATGCTATGGGCAATCAAGTATACGTAATCGGAAGATACTTCCTGAACAAAACGGATCAGAAAGTCCGTTATGGCCGCCTCGCTCGCCTCAATGCTCGCCTCGTCCGCGTGGTATCCTGTCGCGTCACCCTGCGATGGCCAACTGAAGAAGGCCGTTTCCCCGGGCATCTTCAGATCGAATCCGATCTGCGCCGCCCGCTTCGCGGCCTCGTCAAACTCCACGTTGTAACCGTGCAGGAACACCAACGACTGGCGCTCATCCTCGGGGTGGCTGGCTATCTCGTCGCGAACCGTGCTCCAGAAGACCTCTCGCGCCAACTCCGCGCGACTCCTGACAAACAGTCGCCCTCGTTCGATTCTTAGGCAACGTCGCCACCAACTATCGTCGATGCTGCCAAACCTGTGGGATTCCGGTATGGCCACTTTGCACGATCCATAATGCGTTGTCTGATCGCGTTCCGATCCATATCCTTTGGAAGGATCGCTCGCGTCAATTGGCTTCCGATTCGTGCCGTACCAGACGGTGTACTCCCAATGCGCAAGCTGGTGGCGAACGGATCCGGGACGTGGTGGAATCCTGACGGACACGAGTTGTTTTGTTGGCGGCTCCTTCGTTCCGACGTAGGCGGCCCATCGCTCGTCGGAAGCCTGAAGACCCAAGCCCAGCAATTCAAACACGCGGACAAGTCCAGGCCGATTTGCCTCCTCGCAGTCCGCAAAGGGCACCCAGGCACGCAATTCGCTCTTCGTGTCGTTCGCAAGCTTCAAAAGCATGTCCACTAGCACTCGGGCGTATCCCTGCCTCCGATACGTGGGCCAGACGAAGAACTCGTCGACGTCGAGGAATTGCCCCCTGCGCACGGCAAACGCCCAAGCCAAACGGTCTCCGGTCGCCGCGTCCACGATCTCGCGCCCATGGACGCCAAAATCGGAATCGATGCTGGATTTCCACGAAAGACACACGATGCCAGTGGTGGCCTGGATCGGTGTTATGACTCCGAGGCCAACAACGGACCATGCCTCGATGATGTCACGGTCGAAACAATCTTTCGGCAAGTAGCCCCATCCGTGATCCCCCCACTCCTCACCCCACGAATTCGGAAATCTGAAAACATTGCGGCGTGGATCGAAATCCCTAAGGCCAGCGCTGTGTGCTCCGGAAGGAACAGCGTTGTCGCCAGGGAGTGGAATGACGCCACCGGGCGGGTCAAACCAATCATCGGTGATCTCCAACGCAAGATTCACTGGCCGGCTTCGTTGAAGAAGGACTTGACATTCCTGGGCGTCGCGAACACGGAAATAGTGATGCAATCGCACGTTCCGCGCGGCTGCATCCATTTCAGGGGTCAGCTCTTCCGTGGTAGTACCGTGCGGACAGTGGCGTTCACCCACCATTCCCCAGAAACGTGACACTCGCAGATCGTTGATCGGCCAAACGCCCTCCGAATCCTCCAGATGAGTCCGACCTTCGAGCTCACGGGTCTTCCAGAAGCCGTATATGGGGCTCAAAAGCGAGTAGTCGTCGGAGAAGAACTCATTGGCAATCTGGCGCGGCACCTTGTGCCGGCGGGCGCTCGGCCCGGAGGCTCCAATCGGCTGCTCTTCGAAATAGTCGTAAAAAGCCTTCTCCATAGCCCCCCTCTCACAATGACGGGATCTCGCGCCCGTGCGTGTCATGGATCCGCGACATCACGCACGGCCACGTCGTTTGGGCATAATGGGTTCCCCAAAGGGTCGTCCGTGAAACCGGCAGTTTACCCCGGATTGAGGGGCGCGCAAAGCCGGCCTGCCACGGCCCGCCAACGAGCCCACGCGTTGCCCCCCAATCCCCAGTCCCCAATCCCCAATCCCCAATCCCCAATCCCCAATCCCTAATCCCTAATCCCTAATCCCTAATCCCTAATCCCTAATCCCTAA
>JAFGDS010000051.1 GCA_016931995.1 Pirellulales bacterium
CGCGGGCGAGGGTTCTCGGATAGGCTCTTAGTACGCGACGATGCCCCACGCGACCATGGCGGCGATAACCAACACCAGAAACGCCGCGATGAGCAGCACCCGCGAGCCCGCCTCGTCGGGCGGCTCGCCCGGCTCGGCGTCGGCATCGTATCCGTCCTCGAAGTCGTATCCGCACGACGCGCAGCGCCGGGCGAACCGCGGCACGAAGGGCTCGTCGCACGTGGGACACCGCAGCACCAACGGGTCCTGGGCCGGCGCGTCGTCCTCCGCTTCCTCGATGCGGCCGTCGTCCTGGGTATCTGCCTCGGGGACGCCGGCTTCGGCCGCGCAGCGGGGCGAGCCGCAGTCGCAGGCCGGCGCGTCCGGCGCCTCGGCCAACCCCATCCCCCAGACGTAGTCTGGATCCGCCCTTGGGAAGTCCGAGCCGGTCGTGTGGCAGATGACGCAGCGGGTCGTGCGGGGTTGTCCGCATCGGGGGCAGACGGGCCAGGGACTCGGTTCGGCGGGCGAACTCTCGGCGGTGTCCGCCGGCGACGGACCGGCCACCGCGCCCCGCCGCTCGTAATCCAAGGCGATCTGCCTGGCCAGCGGGGCGTCGGCCGCGTCGACCATCACCCGGGGCAACGTGGCCCAACCCATCGCGTCCACGCCGGAACCCCGCTCAAGCAGCTCGTTGGTCACCACCGCCTTGATCCCGACCTCGGAAAGGGCGTTTTTCAGGAGATGGGCCTGCTGCATGGAAGCGGCGGTGTAGATTACGGTGGGTTCGCGGGTCATGGCGAGTCCGCCGCATCAGGACGGCGGCCGTGGTTGAAGGAGCCCCTATCGCATTGGGGTCCATTATGATGGCTTCGGCAACGCGCGGCAAGTCCGCGACCGCTCCGCGCGCCCGCCAGACCGTCCCCAAGCTGGGAGGGCCGAAGTAGCCGCGAGGCATTCCGTGGTACGGGCTTCCAGCCCGTGAAGAGAAACACGGCCAGGATGGCCGTGCCGCATCCGGTGACGCGAAAAGCCTTACAGGGCGGCCGACGAAAGCTCGTCGGCAAGCGGCGAGTCCTCGTCATCCTCCGACGCGCCGGGGGAGAAGTCGAGAACCTCGCCAAACACGGCGAGCAGATGGTCGGCGTTGCGCCGGATGGTCTCGACGTGCTCGCGCAGCGTGCGCTCGCCGAAATCGCATTGTTGAGGGCAGCCGTCTTCCACCAGGTCGGCGTAGCCGAGAATCGCCGTGACCGACGTGCGGACCTCGTGGACCAGGTTGGCCAGCAGTTGCCGACCGTTCCGTCGGACGACCTCGACGGCGCCGCGGATCCGTTGGAGTTCGTCCTCGTTCGCCCGACGGACGGTCATGTCGCGGGCGACGCCCACCAGGCCGGTGGGCACGTCGTTTTCGGCCAAGATGACCGACGCGTTGACGTCGGCCCAAAGCGTCGTCCCGTCCTTGCGGCGGAACTCCAGTTCGATCGAAATGGGACGTTTCCAGAGCGCCGGGTCGTACTGGGCCGCGGCCAGCCGCTCGGTCAGCACGGTCATGGCCCGCTCGGCCGAGGCCGGCGTCATGAGTTCGTCCAACGACAGCGACGCCGTCTCCTTGGGGGTGAAACCGAGGAGCCGTTCGACGGCGGGGCTGACGTACTGCACGCCCAGCTCCATGTCGGTCGTCCAGATCACGTCGCTGACGTTTTCGGTGATGAAGCGGTAACGTTTCTCGCTGGCCGCAAGCTCTTCGGCGGCCCAACGCTGCTGGGTCACGTCGCGATCGCACCCCCGATAGCCTCGGAAACGGCCTTCGTCGTCGACGATCGGCAGGCCGCTCGTCTCCTTGAGGATGCGGTGTCCGTCCTTGTGGCGGTCGATGATCTCCAAACCCCGAAACGCCCGGCGGCTGCTGACGATCTGATCGAAAAACGACGCCACCCAGCGGGCCTCCTCGGCGGGCATGAAGTCGAAGGGCGTTTTGCCGAGCACTTCCTCGGGCGCGTAGCCGAGGTAATCCTTGATCCGCGGGCTGACGTAGGTGTAGCGGATGTTCTCGTCCAATTCCCAGACCCAATCGCTGGTGGTTTCGACCAACGCGCGGTATTTCTCCTCCGTCTGGCGGAGCTTCTCGAAGGACGTGGCCTGCGGGACCCAAAGGAACAGCCCGGTGACCAGCGACAAGAGCCCCGCCACCTTGACCGTGTAGGCGAGGACTCCCTCGACGACGTTGCCGAATCCCATGACTTGCTGGATGTCGGGCCACGCGACCACCGCGCGGAGCGCGCCGCCCGCGACAAGCAGCGCCAAGCCCGTGAGAATGTATCGCCATCCCGGTCCAGAAAGATCCGGCCGCTGGCGGCCCTTGCGCCAAAGGTAGACGAACAGAATCGCCACCAGTGCCGCCAGGACGCCTTCCAGAAGGGACGGGATCATATCGGCCCACCGAAGACTTGAAGACGGATTCGCGGGCGAGCGATCCGAACAACCGCGATGATCTTTCGCTCGACCAAGACCGAGGCCCCTTGTCCGGAGCGGCTCCTTTGCCGTGCCCCCGACCGGCCCCTAATTGGACACTAGGTCGCAAGGAAGCCTCCTGCCGCGCAACGGCGGAACATGCTCCGGCATCCGGTAAGAGGTACGGGATAACGTGGCGGCGTAGCCCGTTCGGGTGGAAGCCGCTCCGTCGGCGGCTCAGGCGCGCCACGAGGCGTCGGCCAGCACGACCGACGTTTCCACCTGGCGCTCGGGGATGGACCAGTAGCGGCGCAGAAGCCGGTCCTTTTGCTCGGGCGTCACGAGCCGGAAGCCGTGTTTCTCATAGAAACCAATGGCCCAAACGGCGTCCGCCCACGTGCCCACGAGGAGGGGTTTGTCGGCGAGCGTCCGCAAATGCGCAAGCAGACGGCCGCCGACCCCTTGCGACTGCCGGCCGGGCCGGACATAGGCGTGGCGGATGAGCGTCACGTCGTCAACGTCCTGGATGCCCATGACGCCGACGAGCTGGCCGTCCCGCTCTTCCCATCCCCAGAACGCCACGCCCGCGTCGATCTCGCGACGAAGCTCGTCGCGGGGCATGTAGGGTTCGTGCCACCGGTCGGCGGGGATGACGTCGCGGTAGGCGCCGGCCGCCTCGTTGACGATCGCCAGAATCGCGTCGAAATCGTCGTCGTTGCAGGGGTGGATCATGACGTCAAAGGCCGCTCGCGGCTTTGCAACGTGGGAGGCGACTCCCGTCGCCGACTGAAGGTCGATTCCCTGGGCATCGGCGACGGGAGTCGCCTCCCACAAGTTTGACATCACGGGGGTGAAATCAGCTTAGCGTGGAGCGTTTGAGCCGCCGCCTTGCGCCGTCGCCGGCGGACGGCGGCACACGGTTACCACGTTGTTCGACTTCGAGCCGCGGAAACGGTCGCAAGGAATGACCTCCAACGTCTCGAAGGGGAAATCGAGCCTCTCGGGCGAGACGACGGCGTTGTGGAAACAGAAATACTCCACCTCCGCCGGGAGCGCCTCGCCCGGCTTCGGAACCGGCATCGATTCGACCGGCTCGCCGTAGTGGTAGGTGAACACGTGATGCGCCAGTCCCAGGCTGACCAGCTTCGCCGAGGCGGGGATCCGCTCCCTGACCCGGGCAACCGCGTCGGCCTGATCCTCGGTGCGCCGCAGGAGCGAATTGGTGAATGCGCCGGCCACGGTGAGCCCAAGGAAGAGCGCCACGCTGGCGGCGCCGACGATCCGTTGGCGATCCGTCCGTCCAAGGCGAGCCCAAAACGCCACGGCGGCCAGCCCCAGCGACGCCGCCAGATAGGCGACGGCGAAGGCCAGCGGTTGGGCGACGAGCGAGTCGCGGTCGATCAGCGTGACTCCCAAGACGATCGGACCGGCCAGCGCCATCACCGCGGCCATCCCCGTCAACAGCCCGCGCCACAGCCACGCCCATCTCTCCGATCCCTCGGCCTCCCAGCATCGCTGCGCCACCAGCGCGGCCAACAAGGCGAAGCAGGGATAAAGCGGCATGTAGTAGCGACCCCGCGCGGTGGGCACGAACCAGACCGTCGGAAACGTCACCGCCAGCGCGCAGACGAGAAACACCACGTGGTCTCGCGCCGGGCCGAGTTTCCGCCAGAAGTCGCGGTTCACATACGCCACCAGCAGAAGCGACCAGGGCAGCAGGCAGCCGAACAGGATCTCGGCCGGATAGCTGAAGAAGTGTTCCACGTAGGTTCGCCAGGTCGTCTCGTCGAACCGGATGGCCACGTCGTTGCCGTAGATGCGAAACGCGGCGTCGAACCCCGCCGCCAACGTATACGGAATCTGCCATGCCCCGACCACGGCCGCCCACAGGCCGATGCCCGCCAGGTGCGACCAGCTCACCGCGTCGCGCCATCGCCAGGTGACCAGCAGATAGGCGCCCACCGTCGCGGCGAAGTAGGCGGGGGCCTGCGGGCCCTTGCACAACGTGCCCAGGGCAACCATCAGGTAGGCGGTGGTCCACGTCCGCAACGGCGACCAGCCAACGGTGCGCCCATAGTGCCACAACAGCAGCGACGCGCTGACCAGTAGCGTGAACATCATGTCGGTCTCGCCGAGCCGGCCCAATTCGATCACCTGGACCATCGAGGCGAAGCCCGCGGCGGCAACCCAAGCCGCCGCGCGCGAGAGAAACGTCCGCCCGTAGGCGTGGATCAAAAGGACCACGCCCAGCACGGCCAACACGCTGGGCAACCGGATGGCCCAGCGATCAACCTGGCCGCGGGCCATGCCCACCAGGCCGATGACCCAGTTTTGCAGCGGCGGCCGGCTCAAGAAGAGTTCACCCTGTTGCCGCGGGACGATCCAATCGCCGGTGCGGATCATCTCCACCGCCACCTGGCCGCGCCGCGGCTCCTCGCCCACCACGTTTAGCGCGGTCAATCGCGAGCCGTGGATCACGGCCACGAGCGACACCAGGAGGGCCACCTCCCAAGAGAGCCACCACCGACGCGAACACGAGTCGGTTGCCGGCTGGACACTGCCGCCTTGTCGAGGAAGGACCGTTGTTCTTTTTTGTGTCATGGCCAGATGAGACCCGTGGGAGGCGACTCGCGTCGCCGACTCGTTGGAGTATTCTCCCCCACCCCGTCCGGGCGGAAGTCTCACAGAATCCGCCCGGCGGATCAAGAGCAGTTGGGAGGGCCTACCAGCTCATCGGGTGCTTGCCGGGCGGCACGACGACGCGTTGGCGGTTGGGGGCGTCGTAGTCGGGCAAAGGCGCCTTGATCGACGAGTCGAATCGGGTGGTCGGCCGGGAGGCCCTCTCCATCTCGGGGTTGAACGCCCACGTCGGCAGCGGGGGCGTGGCTGGCTCCGTCATCCGGTGGCCCGGCGACATGGCGCGGACCATGTGGCGCATATGGATCGGCTCGGGCGTGATGTTCACCTGGATCAGGGGATTGAACGTGATCCGGTCGGGCCGCATGTGGCTCGGTCGGATGTCGTCCTTGTTGATCGGCGCCAAGTGCATCCGATCGGGCAAGATGTTGCGGTTGTGAAAATGCGGCATCGGCGCATAGGGCTTCGACGGCATCGATTCCGTGCGGTACGGCTCGGCACGGAACCCCTTCGGGGCGATCTCGGTCAGGGCCGGTTTGCGGGGCTCGATCTTGTCGAAGAGGATCTGCCCCCGCGCTGGCCGACCTGATCCAGCAAGCATCATCCCGACGAACACGCTCGCGGCGATCCAGTAGGTCTTTTGAGTCATGATCACGCACTTCCAGGAATCAATCGGCCGACTGATCTTGACCTCGACGGGCGTCCTTCCTACTCTACTGAACCCTAGGCCACGGACATTCTGCTGGGGGGTGCGTTAGACAAATTGAAGCGCCGTGCCGGTGGATTGGGGCGGGGCCCGACGGGCACGGGCGCCACGACCGACACGACCACTACCGGATCGGGGGTTCCATCCATGAAATGTCCCGTTTGTTGGGCGGAGAAAGCCTACGTGCGGCGCGTCGACGGTTGGAAAGGCAAGCTCCTCGCCTTGTTCCTGATCGTGCCCATGCAGTGTCACCACTGCTATCACCGATTTCACGTCCTGTGGTTCCAGACGTGGGGTAAGCGCACGCAACCGCCCCTGCGGATTGCCCCGAACACCCGCGCCACCCGATTGTCCTACGCCGCCCGGCACGTCGCGGCCCAGGGGCTGGCGGACCCGGCGTCGCGCGAGAGTTGCCCCGCGCGGCGCGTGGACGCCGCCTAACGCCGAGTGCCCATGCAATTCCCGGATCGGTTCATCGACACGCACTGTCATCTGCTGCCCGGCCTGGACGACGGGGCGGCCGATTGGGATGAGTCCCTGGCCATGGCGCGGCTGGCCGCGGCCGACGGCATCGTGACGACGATCGTCACGCCCCATCAGCTTGGCGCGTTCGCGGCCAACGACGGCCCGACGATCCGTGCCCGCACGGCCCATCTGCAAGACTTCCTCAACCAGCAGGACGTGCCCTTGCGCGTGCTGCCCGGCGGAGAGATCCGCGTCGAGCCCGACCTAGTGGACCGCATCCGCCGGGGCGAACTGATGACGTTGGCCGATCAGGGCCGCTACGTTCTGGTGGAGCTGCCGCACGAGCTCTATTTGCCGTTGGATGGACTGTTGTCCGAGTTCCGCCGGGCGGGATTGGTGGGCGTCCTGGCCCACGCGGAGCGGAATCAGGGCATTCTGGCCCAACCCGCCCGAGCCGAGGCCCTGGTGTCGGCCGGTTGCCTGCTCCAGGTGACGGCCACCAGCCTGATCGGGACGTTCGGCCCCGACGTCCAACGTTTGGCCGAGGACCTGATCGCCCGCGGGTTGGCCCATCTCGTCGCCACCGACGCCCACAGCGCCCAGGCGAGGCGTCCGCTCATGGGCCGGGCGTTCGAGCGGGTGGTGGACTGGGCGGGTTACCGGACGGCGAAGGTCCTGTTTTGCGACAACCCGGCCGCCGTCGTCCACGACCGGCCCCTCGCCCATCTGCCCGGCTCGCGAAGCGGCCGACGCGGCGTCCTGGCCCGCTGGTTCGGCGGGCGCAAGGCCGGCTAGGAACCTATCCCAGAATCCGGACGACATCGTCGTCATGCCGAGCGAAGCGAAGCATCTGACCTCCGTGCGCCACGCGCCGGCCGCTCTCGGGCGCCTTCTGGCCGTTATGCTCCTCGCCGCCTCCGCGTCCGGCGCCGAGCCTTGGGTCGATCTGCGGATCGCGGGGCCATTCGTGTGCCGGGCCGATTTCCCCCTTTCGGACATGGAAGGATTCTTCGGCGAGTTGGCCCAGCTTCAAGACGATTTGACGCGGCATCTGGGCATCCGGCCGCCGCCCGAGAGAATCGAGCTCTTTCTCTTCCGCGACGAGGCCAGCTACCGCCGCTATCTGCGCGCGCATCTGCCCAATATGCCGTATCGTCGGGCGTTGTACATCAAGGACGGCGGGCCGGGCCGCGTGCTCGCGCACCGCGGCCGCGAATTCCACGTCGATATCCGCCACGAATGCACCCACGCGCTGCTGCACGCCACTCTGCCCATGGTTCCCCTCTGGCTCGACGAGGGCGTGGCGGAGTATTTCGAGCTGCCCCGATCGCAACGGGCCTACGATAACCCCTACCTGGACGGTGTTGTCTGGGCCGCGCGTTTCGGGATCGTGCCGCGTCTGGAGAATCTGGAGAAAAAGGCGGATTTCGCCGGGATGGGACGCAACGACTACCGCGACAGTTGGGCATGGGTCCACTTCATGCTGCACGGTTCCGCCGCGGCCCGCGACGAGCTCGTCCGGTTCCTCGCAAGCATTCAGGCGAATGCGCCGCCCGGCGCGTTGAGCCAGCGTCTGGCCCGGCGACTCCCGGACGCCCGCCGCGAGTTCGCCTCGCATTTCAAGCGATGGAAACGGCCCGCCCATCAGCCCTTGCTAGACCAGGCAAGAGGCGGATGGTGAGCGGACTGCGTTGGATGAAGGAACATCGGGGGCGAAGGGGCAAAAATACCCGGAATTTGGCCTTCCGCCCTCGGATGGATTCTTGTAGCATCCCGCCTCCTCCTTGAATGCTGGGATTGTCGCGAACGCCCCGTCGCGGACGAAGGTGCTTGCGACGGTCCGCTCCGTATTACCGTCTTTTCTTCAGATGAGAGGACTCGTCCCATGAAGTTGTCAGCCATCCTGAAAGGGGCGGCACTGTCCTTGGCCTGCCTCGGTTTGGTGCTTCCGACGCCGCTCGTGCAGGCCGCGACCGTCCCAACCGATCCAGCGGCCAACGCGGCCGGTCCCGCCAAGGCGGTGATCGACGTCGGCCTCCACAAGGGCGGCGTGCTGCTGGGCCAAGTGGTCGATGCGCAAGGCGTTCCGCAGGCCAAGGTGCCCGTCACGCTTCTGGACAAGGACCGCCCCCTGGTGCGGACGGCGACGGACGCTTCCGGGTATTTTGTCGTCGCGAAGGTGCCCTCGGGCACGTACCGCGTGGTGGCCGACCAGACGCAGGGCATCTATCGGCTCTGGGCGCCGGAGACGGCCCCGCCCGCCGCGCAGCAGGGCGCCCTGCTGGTCATCGGCCACGGACCGGTTCGCGCTCAGCAGGGACCCATCGCCTACTGGCTCGGCAATCCCTGGGTCATCGCCGGCTTGGTGGCCACGGCGGTCGCCGTGCCCGTGGCGATCCACAACCACCAAATCGACAAGAAGAAAACGCCTGTAAGTCCCTAGCGAGCGCAGCGTGAACGTAACGGGGGCCAGCATGCCGAGACGAGCAGCCTTGGGCCTGGCGGCGAAGGTCGTCATGGCCGTTGCGCTGGTTCCGCTCGAGTCGGCCGCCGGCGCCGAGACGACCGCGACCGTCGCGGCGCCGCCGGCGCGCGGCGACGTTCGCGACGTGGCGCTCGAACCCGGGGGTCTTCTGCGCGGTCGCGTCGCGCCCTCGTCGCCTGGCGCCGCCGCGCCGCGACGGGTTTATCTGATCCACCAGGGTCGCGTGGTGAGCGAGGCGCTGAGCGACGCGCAAGGCCGTTTCCTGATGCAGCGTCTTTCGGGCGGGACGGCCGCCTTGGCGGTCGACGACGCGGCGCGGCCCGATCCCCGCGCCTACCGCCTCTGGTTGCCGCGGACGGCGCCGCCCGGCGCGCTGGCCGAGGCGTCCGTGCCGACCGGAGTGGTCCGGACGCAGAACGCTTCGGTCTTGACGATGGGTTTTCCCCGCGCGGCCGCGCTGACCGGCATCGCGGCCGGCGCGGTGTCCGCGCCGATCATCTACCACAACATCCAACAGAACCACAAGCCGCCGGCCCCCATCAGCCCCTGAGCGACCCGCCGCGCAATCCGAGGTTCTGTAGCTCCGGATTTGCCCCCGCAAGTCATCCTGAGCGCAGCGAAGGATCTCGGTGGCAAGGGAGATTCTTCGCTTCGCTCAGAATGACGGTATCGATTGCCTCCAAGATTTGGAACTACTGAGGTTGTGTTTCTCTCGCGCCGGCACGCGGTCCAGCGCGAGCCCCAGCCCCTTCACGTGGGCGTCCCCACGCGCTCCGCCTCCGGCAAACCTCTGTTGACCGGTAAGGGTATTCTTGGTATCTACTCCCCGCCAATTTGCGGGAAAACTCCTGATGTCCGCGGCATTCGCCCGCGAAACCGCGAGCGGCCAACGCGCATCGTGGCGACGGCTCGCCGAGACGAGCCGCCGGCCGTACACTGCCCACTGCCGAGAAGTCCATGTCCGCGGCGTCCCCTTTCCATTCCCATCGGCACGCGCACTTGTCGTCGCGTCGGGCGCGGCAGCGACGACTTCTGCTCCGCGTCGTGGACGCCGGATTGGCCGGGTGCGTGTTTGGGCTTCCGTGGCTTCTGGGCGGACGCCACCCGCTGGGACAACTCGCGCTGGTCGCGATGGCCGCGACGGTCGCGCTGGCGTGGCTTCTGCGTCAAACGCTCGAACGGGAGCCGACCTGGCGGCCGTCGGCCGGGACGCCGTGGGTGGCCGCGGCCGTCGCGCTGGTCGCGCTGCAGTTGCTGCCTCTGCCCGGGCCGCTCCTCGCGATGGCCAGCCCCAAGACGTCCGCGATCCTCCCGCTCTGGTCGGAAGGCGCCGGGAGCGCGGCCGGGCTGGGCGCGTGGTCATGCGTCTCACTCGCGCCGGCGGCGACGCTCTCGGGCCTTGCGCTCCTGGGAGCGTACGGATTGCTCTTCTGGGTCGGTCTCCAGCGGATCGAGGACGTTGAGGACGTCGAGCGGCTTCTGCGTTGGTGTGGCTTGTCGGCCCTGGCCGTCGCGGCCCTGGGGATCGCGCAATACTTGGGAAGCAACGGTCGATTCCTCTGGTTCTACGAAGACCCGCTGTGCGATACGTTCGACGCCGCGAAGGCCGCCTTCACCAACCGCGACCACTTCGCCCACTATTTGGCTCTGGGTGTCGGGCCGTTCATCTGGTGGGTCCAGGACTCGCTTCGCAAGAAGCACCAGCGCGCCGAGCGGGATTCCGAGGAGACGTTCGCTTCGCCCGGGCGGGATACGGGGTTTCGCTGGCTTGGGTTCGGCGCGCTGCTCGCGGCCGGTCTGCTCTCGTGGTCGCGAGGCGGCGTTGTCGCGATCCTTGCCGCCGGAGTGGTCATCGTCGCGGCCTGCCGCCGCGAGAAACGGATCGGCCGGCAAACCGTGCTCTATCTGGGCGGCGCGGCCCTGGCAATGGCCGTCGGAATCGTGATCCTCGGGGGCCAACAGACCGCGTCGTCGCGCGGCGTCGTCGCTTGGTCAACCGCCCTTCGCGCGGCCCGCGATTTCCCGCTCGTTGGCGCGGGCGTCGGCAGCCACCGGTGGGTGTGCCCGACGTATCTCGACAAGACGGGCCCTTCCGGTTTCGATCCACGCGCCGGCGACGACGCCCTTGCCCAGGCCGACAGCGGTCCGCTACGGATCGCCCTCGAGACGGGCATGCCCGGATTGACGCTTCTGCTCGCCGCCGTCGCGTGCGTCGGTTTTTGGTGTTGGCGGGCCTTGAGGCGGGCGGAGTCGCGCCGCGCGCGGCTGGCTGCCGCGGCCGCCGCGGCCGTCCTGGTCGCCAGCGTGCTTCAGGGACTGGTCGATTCGGTTTGGCGCGTGCCGTCGTGCATGGCCCTGGTGGCCCTTCTGGCCGCGTGCGCGTGTCGTTTGAGCCAGATGGCCTCGCCCGACGTGCCCGCCCGCGCCGCGCGACCGCTGCCGCGGCGACGGGCCGCGCTGGGCGCGGCCGCCGTGGGCGTGCTCGGCGCGGCGATGGTGTTCCAGCAAATCGGACCCGTCCGCGGATCGTTCCCCTGGCTGGCCTACCAGCGTCTGATCCGGATTCCTCCGGACGACGAGGATCCCGAGCAAGCCCTCACCGTCGCCGTGCTCCAAAAACGCGTGGAGACGCTCCAAGAGGTGGTTGCCCGCGATCCAACCCACGCGGAGGCCCACGTACTGCTGGCCGGCGATTGCCTGAAGCTCTTCGAGCGGATTCAAGAGGCGACGCCCGGCGCGAGGGGCCTTGCCGACGTCGGCCGCGCGGCGGCGGCGCTGCCGACCTCGTCTCGCGTGGAGGTCGCGGCGTGGCTGGTCCAAACGGTCGGGCCTCGGGCGGCGCTGCTGGAAAAAGCCCGGCAACACGCGCGGTGGGGACTGTCGCGGTGCCCATTGGAGGGCGTGGGCTACGCGTATTTCGGCCAGGTGGGCTTCCTCGAAGGGCGCGGCGCCGCGCCGGGGGAACGGGCATGCGTCGAGCAAGCTCTGCGCGTAAGGCCCTGGGATGGAAACGTGCTCATCGCCGCCGGGCACGAGGCCATCCGGTCGGGCGACGCGGCGCGCGGCGTGGCCTTGTGGCGGCGGGCGTATGGGGCGGGCCACGTGCACCGGTGCGCCCTGGTGCGACATCTGGCCGGCCGCGTCCATCCCAACGATCCGGCGCGCGACGTGGCCTTCTTCCTCGACACCTTCCAGCCCGATCTGCCGATCCTCCGGCGGCTCGACGACGTCCACGCCGCGACGGCCCGCGACGAAGACCTCGTTCGGCTTCGCGCCCGGCGCGCGGAGGCGGCGCGGGCGGCGGCGGCGTCCCAGACCGGTTCCGCCGCGGCGCGGCTCTGGCTCGAGGCGGGAACGGCGCACGCGCGGCTGGGCGACGTCCCCGGCGCCCTCGAATGCCTCGAACGCGCGGCGGCCTGCCAGCCCGACGACTACGAGATCCGATACCAGCTCGCCGTCGCCCTGGCCGAGCGATTGCGATATGCCGAGGCCATGGAGCACGTCGAGTGGTGCTTGGCCAAGCGGCCGGACGATCCCGCGCCGCGAAACGTCGCGCGGCAGATCACCCAGGCGCAGGCCCGCCGCGCGTGGTCTGGGTTGCCCTCCGAAGAGCCAACGCCATACCGTCGTTAACACCCGCGTGCCGCTGGCTCCGCCAGTGCCTTGACATACAGAGAATCCGGCGCTGGCGGAGCCAGTGGCACGCGCGATAAAAAACCGAAGGGAAAAAGCCGTGACGCAGTGGATCCGAAACCTGGCCTCCCGCGCGAGGCGATTCGTTCCGGGCGAGGGCACCGCGCCGGCCGGTCGCGCCGCGCGGTTCGTGCCCCAGGTGGCGGGGCTCGCCGCGTTGGGCCTTGTGTTCATCGCCGTCCACTACATCAGCTACTGGCTTCGTTTCGAGGGCCAGATGGGCGCCGGCGGGATGAACCACTACGCCGGCTCGCTCGCGTGGTTCGTCCTGGTGAAGGTCGCCGTGTTCGGCTGGTTTCGCGGCCACCGCGGCTGGCGGCACTACATCACGTTCTACGACCTTCTGGTGCTCGTCCAGGCGGCCACGGTCGCCACGTTGGCCCTGATCCTGGTGGACCTCTATCTCCTGCCTCGGCTCGCCGTGCCGCGGAGCATCTTCGTGATCGACTGGGGCGTGACGGTCGTCGTGCTGGGCGGCGCCCGCGCCTTGGTGCGCGTCATGGAGGAGCGGAGCTGGTCGCTCGTGCTCAACGTCGACAAAGTGCCCGCCTTGATCGTCGGCGCCAACGAGGCGGGCGAATCCCTCCTGCGGTCGATCATCCGCAATGGAAAGCTCACGTATCAGGTTGTCGGGTTCGTCGACGAGGATCCGTGGCGCGTCGGCTCGCGGATCGGCGGCGTTCCGGTCGTCGGCACCATCGACGAAACTTGTCAGTTGGCTCTGCGCCACGGCGTGGGCGAAATCCTCCTCACCAGCGGCGATCTGTCCGGACGCCAGGTCCGCCGCCTGGTGGACGACGCCCAAAGGCACGGCATCCGCGTCAAAATCCTCCCGAGCTACGAACAGCTCATCACGGGCCGCGTCGCCCTGCAGCCCCGCGCGGTGGCCATCGAGGACCTCCTTCGGCGCAAGCCGGTGCCCCTGGACGTGGATCGCCTGCGCCAATGGATCGACGACCGCGTGCTCCTGGTGACCGGCAGCGCCGGCAGCATCGGATCGGAGATCTGCCGGCAATTGCTCCGCTTCGCTCCCCGGCGGATCGTGCTGGTGGACCGCGCGGAGAGCGGCTTGTTCTTTCTCGAACGCGAATTGAGCGGAATGGCCGGCCGCGTGGAACTCGAGGTCTGCGTGGCCGACGTCCTCGATCGGACGCGGATGGCCAGCGTCTTGGCCCAGCACCATCCCGACATCATCTTCCACGCCGCCGCGTACAAACACGTTCCGCTCATGGAATCGCATCCCGGCGAGGCCGTCAAAAACATCGTCACCGCCACGCGCTGCCTGGCCGACCTGGCCATCGAGCACGGCGTCGGGTCGTTCGTGATGATCTCGACCGACAAGGCCGTTCAACCAACCAGCGTCATGGGCGCGTGCAAGCGGGCGGCCGAGCTCTACGTGCAGGCCATGGCGGACCGGGCTCCCTGCCGCTTCGTCACCGTGCGATTCGGCAACGTGCTCGATTCGGCCGGCAGCGTCGTGCCCATCTTCCGCCAACAGATCGCCGCCGGCGGTCCGGTGACCGTGACCGATCCCGAAATGCAGCGGTTCTTCATGACGATTCCCGAAGCCGCGGGACTCGTCATCCAAGCCGGCGCGATCGGCAACACCGGCGAAATCCTCGTGCTGGACATGGGCGAACCGGTCCGCATCGTCGATCTCGCCGCCGACATGATCCGGCTGTCGGGCCTCCGCGTGGGCGAGGACGTCGAAATTGTCTTCACCGGCATCCGGCCCGGCGAAAAACTCTACGAAGAGCTGCACATCACCGGCGAGAAGCACCTGCCCACGCGGCACCCCAAGATCACCGTGGCCGACCGCAAACGTCGCGATCCGGTCTCCGTGCTCGCCTCGATCGAGCGGCTGCAATCGGCGGCCGACGGCCCTCCGGAGGCCATCCTGGACGTTTTGAGGCAGATCGTGCCCGGCTTCCGCCACGGCGACAGTGTCTACCGCATCGACCGTCGCGCGGCCTGAGGGTTGTCATGTCCGAGCCGCCCCCGCTGTTTCAGGGACGTCTGTTCCGCGTGGTCCGCGAGGTCGTCCGCGCGCCCGACGGCCGCGAGCACTCCCGCGAAATCGTCCGCCACCCCGGCGCCGTGGCCATCCTCCCCATTCTGGACGACGGCCGGGTGTGTCTCATCGAAAACTACCGGATCGCCGTGGGCCAGACCCTGTTGGAACTGCCCGCCGGCACGCGCGAGCCGGGCGAGGACCCTCTCGAAACGGCCCGGCGGGAGCTGGCCGAGGAAACCGGCTACCGTGCTGGGCGGATTGAGGCTCTGGCCACGTTCTACATGTCGCCGGGCATCCTCGACGAACAGATGCACCTGTTTCTGGCGACGCAGCTTGCCCCTGGCCCCGCGGCGCTCGAGGGCGGCGAACAAATCCACCCTCGGCCCACTTCCTGGGAAGAGGCCATAAGTTCTGTCCGCGACGGTCGCATCCAGGACGCCAAGACGATCGTCGGCCTGCTCTACTACGCCGCGTTCCGCCGGTAATGAGTGCCGCTGCCGGCTTGTCCAGCCGTGCCGTTTCAAACCGGCGCAACGGTCAAGAGATGTAGCACAGCCGCCCTCGGCTGTGTGGGCTGGTCCTTCACGGCCGAGGGCGGCCGTGCCACAAGCGGCCCCTGTCCCTCGCCCGCCGCAACGGGTACCATGGAGGGAAACCATCCCTTCCCGGCACTGCGGACCCGGCGAGGCTGCCCATGCAGACGTTCACGCTCCGACGGATGGAAGCAGCGGATCGGGCCGAAGTGGCCGAGCTGATCTGCCTTTCGACGAACGTCTGGTACCGCGTCCGTGGCAGCGGGCCGATCTTCCCCGACGGGCCGGCCGCCTGCGAGGTGTTCTTTGAAGTCTACGAAGCCCTCGACCCCGGCCGCGGATTGGTGGCCGTCGGCGCGCGCTCCGGCCGGCTCGTGGGCTCCTGCTTCTTTCACCCCCGGCCGACGCACGTCTCGCTGGGCATCATGAACGTCCATCCCAACGCCTTCGGCCAGGGCGTCGCCCGGGCGCTGCTGACGCGGATCTGCGAGCTGGCCGACGCCCAGCGCAAGCCGCTGCGGCTGGTCTCCAGCGCGATGAACCTCGATTCCTTCTCGCTCTACAGCCGCGCGGGCTTCGTGCCTAGGGCCGCCTATCAAGACGTGATGATGACCGTGCCCGCCGACGGCCTGCCGCACCGCGTCTCTGACCTCGAACGGGTTCGCGAGGCCACGGCGGACGACGTCCCGCGGATGGTCGCGCTCGAACGGGAGCTGGCCGGCCTCGAGCGGGAAAAGGACTTCGCCTATTTCGTGGCCAACGAACTGGGCTTCTGGCACGTGTCGGTGTTGCCGGGCGAAGACGGACGGCTCGACGGGTTCATGGCGTCTTCGGCCCATCCGGGCTGCAACATGATCGGACCCGGCGCGGCCCGATCGCCCGAGCACGCCACCGCGTTGATCCTGGCCGAACTCGACCGCCACCGCGGCCGCCGGCCGGTGCTCCTCGCGCCGGTCGATTGCCCTGAGCTGGTCCACCAACTCTACGCCTGGGGCGGGCGGAACTGCGAGCTGCACTTTGGGCAGGTTCGCGGGCCGGTACAACCGCCGCGCGGCGTGCTGATGCCCACGTTTTTGCCGGAGAGCGCGTAGTGGTGCAATACACGTCTTTCATTTGTGGAGTAGGACCGCTTGACACTTGATTCTTAGAGCCTATCCCAGAACCCTCGCCCTCGCCGCAAGTCATCCTGAGCGAAGCGAAGGATCTCGTTGGTGTTTCAGGAGTTTAGATGCTTCGCTGCGCTCAGCATGACGATATTATCCGGGTTCTGGGATAGGCTCTTAGGGTGCCATGCCCACGCAAGCGTGGGTATGGCACCCTGAATTCCATGGGAAAACCAATCTGAAGCGAGGCGCCACGGTGTTCTCCCCCCGCATCCGCACGAAGGAACTGGCTCAATTGTGCCGTCGGTTGGGCACGTCGCTCGTGGCGGGCATCGACATGCGAGCGGTGTGGAAGCGCGAGGCCGGCGGGGCCGGTCGAGCGGCCGCGCTGCGACGATACGCCCAAATCCGCGACGCCGTGGCCCAGGGCCGCAGCCTCGCCGACGCTCTGGAGACGACCGGCGACTTCTTTCCCGTCCTGTTTCGCGAGCTGGCCGGCGTCGGCGAGGCCACCGGCGGACAAGGCGAGGTCTTCCATCAGCTTGCCGAGCACTACGAGGCCCAGCTCACCCGGCAACGCGTCTTCCTCGCCGCCATCAGTTGGCCCTTCTTCCAGTTGGTTATCGCCCTGTTGGTCGTCGGCCTGGTCATTTGGCTGCCCGGCGCGATCGGCGGGGCCGATATATTGCGCATCGGACTGGTGGGCAACTCCGGCCTGGCGATGTACGTGGCCCTGGTTTCCGGGCTGGGCATCCTCGTCGTGCTGGCCATCCACGCCACGCGGCGGGGGCTCTTGGGCACGCGGGTGATCCAACGCGGGCTGCTGCGCGTCCCCTGGTTGGGACCCGCCCTCGAGACCCTGCTTCTGGCCCGGCTTGCCTGGGTACTCCATTTGACGCTCAACACGGGCATGGACGTCCGCCGCGCCGTCGCGTTGGCCCTGCGGAGCACGAACAACGCCCGCTATCTCGACCAGATCCCCGTGATCGAAGCCGCCCTTGGCGAGGGCAACACGATCCACGATGCGTTTGTCGAGGCCGGCGGATATCCAGCGGACTTTCTCGACGCGTTGGCCGTCGGCGAGCAGACCGGCCGGCTGGTCGAGTCGATGGACCACCTGTCCGGCCAGTACCAAGATCGCGCCAAAGTTGCCCTGGCCGTGTTGATGACCCTGGCCGGTCTGGCCGTCTGGGCCCTCATCGCCCTGTTCATCGTTGTGATCATCTTCCGGTTGTTCTTCTTTTACCTGGGCACCCTCCAGGGCGCGCTCAATGGCACGTTTTGACGGCCTTTCCCGGTACCGTGGACATCGTGCCACGTCATCCTGAGCGAAGCGAAGGATCTCCGTTGCGCCAACGCCGACGAGATGCTTCGCTTCGCTCAGCATGACGAGGACTCCGCAGGGTGCCTCGGGACGTGCCACCCAGAATAGGCCGTTCCCGGGCGCGACGTGCCTCTGGTGAGGCCCCCCGGCGGCTGATATACTCGGGAGGATTGTCGCGGCCCAACCCGGGGAGCCGGAACGCCCTTTTCGGCGCTCGGGCCTCATCCGGAGCGCATTTCGTCAAACCCTCGGAGACGTGGAATGAGCCAGTCCGCCGCCGCCAACGGATCCCGCCCCGCTTCCGCCCCCGCCCACGTGAAGGCCGCCAAGGGCCAGCCCAGCGGTCTTTGGGTGCTCTTCATCACCGAGATGTGGGAGCGGTTCAACTACTACGGGATGCGGGCGCTTCTGGTCTATTACCTGGCGGCGAAGACCACGGCCGTGAACTTCGGTTTCGGCTGGGACAAAAGCAGCGCCATGGATTTCTACGCCTGGTACACCAGCCTGGTCTACCTCACCCCGATTTTCGGCGGCTGGCTGGCGGACAAGTTCCTCGGCACGCACCGCTCCATGCTCATCGGCGGCGCCATCATTGCCCTGGGCGAGTTCTGCCTCGCGGCCACCGAATTCTGGGGACGATCGGCCGTGGACGTCGTGTTGTTTGGCACGGCGCCGGCGCCCTTCCTCACGTCCATGGGCGGGCTGCTTCTGATCGTCGTGGGAACGGGTTTCTTCAAACCCTGCGTGTCGGTCATGGTGGGACAACTCTACGACGCCGACGACCCCCGCCGCGACTCCGGCTTCACCATCTTCTACATGGGCATCAACGTGGGCGCGCTCCTGTCGGGCGTCATCGCCGGGCCCTTGGGCGAAACGGTTGGGTGGCACTGGGGATTCTTTTCCGCGGGCGTGGGCATGGTGCTGGGGCTGATCGTCTACACGATCTTCCGCCCCTTCTTCCTCAAGGGAGTCGGCCTGCCCCCGCACCACCAGCCCGAACACGCCAAGGATCGCCAGCCCACGCCCGAGGAGATGGAGCAGGCGCGCCTCGACGAATTCGAGCGGACGCGGCCGCTCTCGCGCGTGGATTGGGACCGGTTGATCGTCGTGATCCTGCTCTCCACGTTTTCCATCGGTTTTTGGGCCGTTTTTGAGCAGGCGGGCTCGTCGCTGAACTTCTTCGCCCTGGATCGGACCGACCGCATGTTTTGGGGAGGCGAGTTCCCGGCAACCCTGTATCAATCGGTCAACCCGCTGGCCATCGTGCTTTTCGCGCCGCTGTTCGCCGGGCTCTGGGCGTGGCTGAGCCGGCGCGGCATGCAGCCGTCCACGCCCGTCAAGTTTGGCCTGGGGTTGGCCATCCTGGGCATCGCGTGCATCGCGATGATCATCGGTTCCATGGAGGCCGGAAGCCCCCGGCCGGTGAAAATCGCCGACACGCCCGCGCCCGTTCAGACCGCCCTGAACGCCCGGCGCCAGATTGTCGAGGAGTATCGTCGCGAAAACGCGCGTTCCAAGGAAGCCGGCAAGGAAGAAACGAAGGAGGACGAGAACGAGTCCGAAGACGAGTCGGAGGAGAAGGTGTTCGACGTCCTTGAAGTCTTGACCTACGACAATGCGGAGTATTACTCCGTGGCCTTCGAAAACAAGCAGGCCATCGCGTTCGAGCTTTTTGACGCCGACGGCCGCCTGTTGCGGCGCCGCACGGAGCCGAAGGCCGAGGACTCCGACGTGGTGGCCGTCGCCGACGCCGAGCCCGAGGAGATCCTGCTTGCGGATGTCCCCGAGACCGCCCGGACGGCGCTGCTTGCCCACGCCGGCGGACGCGACCTCAAAACGCTGCGCGCCACGGTCACGGCGAAGAAGCCGGTGGTCGAAACCTGGAAGGAGAAGGACGGCGCGCAGTGCGAAAGGACGCATTTCCAGCACGTCCGCGAGTTCGAGGCGACCTGGCGGCAGGACGACGGCGACGTGTCCGTCGGAGTGCGGGAAGACGGCCTGGTGCTCTTCAAACGCTCGGAGGCGTTTGGCCAGGTGGGATTGGCCGGCCCGCAATGGCTGCTGCTTTTCTACATCCTGGCCACGTGCGGCGAGTTGTGCCTCTCGCCGGTGGGACTATCCATGGTGACGAGGTTGACGCCCGCGCGGTACACGTCTTTCATGATGGGCTTCTTCTTCTGCACCACGTGCATCGGCAACTTCACGGCCGGCAAGCTGGCCGCGTACTCCGAGCAGCTCTCGACCGGCCGGTACTTCAGCCTCTTCGGCGGCCAGGCGGACTTCTTCCTCATGTTGTGCGTCGCGCCGCTGGTCATCAGCGCCGTCGTCTTCGTCCTGTCGCCGAAAATCAAGCGGATGATGCACGGGCTGTAGTGCATCGCGTAAGAATTATCGTGTTGAAGGCCCGCCGTGAGTGCCACTGGCTCCGCCAGTGCTCGGAACCACGGGCGATTCGGCACTGGCGGAGCCAGTGGCACACGGCGCGAGGAGCCAATAGCCAGCACGGCGCGACAATCGACATGAAAAGCGGCGACAAGTCGCCGCACTCCAAGAAAGCCCTCCGCCAAACGAGAACGGCGATGAACGACGGGAGCCACCATCGCGACGCGACCCCGCGACGAACGGCCGACGCCGGCTCTTCGCCGGTCAACGAGCGGTGGTACGGCTTCTGCAAGCGGATCCTGCAACTTGGCTGGGTGACACTGTACCGCGTCCGGGTCTCGGGTCGGGAGAACATCCCGGCCGAGGGGCCCGTGCTCCTGGCGTCGAACCACCAGAGCCATTTCGACCCGCCGCTGATTGGCGCGTGCTGCCCTCGCCGGGCAAACTACATGGCCCGGCGGACGCTCTTTCCCTTCGCCCCGTTTGCCTGGCTCTTAAACTCGCTGGGGGCGTTCCCGATCGACCGGGACGGCGTGGGCTTGGCCGGCGTGAAGGAAACCCTCCGCCGGCTCCGTCGCGGCGAGCCGGTGCTCGTCTTTCCCGAGGGCACGCGGACGTACGACGGCCGGATCGCCCCATTTCGCCCCGGGCTGGCCGCGCTGGCCGCGCGGTCGCGCGCGGCGATCGTGCCGGTCGGGGTCGCGGGCGCGTACGACGCGTGGCCCCGTTGGCGGCCTCTGCCGGGTCCTGGCCGGCTCGTGGTGCACTTTGGCCCGGCCATCGCGCCCGACGAGGTCCGCGCGCTGGACGACCGCGCGCTGGTCGCCGAGGTCGAGCGCCGCGTCCGCGCCGCCCATGCGGTCGCCCAGCGCGCCTGGGCCCACCGCGCCGCGCACCCGGCGGATGCCGGACCGCTCATCCGGCTGCTTTGCCAGCGCCTTCGCGCCGCGGTTTGAGCGCGGCGCGCCGCTTCCGGCTTGTTCCGCGGCGCGCGTGTCGGCGCGAAACGACACTCGGCCCATCGTTATGGGCGTCCTTCGGCTCCCTGCGAAAGAGGGGCACGGGTGAGGGCGCGGCCCCTTTGTGGCACGGCCGCCCTCGGCTATGCAGGGCAATTTCCACGGCCGAGGACGGCCGTGCCACAAACCCCGACCCTCTCCCGGAGGTACACGGGGTGGCTCTTTTTTGTCGCCATCTCGCGAGGGCAAGCGCGCGTCGGGGCAAATCCAGCAACGCCTGAAAAGGACTTCTCGCTTGACAGACCGGGGCGGATTCGTCAAGATTCAGATGGAAGGTGCGTCCGCGTCGGCCATCCGTGGGAACTCTTTTCGCCGTCGCCCACGGTTTTGGCGCGGACGCGACGCACGCGGGATCGGACAGGGATCGAGGCCACCGATTGCGTTGCCCCGCCAGTGGCGTTTTTCGTGGGCAAGGGGAGTGGCTATAGGGGCCTGTCCGTTCGGGTTGTGTTCACGAGGTTTATGACGGTCCCGGCGCGCTGTCCCCGCGGGGGATGGGACGATCTGTCCGCGCCGGTGAGTGCCATTGGTAAGCCCGAGCTTGTCGGTTGCGCAGGGTTCTTCCCTCGCTAATCGTGGAGGGGCAGTTGCCGGCGGGTCGTGCGCCGATCGGCGGCGGGTGGCATTTTTTCGTCCGCGGAAGCGAAAGGAAATCGCGCTATGACGGGTAGACGTTTGTTTGCGGTGGTTGCGGTGCTGGTCGCGTTGGCCGGCGCGTGGAGCCTGGCCGGCTGTTCGCGCGAGAGCCAAGGGAAGAACGTCACCCGCGATCCCGCGCAGGTGGCGACGCTCGCCAAGCTCTACGGGGACTACCGCAAGGCGCACGGCGGCAAGGCCCCGCCGGACGAGGCGGCGTTCAAGGCTTTCGTCAAGGAGGCCGTGGCCAAGGGCACGGCGTCGCCGCCGGGCGCCAAGCCCGTCTCCGACCCGGAGGCGCTCTTCGTCTCCGAGGGCGACGGCCAGCCACTGGTGATTCTTTATGGCCCCGGCGCGCTGGACGGCCCCAAGGAAGGGCCCGGCGGCATGCCGGTGGTGATGTACGAACAAGAGGGCGTGGGGGGCAAGCGCTTCGTCGCCAGTCCGATGGGCTTGGTCAACGAAGTGAACCAGGAACGTTTTGAACAGCTTGTGCCGAAAGGTGGTTCTTCGAAATGAAAGCGACAAAACCTTCTCGCGGGGGCGGGTTCACACTGGTGGAGCTGCTCGTGGTGATCGCCATCATCGGCGTGCTCATTGCGCTGCTATTGCCGGCCGTGCAGGCGGCGCGCGAATCGGCCCGGCGGACGCAATGCTCCAACAACCTCCGGCAGTTGATTCTGGCCGTGAACAACCACGAGGCCCAGCGGGGCTGTTATCCCACGGGCGGCGACGTCCCCTGGCCGATCGCGACGTACAACATCTTCGACGGGCGGGTCAATCCGCCGGAGAAGCTGGGCTTCTCCTGGGCGTTTCAGGTGCTCCCCTACACGGAGAAGGCGCCCTTGGTGGAACAGTTTCCGGCCAACAATAATCCCGCCATGTTGCAGGCGGCCATGAAGGCCCTGTGCGAATCGCCCAACAGCCTGGCGTTTTGCCCCTCGCGCCGGGGCACCACCTCGGTCTATTACAACGGCATCAATTACGTCCTGAACGACTACGCCGCCGCCGTGCCGGGGCCCAAACTCAACAACGATCCCAACTACGAAAACATCAACGCCTTCTGGTCGGGGCACACGCAGATAAGCAATGCCGACCCCTATCGCTGGACGATCCAGCCGAACATGTATTTCCAGGGCGTCATCACGCGGATCTCCTGGTGGCGCGGCGGCACGGGCGACGACGGCACCAACGCCGGGCCCGAACGATTCGTCGATCCGGTCCGGCTCGTCCGGCCGGGAGACATCACCGACGGCGCGAGCCAAACGATGGTGCTCGGCGAGAAGCGGCTCCTGCCCAACGAGTACGACACCGGTCGCTGGTGCGACGACCGCGGTTGGACCGACGGCTGGGACCCGGACACGCTCCGCTCGACCCAGCACAAACCGGAGCTGGACGGCGCCAATTCGTACGATCCCTGCTACCAATTCGGCTCGGCGCACGTGTCGGGCTTCAACGCCGCCTTCGCCGACGGTTCCGTCAAGACGATCCCCTACGAGATCGACCGCCTGATCTTCGCCTGGCTCGGCGACCGCATGGACGGGCAGTCGTTCGAGATGCCGTTTTAGCGCGCCGCTGGCTCCGCGTGTGTGCCACCGGCTCCGCCAGTGCGGATTTGTGTTGGGCGCCAAGGCACGGGCATAGCCAATGGCGCCCAGCATCCAGCCGCTTGCGGCTTCGCGACGCTTGCGTGGACATGCGCGCGTTTCTCGGAGAAACGTGCCTACGACAAGCGTGGGCATGGCGCCCAAGACGCACGAAATCGTGACGCCTTGTTACCTCGGCCCAATCATCCGTCGGGGATCGAGGACCTGTGCGAGTTGATCGTCGGGCAGGATCTTGCGCTGCCGACACAGCTCGCGGATCGTCAGCCCCGCGGCAAGGGCCTCCTTGGCCAGCGCGGCCGCCCGCTCGTAGCCCAGCACGGGCGCCAGCGCCGTGGCCATGGCCAGGCTGGCCTCGACCGCGGCCTCGCACCGCGGGCGGTTGGCCTCCATGCCGGCTAGGCACCGCTCGGTGAAGACGCGCGCCGCCCGAGTCAAAAGCGCGATGCTCTCGAGCGTCGCGTCGGCCATCACCGGCATCATCACGTTGAGCTGAAACTGCCCGCCCGACGCGCCGCAAAACGCGACCGTCTGATCGTTGCCCAGCACGCGGGCGCAAACCTGCATGAGGCTCTCGCAGAGCACGGGGTTCACCTTGCCGGGCATGATCGAGCTGCCGGGCTGAAGGTCCGGAAGCTTCATCTCGAAGAAGCCGGCCCGCGGGCCCGAGGCCAGCCAGCGGATGTTGTTGGCCACGGCGAACAGCGACACGGCGACCGCCCGAAGCTGCCCGTGGCACTCGACCAGCCCGTCGCGCTGCGCGTTGGCCTCGAAGTGATTCACCGCTTCGACGAACGCCATGCCCGTCTCGTCGGCCAGGATTTGGCTCGCGCGGGCGCCGAATTCGGGATGGGTGTTGATGCCGGTTCCCACGGCCGTGCCGCCCAGGGGCAGCTCGAGCACGGCCGCCTGCGCCCTGCGTGCTCGGTCGGCGGCCAGGTCCACCTGCCGGGCCAACCCGCCGATCTCCTGCCCCAGCGTCATCGGCGTGGCGTCCGCCAGGTGCGTCCGCCCGATCTTCAAAACGTCTTGCCAGGCGTCCGCCTTGGACTGCAGCGTCCCGGCGCAGTCGGTCAGGGCGGGAATCAGCTCGTCGCGCAGGGCCAGGGCCACGGCCACGTGGATCGCGGTCGGGAAGACGTCGTTGGTGCTCTGGCCCAGGTTGACGTGGTCGTTGGGATGGATTGATCGGGTGGCCGGATCGTCGCCGGCCAGCTCCATGGCCCGCCGGGCGATCACCTCGTTGGCGTTCATGTTGCTCGACGTGCCCGAGCCGGTCTGATACACGTCGACGGGAAAATGCGCGTCGAGCCGTCCTTCGGCCACCTCGCGGCAAGCGGCCAGCAGGGCGTCGATGCGTCGGGCGTCCAGCGGCGCGGCGGCCGCGGCGAGCCGCCCCAGGTCGCGGTTGGCCGTCGCGGCGGCCCCTTTGACCCGCCCCAGGGCGTGGATCAACCCCGGTGCAAGCCGCCGACCGGAGAGGGGGAAGTTGTCCACGGCCCGTTGCGTCTGCGGTCCGTAGTAGGCCTCGGCCGGGATGCGAACCGGGCCCATCGAGTCGGTTTCCGTGCGGAACTCAGGCATGGGGCGCGTTGTCCAAAGGGGGAGGTTGATTCGCCCGCGGCACAAGGCACGCGTCAGCCCGGTTAGGGATTACCACTATGATAACAGGCGGGGGAGGGCTGTCGGAGGACCCTCCCGTAGAGGATTAGGATCAATACCCCCCCTCTGGGGGAGGATTAGGGTGAGGGCACGTGACGCAAGAAACGCCTATCTCACCCTTTGTCGTCTCCAGAGCTGTCCCGACGCCCTCACCCCGGTCCCCTTTCCCGACGGGAGAAGGGATGGTGGCGCAGGTCAAATCCCCGAACCGGTCGCTTCTATATGCGTGGCCGGCTGAGTAGACTGAAGAGATAAGTGCTTTTCTCATCGGACGTTCGCCACCGGGGCTCATTCGAGCGTGGGGCGACGGGAACAGAGCGTCTGCCGCCATGTTGGTCCTCGGTGGGCCCGAAGACACAATACGGACACGAGTTGCCATGCGTTGGCCGATCCTCTGGTGCGTGTTCGCCGTCGTGGCCTGTTGCCCGGCAGCGGCGGCCCAGAACGCCCCGCCGCCGTCCACTCCGCCATCGGTCGCGCCGGCGGCCGCCGTGGTCGAGGCCGCGCCCCGGCCCGACCGCGTGGAGGAGGCGCCGCTGCCGCTTTACTACGTCGAGGACGAGCAGGGAAAGCTCGTCCCGATGTTCGGCTTCACGTTCGAGGACTTCATGCGGGCGTTTCGGCGGATCGAGGGGCTCGCGCCCAGCGCGCCGGCCGCGTCCTACGTGATCGAGCGTTTTTCGGCGCGGGGCAGAGTTCAGGGGTCGCGGGTGGAACTGGACGTCCAATACGATCTGATTGCCCGCGACGAGGGTCGTTTCCGCGTGCCGTTGCGGCTGGGCGGCGCCGTGGCGAGGGGTCCGCTCGAGAGCGATCCAGACGTGCGCGCCATTCTGGAATACGACGAGCAGGCGAAGGACTACGTCTGTTGGGCGCGGGCCAAGCCGGACGAGCGATTCCGTTTGACGTTGGGCGTCTCGCTCCCGGTTGCGTCGCTCGGCGGGGAGTCGTGCCTTCGGATGCGCGTGCCGCCGGCCGCGCGCTGCGAGCTGCAACTGACCGTGCCCGAAGCGGGGCTCGTCGGCGAAGTCTCCCGGGGCGCCACGCTCGAGACGACCGCGTCGGAGGATCCGCGGCAGACGCGGTTCACGGCGGCGGGGCTGCGCGGCGATTTCGAGTTGCGGTGGCGCAAGCCCGCCGAGGCGGCGACCGCCGCGCCGACCGTGCTCGATGCCTCCGGCCAGATCGCGGTCCGGATCGACGACCAGAGCGTCCATACCGAGGCGACGCTTCAGGTCCAAGGGGGCGCTGCGCCGCTCGATCGGTTTCGGATCCGATTGCCGGCCGGATCGGAGCTACTGCCGGACAATCCCTCGGACTATCGTCTGGTAGTGCTGCCGCCTAGCCGCGAGGGCGCCCAGACGGCGGGGCCGCTGGTCGAGGCGCGGCTTGCCGAGCCCACGGCCGGGCCGGTCACCGTGCGACTGGCCACGCGGCGTCCGCTGTTGGGCCCGCCGTCCGCCGAGTGGCAAGAGCTGGGCGGGTTCGAGGTGATCGGGGCGGCGCGCCAGTCGGGCCGCGTCGCCGTCGAGGTCCGCGGCGACCTGTTTGTCTCTTGGGATCCCCGGCAGGGAGTCCGCCAGGTGGAGGCCCTGCCCGAGTCCGCGACCGGCGCCGACTACACGGCGGGTTTCGAGTACGTCGCGCAGCCCTATTCGCTGCGGGCAAGAATCGTGCCGCGCAAGACGCACGTCAACGTGGCGCCGGAGTACGTGGTGTCGGTCGATGCCCGGCAGGCGTCGCTTGCCGCCACGCTGCGCTACACGGTTCGCGGCAGGAAGGCGATTCTGTTCGAGGTGGACATGTCCGGGTGGGAGTTCGACGAAGTGGGACCGGACAACGTCGTGGGCGCCGACGGAGCCAAGGTGAGCGGCGACGGCGTGTTGAGCGTGCCGTTGCTCCAGCCGTCAACCGGCCAGATCGAGATCACGATCAAGGCCCGCCAGCCAATCGACGCGGCGTCGGGGAGGATGCGGCTCACGTTTCCCGAACCGCGCACCGGGGCGCCCGGTCCGGCGGGCGTGGCGATCCTGCCCGCCGACAACGTCCGCCTGGTTCCCGACGACGACGCGACGATGGGCCTGTCTCGGCAAGAGACGCCCCCGCCGGTCGATCTTCCCAAGCGGCGCCAGCCGCCGTTGTTCTATCGAGGCGAGATCGGCAGGGCCGTCTTCGTGGCCGAGCACTCGGTTCACGCCCAGGCGATTTCGGTGGGCGTGACCACGCGGGTGGCGCTGGACGACGAGGGCGGGCGCGTGGAGCAACGCCTGGCCTACACGGTCGAGTACGAGCCCCACGATCGGCTTCTCCTGGAGGTGCCGCGGAGCCTGGCCAAGTCCGACGCCACGGAGTTCCTGTTGGACGCAAAGCGGCTGCTGCCGACGGCGCTGGCGGAGGGCGAGCCGGACGCGTCGGGTGACGACAACCGACCGGTCCGCATGGTCGTGGCCTTGCCCGAGGCCCGGATGGGACGGTTCGATCTGATCGTTCGTTATCCGTTGCCGCCGCGCCGGCTCGTCCCAAAATCGACGCTGCTCAGGGCGATACCGCTGGTGATGCCGTTGGACGGTCGGTTGACGGCCAACCGCGTCATGGCGCTGGCTTCGGCCGGGCTGTGCGTGACGCACCCGCAAGGCTTGTGGAAGCCGCGGGTCGCGTCCGACGGGCCGGGCCAGACCGCGCCGGCGCCGTCCTCGTCGTTGGAGTTGACTTCGCTCGAACGGCTCGCGGAAGTCGAACTGGGCGTCTTCATGGAAGCCCGAAATCTCCCCGACGCCACCGTCGTCCAGCGAGCGTGGCTTCAGACCTGGTTGATCGAGGCGGGATCGACCACGGGCCGGCAGGATCGGGCTTTGTTCCGCTTCACGACCAACCGCCTTCAGGTCGCGCTGCGTCTTCCCGAGGGCACGATCGACTCGGAAACGGAGATCTTCCTCGACGGCGAGCCCGTCAACGCGCCGGTCAACGACAAGGCGGTCCGACTCATCGCTCTTCCCCGAACGGCGCCGCAGCGCGAGCACCTTCTGGAGGTGCGGTGCCAACGTCCCGGCGGGTGGACGCCCCAGGGCAGGTTCCTGCTCGATCCGCCGCAACTGGGAGAACAGGTCTGGACGCGACGCGCCTATTGGCAGGTGATCGTGCCGCCGCACGTGCATCTGGTGGGTTCTCCGCCGGGCTACGTCGCGGAGTGCCGTTGGGCCTGGAACGGCGTCTTCTGGGGGCGGCAGCCGCTGTTGGATACGCCCGACCTGGAGCGATGGGTGGGCATTGAGCCCTCGGCCGCCGATCCGAAAGGCGCCAACACCTATCTGCTCGGCACGCTGGGACCCATGCCCGCCGCCGTCCTGAGATCGGCCAACCGCTCGTGGATTGTCCTGGCGGCCTCCGGCGCGGCGTTGGTTCTGGGGTTGGTCTGGATCTACGTTCCCGTGGTGCGCCGCGGCGGCGTCCTTTGGGCGGCGGTCGTGGCCCTGGCCGCGACGACGGCTCTCTGGCCGGCGCCGACGCTCTTGGCCCTCCAGGCGGCAAGCCTTGGCGTCGCGCTGGCCCTCGTGGCCGGCCTGCTCGAGTCGCGCTTCGGGCGGCGCGGCCCGGGGCGGCGCGGCGCGACGGGCTCGGTTCTCGACAGGGACTCCACGCAGACGCAGTACGTCACGCTGTCGGTCCCCGGCGAAAACTCGGCCGCGGCCTCGTCGCCTCCCGGTCCCGCGACTCCCTCGGCCACCACCACGCACGTGCCTTCCCGCGACGTACCCAGCAGCCGCGTGGGCTGACACCGGCCGCGAAAGAAAGCCATGTCTTGCACACCCGACCGCATCCGTCTGCCCCGTCCGCGACGCGTCGCCAGGGCGGCGGGCCTTGCGCTGGTGGCGGCGTGGTGGTCGGCCTGCCTCTCCACGGCGGCAGTCGCGAAGCAACCCGCCGCGGCGGCCGATCCCGCGACGCTGGCCGCGACGCAAAACGCCGCCACCGCCGCGCCCGAGCCGTCCACCGAAGCCGCAACGCCCTCTCCGACGCCCTTGCCCGTTCCGTTCGTGCGGGCGTTCGTGCCCGCCGATCGCGTGGAAGACTGGCCGCGAGACCAGGGACGATACGTTCCGATGGAGACCGCGGCGTTCGACAATCTGATCGCGCGCGTATCGGGAGCCCCGGGCCCCGGCGGACCGCGGCCCGAGGAAGTTCGCGTCGACGCCCGGCTCGGCGAGCAAGGGCTGCTGGAAGGCCGGACGTCGTTGCGCGTCGCGGGCGCGCCGGACGCGCCGGCGCTCGTTTCGCTCGGGCGGTGTCGGCTGGCCGTGCGCGACGCGCATTGGCAAGGCGATCCCCCCATCCCGGCCGTGCTCGGCGCCGGCGAGAACGGCGCCTTGCTGCTGCTCGCCGACCGATCCGGCGTGGTCGTCCTGGCCTGGTCGGCGCGCGGGCGCGAGGGAGCCGAGGGAAACACGGTCTTTCGACTTGACCTGCCGCGCGTGTGCGGACTGGCCCTGCGGCTCGATCTGCCCGCGGGCGCCGCCCCCGCCGTCGAAGGCGGACTGCTCGTCTCGCGCGGGCCGGGCAACGAGGGCCGCGAGACCTGGACGTTTGCCTTGGCGCCCGAGCGGCCGGTCGTGTTGCGGCTGGCTGCCCCTGGACGCACCGCCGCCGAGGAGCCGCTGGCGGAGGTCCGCACGTCGGTGGTGTACGACTTCTCGCCGCACGGCGTCGAGGTCAAGGCTCGACTGCATTTCGACGGTTCCGGGACGCCGCTGGGCCGCGTGGCCCTGGCGTTGGATCCGCCTTTGCGGCTCGCCACCGCGCATTGGGGCGAGCGACCCGCCGCGTGGACGGTCGCGTCGGGAGCGGGTGAGTCGCCCACGCGGATTCTGATTGATCCTCCGGTGGTGGAAGACGCTGCCGTGCCGGAGCTGCGTTTGGGAGCGGTGGCTCCGCCGGTTCGCGGCGGTCGGTGGACGTTGCCGAGGATCCGGCCGCAGCGAACCCTATGGCGCCAAGGCGAGGCGACGCTGCTGGTGCCCGAGCCGCTCCAACTCGACCAGGTGGAGGGCATCTCGTGCCGGCAATCGAAAGTGGAGCCTCTCTCGGCGCCCCGCGTGGGGCAATCGATTCAACTTCAATATTTCTCGCCGGACGCGGCGGCCCGCGTCGTGCTGAGCCAACCCCACGCCACGGCGACGATCGACTGCGGCACGTCGTTGGAGTTGGGCGGCTCGGGCGCCGCGGCGACGGTCGTCGCGGCGTGCCGCATCGAAAACGGCGAGCGTTTCGAGCTCCGGGCGAAGGTGGCGCGCGATTGGATCCTCGACCGGGTCGAGTCGGTCCCGGCGGGCGCCGTGGCCGATTGGGACGTGGCCGTCGCGGCCGACGGGTCGCGCCAATTGATCGTTCGTCTGGCCAAGCCGCTCGCGCCCGGCGCGGCCCCGTTGCGGCTCTCCGTGGCGGGCCGATGGCTTGATCTGGCGGTCGGACAACCGCTGGCGCTGGAGGACCTATTGCCCTTGGAGTTTCTCGACGCGCAGCGGGGGCAAGAGCTGGTTGCCCTCCGCGCGGCCGAGTCGTATCGCCTGACGGGGGCCACCACCACGCCGCTGGTCGGACTGGACCCCGCCGATCTCGACGCCCACGCCGCGGCGCTTCTTCCCAATGCCAACCCTCTCCCAAAGGGAGACGGGACGCAACACGCGGCCTCTCCGGCGGCGCCTTCCGGTTCAACGCGCCTGGTCTTCGCGCGCGATGACGGCCAGACGTTGCCGCGGGTGGTTGTGCGGCGGCAGGCGCCGGGTTTCGCGAGCGAGATAGAGACCGCGGTCCTTGCCGAAGGCGGCATGGTGACTCAGACGCACCGGTTGCGATGCGTGCCCGACGCGCCGCGGATCGACCACGTCGTCATCCACCTGTCGGACGACCGGCCGGAGCCGTGGCGGTTCACGTTGGGGACGGACGACGACGAATCGCTTCCGGCGCGGCGTCTGGGACCGGCCGAGCAGTCGGCGGTGGGCGTGGGGCCGGGCGGACAAACGTGGGACGTGGCGGTCGTGCCGCCGCGGATCGAACCCTTTTTGATTTGCGCCGAGCGAAAGGAATCTTTGACGCGGCCCCTGACCGTTTGCCTGGCCGCGCTGCCCGAGGCCGTCCGGCAACAAGCCCGATTGACGATCGGCGCCAACGACGCCACCGCGCTGGAGATCGCAAACCGGCGGCTGGAGCCGGTCCCCTGCGACCCGGCGCCAGCGGGGCGCTGGCCCATCGCGCGGGCGGCCTACCGCTATGGCCCCGCGGACGTCGCGGCGGCGGCCGACGAGCCGGCGATTACGGTGGCTGCGGCCGCGGCGTCGCGGAAGTCGCCCGATGCCGCGGTGTGGTCGCTGGAACTGTTTTCGTGTTATCCACCCCACGGCGGGGCGCGACACCTGAGCGTCCTTCGGGTGCAGAACTTCGGCCGCAAGCAGATTCGGATTACGCTTCCGCCGGACGTGGCGCCCAACGAGGTTGTGTCGGTATGGGTCGACGCGCAACCGTCGGCGTGGCGGGTGGCGGACGCGCGGGGCGCCGCCGCGATCAGCGTGGACTTGCCTGCTGGAGCCGCGATGCCCACCGTGGCGATCGATTTCTCCACGTTCGAGCCGGCCCTCGCGCGGGGACGAAGCCTGGCTCCGCCCGTCCCGGCGGTGGACGTGCCCGTTCTCTCGCGGCGGTGGATGGTGCGGCTGCCGCCGGGTTACATGCCCTTGCGCGACGCGTGCGCCCAGGACGCTTCGTGGACGCAGCGGCTTTTCGGTCCGTTCGGACGCCCCGCCGGCGCCCGGCCTTTCGATCCGCTTCTGGGCGACGACTGGCGCGGCCTCGCGACCGTTGGGTCGTGGGGCCCGCGCCGCGCCGCGATCTCGTCGGCGCCTGCCGAGGCGCCCTCCCCCGCTGAGCCGTCCAAACTGCCGTGGCCGGCGGCGTTGCCGGCCGGTTGGGCCCCGAACGACACGACCCAATGGACGGTTTGCCGCGTCGCGCTCTCGGAAACGGGATCAAACCGGTTGTCCGTCGTCGACGCCGACGCGTTGGAGGCCGCGCGATGGTTGGCGTTGCTGGCCACCGTCGTTTTGGGAAGGACGACGCGGCTGCGCCGCCCCAGCACGCTCATTGCCGTCGGCGGGGCGGCGGCCGCGGCGGCATTGTTGCTGCCGTCCCTCGTCGCGGTCGTGGCTTCCGGCGTCTGGCTCGGCGTGCTGCTTTGCGCCGCGTGGGGGCTGGCGCGCCGGGCATCGTCGCGCCCGGCGTCCGACGGGTCGCGCACGGCCGTCCTCGCCGACGCCCCGACCACCGCGTGCCTGATTCTTGCCGTCGGGATCCTCGCGGGCCGTGCCGTCCGCTGTCCCGCGGCCGACGCGACGCCGCCCGACCGCGCGCCCTATCGCGTGTTGATCCCCATGGATTCCGAGCGGAAGGCCGCGGGCGATCGCGTGTTCGTTCCCGAGCCGTTGCTCCGCGAGCTCCATCGGCTCGACACCGCCCGGGCCGGGCGGCCGCGGGGGGGCCTGCTGACCGGCGCGGTCTACCGAGGCGCAATGGCGTGGCAGGCCCCGTCCAAGCAGCTTACTTTGGAGCACCTGTGCGCGGAATTCGATCTGAGGGTGTTCGACTCGTCGGAACCCGTGCGGACGCCGTTGGGTCGGCAACGGATCGAGCCCTCGGCCGACGGCGTTCGGCTCGACGGTCAACCCATCCCGCCCCAATACGACCCGACGGACGGCGCGCTGGTGCTGTCAGTGTTGGAGCCAGGACCGCATCGGCTGGAGGTGATCCTTCAACCGAGCGAGCGGGCGGACGACGCCAGCGCCGCCAGCCCCGGCGAACGGGGTTTCGACGTGGACGTTCCACCGCTGCCGCAAGCCCGGCTCGAACTGAGCCTTCCGCCCGGCGCGCCGGCCATCGACGTGCCCACCGCCCGCGGCGCGGTCCAACAGGACGGCCAGCGACTCCTCGCGGAGATGGGAGGAGCGGATCGGCTGAGCGTGCGTTGGAGAGACGGCGCGCCGGGCCCGCGGGCCGACGGACAAAAGGAGGTCGAGGAATTGCTCTGGCTTCGGATCGCGCCGGGCTCCGTGGTGCTCGACGCCCGATTCGTCTGCCACGTGCTCAGCGGCCAGCTCGTCGAGCTGCCGCTGGAGGGAGAGCCGCGCTTGCGACTGTTGGAGTCGTCGCCGGGCGTGAAGATGATCGAGGCGCCAGGCAAGCCGGGCTTGTGGCGCGCCACGCTCGAAAAACCCGCCACCGAGCAGGTTGCCATCGAAGCGAGCTTCCTGGTCACGGAGGCCTCTGGCGTGGGAAGCCTTCGGCCCCCGCGGCTTCGTTGCCAACATCTTCGGGCAACGCGGCGGTGGTTGGCCGTCTCGATCGATCCGACGCTGCGCCACGAACTCGTGTCGCCTCGGCCGCTGGAGCCCGTGGCCGTGCCCGACTTCCTCAAAGCCTGGGGAGACGCGGACGCCCCGCCGCAATTCGTCCGCGATCCGCGCGACGAGACGAATCCTTGGACTATCGCCTCTTGGCCGCGGCCGGGCGAAACGGTCGTCGAACAAATGGTCGTCGTGAGTTGCGGTCCGCACGAGGCCGAGGCGCACCTGGACGCGAATCTCCAGACGACGCCAGGCCATGGGTTCCATTACGCGGTGCAAGTGCCCAGTGGATTCGTGGCCGAAACGCTCCGCGTTCTGGAGGACGGCGCCGACCGCGTGGCCCGCTGGTCGCAAGGCCCGGACGGAACCATTCACGTGTCGCTTGCCGGGCCGGCCGCCGGCGCCCGTCGGCTGTTGCTCGACGGCCGCCTTGCGCTGGATCATCGCGGACAAGGCGACTTGCCGATTCCCCAGGTCATCGGCGGCCGCCTCCAGAAGTGCCAGGTCGCCGTGTTCCGGCGGCCGGGCGTCCTGGTCCGCGTCGCCGACGCGGCCGGGCTCGTCCAGGCCGACGCGCCGGTCCTCGCCCAACCGAAACGAAGCCTGGGCTGGCACGCCGGGTCGTTCGTCGCCGGCGGCGAAACCCCGCCCGTCGCCCGGCTGCTGGTCGAGCCCAACCGCCCTCGGATCACGGCCGTGCAGAGCACGTCCGTTTGCCGCGCCGGCGCGGCGTACGAAGCCTGTCTGGAATTCGAGATCGACGTGGCCAGCGGTCCGCTGGATCAGATCGAATTGGACGTGCCGCCCGGCATGTCGGGTCCCTTCCGGACGACTCCGGCCATGGAGATCGTGGATCAACCCTCCTCGGGGTCGAACCGCCTGCTCGTGTTGCGGCCCCAATCGCCCCTGACCGGCCGCGTCCATCTCACGTTCGCCGGGGTTCTGGAAGGCGAGCCGTTGCGCGTGCCCAACGTCGCGCTGCGCGGCGCGGCATACGTCCGCCGGCTGGTCGTTCTGCCCTCGCGGCTCGACGATCAACCCGTCCTCTGGGAAACGCGGGGCCTCAAACAGACCACCCTCCCGGCGCGGTGGAGCGCAACCCGCGGCGTGCCCGCGGGCACGGCGTACGAGGTTTCGGGCGACGCGTTCCACGCCGGGCTTATTCCCTCGCCACCCGAAGGCAAGACGCCCCGGGTTGAGTGGGCCGATACGCGCGTCGTCTGGCAAGCGGATGGAGCGTGCGCGGGCGTGGCGCGCTTCGATCTGATTCCGGCTGGGCGCGCCGCCTGTCCGCTGCGCGTGCCGGAAGGCACGCGGCTCTTGCAGGTCGTCGTGGCCGGCGCGCCCACATGCCCCCTGCCCGTCGACGAACGTCTCGACGTGGCCCTGGCCTCCCGGGAAATGCCACAACGCATCGAGGTCGCGTTCAGCCGCCCCGCCGCGTCGGGCGGCGCGGCGGACGCCAGGATGATCGAAGCGCCGCAATTGGGTGACTTGCCGGTCGCCGCGACGTCTTGGACCGTGTGCGTGCCCCGGGGCTTTTCGGTCGACTGGCCGCGGCCAACCATGGACCTAAAGCCCGAGGACGCCGACCGGGAGGCCATTCCCGACGGGTCGCTCGCCGGGCCATGGTCCGCCTCGCTGCCCGAGGATTCCGACACGATCGTCGCCCGGACGGACGGTCCCGCGCCCTCGATCGCCATCGTCCCACCGGCGGCGCCGTGGCTCGCGCGACGCCTGCCGGCCGCCCTCGCGGCGACGGTCCTCGCCGCCTTGGCCTATCTCGCCGCGCGACGAAGTCTTGTTTCCGCGACGCTCCGTCGATGGCCCCCTCTGCTGGGCGCCCTGGCGGGCGTCTTCTGGTGGCTCTTCCTTTGGCCCAGCGCGCTGGGTGGGGTCATCGCGCTCGCGTCCCTGGCGGCCTGGCGCCGACGCGATTCTTAACCGACCCTTCTCCTGGCCGCCGCTTCCCGGTATCCTTCTGTTAAGGAGGCGTAGTGGAACGGATGGCCGCCGGCCGGGGATTCCGGAGCCGCCCCATCGGCTCGACGGGACCCGGCGGGAGGAAAGTCCGGGCTCCGTAGGACGTGGCGGTGGGTAACGCCCACCGGCCGTGAGGCCAGGGAAAGTGCAACAGAAAGCAAACCGCCCGGCGGATTCGTCCGCCGGGTAAGGGTGAAACGGTGAGGTAAGAGCTCACCAGCAGGCCGGGCGACCGGTCTGGCTAGGCAAACCCCGCCAGGAGCAAGGTCAAGCAGGGAGCTGCGGCCACGCGCGGGATCACTCCTTCGCGGCCGGCCCGCGGATCGGTCCGGTCCGCCATCGACTCCCGGGTAGACCGCTTGAGGGGCCGAGCAATCGGCCTCCTAGAGGAATGGCCATCGCCCGCCCGCGAAAGCGGCGGGTACAGAACCCGGCTTACAGGTCCGCTACGCCTCCTTCTTCCTCTTGCGGGAACGCGGCTTGTCCGTCTCAAGGTAACGCTTCCGCGGTATCATCGACCGGTCGACGCACTGCACCAGCTTCGAAATGCACAGCTTGTTGAGCGTCGTCTTCCGCTGATACGCCTCCTCCGTGAGCGCCTCGTGCATGCTCCGCGGAATGCGGACCGTGATTACCGCCGTCGGCTCCTGCTGGTCCGCGGGGATCGGCGGATTCTCGCGAAGCCGCGCCATCATCCGCAATAGCTCCCCGTGGCAGTCGGTCGCCTCGAACTCGGCCAGGGACTCCCGCGTTGGGTAGTACTGGCGGACCACGCCGCCGACGCCCAGCATCTCGCGGTAAAACGTCACCCAGTCCGGCTGCTCGGCAAACAACGCCGCCGCGGCCCGATATACTTCCGCCTCGCGCGGCGCCGCCTCGCTGCCTTCCGTCGTCCGGAAAAGCGACGGCATCGAGTCCGGTGTGGTCATGGTTTCCTTCCTCCAAATCCATCCCGCGGACCCCGCGGGGTCGCCCGCGAGATCGCCGCCGGACCGGTTCTCCCCACGCCAGAATACCGCCCGCGACAACCCGACGCTGCAACCCAATGCAGTGACAGCACTTATGCCGCTGCTGGCGGAATGCGCGCATTCCGGGCACGCGTGCCGGTTTTGCGGGCTGCGCAAGAAATAGGCACGCCGGCGTTCCCGATTCCCAGGTGTCGCGCTCGCCCTGGGCCCGACTTCCCGCCCCCTACGGCCCCGCGTGCCATATTTCCCACGGACCACAACGCCCGGCCAATTCGCCCGGGAATCGCCGCACGCCCAAAGGACTTCCCCATGAGTCAAACGCAAGTTATTGACTTCGAGCCGACGCCAGCCAGCCCGCCCGAGCTGGCCGAGCCGCTCGCGCCGCCGACCGTCACGGTGTGGGGACTCCCCCTGGCGCGGATCGACATGGACGATCTCGTGGATTGCGTCGATCGGCTCGTCGAACGGCGCCGGCCCAGCTTCTTCATCACGGCCAATCTGCATTACGCCCGACTGTGTCGCGCGGATCGGACCCTTCAGGACGTGAACCGTCGCGCGGCCTTCCTCGTGGCCGACGGAATGCCGTTGGTCTGGTACTCCTGGCTCCTGCGGCGGCCCCTGCCCGCGCGGGTCACCGGCGCCGACGCCGTCTATCGGCTCTGCCAGCGGGCGGCCGAGCGAGGGCATCGCGTCTTCCTGCTGGGCGCCGCGCCCGAGGTCGCCCGGCGGGCGGCCGATATCTTGCGAGGGCTGTTTCCGGGCTTGAACGTCGTCGGCGTGCGGTCGCCCGCGTTCGCGGCGCTCTCGCCCGACGACCACGAGCAGCTCGTCGACGAAATCCGCCGGACCGAACCCGACGTGTTGTTCGTCGCCCTGGGCCAGCCCAAGGGAGAGCGGTGGCTCGCGCGCCACGTCGAGGCGTTGGGCGTGCCGGCGTGCGTGCAGGTGGGCGCGGCGCTGGACTTCATCGCGGGCCGCGTCCACCGGGCGCCGCGGTGGGCGCGGCGGCTGGGCGTCGAGTGGCTCTTCCGCGCGGTCGGCGAACCCCGCCGCCTCGTCCCCCGCTATGCCGCCGACGCCGCATTCTTGGCCGGCGCGCTGGCGCGCGACCTGTCGACCGCCGTGCGAGGACTCTGGCGCAAAAAACAATAAGAGCCTATCCGAGAACCCGGGTCCGCTGGAGTGGAGATTGCGGTCCGTGGCGTTTTGGTTTCCCACAGGTTCCTTTTTCTCTAGCCCAGGCGTTCACGTGCCTTTTCTCTAGCCCAGGCGTTCACGCCCGGGGAAGGGATGACTAGCCCAGGCGTTCACGTGCCTTTTTTCTAGCCCAGGCGTTTACGCCTGGGGAACGGAAGACGAATACGATTTTTTCCAAAGCTCCCTTTAGGGGGCGACACGAACTGCGGAG
>JAFGDS010000052.1 GCA_016931995.1 Pirellulales bacterium
AAGGGCATCTTCCAGCTCGAAAGCGGCGGCATCCGCGACCTGTTGCAGCGGATGAAGCCCGACCACTTCCGCGACATCATCGCCACCAATGCCCTGTATCGTCCCGGGCCGCTGGAAGGCGGCATGGTGGACGACTACATCGAGGTGAAGCACGGCCGGCGCGAGCCCTCCTATCCCCATCCCGTGATGAAGGAGATCCTCGAGGAAACCCACGGCGTGATGGTCTATCAGGAGCAGGTCATGCGGATCCTCAACCGCCTGGGTGGGATCAAGCTGGCCAACGCCTACACGTGCATCAAGGCCATTAGCAAGAAGAAATTGCCCTTGATCGCGAAGTACAAGGAGGAGTTCATCGCGGGCGCCCACGCCAACGGGCTCGCGAAGAAGAAGGCCGAGGAACTCTTCGCCATGATCGAGAAGTTCGCCGGCTACGGGTTCAACAAGAGCCACTCGACCGCCTACGCCCTGATCGCCTACATGACGGCGTATCTCAAAACCCACTACAAAGTGGAGTTCATGGCGGCGCTGCTATCGAGCGACATCCCCGGGCGGAACTTCAAGCGGAAGGATCAGCTCGTCGAGCATCTGGAAGACTGCCAGCGGATGGGCATCGAGGTGGTCGGGCCGGACGTGAACCGCTCGGCGGCGGAGTTCACCGTCGCCGAGGGCAAGATCCACTTCGCCCTGTCGGCCATCAAGGGCTGCGGCGACGCGGCCGCAAAGGCCATCTCCGACGAGCAGCGGGCCCGAGGGCCGTACAAGAGCCTGTTCGACTTCTGCGAACGGCTCGATCCCGGCACGGTCAACCGCGCGGCCATCGAAACGCTCGTCAAGGCCGGCGCGCTGGATTCGCTCGGGGCACGCCGGGCGCAACTGTTCCAGGTGGTCGAACGGGCGATCCAGTCCGGCACGGCCGCCGCCGCCGATCGCCGCCGCGGGCAAAAAGGCCTCTTCGACGACGCGCTAGAGCAAGACGCGACAACCACCGCCGCCGTGCCGTTGCCCAACGTGCCCGAGTGGAACCGCCGCGAGCTTCTGGCCAACGAAAAGGAAGTGCTCGGCTTCTATCTTTCGAGCCATCCCTTGGCCGAGCACGAAAGCCTGCTGGGGCAATTCGCCACGCACACGACCTCGCAGGCGGCCGAATTGCCGCACCGCGGCGAAGTCATGCTCGGCGGGATGATCGCCGCCCTGAAGCTTGCGCACACGAAGAACCCGAAGCCGGGCAAACCGAGCAAGTACGCCATGTTCGATCTCGAGGACCGCGTGGGCATCATGCGGTGCATCGTCTGGCCGGAGCAATACGCCGAGTACGCCGAGCTCGTCCAACCCGACGCAATTCTCATGGTCCGCGGCGCGATCGACAAGCGCCCCGGCAGCGAAGAGGCCAATCTGATCGTCAACGAGCTGATCCGCCTGGAGGACGCCCCGGCCCGCTGCACGCGGAGCGTCGCGATCCACGTCGTCGAGCGGCAGCACGGCCAGCGCGGGCTGGAGCAGCTTCACGAGATCCTCCGCGGGTATCCCGGCGTCTGCCCGGTGCAACTTCACCTTTCCCTGGATGACGGGCGCACGGTCACCTGCGCGTGCGGCAAGTTCCGCATAGACGTGTGCCACGAGATGCGCCGCCGCGTGGACGAGCTTCTGGGCCCGGGCCACCTCCGCATGATGGCCTCGCCGGTGGGCAACGGGCGGTAGGGCCCGGATTGCTACAACTCGTTCCCCCCAAGCGTGCGAAGATCCTGTCCTCCAAAGCGAGGCGAAGGATCTCCCGAGCGTCCTTTGTATACCTTGTTAAGGTATATCGTTCCCCATGTAAAGGGGGTCTCTGCGAGGGGAAATACCCAGTGCGGCGTGTCGATGGGGCGGTTTGGGGCATTCTTTGCCAAGATTGAGATTGTCCTATCATTTTGTACTAGAAAGATTTACGTTTTTTGTTCTGCGAAGCAAGAATCGTTTATGCAGTTGACGATATATTGCATAACGGACATATTAAACCCAGGCAATCAAACGCCCGGTGGCTGTCTAATCGGGTGGGTTTTTGGAAAGTAGGAGACATCCGAAAATGGAAGGGAAGAATGTGTTGATCGTATTGGCGATCTTTTTCGCGTGGTTCTCGCTCAACCGCTGGCTGTTGCCCGCGTTTGGCATCGCCACGTGCATGTCGGGGCATTGCGCCACTATTAGTGATTCACCCGGATCGAGCGACGCGGCCGCGCGGTCGGTGTCAATGACCAACGCGCCGCGTGGCGACAAGACTGCAAAGGAGCGCAAAACCATGACCGAAGTGCGGGACGACAATTTCCAGATCGAGGTGCTGCAATCGGATCAACCGGTGCTGGTGGATTTCTGGGCGCCGTGGTGCGGCCCCTGCCGCAGGGTGGGCCCCATCGTCGAGGAATTGGCCAGGGAGAACCTCGGTCGGGTAAAGGTGGCCAAGATCAACGTTGACCACAGCCCGGAGACGGCCGCCCAGTACGGCATATCGAGCATCCCGACGCTGATCCTGTTCAAAAACGGCCGGCCGGTGGATCGTTTGGTGGGCGTCCAGCCGAAGGTACGTCTCCAGGCGGCGTTGGATCGGGCGCTCGTTCAGGCGGAGGAGGCGGCGCCGGCGCGGGGTGTGGTTCGTTGACGCCCGCGAGAGCGTGTCACTGCCGGCTTGTCCGATGGTGTGAAAAAGGGGACCGAGAGTCGGCGCTGCTGGACACGCCAACAGTGGCCCCCTCAAAACCAGTCTCTTGACAACGTATCGACCACCTGGTACCCATTGGCTTTGTTGGAGCGTATTCTATGCTGGGCACCGAGACTCTTTGGGAAACCATGTCTATTGATCGTGACGCATCGGGGGACGAGTCGCAGCGGACGGAGCGCGAGTGGGCCGCGCTTCTGCGGACGATGGCCCATCCCGTACGGCTTTTGATACTCGAGACCCTATGCGAGCGGCCGCACTGCGTGAAGCATCTCAATGCCCTAATCCCCATTCCCCAGCCGCATCTGTCGCAGCACATGGCGGCCCTGCGGAAGGCGGATCTCGTGGCGTGTCACGCCTGCGGGCCGGTCCGGTGCTACTACTTGTTGCGGCCGACGCTCGTGCGGGGACTTATTGATCTTTTGCGGGTGGATCATCGTTCCTGCCGGCGCGAGCGCCGGGAAGTGGTCGAGGAAGCCCGGAAAAGTTGGGAAGACGATTGCCAACAAGGCGCCTCGGGCTTTGCGGACCCCGGGCGGGAATGCGAGGACGAGACGCCATGACCATCGAGCGAGGTTTGCGATTGGCGGCCGGCGTGGTCGTCTTGACCAGCGTTGGCCTGGGATACTTCCACAGCCCGTATTGGCTTTTGTTGACCGCCTTCGCCGGGCTGAATTTGCTTCAGTCGGCGTTTACGAATTGGTGTCCCATGATGTGGATTCTCGCCCGAATGGGACTGCCAGCGTGTTGCCCGGAGAGCAAGGCTGCTGGGGAGAAATGACGATGCACGTCGCGTGCGTCCACGTCCACGTCCTGCCCGAGCATCGCCAGGCGTTCATCGAGGCCACGCTCGAAAACGCCCGGGGTACGCGCCGGGAGCCGGGCAATCTCCGCTTCGACGTGCTCCAGAGCCAGGACGATCCGGACCGGTTTCTCTTGTACGAGGTCTACCGCGACGAGGCGGGCATGGCGGCCCACAAGCAGACGCCGCACTACGCCCGATGGGCCGAGACCGTCGCTCCCTGGATGGCCGAGCCGCGACAGGGCGTCAAGTACGCCTCGCTGTTTCCGGCCGAGGCCAGCTGCTGGTTGACGCCGCCGGAGTAATGGGCATAGGACGCGTGCCACTGGCTTTGCCAGTGCCGCGCCACGCCAACATTCGCGCACTGGCGGAGCCAGTGGCACTCGGCGGGCGCCACGGCAGGCTTGTCCGGCAGAGATCTTCTCTCCAGGCCTCTCTTCGTTTGTCCTCCCGGTTCGGATAGAATGGAGCGGGTATCCATCGGCGGCGGGAGTCGCCTCTCATGGGGGTGCGCGGCAGGCGCATTCTCGTGGCAGTCGATGAGATCCGAAGAGATCCTTCGCTGCGCTCAGGATGACTTAGAGGGCCGTTTTTCGGAGGCCGCGGCGCGTGTTTGAGCTAGTCAGCCCATTTCAGCCCGCAGGCGATCAGCCGCAGGCGATCGAGAAGCTCGTCGAGGGTCTGCGCGCGGGCAAGACGCAGCAGGTGCTCATGGGCGTGACGGGCTCGGGCAAGACGTTCACGATGGCCAACGTGATCCAGGCGATGCAGCGGCCGGCGCTGGTGATGTCGCACAACAAAACCCTTGCCGCGCAGCTCTACAGCGAGTTCAAGGAGTTCTTTCCCCACAACGCGGTGAGTTACTTCGTCAGCTACTACGACTATTATCAGCCCGAGGCGTACATCCCCCAGCGCGACATCTACATCGAGAAGGACGCCTCGATCAACCAGCAGATCGACCGGCTGCGGCTGGCCGCGACCAGCTCGCTGGTGAGCCGGCGCGACGTCATCATCGTGGCGAGCGTGTCGTGCATCTACGGGCTGGGTTCGCCCGAGGATTATCGGAAGATGATGGTCTCGCTTGCGGTCGGCCAATCGGCCGATCGCGACGAGGTGCTCGCCCGGCTGGTCGATATTCAGTACGAGCGGAACGACACGTCGTTCGAGCCGGGCAAATTCCGCGTGCGGGGCGACTGCGTGGAGGTCTACCCCACCTACGACGAGTGCGCCCTGCGGATCGAGTTCTGGGGCGACGAGATCGAGCAGCTTTCCCGGATCAATCCCACCAGCGGCGAGGTGCTGGCGCGCCAGGAGCAGCTCTTTGTTTATCCGGCCAAGCACTTTGTTTTGCCCGAGGAGCGCATCGAAAGCGCCGTGGCCGAGATCAAAGGGGAGCTGGAAGCCCGGCTGGTCGAGTTTCGCGATCAGGGCAAGCTGCTCGAGGCGCAGCGGCTCAGCGCCCGGACGCGGTTCGACGTCGAGATGATCCAGGAGGTGGGCTACTGTCCGGGCATCGAGAACTACAGCCGCCCGTTGAGCGGCCGCGCGCCGGGCTCGCCACCCGACACGCTTTTTAGCTTCTTCCCCGACGACTTCCTGCTGTTTGTCGACGAGTCGCACGTCACGGTGCCGCAAGTCCGCGGGATGTACGCGGGCGATCACAACCGGAAGGTGACGCTCGTCGAGCACGGGTTTCGCCTCCCGAGTGCCCTGGACAACCGGCCGCTTCGGTTCGAGGAATGGGAAGGCCGGATCAACCAGGTGATCCACGTCTCGGCCACGCCGGGCCCTTACGAACTGGAAAAGACCGGCGGCGAGATCGTCGAACAGGTGATCCGACCCACCGGCTTGCTCGATCCGGAGATTGAGGTCGCCCCGGCTCGCGGGCAGGTTGCCCATCTCTTGGAGCAGATTCGCGAGCGGGCCGCGGCCGGCCAGCGCGTGCTGGTGACCACGCTCACCAAGCGCCTGGCCGAGGATCTGGCCTTCTACTTCAGCAAGCAGGACGTGCGGTGCAAGTGGCTGCACAGCGAGCTGGACGCCTTCGAGCGGGTGGAGCTGCTGCGCGACCTGCGCGAGGGGCATTTCGACGTGCTGGTGGGCGTGAATCTGTTGCGCGAAGGGCTCGACCTGCCCGAGGTCTCGCTCGTGGCCATCCTCGACGCCGACAAGGAGGGCTTTTTGCGAAGCGAAACGTCCTTGATGCAGACCATCGGCCGCAGCGCCCGAAACGTGGACGCCAAGGTGATCCTCTACGCCGACGTGGTGACCGATTCGATGCGGCGGGCGATCGACGAGACGCGGCGACGCCGGGCGATGCAAGAGGCCTACAACCGCGAGCACGGCATCACGCCCGAGACGATCCACAAGAGCATCCGCGCGGGCATCGAGGCGGAGGCGGCCGCCCACGCGCGATCCAATGCCGCCGTGGGCCGCGCGGACGAATCGGCGTACATCACCGAGGAGTATCTCGGCGAGCTCGAGGCCGAGATGCACGCGGCGGCCGAAGCGCTCGAGTTCGAGCGGGCCGCGGCCCTGCGCGATCGGATCATGCAAATGCGCGGCCAGTTGGGCACGGCGCTGGCCGACGCCCAGGTGGACCACGCCACCCGCGCCCAGCGCGGTCAGCGCCGCCGCCACAAGCAGCCCCGCACCGACCGGGGGATCCCCAAGCCGAAACGCGGGCCGTGAGGCGAACCCCTTCGAAAAGGAGCGTCGAAATGAGCCGCCGGCATAGACGAGCACTTGTCTTTTCGGCATTGAACGCCTTGTTGTGCGCGCTCGCTAGCAACGGGGCCTACGCGCAACAAGACAACAAGGCCCACTCGCACGAAAAGGGCAAGGTGATCGTTCGAGAAGGTCATGTGGACCGCGGCGCCAGAGACTCGCTGATGCTCCTAAAGGACCGGCGAGTCCGGGACGAACTCAAATTGTCTCCCGAACAGGGCATCAAGTTGGAGGAGATACTGTTGTCCGCTCGAGTGGATGCCATGCGTGTTGCGGACCGGCACGAGCGTTACGAGAAGACGCTTGATCTGGGGCGAGCGGCAGAGCGAGTCCTTTCGCACGAGCAACGGATTCGGCTCAAGGAGATAGGGCTTCATGTTCAAGGACTTGCCGCAATGACCTCTCCGGAGGTGGTGAAGGCGTTGGACATTACCGACGATCAGTTGGAGAAGTTGCGTGCCATTCGGTCCAGATACCACGAGCAAGTGAAGTCCGTGCCAAACGACGGGACCTTGGCTCCCGTCGAGCGTCAAAGGCGTCTCCTCGATTTGCGGGATCAATTCCTGAACGAGGGCGTGGCCGTGCTCACCACGCCTCAACGCGAGCAGTTCGAGAAGATGCGGGGCAAGAAGTTCGAGATCGTTCAACCGCCGGCGAATGGCGACTCAAGGAGGACGCGTCCGTCTCTTTCGTTTTGACGCGATGGATTACCGCGCCCCCGTGGACGGCCTTTCCGACGCTTCGCCGGCTGCCGCCCGCGTCTTGGGCCGGGCATGGATCTTCACCGTCACGCGGCCGGTGTTGTCGGCCAGGGAGGACCAGGCGTCGCGGCAGCGGAGATAAAGGTCGCCGTCCGCCTCGGGGCGAAACGTGCCCTCGGTGCCCAGCGGGAAGGGCTCGCCGAGCTTGTAGTCGCGCATGAGGACGCCCATCAACCGGCCGGCGCCCTGCTGGGCGTCGTCTTTCGCGCCGTCGGCGTCCACGGCTTCCGCGGTGGGTCCCGTTTGCCACTTGCCCGAGGACGTGTAGGTGTATTCCGTGTCCGAGACCACGCGGATGCCGGAGGGCTGCCAGCCGCGATCGGCCGCGACGCGCGCGGTGGCCGGACGGCCCGACGCGCGGAGCGGGCGGAACTTCGCGTTCCAGTCCCACGCGCACAGCTCGGCGCGGTAGCCGCGGTCCATGTGCTCGATAAAGAAAAGGTACTCGAATTCGATCTGGCGGGCGACGGGGCCGTAGACCTGCTCGAACGTGACGTTCCGGCCCGTCAACATGGCCAAGCCCAACGGCCGGAACCGCGGGGCGTAGTTGGGATTGGTGCCCAGCATGTGGCACAGCGCCCACCACCAGCAGTAGTCCTGCCAATCGCCGGTGTGCTTGGTCTCGGCGATGAGTTGGCCCAGCGGGCGCGGCGGGGAACTCTTGAGATATTGGATAACGTGCGGGAAGGCGTTGACGGCGTTCTGGCCGCCTTCCTTCCAGTATTGCCCGACCTCGGCCATGCCTTCGGCGTACCAGATGGGTCCGACGCGGCCAAACGTCTGGTGGCAATAGGCATGCACGGCCTCGTGCTGGACCACGTCCTTGGCGGCCGTCGCGTAGACGACCGATTTGGCGACGAACTGCTCGCCCCGCGACTGCTTGACGGTCAGGCAGATGCCCGCGCCGCCTTGGATTTTGGCTAGCGCGGCCGGCGGGAAGATGTTCGCGTTCCAATGCGCCAGATCGTCGACGACGTACGCTTCAATCACGCCCCGCGGCGGCCGGGCCCAATAGGCCGCCAGGAGATCCGTCATGGATTCAAGCCGCCTAAGCAGCTCGCCGGCCCCGTCGGGCGGGAGGTCCGTGTGGATCAGAAACCGCGGCGACCTGTAATCGCGCGGCCCGATCGGCGCGGGCTCGTCCGCCAGGGCGGACGAGGCCATCGCGACCGCGACGAGAAGCAAGATCGGATCCAGTAGTACCCCGCCCAAACCCGGAAGGGCGAGGCTCCCGCCGAACCGCGTTTGCCGAGTGCCACTGGCTCCGCCAGTGCTTCTTGTGAAGCGTGGGAGGACTTCCTCCAACAACGCATGGATTGGCCACCACGCGCACTGGCAAAGCCCGTGGCACACCTGCCCTCGGCGCTCGCGTGTGGGGATTGCCGTGTTCACTGTTGTTGACCTGCGTTGCCGGGCGCAAAAAACGGGGAGGGCAAGGCTCCGACCAAGCCGCGGGGCTCGCGACGAGTCCCGGCTCGGTGGGAACCTCACCCTCCCGAGGACTTCACGTGGAAGAACTCCAAGCGGCGGGGTAGCGCCCGTTTGCGAGACGGACGCTGCCCGCCGTTTTGTCGCTCACACCAGCTTGACGTTTTCGGCGCGGGGGCCCTTGGGGCCACGGCCTTCGGTATAGCTCACCGCTTGGCCCTCGCGGAGCGTGTCGAAACTTGCTCCCTCGACGGCGCTGTGGTGGAAGAACAGCTCGCCGCGCTCTCCTTCGATGAACCCAAACCCTTTGTCACCGATCAACTTTTTGATCGTCCCTTGCGGCATGACGCCACTCCTTGAAGAAAGAAAAAAAACGCACTAGACCGCCGTCCTCGATCCCAACGTTGTCTCGTGTCAGGGAGGATCGCGGCCAAACAAAAAGGGAGAGAATCAACCGCAATTGGAGAGCGACATATCGAGAACAATCTGCCGCCGCACAAATGGCCGGATACGTGGACGTACGCACTTGAAAGTGCCATTGCGCCCACGTTGCTTCTCACCACTAGGCCGTCCATCATACCACGTCCGCCGTCCAGACGAAATGGGGGTGTCTCGGTTTCTCTTGAGTTGGTCCCTCTTCGACACCCCTCTTCTGGCGAAGCCGGCCCGGCGGAGTCTCTTCCAGAGGCTTGCCCGTTGACTGCAGGCTGCCCGATCCGGCAGGCGACGAGCGACGTCTGCCGCCCCGTCCGCGATTTGGTCCTGACCGGGAGGCCGAAAACCGGTAGAATTACCTGCTCGTCTCGTGCTGGAGCCATCCTCGGCTGTACGCGGCGACCGCGTTCCCCCGTCAGACCCCACAAGAGGAGGACTCATGGCAAGAGACCGAAACACGTACGCGAAACAGGCCAGAGAGGTAGAGAAGAGGCGCAAGGCGGAGGCCAAGCGCGCGGCCCGCCGGAAGAAGGCGCAAGCCCCCGAACCCGTCGCGGCCGGCAGTTCCCATGGAGACGGCGCTGAGACCGACTCCGATCTGGTGGTCGGGGAGGAGTAGGGCCGGGCTTTTCTTGGGGGGGTAATCACGATCTTGCCGCCGCGGCGAGCCGTTGTGCCGTCTCGTTGAGGCGGTCCATCGCCACCTGAATGCGGTCCACGTACTGCCGGAGCTGATCGGTTTCCAGGTCGGGGGGGACGACGATTGGGTTACCGGCCAAGAAGAACACTTTCGTGAACGGCTTCGGGACGATCAGATCGGTCCAACTCCCTCGAATGCGCCAGCATCGCATGCAGGAATAAGCCGTGGGAACCACGGCGCGGCCCGTGCGGGACGCCAAAAAGGCGATTCCCATGCTCATCTGCCGGCGCGGACCGCGCGGACCGTCGGGCGTGATGACAAGATGCTTGTCTTCGGCGGCTCGGATGAGTTCGCGCATGGCGCCGGGCGTGATTCGGCTGGTCGATCCGCGAATGGTCGAGACGCCCACCCTTCGCAGCACCTGGGCGACGAACGATCCATCCGCGTGGTGACTGGTCAGCGCGGCGGTGAAGCGGTGTTTGCCCCCAAACGCCGGCATCACCATCGAGTCGTGCCAGACGCAGTAGAGATACCGCCGCGCCGGCGACATGGTATAGGGATTGGTGTCCGGCGTCTCTTCGCGAAACTCCGATTTCAGAGTTCGGAACAGAAGCCGAACGGCCGCCGTGAAGACCGCGGCGGAGAGACCGGTAAGCCGTGGACTGCGAATTCTCAAGATACTCTCGCCCCGAGCAAGGCGGCCACGTCGTTGCGTCCTTCCTGGAGGGCGATGTCGACGGCCGTGCGTCCATTTCGCGTTCGGGCATCCAACTGGGCGCCGGACTGGAGCAGGGCGTTGACGACGTCAACGTGACCCCGGGCGGCCGCCCACATCAACGCGGTAAACCCGTCCCGACTCCGGGCGTTGGGGCTGGCGCCCGCCGCCAGCAGCGTCCTAACCCGATCCAAGAGGCCGTCTTCGGCCGCCTGGGCCAACGCCTGCTCCCGCCTGCGCGCGAACCACGTTCTTACTTGTTCAAGCATATCGCGACGAACTCATTGTTCAAGTAGCGCACGGCCGTTGTGGGTCTGTTCAGTGCGGCTGTTCGCACGGCGCGCGGTCGCCGATCAGTTCCACGGCGGGTCCCTGCTTGGGCACGATGATGGTCGCAAGCAGCGAAGCTTCATCGATGCCCTCGATGGAAAACGGCTCGTTTACGGCGAAGTAGAAAAGTTGACCGGCGTCCAGGTGGATGGCTTCTCCGAGCGCGGACACGAGGGCCCGACCCTCCAGGCAATGAAGCACGATTTCGCCCTGGGCCTCGTGCGTTGGGATCGTCTCGCCAGCGGGGATGACCAAATGGACGATCTCCACGTCAGCCGTCTTGACCAGAAGCGAGTTGCGCCTGCCGCCGAGCGACTTCTTGAGCTCCTGCACGTCGACGGTTTCGCCGGGTTTGACAAGCGGTTCCATCATCTTCGCCACCTTACGCGGGGTCCATCATCACGCTCACCTCGGGAATCATCGCGAGAACCTTCTCGAGCTCTCGCCGAGACATGTGGGAGCTGTACGCCACGCAAAACGTGCAATTCGTCGAATCGGCGTCCTCGGTGATGGGAGCGGCCGTCTTGAAGACGAAGGACAACCCAAGACGATTGAGCAGCCACTGGGCGTTTTGAACGCCGTCCACCCGCACGCGGCAGGTTTCGCCCAAGGGACGCAACCACACGGGGAATGAATTCATGGTTCTCATCCGAATCGGCCTGTGTAAGGAAAGACGTCTCTTTCGGTCCTAGGCTTGCCGCGCGCGTTTCCGCACGTCCGTCTCGATCGCGCCGAACGTGGTCTCGTGGCGCTCGAGCGTCAATTGCAGAGCGTGGATCAAACGCTTTGCCGTGTACCAGTTGGTGACGATCCGCTGCGACGCCACGATCGGTTCGTTGGGCACGCCAAACGGCTGGGAATTCAGTCCGAAGTCGATGACCATCTCCTCGGGCGTGGCCGTCACGCGACAGAAATTGGCGTAATTGGCCATCGCCGCCGAATCGTCCACCTTTACGGCCGCCGACGTCGGCGGCCGCGGGGCCTCCCGCTGGGCGTCGGAGGAAGGCGCACTCGCGTCCAGAGCCTTGCCGTTTGCCTCGGGATTGTCCATCGCGGGACTCCTCTTGATCGGAATTGCCGTCCGGGGCCTGCCCCCAGGTTTGGCCCAAGAGCGCGCCGCCGCGTTCAATCGGCCGCCGCGTCGGTGTTGGGTGGCGTCGCGGTTTGCGGCGGCGGTTGTTTGCGCGGCGCGTCTCGCGGCAGAACCTTCAATTGGTCCAACACTCCGCGGACTCCGTCCACGCTGCTGATCGCCTTCACGGCGGGGCGTCGCTGGCTCTCGTACTGGATGTTGCCCGAAAGCGTCGCCTGGCCGCCGCGGATGGTCAGGACGACGCGGGATCGCGAGCCGAGGCTCACCCGGGCCAGATGCTGATTCGCTTTTTTGAAAATTGCCTTATCCGAGGCCGATCCGCGGTTAAACATGGCCATGTCCCCTTTTTCGAGGGCGTGCGCGCGCGGCGGCGGGCGTCTGATCTTCCACGGCGAGATCGCTCCGGCCCGCGCGCTCCTTCACCGAGCGAAAGGGCATTCCCGCGGCGCGCTCGTAACGCTCCGCGCGGAGGAACCAAAACGCCAGCCCGCCGGTGTTGTGGTACGCTCCGGGCGTCCTCGTGCCCCGGGCGACCGCGGCGCGAACTCCCAGCGAGCCCTTTCGTCCGGTTCTCTTCCAGCCGCGCCTTTCCATGATGATGCGAACCACCACGCCCACGGCCTGGCGAAGGCGTTTGGTGTGCCGTGGGTCTCCCTGGGCGAGAAAACGGTCGATGGCCGGTTGCGTCTCGAGTTCCCGAACGACGCCCGATAGGGCCGGACGGTCGTGATGGATCTCGGCTTCCTCCATGCGGCGCTGTCGCTGGGCATCGTCGAAGAACCTCAACACGTCGTCGAAAGGCTGCTCGGCGTCGTCGAGCACGTCGGAAAACGTTCGTCCCTGTCGGTCTTCAAGGAATTCCTTTCGCGTGATGCGAATGGCGCCTGGCATGGACAACATTGTCTCTTCAGACACGGACATTAGGGAATCTCCAAAACGGGAAGTGATCAACCGTGTTCGTCAGTAACTTCGGCAGGCGACGCACGGGACAACGCCCACCGTGGCCTGGCACTTCGGACAGCGTATGCGATGGGCCAGCTTGAACCATTCTCCCTCCGGTATCCTCGCCAGCGCCAACTGCCGGACGGCCGCGTCCTCGACCATGTCCACGCGTTCGACTTCCTCAAGGGTCAGACCGACGGCGTGCGCGATGGTGGAATACTCCGACACGCCCATCTCCATCACCGCGATCGCGGCGGCAACGCGATAAGGAACCTCGATGTGCCGCTTGAGCGGATGACGCCAGGGTCGGCTCCGTCGCTCTCTCTTTCCTCCGCGCGCGGCGGGCGTTTCGCTCAACGCACATGCGCAACCGCCTTGTCGAGCCTCATCATCCAACATGGAATCTGCTTTCAGGGCTGACGGATCAACAGTCAGCCAAAAAGGTGACGGAATCACCCCGGACACGATGATCGACCGGCCCGGCCAAACCATCGTGATCGCGCAGCTCGCCTCGCCGAATACCCACCGAGCGCGGGGCGTCGATGCCGATCTTCATCGACCGACCGTGCATCTCCAGAAACGTCACCGTAACATCCTGGCCAATATGCACCGTCTCGCCACATTTTCTGCCGAGGACCAACATGGGAACGCTTCCTCCATGAAAGGGCGGGCCCGCATCCCGGATTTGCAGTTACTAAATGTAGCAGTACAAAACATGCACCTACAAATAATATACCTTCACTTCTCCCGAGTGCAAAGGGCACTTCGCGTCGTATTCCAAGAAATCCCGCTCTCCCGATCACCACGAGATGACCATCACGGGTGGACACCAACCGTATGACAGTGGGGGTCCTGGCGAGGGCGGGTCCGCTGCGAGGAGGACAGCCCCATTCCTGCTCCGCAAGGATCGGGACCGTCCCCGGGGCACTCGTCATCCTAAACGCAGCGGAGGATCTCGTTGGCATTACGCGAGTGGAGATCCTTCGCTGCGCTCAGGATGACCGTCTGGGCCCGAGTCTGGAATAGGCCCCTAGAGCATGGCGCCGTCCCAGCGTACGAAGGCTTCCATGGCGTAGTACTCGGGCAGGCCGACGCGGTTGTACAGATCGGCCGTGTTGCGGTTGCGGTCCTCGGCCCGCTGCCAGAACTCGCGTGGGTCGTCAGGGCCGGGGAAGAGGGCCGAGTCCTTCTGCGACTCGTGCCGGAAGATCGCCTGCTTCTTCGTTTTCACGTCGTCCGGGCTCAAGGGCACGGCAATCTGGATCACGTGCAACGCCCATTCCTGCCATGCCCCGCGATACAGCAGCACGTCCGGCCGGCGGCCCGCGGTCTCTTCGAGTTCGCGGAGCGTCTCGAAGATGAGCTGCGCGCAGACGCGGTGCGTGCCGTGCGGGTCGGAGAGGTCGCCGGCCACGAAGACCTGATCCGGTTGGAGCCGGTCGATCAACTCGCGGACGCGGCGGTAGTCCTCTTCCGTGGGCGGTTTTTTGGCCACCGTGCCGGTTTGATAAAAGGGCAAGTCGAGGAAGTGCATGTGTTCTTCCCGCACGCCGCACACCTCGGCGGCCGCCTTGGCCTCGCTCCAGCGGATGATGGTTTTGATGTGCCGCACCGCGTCGCTGTCTGGCTGGCCCGGTTTCTTCTCGGCCAACGTCTGGAGAACCTCGATCTCCAGGTGGGGAGTTTTTTGCTCGTCGATGCCGAATCGCCGGTTCAGTTCGGTCATCAGGTCGGCCAGTTGCCGGGCGTCGTGGTCGAACACGGCGATGTTGCCGCTGGTCATGTAGGCCACGTGCACCTCGTGTCCGTCCTGCGCCATCCGCGTCAGGCTCCCGCCCATGCTAATGACGTCGTCGTCCGGATGAGGGCTGAAGCACAGCACGCGTCGGGGCTGCGTGCCGGCCGGATGGTATTCGATGGTGTCCATCAATCCGCGGAAGACGCGATGGGCCAGCTTCGACGCGGGTCCCCAATCGCGCATCAGCTCGTGCAGGCCGAACTGCCGGAAATCGTCCACGTCGAGCTTCAGCAGGGCCTTGCCCGTCTGATGACACAGCCACAGCACGGCCCGCTTGACGAGCATTTCGTCCCAGGCGACCGCGCCCAAGAGCCACGGGGTTGCCCGGCCGGTCAGGTCGTCCGCGGCGGCGTCGTCGAGCAGGAACGCCACGCCGGGGTGATCGCGGAGGAAGCTGGCCGGCACGCGGTCGTTGACCGGCCCCTCGACCGCGTCGCGGATGATCCGCGACTTGTGCTCGCCAAACGCCAGAAGGAAGATCTTCTTCGCCTCGAGGATCGTGCCCACGCCCATGGTCAGCGCTTGGGTGGGCACGTTTTCGAGGTGGAAGAAGTCGCTGGCGGCGTCCTTGCGGGTGGTGGAATCGAGGGTGACCAACCGGGTGCGGCTGGCGCGCACGGCGGGCGGCTCGTTGAACCCGATGTGCCCGTTGCGCCCAATGCCCAGCAACTGCACGTCGATCCCGCCGGCGCGGCGGATCGCGTCTTCAAACCGGCGGCAGTGCTCTTCGACTTCGCCGGGCGGCAGCGTGCCGTCGAGGATGTGGATGTTCTCGCGGGGGATGTTGACGTGGTTGAACAGCGATTCGTCCATCCACTGGTGGTAGCTCTGCACCTGCGCCGGCGAGAGGCCGTAGTATTCGTCCAGGTTGAACGTGACCACGCCGGACAGATCCAGCCCTTCCTCGTGGTGCATGCGGATCAGCTCGCGGTAGACGCTCACGGGCGTCGATCCGGTGGCCAGCCCCAGCACCGCCCGCTGGCCGAAGGCGTTCCGCTCGCGGATCGTGTTGGCGATGGTCCGGGCGACGTGCCGGGCGGCGTCGCGGTTCGAGTCGAAGACGTAGCACGGGATGTGCGTGGCGGGAACCGGGTCGGCCGTGTGTTGTCTCATGGCGTGTCGCGAGGCGGCGGGGAAAGCGGTCGGGAAGTGGGAAGGGTTGATCCAGAAAGTCCTCTCCGTCAACGAGATCCTTCGCTTCGCTCAGGATGACGCACAACGGCGGAAAAGACCCCCGATCATTCCCATAATACCACTTTTTCCCGGGGAGGACGAGGGGGATCGGGGGTTGCTGGGTGCCATGCCCACGCTTGCCGTGGGCATGTTGGACGAACCCCGAAACGGGTACGTGCCTCACGGTATGTCAGGCTACTTCTTCTCCCGATCGAGCTTCACGCGGGCGCGGAGGCCCTGGTCGGGGAAGGAGACGCCGAAGTCGGCGCGGCTAAAGGTATCAAACATCGCCGGCGCGGCCGGGCCCGTCTTGGGCAGGGCCGGATGGCCGTACGCGGTCGATTCCATCGTCTGCCACGCCTCGTTCCAGACGTACCGCCCGCCGCCGGGGCACTCCAGCCGGATGCCCCAGACCCGCTCGTGCAGGGCGATCGGGTCCTGGTCCGGATAGCGCTCGCGCCAGACGTTGAGGATCGGCAGGTTGCTCCACGAGCGGACCTGCATCGCCGTGCCGTATTCGTCGCGGAACAGGGCGTCGACGATCTCGAACACGCCGCGGTCCGCCTGCAAGGCAAGATTCTCTCCGAGCCAGGGCCGCGCGTCGGGCTCGACCGGCTTGCCCTCCTCGGCCGCCTTGCGCCGGGCGATCTGGCGGTCCAGCGCCCGCTTGAGCAACTCCTCGTTGGGCGTCACCACGAGCGCCTCGCCCGAGGCCGCGTAGCAGATGGCCCAGTGTTCGGCCGATCGGTGCCGGCCCTTCGCCTTCTCCGACGGCGTGACGCGGACGTACGATTCGCCCTGGTACTCGCGGGTTTCCCACTCGGTCATGCCGGGCGCGGTCTGTTCGACGAAGCCCCGCAAGCCGGCCAGGAAGCCCGTCAGGGCCAGACCGTTCTTTACCTCCACGTTGAGCGCCAACGGCAGCCGGTGCACCTGGGTTTGGAGGAACTCGTCCCAATCCTCCCTGGGCGTCTTGGCCCATTCGTTCCAAAAGGGATCGGCGTCGGCATGGACGGCGACCGACTCGCCCATCCAGCCGAGCGTGAAGCCCTTCATCATCATCGAGGCAAAATTGTTCGCCCGCTGGAACATCGGCGCCTTCTGGTCGATGGCCACGATGACGTGCAGCGGGGCCCCGTGCGGATCGCCCGCGGTGGGAGCGATCTTGGCCTTTTGCGCGATCGACAGGAACTCGCGATATTGCGTGCCGGCGATCAGCGGCATCACGCTCAGGTCGGCCGCCAGGGCCTCGGGCTTGACGGAGATCCTAAGCGCGATCGGGTCGAACCCCACCGTCCAGTTCCGCTGATACCCGTCGCGCCACCGCTCGTAGGCGTCGGCTTCCGCGCGGCTCACCTCGTCCAACGGCATCTCGGCGATGGGCGTGAGGAAGTCGATCCGCCCATGGACGGACGAGATCACGCCGGTCCGCGCGAGCGTCAGCCGGGCGTCGTCGGGCAGCGGCAGATCCGTGTGGATCGGGCCGGGCTCGACCGTGCCGCGGGCCAGGGCGTCCATCTGCGACGCCTGCATCTCGGCCAGCACGGCCGCCGCGCGGGCCCGCCGCGACGTGCCGATCCGCCACCGCGGTCCACACCACCGACGAATCGTCGCGTCGCTCAAAAAGACCAACGCGGTTTCCTCCTTGTCGCCCAGCGGGTAGCGGTCGCGGAAGAACACATATTCTGGAAGCGACGCCAAGGACGCGGACTCGCCCGATTGGACCGCGGCGATCCGCCGAAGCTGGTGCAGCGAGTTGGTCACGACGACCGCGCCGTCTAGTCGGGCGACGTAGCTGGAGATCCGCCGGTCGGGCGTGCTCCGGCCCTGATAGGCCAGTCCCGCCACCTTGCCGCTGGCCGCCTGAATGTCCGGCTCCTGGGCCGACGCGGCCGCGACCTTTGCCAGAAGCAGGGCCAGGAGCATGTCCGGATCCTTCGTCTCGAACAACACCGCCACGTCCGTGCCCGTGCGGTAGTACGAATCCGAGCCGGTCGCGGCCACGCTCTGGATCATCTTCGGTCCCAGCAGACGCGACAGCCCGTCGAGCGATATGCCCAACTGGCGCTCGTAGCGGGCCCGCGTCTGGGCGTCTTCGTTGCCGGGCCCGGCCACCCGCAGAACGAACGTGCCTTGCCGGTCAACCTCGTCGGCCAGATCGACGGCCGCCTGGAACGACGGGAAAAACACGACGTGTTGATCGGCCGGAATTTTCGAGGCCAACGGGTCCAGCGCGGGCGTCATGTCCCGCGTGAGCGTCTTCCAGTCCAGCTCGGCGACCGTGATCCCCCGGATCGAGTCGAGCGAGACCAGCTCGTCTTTCTGACCCGGGCGAGGACCGGGCAGAAGCCGGTCGAGTTGCAGGTTTTCGCTCACCGCCCGTCCGCCGGTGAACAGGGCATACGTCCGGTCCACTTCGCTGCCCGGGGCCCACTCGGCCCGCGTGTCCTCGGGCGCGACGTTGTCGGTCCGCTGGCCGAGTTCGTGCTGGGCCAGCCGCATCTGGTGGCGAAACCAGGCCGCGCCGGGCAGATTCCGCTGGAGCAATCCGGCGAAATGATCCCGCTTCGCCTCGTAGAACGTCCGCCGCGCCGCGTGCGTGGCCGACTGCGGAGCAATCTCGAATCGCACGCTCACCATGCCGGTCCAGTCGGCGTTGGGCAGGAGCAGCCGGCCGGTCACTTTTTCGCCCGCCGGCGCGGCGACGTGCACCGTCGCGTTGTCGCGGAGCGTCGCCTGCCACTGCCAGGGCAATACATTGCTCGGGCGGACGTACGCCTCGCCCTCGCCGTCGAGCACCACGCGCGGCTGCCTCGCCCGGGCGGCCTGCCACCGCTGCCACCGCGGCGTCGGCTCCGCGTCGGGCAATTGGCCCTCGGTCAGTTTCAAGTTGGCCACGGGGACGCGATAGAAAGCGTCCTTTGCCTCGGCCGCGACGGCCGCGACGAGGATCGCCAAGACGACGAGGAAGCCAAAACGTGTTCGCATCGGTCTGTCTCCAGTTTTTGTAGGAGGCGACTCCTGTCGCCGAATCAACTTCTCATCCCCTCTTCATCCGCGTCCATCCGCGTTCATCCGCGGTTCCTCCTCGCTGCCGTCATCCGCGTTCATCCGCGGTTCCTCCTCGCTGCCGTCATCCGCGTTCATCCGCGGTTCCTTCCCTTCTTTTTCTTCTCCGTGGTGATCTTAGCGCGGCGATCGTCCCTCATCGCTTCCCATCCAGATCGTTCAGGATCTGCTGGGCGGCCTCGCGCGTCTTTTCCGTTTCCATTTCCGACCCGGCCACGGAAGTCAAGTAAGCCCGCGACTTTTCCGTCGCCACGCCCCGCAGGGCGCGGAACTCCTGGTCCCGCGTGTACTGGTTTGCCTCTTCCGGCAGGGCCGCAAGCAGGCCGTCCTCCACGGCCGGCTTGGCCTCGTCCGTCACCCCGTAGGTCAATCCCCAGGCCGCCCTGCCGCTGTCGTTCCAGTCGGGCTCGTCGAGCACCTCGATCAGCCGTTGGCACACGGGCAGGCTCTTCGTCCGCATCGTGCTCAGCGCATGGTACACGATGATTCCATGGTACTTCGGATCCCGCGAGAGCTCGATGAGCAGCGCGTCGAATTCCGGCGAGAAGTATTGACCCCACATCGAGCGGATCGTCGCGGTCACCACGTCCGACTCTGAATCCTCCAGCAGCTTGGCGAGAGCGGGTATGACCGTGTCGGCGTGGTCGCCCTTGCCGATGGCGATGAGCGCGCCGCCGACCGCGGCGCGGACCGCCGGCGAAGCGTCGTCGGCCAGGGGAATCACGTGGGCCAGATCGTCGGGCGTCGCGTCCAATGCGGGCAGACAGCTTAACGCCATCTCCCGGACCTTGTCGTCCTCGGATTTCAACAGAGGCAAGACCAACGACCGAAACGACCCGCGATCGAACTTGGCCGTAAGCGCCGCGCGAAGCGTGGCCAGCCCCGCGCGCTTCTCGGCAGTCGACGATTCCGAAGCCAACAGCTTGCGCAAATGATCGAGACTCTTATCTCGTAGCGAGGGGTCCTTGCGCTGTTGGATGGCCTCGACCAGCGCGCTGGTGGGCACGGCGGCGTCCGCGACGCGGGCTTTCGGACCGGCTGCGGCCTTCATCTCCTCGGCGATCTTCCGAAACTCCTCGGGATGCTTCAGGCGGAACTGCCCGACAAGCTCCTGGATCCGCTCGTGGCGTCCGCGGGGCTCCATCTTGTACGCCGTGTCGAGGAGATACCGGAAACCCTCGGCCGGCTTGCCTGCCACTTCGTAGCACGCCATGAGCTCGCCCAAGGCCGCCTGGAATCGCGCCTCGTTGGCCAGATGGATTTCGACGAGCGCCCGGTACTCAGTGATCGCCTGCTCGCGCTGGTCGACCGACTGAGCGTGCCGTTTGGCGTCCTCGAGGAGCTTCTTCAAGGACGGCTCATCCTGGTCGGCCCCAACCGCGATTGTCCCGCACGAGAACAGAACAACGAACACCGCCGCGCAACGTGCCACGTGAAGACTCATCGCTTCGCCTCCCGTCTTGTGTGCCAGCCCTGGGGGAGTGTCCCGATCTTTGCGATCGGGGGAGGGCCCCCTTTGGGGCTGGCTTTTTGACCGCGCCACGGAAATGGACTACGCCTTCAATTCCCGGGGCGTGGTTGCGGAGGAATTATCACGCACCGCGCGGAGAAACTCGGCACAAAAGAGGAAGATCGCACTGGCCAGATACGCCCAGATCATCAGGATGAGCACCGACCCGATCAGCCCATAGGCCGTGTATTGCCGCCCGAAGACGGCCAGGGAAAGGACCTGCCGGGTGATTTCCCAAAGCACGGCCGCCATTGCCCCCGCCATCGAGGCATGTCGCCAGAACACCCGGACCTTCGGCAGAACGACATAAATCGTTGTCAGCAAAGCGCCGTTGACCGCAAGGCTTGCCGCGGTTTGGATGAGACCCCAGGCCCGCTCGTACCCCAACAGATCGAACGCCCAGGGGCGTGCGGCGGAAGCCATGAGATTAGCCGCAAACGCCGCGAGCACGAGGATGCCCAGTCCCAGAAGCATGAGGAACGCCCGGAGCCGGTGCAGCAAAACGACGCGGATGGCGGCCAAAACCCCTTCCGAGCGGGGTTTTCCTAGCCCCCAAATGCGATCCATCACCTTGTCGAGTTGGGCAAACGCGCTCATTCCCGACAGCAGGAGCACAACCACGGCGGCAGGCCCCCCAAGCGAGGAACCGCTCTGGACCTGGGCCAGGGTGTCGCGGACGTGGCCGGCCACGGCGGTCGAGGCGTTTTGGGCCAATAGCGCGAGCAGAGTCGCCTGAGCATCCTGGGCCCGGCCGGAGAACCGTAGCACAAGGCCCAATCCGGCAACGAGAACCAGGACCACGGGCAGAAACGCCAGCGCCCCGTGAAAAGCCAGCGCGGCGGCCAGCAGACTGCCATCGTCCTCCCGCCAACGCCGCAGGGCTTGGCGGAACGGTCGCGTGCATCCTTTGATCCAGTCGGGCACGGTACGCTCCGCGCAGGCATGGGGGGGCCACAACGGGGGGCTTCACCCGGCGCAAAGCCCGTCCTTGCGTCACCATAGCCCGAACGCCTTGCCGGCGGAAGCACACACCGCCTTCGGTCGCGCGGGTCCGCGCAAGAAATAGGGGATAAAGGGGACTGCGCAGCTTGAATTGGGTCCGGCAGCGGGCCACAATTGGGCATGGACTTGCCCGGGCGCCGCCCAGCGTATTCCTTCCTTCCGGCGGCTCTCTTTGGTCCATCGCGGCCCACCCCCATTTTGCCCTCGGAGGACTTGCTCCCATGAGTCGTTACGCCCTCGCCATGCTTTTGGTGTTCGTCCTGTCGTGGTCCGCGGTGGCCGTGGCCCAAGAGACCGCCAAACCCAACCGGAAGAAGCCGGTCGCCGCGACGGCGGATAAGGACAAAGCTGTCTCGGAGAAGGCAGGGCCCGAGAAGCCCAAGCCGGATGAAGCCAAGTCGGAGAAGACGTCGGAAGAAAAGAAGTCGGACAAACCCGAGTCGAAGGACGCCAAACCGGAGGCCGCCAAACCGGCCGAAGCCAAGCCAGCCGAGCCGGCCAAGCCGGAAACCTGCGAAGCCAAGCGGGAGCCGCTGCGGATCGACGTGGAGGTGAAGGGCACATTCGAGCCGCGGCGCGTGACGTCGATCTCGCTGCGGATGAAGCAGTGGAGCACGCTCACCGTGTTGAAAGCCGTCGAGCACGGCGCCCGGGTCGAGCAGGGCGACCTCCTGGTGGCGCTCGATCTGGACAAGATCGACGAGGCCATTGCCGACCTGCAGGCGCAGATCCGCCTGGCCGACATCGACCTGGAGCGGGGCCGGCAGGAATTGGCCGCGATGAAGAAGCTCGCGCCGATGGACCTGGCCGCGACCGCCCGCAACGAGCGGATCCTCCGCGAGGACTTCGACCGCTTCATGAAAATCGAACTGCCCACGGCCCGCGAGTCGGCCGACTTCTACCTGAAGATGGCCGCCGACAACCTGGCCTACGAGCGCGAGGAGCTCGATCAGCTCGAAAAGATGTACAAGGCCGACGATCTGACCGAGGAGACCGAGGAGATCGTGCTCCGTCGGGCGAAGGACTCGGTGGAGCGGGCGGAGCATTCGTACAAGTTGAGCAAGCTCCGCCACGAGCAGGCGGTCAAGTTCGGCCTGCCCCGCGAGGAGCAAAGCGTCAAGGACTCGTTCGAGCGCGACAAGATCGCCCTGGCCCAGGCCAAAATCCTGCTGCCCATGGGGCTGAAGCGGCAGCAATGGACCATGCGGAAGACCGAAGTCGAGCGTGCCCGGGCGGATGAGAAGCTGAAGGAGCTTTTGGCCGATCGAGCGGCCATGACAATCAAGGCCCCCGTGGACGGCGTGGTCTACTACGGCAAATGGGTCGACGGCGCATGGAGCGGGGCCACGACCAGCGACCAGCTCGCCCGGGGCACCACGCTGCAAGCCGACAAGGTGTTCATGACCATCGTCCAGACGCGCCCGCTGCGGATCCGGGCGGAGATCGCCGAGAAGGACCTGCAATACGTCCACGCGGGACTTAAGGGCGTTGCCCATCCCACCGCGTTTTCGGACCGTAAACTCCAGGCGGTCGTGGCCGACGTGGCCGAGGTGCCCTCCGCGGGCGGCTCCTTCGGCGCGACGCTCACGCTGGCTGGCGGCGACGTGAAGGCCCTTGCCCCGGGCATGACCTGCGCGGTGACCCTGCCGGGCTACGTCAACCCGAAGGCCCTCGTGGTGCCCCCGACCGCCGTGGGCACGGAGCCCTTGGACCGCGAGAAACACTTCGTCTATCGCGTCGGCAAGGACGACAAACCGGTGAAACGTCCCGTCGAACTCGGCAAACGGACCGACAAGGGCGTCGAGATCCTCAAGGGCCTCGCCGAGGGCGACAAGATCCTCCGCGACGCCTCGAAGACTCCGGAAGACAAGCCCGCCGACAAAAAGGCGGAAAAGACCGAGAAGACGAAAAAGACCAAGCCGGCGAAGAAGACCAAGAAGGCGCCGAAGGATTGATGCGTCATTCGACCTGACGGGTGCCATGTCCACGCTTGCGTGGACATGCGAACTTCGCTTGACGCGCATGTCCACGCAAGCGTGGACATGGCACCCAAGGCGTTTTCACCCCCACCACCGAACCGGCGATCCAGCAGCGAAGGGATACAACCTGGCCATGATAACACCTGCACGGTGGTTCTGGTGGATTGGGTCGGCGCCACGTCCACGCTTGCGTGGACATGTTGTTGCCTTCCTTTTGCTCCTGCTTCTTGCCCTTTCGGCCCGCGCGGGCGACAGTCAGCCGGCCAGCCCGGAGCGGTTCGATCCGGACGCGCCGCGGCCGGCCGAGATCGCGCCGCCGTCGGCCGAGGAGATCGACGAGGCGATCCGCCGGGGCGTCGATTTCCTGCTGGCCCGGCAGAACCCCGGCGGATCGTGGGGTAGCGCCCGCAACACGAAGGACCTGAACATCTACGCCCCCGCGCCGGGCTCGCACCACGCCTTTCGCGCGGCGGTGACGTCGCTTTGCGTGTGCGGGCTGATCGACTCGGGCGATCCGCGGCCCGAAGTGGCCCAGGCCATCGACCGCGCCGAGGCGTGGATGGCCGAGCATCTGCCGACGCTTCGCCGGGCGCAGCCCGATGCGATCTACAACACCTGGGGCCACGCCTACTCGCTCCAGGCCATGGCGCGGCTCTGCCGCCGCCATGCGGACGAGCCCGAGCGCCAGGCGAAGATCAAGGCGCTCATGGCGCGGCAGATCGAGCTGTTGGGCCGGTACGAGTGCATCCAGGGCGGCTGGTGTTACTACGACATGGAAGCGGAGACGAAGCAGCCCTCGGGCCCGACGATGAGCTTCGTCACGGCCACCGTGCTCGTGGCCCTGGCCGAGGCCCGCGACGTCGGCGTGGACGTGCCCCGGCCGATGGTCGATCGAGCGATGGCGTCAATCCTCCGGCAGCGCAAGCCCGATTTCACGTATCTCTACGGCGAATATCTGAAGATGCGGCCGATGCGCGAGATCAACCGGTCGACCGGAGGGCTGGGCCGCTCGCAAGCGTGCAATCTGGCCATGTACCTCTGGCAGGACAAGGACACCACGCACGCGGTGATGCGGACGTGGCTCGATCGGCTGTTTGCCCGAAATCTCTGGCTGGACATCGGCCGCAAACGCCCGATTCCGCACGAGTCGTGGGCCCAGGTGGCCGGGTATTTCTACTACTACGGCCACTACTACGCCGCCGGCTGCATCGAGCAGCTCGACCAGAGCGAGCGGCCGTACTTCCAGCGGCATCTGGCGCACATTCTGCTGCGGCTGCAGGAGAAGGACGGCTCCTGGTGGGACTATCCGCTGTACGACTACCACCAGCAATACGGCACCGGCTTCGCCCTGATGACGCTGGCCCGATGCCGCGAGGGGAAGTAGGATAACGATTTGCTGTTTGCGCGACGTCTTGGAACGAGACGGTTGCCATGCAATTCGGCCTACGGACCCTGTTCCTCGTCTTTTTTCTGGTCGCCGCGGCTTTTGGCGCGTTCGGCGCCGGGGCGGTTGTCGCCGCGCCCTACCTGATCGCGCTGGGCGTGAGCGTGCGGATGACGCGCATGGGGCGCCGGGGTGCGGCGGGTCTCGTTGTCGTCCTCGTGCTATTCGCGTTCTGTTTTCTTCTTTTTCTGACGCAGATGAATCACAGGGAGGCGTCGCGCCGGTCCGCCTGCTGTAGCACCCTTAGGCAGATCGGTATAGCCCTGCACAACTATCATGACCGATACGGCTCCTTTCCGCCCGTCTATGTCGCGGACGCCAACGGCCGACCGATGCACAGTTGGCGCGTGCTGATCTTGCCGTTTCTTGACCAACAAGCGCTCTACGATCAGTACCGCTTCGACGAGCCCTGGAACGGATCCCACAACCGGGCATTGGCCGAGGCCATCGTTCGGGAATACGTTTGTCCCAGTCGGCCAGGTGGAGATCAGCTCACGACCAGTTACGTCGCCGTGACCGGATCGGGCACTGCCTGGCCGGGAACTCGTGGTATGTCGGTGAAGGGTATTCGCGATGGCCTTTCTCGAACGATCCTTGTTGTAGAGGTCGCCGATTCAGGCATCCATTGGATGGAGCCCCACGACGCGACAATCGAGGAGGTCCTCAACGCGGAGGGCCGGAGTCCCGCCGTGCCGTCGAGCCACCATCCGTTCGATGGAGATTACTTCGTTCGTCCCGAGATGGCCGTTGGCCACGTTCTCACAGCAGACGACGGTGTACACTGCCTGCTCGGCCGACCATCTCGCGAGGACCTGGCGGCCCTTTTGAGTCCTGGCGGTGGCGAGTCGGTTAACATTAACGAGCTTGTGCGCTTCGAACCCAAAACTCCGCTCATCAAGCGGCTGAATTGGTCGCACGTTGTGGGGCTACCGCTTGTCGTGCTGTCGTTCCTCAGGCTCGCGTTTGGTCCACTTTGGAAACGGCACGTAAACGCCTGGGCTAGAGAAATGGGACCCGTGGAGAACCTGTGAAAGGCGGCGACAAGTCGCCGCACTCCAAAGAGATGGCTTTTTCACTGCCGCTTGGCCGCGCGGGGGTGGGCGCGTTCGTAGACGGCGCGGAGGCCGGCGGTGCTGACGTGGGTGTAGATTTGGGTCGTCACGAGGCTCTTGTGGCCCAGTAGCTCCTGGACGCCGCGGATGTCGGCGCCGCGATCCAAGAGGTGCGTGGCGAAGCTGTGCCGCAGCGAGTGGGGCGAGGTCCGCCGGTCCAGGCCCGTTTCGCGAAGGTACTTCTCGAGCATCCGGCCGACGCTCCGCGTGGTCAGGCGGCGGCCGAAGCGATTGACGAACACGGGCGCGGCCGCGCCCGTGGGTTCGTGGGCGTGGACGCGGCGCGCGGCCAGCCAGCGCCGCAGCGCCCGGATCGCGTAGGAGCCGATCGGGGCCAGCCGCTCGCGGCGTCCTTTGCCGCGGACGCGGACCACGCCGGCGTCGAAGTCGAGGTCGCCGTCGCACAGCCCGACCACTTCGCTCACGCGAAGGCCCGCCGAGTAGGTCGTCTCCAGAATCGCCCGATCGCGCAGGCCCATTGGGTTGTCCACGGGCGGGGCCTCCAGCAGTCGGCCCAGATCGTCGGTCGAGAGGACGTGCGGCAGGGAGCGGGCCTTGCGGGGGTTGCGCAGCGGCTTGGCCGGATTGGTCTTGGTCCAGCCTTCGCGCTGGCCGAAGCGGTAGAAGCTCCGCATCGAGGCCAACCGCCGGGCGATGGTCGTCTTGGCGTAGCCCGCCTCGACCAGGGCGGCCACGTAACCGCGAAGATCGAGCGCCGTGATGGCCTCGGGCGGCGGGCAGTCCTGCCCGTGGCATTCGGAGAGATACTCGACCAGTGCCGCGAGGTCGTCGCGGTAGCTCTTGAGCGTGTGCGGCGAGGCGTTCCGCTCGACGCGCAGATACGTCAGGAAGCGGTCGATGGCCGTATGCATCGGGAGGGTCAGGCAAACTCGTCCGGATCCGCGGGCAGCGGCAGGTCGAACCGGCGGGCGCAGACGTGTTTTTGACTTTCCTGACGGATTTTCTGGCTGAGCACGGCCGCGTCGTACCAGGTGAAGCTGAGTTCCGGATTCGAGGCGTAGCGGCCCAACACGCGGAGGGTTTCCGCGCGGCTTTCGTCGTCGTAGAGGAAGACGTAGCGCTCGGAACCTTTGACCAACGCCAGTACGTTGATGTCCTCAGTCACGACCGATCTTCTCCCGCCTGCAGGTTCGTCGCCGGCATGCGCTTGCGACCCGCGTCGCGCGCCGCTCCTTGGGTTGTTATCGGATGGTGGGCCACCGCCACACCACTCGCGTTTCGCCGGCGCCGCCTCGTGCGGCCAGCATCTCCCAGATGTGCATCCGGCAGCAGAATTGGATGAAGTCGTCGCTTCGATCGAGATAACCCTGCCAGCCGCCAAATCGGGCATCGTCGCGAAAGAAATAGTGGCTGGCCAGGGCTTCGGTGAATTCCATGTCGTGGCCGTTGAAGTTTCGGGTGTGCTGCATGACGGGCGCGTCGGTCGGCCAGCACGTGGGGGGGTCGGCCCGGGGTGGCGGAGGGATGAACCCCCGCGGGTCCGGCCAATTCTTGGGCAGATTCCCCGTGCCAGCCACGTGCGAGGCGGGCGAGACTTCGCCCGGAGACTTGGCTCCTTCGCCGGGCGTTTTTTTCTCGGCCTGGGGTGTTTTTTTGTCCGTCTCCGGCGATTTTTCGTCTCCGGCGGGCGTCTTGTCGTCGCAATCGGGCGTTTGCGTCTTGAGTTGGGCCTTGGCCAGGGCCATTTCCGCCTCGAACACGAGCGGGGCGGGGATCCCCTCTTCGCCCGGCGTGCCCCAGGGCAAACCATAGCCCGGCGGTATCGGATGAAAACCGGGATTGGCCGCGAACCACTTCACCTGAAGCCCCAAGCGGGGTGGGTAGTAGGGCGAATAGTCCGTCACCACGCCGATCACCACGGCGTCCACGTCCAACTCCCGCGCCAACCGCTGCACGTCGGCCGCGCTGTTGAGTTGGATATTCTTGATCTCCATTTGCGTCTCGACGATGCCCACCGGCACGACCTCGTAGCCGGGCACGCTCTGCAATTCGTTGAAATACGCCAAAGCAAAGCGACGCCCATCGACCGTCGGCTCGGTGCTGGCGTTGAAGAACGGGGCAATCGCCACGCGGGAAAGCTGTGGGAACGGATTGTGGATCGTTGGCTGGTGGGCGATTTCGGGCAGAAGGCTGCAGCCGCCGAGGCTGCTTGACGCCAACACGCCCAACACCAGGAGACCTAACCGGCGGAACATTTTCTAACAAGGCACTCGTGAAGAAGGAACCCCCCCTCCTTCGTCATCCCGCCGTTCGGTATTGCCCTGCCCGGGCAACCGGCAGCGTCGGCATTATCGGCAGACTCGATGCGAGTTCTCCAGCTTTTCGCCCATCGTTCTCGGAAGCAAGTGGGACAACACGATGCCCCCCCGGCCGACACCCCCCATGGGACCTTGCCGGGAGCGGCGGTTTGGCGAGAATACACCATTGCGGGTTCCACGCCGGACGGCGAGGCCCTGGTCCAACGAGCAACGGGTCGCCTCGACCGGCACGGCGTGAGCCAAGGGGGGGTTCGGCCCAGGCGGCACAATCATGGGAGAAGCGGTGAGCATCGCGCGCAATCCCACCCGGGCGGTGGGGATCGGGTCGATCGCGATCGGCGGTGGGCGCCCCATCGCGGTCCAAAGCATGTGCGCGACGAAAACCACCGACGTCGAGGCAACGCTCGCGCAGATCGAGTCGCTGGCCGCCGCGGGGGCGGGGGTTGTCCGGGTTGCCGTGGACACCCCCAAGGACGTGGAGGCCCTGGCCGCCATCCGACCGCGGACGAGGGCGAACCTCTCCGTCGATTTGCAGGAGAACTACCGGCTGGCCGAGCGGGTTGCCCCTTGGGTGGACAAGATCCGCTACAACCCCGGCCACCTCCACCACCACGAGCCCGACCGGCCCTGGCAAGACAAGGTCCGTTGGTTGGCCGACGCGGCCGGGCAACAAGACTGCGCGATCCGCATCGGCGTGAATGGCGGCTCGGTCGATCCGGCCCTACAGGCAAGGTTCGCCCACGGCGACTCGGTCGGCCCCATGCTCGCCAGCGTCCTGGAACACTGCGCCGTGCTCGACGCGATCGGTTTCGACCGGTATTGCGTCTCGTTGAAGGATTCCGATCCCGTGCGCGTGCTCGAGGCGAACCGGCGTTTCGCGGCCCAACGTCCCGACGTGCCGCTGCACCTGGGCGTGACCGAGGCGGGTATGCCGCCCGAGGGAATCGCGCGAACCCGGGCGGCCTTGGGCCCGCTGCTGCGCGAGGGCATCGGCGATACGCTTCGGGTGTCGCTGACGGTGCCCTTCGCGCGGAAGTGCGAGGAGGTGGAAGCCGGACGCCGGTTGTTGGACGACGTGGCCCGGGGTGTGCCGGTGGGCGAGGCGGAGACCGAGTCGCTGGGCTCCGGCTTGCGGATCGTGAGCTGTCCGAGCTGTTCCCGCGTGGAGAACGAGGCGTTCGTCGAGCTGGCCGAGGAAATCCGCCGGATGACCCGCGACATGGCCGCGTGCCCGCTGACCATCGCCGTGATGGGTTGCCGGGTGAACGGTCCGGGCGAAACGGACGACGCCGACCTGGGCGTGTGGTGCGGTCCCACGCAGGTCCATTTGAGCCGGCGTGGCGAGCATCTAGGCGCTTTTGGCTATGCCGAGATTCTAGGCATCCTGCGCAAGGAGCTGGACCGGCTGGTCGGGGAATAGAAGGGTGGGTTGGGTGCCACTGCTGGCTTGTCCAGCAGTGGCGTCCACGAGACTCCCCGGGGCTTCTTTGCCCTTCTTCGGGTGCGAAGAATCTGCTAGGATCGCCCGGTTTTTGCACACGTCGTCATGGAGGACCGCGATGAAGGTGCTGGCGCTGGTCGAAGGGGCCAGCCACGTCTGCTACCGGTATCGCATCGAGGCGTTCGCCTGGGCGATGGCCGAGCGGGGGTTCCTGCTCGAGACGGAACCGCTCGACCGCGGAATGAAGCGGCTCGCGCAGCTTCGCAAGGCTCGATCGGCCGACGTGGTGATCCTCCAGCGGAAACTGCTGCCCACTTGGCAATTGGCGCTGTTGCGGCGCTGGGCCAAGCGTTTGGTCTTCGACGTGGACGACGCCGTGTTCCAGCGCGACAGCTACAGCCGCAAGCCGCCGGAGAGTTGGTCGCGGCTCTTGTGTTATTGGGCGACCATCCAGGCGGCCGACGCGGTGATCGTCGGCAACGCGTATCTCGAGCGCCGCACGGCGGTGTACGTTGACGCCCAGCGGGTGTGCCTCGTGCCCACGTGCGTCGAGCCGCGGCGGTACACGATGGCTCTTCATCGGCGGCGCGGCGGCGCGGCGCGGCTGGCGTGGATCGGGCAGGAGAGCATGTTGCCGTCGTTGGATCGGGCGGCGGAATGCCTTCGGGCGGCGGCGGCCCGCGCGCCGGGACTTCGCTTGCGGGCGATTTGCAGCCGCTATCCCACGATCGACGGCGTCCGCGTCGAGGGCCGGCCGTGGTCCAGCGCCACCGAGGCGGCCGAGTTGGCCGACGGCGACGTCGGCGTCAACTGGCTGCCGGACGACGCCTGGAGCCGGGGCAAGTGCGGCCTGAAGGTGCTGCAATACATGGCGGCCGGGCTGCCCGTGGTGGCCAATCCCGTCGGGATGAATCGCGAGATGGTTGTCCATGGCGAGACGGGTTTTCTGGCGTCGTCGCCCCGGGAGTGGGCCGAGGCGATCGGTCGGCTGGCCGACGACCCGGCGCTGCGCCGTCGGATGGGCGCGGCGGGCCGGCGGCAGGTGGAAGAGCATTTCAACGCGACGACCTGGGCTGAACGTTTCGCCGGGCTCGTCGAGGCGATCGCCCTGGGCCGGGCGCCCTCGTCGATCGAAGAGACCGACGACCGGAAGGAATGTGATGCCTTGGTCATCCCGAGCGAAGCGAAAGATCTCTTTCGGGCGGATCCTTCGCTTCGCTCGGGATGACGGGCGCGTCACTGGATACGTGCTCCGACCGGTTGATGCCGCGGGGCCGATGAGCCGCTTGCGGCTTCGCAACGTGGAACACCGGCGCGCCCGGTGTGGGAGACGCGGTCGAGATGAACGTTGCGGTGTGAACAGGGCCACTTCCGAGAGGATTCAGTCGGAATGGATTCGCGCGGCGCGGTTCTGGCGAAGGCGATCGGGGCCATGGCGGTCGTCATCGCGGTCGGCTGCGCGCAGCCAATCCGGCCGCGGCTGGCTTTGCCCGAACAACATTCGATCGTGCGCGATCAGTTGGTCGTGCACAGCGATTTCCCGCTGCCGCCGCACCATCGGCTCCTGGAGGAGTTGACGGCGCGGCGGGTGGACTTGAGCCAGCAGCTTCTTCTGCCGGTTTCCGACGAGCCGATCCACGTCTTCGTCTTCCAGCGCGCCGACGAACTCGATGCCTTCGTGCGGCTGCGCCATCCGAGTTTACCCCGGCGACGGGCGTTCTTCCTGGAAACGGACACGCAGTTGCGCGTCTACGCGCAGTGGGGCGATCGGGTGGCGGAGGACCTTCGGCACGAGGTCACGCACGGCTACCTGCACTCGGTTGTGCCCTGCCTGCCCATCTGGCTCGACGAGGGGTTGGCCGAGTACTACGAAGTGCCGCGAGGCCGCGGCGGTTTGAACTCCACGCACGTGGAGGCGCTGGCCGCGCGGTTGGCCAAAGGCGATTGGCGGCCGGATCTCTCTCGGCTGGAGGCCCTGCCGCAGGAAACCGACATGACTCAAGACGACTACGCCGAGAGCTGGGCGTGGGCGCACTTCCTCCTGGCCACGCGGCCTGCCCGACAGGAGATGCTCCGCGACTACCTCCGGGAACTCCGCCTGCGGGGCTCGGCCCCGCCCCTGTCGTTGACGCTTCGTCGAGCGGGAGGATCGCCCGAGGCCGAATTGATGGATCACATCCGGCGTCTGACCGGGCAGAGTCGCTAGCCGATTCCGCTGTCGCGAGTTCGTCTTCGCGTCTTGGAACGTGTTTGGAAATTGGGCGCCACTGCTGGCTTGTCCAGCAGTGCCGGCGAATCCTGGGGGAGAAAAGGGCGGATTCCGGGGGAGAAACACTGCTGGACAAGCCAGCAGTGGCGCCCCCAAAGCGGCCGCAACGCATTTCCAAACACGTTCCGAGCGAAACGAAGGATCTCATTGGCATTATCAGATGCTTCGCTTCGCTCGGCATGACGGCGGTGTCCTCATTCTGGGATAGGCTCCAGGTATCCGCGTTCATCTGCGTCTATCCGCGGTTCCATCCGCCGGCGTCTCTTGCCCCTTGAAAACCCTCCTCGCCTCGGCTCCGTCGCCTTCGAAGAACGCGACGAGCGCCCGCGGGGCTTCGTACTTCCCGCCGGCCGGCGCGTTGGCGAATTCAACGAAGCACGCGCTCACGCCAACCGGCTGGCCGGCCAACTCGCCCGGGCGGGGCCAGTTGCCGTCCTCGCGCACCGTGCCCGAGTTGCTGGGGACCATCTCGAGGCGCAGCACGATTGGGCGGTCCGCCACGTCGCGCGCGCCGAAGCACACGGACCGGCCGCCGCCCGGCGGGACCAGGGCCATCCACGGCTCCGGCAGGTCCTTGGGGTACGCGAAAAACTGCTCGGGGCCCTGGTCGCCGAGCCAGGATAGGGCGTGATTCGGGAACACGCGGAAGACGTCCATCGTCGCCAACGCGTCCGCGCCCCGCGGCCGGACGAATTGGGTTGCCTTCCGCGCGGCGTCCGTCTTGCCAAGGCCCTGCATGCCGCCGATCAAGGGGAAGAACACCTCGCCGATCTGGTAGGGCGTCGCGTTGTCGATCGCCAGACCGAACAGGATGCCCTCCTCGGCCAGCTCGATTTCCATCGTGGCCGAGACGTCAAATGGCTCGCCCAAGTAATTCACCAACGGCTTGTTCCAATGGAGCGTGAGCTTGTTTTTCGCCACGTCGAACGACGACAGCGTCTGCCGGCTGCCCCAGATGTAGTTGGCCTCGATCGTTTCCCAAGGCTCCTTGCCGGGGATGGGCAGGGTGAAACGGAAGTTGTCCGCCAGGCGCGGCTCGCGGAGGAGTTCCAGCCCGCTCCGCTTGTCCAGAATCCGCGTGATCGAGCCGTTTTCCCGGCTGGCCTCGACCAGGTAGCGGTCGTCTTCGAGTTTGATCGACTGCTGGGAATGGACCGATGCGTCCTTGTCGATGGCTTGTCCGGCAGGGTCCACGGCACTGCTGGGCAAACCAGCCGTGGCACGCGCCGGAGCGTCCGGGGATCGGGAGGGCGAGGCTCCCGCCAAGCCGGGGTTTGCGGCGGGGTCGCTCCCGAGTTCCTCGACGAAGACGATCCGTTCGGCGGGAATCTCGATTGCGGCCGGCAGCGCGACGATCTGGACCTCGGCAAAGGGCGCGTGAACCCGGACGTTGCCGCCCTCGCGCGGGTCGAACGCCGCGATCGTCTGCCGCTTTGGCGTCATCGTGGCGTTGGTCAGCACGCACGCCCGCCGGCCGGTCGCGCGGTTGCGGAAGACGTTGTACGCCACGCCCGCGGCGGGCGGACCGTCCAGCCGCACGCCGTCTTGCCCGAGCACCTCGCCCAGAAAGACCGTATCCGTTAGGCCGTCCTGGATCCGTTTGACTTCCTTGACGTAGTCGGCCAGTCTCTCCCACGGCTTCCACGCGACCGAGCGGCAGAAGTTCAAGGGGCCGAGCATGACGACGTGCCCCTGGCGCACGGCGTTGTTCACGCCGAGATAGTCGTACGCGGCGAAGATGAGCAGCGTCTCGGCGTTTTCGGGGAAGACCAGCCGCGTGACCGGCTGATTGCCTACCCACCACGTCGCGCCGCCGAACTCGAGCAGCCGATCCCAGTTGCACTCGAACGACATGGCCCAGCGGGGATTGTGCTTGCGGCAGGCCTCCATGACTTCGCGGGACAGCAGAATCGTGCCCTGCCACGGGGCCGTGTCGGGTCCCATCGGGCTTTCGGGGTTGAAGTCCATCGCGCTGGGGTACACCTTGTCGACGTGGACCCCGTCGGCGCCGATCTGGGCGAGCCGGGCGAACTGGTCCACGATGATCTTGCGGAATTGCGGGAAGGCGGGATTCGCCCAGGTCATCCGCTTGGGGTGATCCATCCGCGCCCAGAGCGTGCCCATCCCCCAGCCCACGTTCCACGTGATACCCCCCTCGGCGTTGTGCTCGCGGTATTTGACCAGCTCCGTTTTGTACCAGTCCGTGTCGAACATGACCGGCTGGAAATTAACGAAGAAGTACACATTGACGCCCATCGCGTGGCAGGCCCGGATGCCCTGCTCCAATTCCTCCCACGTGCCCAGGCGCGGATCGACCGTGTAGTGCGGATAGCCGTTGTCGTGGCCGCCGCGATTCCAGCCGCTGATCATCACGGAGTGGACGCCGTGGTCCTTCGCGTCCTTGGCCCACTTGGGGATGTCGCGAAAACGCATCGTGATCGTGCCTTCGGGAAGCTCGAACATCGTCATCTGGAAGAACGACTCGCGTCGGATCCACGAGTCGGCCGGCTGGGCGATGCCGAAGGTCCTCTCGAACCACGCCCGGTACGCCTTGCCCCCCGCGCGCCAATCGCCGTCCACCACGCGCAACACGACGGTCGAGCCGTCGAACGTTTCGCCGGGCGGAGTGTACGGGAGGTGCTGGATGCAGGCGAACACGTCCTTCGCGTGGTCTTGGGCATGTTCCTCGAACCGGTAGACCTTGAAGCGGGCGACCGCGTCGTGCGAGGCGAAGTAGAGCGATCGGCCCGCCGCCGCGCTCTCTAGACACGTGAACGACATGGCCAGCCGCCCGGGGTATCCAAAGGTCTCGCAACCGAAGGGCGATGCCACTTTCTTCGTCGATGGACTGGGGGTCGGCGCCCAAAGCACGGCGTCGGCGGGCTTTCCCGGCGGGCCAAACTCGGCCAACCCTCCGATCATCGGATACCACGCTTCTTGCAGCTTGCCGGTCGCGCCGTTTTCGAGGTGGAGCTGGAATTGAAGCTCGTTGCCCACCGCCTTCACGTCCATCCGCACGGCGATCTTGTGGGGCGCGCCGGCCGTATCGACCAGCGGGCCGGTCCACGCTAGCGCAAGACCGTCCTCGGTGCGGATCGCGCTGGAGAGCTTCTGATCCTTGCCCAAGATCGTGGCCGTGGTCTTGTCGGGCAGAAGCACGACGAGGCGGAAGTTCTCCGCCAGCGCCCGCGGCGGCGCCAGCTCGATGCTACTGGCCTTGTCGAGGATCCGCAGGATCGTCCCGCGTGCCGGGTCGACTTCCAGCAACACCCGATCGTTTTCCAACACGGTCGGCGAGTCCGCCGCGCGGCAGGTCAACCCTGTTCCACCAAAAACAACCGCGGCCAGCAGGGCCGCGCCAAGGCGCCGCGCCGCGTGGCGGATTGTCGTCATGCCCAAAGCCATTGTCCGTCTCCTTCGCAGAGTGCTCTGTCGCTTTCCCTTCTGGTGGGCATCCCGCGCGTGGCCGCGCCACGTGTCAGGACAGGCTCACAGTATACCCCGAGCGTGCCGCACTTATTGCGCGGAAAATCTGACCTTTTGCGCTAGCCTCGGCGATTGTCCGGGGCGGGCAATCGCTGCTCTTGCCGGTACGCCCGCGGAGTGATGCCCGCCGCGCGCCGGAAAGCCCGGGCGAAATACTCCAACGATCCGAATCCGCTGGCCTTGGCCACCGTGGCAATGGCCGTATCGGTCGTGCTCAAGAGCATCTTGGCCCGCTCCATGCGGAGCCGAAGGATCTCGGCCTTCGGACTGCGGTCGAGCGCTCGCTGGAACCGTTGTTCGAGCACGCGGCGAGATAATCCCACGGCCTCGGCCACCTGGGCGATCCGCAAACGCTGGCAGGCCTGCTCGCGAATCAACCGCGCCGCCCGCGCGACGTCGGGGTCGGCAATGGCCAAGACGTCGGTCGATCCGCGCGTGATCACGCGCAACGGATCCACGCGGATACCCCTGCTTGGCGGCGACTTGCCCGCCATCATGCGATCCAGAAGCGCCGCGGCCTTGTACCCGATCCGCGTCGGCCCCAGGTCGATGCTCGACAGCCGCGGGTAGCACACGCCGCAGAACACGGGATCGTCGTCCACGCCCAGCACGGCGACCTCCTCGGGCACGGCGACGCCGGCGTCTCGGCACGTCCTCGCCAGACGCATGGCGAAGAAATCGGTGGCGCAGAACACGCCGCAAGGCTTCGGGATGGCGCGGAGCCAGCGGATCACGCCGCGGTCGTCGATGGAACGGGGCTTTTTTCCCGTCGAGGTCCGCGCCGGTGGGAAGTGGAAGCTCTGGCACGCATGTCCGTGCCGCCACAGGAGCTGCTCGAACGCGCGGCGGCGCAAGTCCACCCAAAAAGTGTCGTCCGTACAGAAGAAGCCGAAGTGGCGCAAGCCGCGGTCGAAGAAATGCGAGGCGGCCATCCGCGCGAGAGCCTCTTCGTCCGGATGCACGCCCGGCGGAGACGACCGTGGATCGGGGTACAGCTCCACCACGGGTGGCCCGGCGGCCAGGAGCCGGGCGACGTCGGCCCGGTGTGTCGTTCGGGCGATGATGCCGTCGCCGCGCCAATCCTTGAACCACCGCGGCAGCCGATCGGCCAATCCGCGCTCATCGAAGTGGATCGACCACGGCCCGTGCTCCTCGGCATACCGGGCGATCCCCTCGACCAACCCCCGCCCGTACGCCCGCGAGGTCTCGATCAGCAACAGCACGCGCGGTAGCCTTCTCGTTCGAGCCATGTTGACCAGTCTATCCGCCCCGTCCGGCGGGCGTCCACCCGCCATTCGGAAAAGTGAAGATACGTGGCACTTTTTGTTCCAAACCGGCGCCCGACCATCGACGCCCTCCATCAGCGGCGCGGAGCACGCGCGGGCGCTGGAGATCCACGCGGACGGCACGTTCAGCTACACGCCCGCCGAGGGCTCGCCGGCGTGGTACACTCCCCCCACCGGTCGCGGAGCGCCGGAACGTTTTCTTCTCCGCGACGTCGCGCCGCTGGTTGCACCCGGGAGTTGGCCGCCGTGGGGGATTGCGGGCGAGTTCTTTTCGCGTTGTTCCGTCGCCGGGCCAGCGGTCCCGATGGTTGCCCGTGCGGCCCCCGGAAATGGAAAAATGGCGGCCCCCCACCGAAGACTGTTTGCCATGCGCCTGACGGGTGGTTCTAATAAAGGTGGTGAGCTATCGCCCGCGAGGCGGCGGCGGGCGGTTGGGTGGACGGGGCGGTGAAGAGGTGGGTTTCGCATGTATCGACGACGGCGGCATCGCGGTTTGTCGGCTGACAAGGCGCGATGCCCTCGTCTTCGGGGACGAGTTGTTCGAGAACGCAACCTTCTTTTCAAGGAGACACGTCATGTTTCGATTCGCGTTTCACGTCG
>JAFGDS010000053.1 GCA_016931995.1 Pirellulales bacterium
CAAAAAATCCAAGTGTCGCAAGAGGCCCCAACTTCTCCAACCCCAATCCCTTACGCCCCCCCAACGCCACCCAATACCGGACGGCGTAGGGTGGCGCCCCCGACTCGAGCACTGGCGTAGCCAGTGGCGCACGCGCGGTCAGGCTCGCCCTTGGTTGCGATCAGAACATGCCACCGAGTGCCCTCACCTTGGCCCTCTCACGGAGGGAGAGGAGACTGCGGAGGTCGGAAACCGATTGGTTGATCCGCCGCCAAAGTGTTAAGATCGTGGGGAGCGTATACGAGTCCTACCTCCCTATCCCTCCTCAGGAGAATCTCCCATGTCCGACCACAACTCCGACCCTCTCCGATCGTTGCCTGCCCGATGCTGCCCGTGTTGCGATCATTCGCATCCCCATGCCGCGGGCGTCACGCGTCGGGGGTTTTTGGGGGCGACCGCCTTGGGCGGAATGGCCCTGACCGGGCTGTCCTGGTCGATGCTCGCGGCGGGCGAAACGGAGGAGTTCAGCGCCCCGGCCCGGCGACCGCTCGTGGTCAAGCCGTTCCTCACCTACGACGTGTACACGCGTCAGCCCCAGAGAAGCTGGCGCAATTGGGGCGGGATTCAAACCCAGCAAGAGGCCGACGCCGAAGTTGTCCGCATCGACGAGGAGCTGCGCAAGCTGGCCGCCGGGGCTGATTTTCCGGTGAAGATCCTCCCGATCACCCCCGCCCGCAACGCCGCCGACGTGGCCGCCGCCAAGGACCTGGCCGATGCCGATGTCGTCGTGATCTACGCGGCCGCGGGCAGCGCGGGCTGCTTCGACGCCGCGCTGAAGTCCGGCAAGGACGTGATCTTCTTCCTGCGGCACAAGTCGGGCCCGGTGTACCTGTGGTACGAAATCATCAGCCCCCGGTATCTCCGCCAGCACTCCGACGCGCTGGCCGTCCAAGGAGTGAACTTCGACGACGTCGTGGTCGATAGCCAGGACGAGCTGGCCTGGCGGCTGCGGGCGCTGTGCGGCCTGCGCAATACCGTGGGGTCGAAGATTCTCGCGGTTGGCGGACCGGCGGGCTGGGCCCACCCCGGCCAGGAATTCATCGACTTGGTCCAAAGCCGCTGGAAGCTCGACATCCAAACCATCACCTACGCGGATTTGGGCAAACTCATAGAGCAGGCCATGGCCGATCCCAAGGCGGTGAGTCGTGCTCGCCAACGCGCGGCCGATTACCTGAAGATCCCCGAAACCAAGCTCGAAACCACCACGGAATTCGTCGAAAACGCCTTCGTGCTGGAGCAGGTGTTCCGCAACCTTTTGAGGAAGGCCGACTGCCGGGCAATGACGATCAACGACTGCATGAGCACGATCATGCCCATGTCCAAGACGACCGCCTGCCTCCCGCTGAGCACGCTCAACGACGACGGTTTCCTCGCGTTTTGCGAGTCGGACTTCGTGGTGATCCCGTCCGGGTTGCTGCTGGGCAACATCGCCGGCACGCCAACGTTCCTCAACGACCCAACCTACCCGCACGACGGCGTCATCACCCTGGCCCACTGCACCGGCCCGCGCAAGATGGACGGCAAGACCATCGAACCGGCCCGGATTATGACCCATTTCGAGTCGGACTACGGCGCGGCGCCGAAGGTGGACATGCGGATCGGGCAGAAGGTGACAACGGTCGCGCCCGACTTCGACGCGAAGCGCTGGCTGGGCTTCACGGGCGAGATTGCCGATCACCCGATGCTGCCGATCTGCCGCTCGCAGATCGACGTCAAGTTCGACGTGGACACCCGGGTGGTGGCCGAGCGGATGCCGGGCTTCCACTGGATGGTGGTCTATGGCGACTTCCTCCGCGAGACCGGCTACGCGCTACGGCGCGTCGGCATCGAGTGGGACTGCCTCGCCTGACGCCCCGGCCGCCTTCGGCGCGAATTCGTACGCGTCCACCGTGTTGACGAAGTCGAGCTTCGGGTTCTTGTGGCGCATCGGAATCCGGTAGCGGTTGTGAGCGATGAGCTTGTAGCGGGCTTGCATCGCGTCGAGCCACCGCGCGAAGGCCGCGTCGTCGCCGGGCGTCGTGGACGTGGTCCAACGTACGCACGCGAGCGGCCGCGCCGCACTGAGGCGGTCCCATTGCGCACTCTCGCCCCGGGCCAGCCGCGGCGAGTAGATCTGACGGTTGCACCGGTAGAGCGCCGCGCCGGCGGCGGAACACACCGGCGAATCGGCGCCCTCCGGCACGTCCAGATCCCAAAAGACCACCTCGGCGTCGTCTTCCGCGACGGGCCAGAACCACCGGGCGAAGTCGCGCTCGCCGCGGACGTACGCCGTCCGGTACGGATGAAGGAAGTCGCGCAGGATCGAGCCCGCAGCCACAATCGCCAGAAGGGCGGAAAGTGTCACGACGGCCGGCCGGCTGCGGACCTTGCCCGACGCGTCGCGACGCACCAGCGCGACCGCCGCCCCCAGCCCGGCCAACAGGCAGACCATCGGCGCCAGATAAAGCACGAACCGCACGCTGCCCCCGTAGGGATAGCGCCACATTAGCGCCGCGATCATGTTGGGAAGCGCTGGCGCGACGCAGAAGGCCACCACGGCGTATTGCCGGCGACGACAGAGGAAGACCAGGGCCACCGCGCAGGCGATAGTTGTTAGCGTGCTTGCGCCACGGGACCCGCCCACCGGGTATTGCAGCAGTTCACCCGTGTGGATCACGACCAGCCACTTGACCATCCCCCACGGATTGCCCAGTGGCGGAAAGATCTCCTTCCAATAGTCGCGCATCCAGGCCAGCTCGGCGGCGCTTTGCGGTCCGGTCGAAAGGAAGTACACCAGAGCGAACCCGCCCACCATCGCCGCGCAATACGCCGCCCACCACGCCCAATCCGACCACCCGGGGACTGTCCCGATTTTCGCGTTAGCGAAAATGAGACTCTCCCCTTTGCCCTCCCGCCACAACACCAACGCCACCGCCAGGCTGATTCCCCCCGCGGTGAAAACCGCGGGATACGAAAACAAGAGTGCGACGGGCACGACAGCCGTCAAGGCCACCAGCCACGCCCGCCGGCGGTTCCGCCACCAGTGGATGGCCAGCGCGAAGAGGACGAGCGACACGAACATGTCGCACCCATAGGGCTTCGCCTCGCACGAGTAGCGCACCAGCGGATAGCCCACGGCAAATATCCCCACCGCCAACAGCCGCGCCGTCCCCCGCAGCGCCAGCGTGGCCACGTGCCAGAAGAGCAACAGCCCGCCCACGCTACAAAGAAAGGGGATTAGCCGGAGCGTCTGCTCCGTGAATCCCAGGAGCTTGACGACGCTCAGTTGCGTCCACAGGAAGAGAACCGGGGCCACCTGATGGTGGGCCAAGGGCTCGAGCAGCCCCGCGTAGCCGCGATCCAGCAGGTTGACGTTCAGGAAGGCCTCGTCATCCCAGAGGGGAAAGACCAAGAGGTAGCGTACCACCCGGGCGGCCAACCCCAGCAGCACCAGCGTCCAGGTCCATCGGGCCAATCGCCGCGCGTCCAGCGGCTCGTCACCCGGCGGCAAAACGCCCAAGGGAAGCTCAAGCGAAGGCTCCATCCTCGGAAAACTCCATGCGGCCATGGCTTGGGACAACATGGCCGGCATGATAGCACTCCGGTGGGAATTGGCAAAGCGGTCGTGCGTTGGGGTAGTCCGGCCGGAGCATGCGGGCTACGACGGCGTGACCCTGCCCAAGGACGATCCGTTCTAGCTGGAAAACACGCCGCCCAACGGCAGGTGCGGTGGAACATTATCCCGCCCCCACCAGGAATCCGTCAATCCTGGGCCGCCGCACCGCAGTGTTGACACCTTACGCCGCCCGCTTCTGCCGCCAGCAGTAGGCCAACAGACTCAATAGTCCCGCAACAAACAGGGACAGCGTTCCAGGTTCCGGCACGAACGAAAGCACGCCGGTTGATTCGGTGAAAACGGCGCGTCCCATCGAGGCAATGTCGCACGTCCATACACCGGGCGAGGTTCTAGTTGCCGCAAAGGAGTTCGGGCCCACGGCGAACGTCACGCCGAAATCGCCGCCATAGGTTTCGGTCAGCGTGTTGACGGCAAGCACGTTCCAGGCACCCGGGGCCGACACGTCAGTAACGTCAAACACAAGCCTTCCACCGAGGTCTATCGCGCCGGCGCCAAGAATCGAAGTCGAGACGCCGCTGCCGTTGATGTCCAACAGCAACGACCCGGAGCTGGCCAGGGCCAACGATCCGACACTAATCGTTGTGTCGCCCGTGTAGGTGTTCACGCCGCCAAGGGTCAGTGTGCCCAGGCCGAACTTGTTCAATCCACCTTTGCCCGACAAAGTGCCAGATAGCGTGACGGCATGGCCCGAATTCCAATTCCGGGCCAATTCCGGGGGGCCAATTCCGGGCCAATTCCGGGGCAGTATTGAAATTCCAATTCCGGGACCAATTCCGCAATTCCGATCAATTCCGGGTCAATTCCGGGGGGTCAATTCCGGGCTCGACGTGTCGGACGAGCCCGAGAACTCCTTGTGGGACTTCTTCAAATCCGTCGAGAAACCAGTCGAGACCGGACTATTATTCGAAATGTACGTCTCGCGCTCGGCGTTGACCACCGTCTTGTGCTCGCTGTGCGACGCGGTGGTTTCGCGGCGGGGCAGGACGCCGGTTTGCTTGGTGTCGGTCGTGTTCTTCACATGCCGCTCGGCGCGGAGGCTGCCCGAGTAGCGGATCCAGTCGTAGGTCTCGTCCGAGCCCTCGAAGCTCGACGATTCGTTCGACACGGCGTCGAACGTCTCCTCCCTCCA
>JAFGDS010000054.1 GCA_016931995.1 Pirellulales bacterium
AAGGTCTGGTACGTCTACAACGACGACGAGCCCTACTGGCGCGACCTGGTCTGGTATCCCGAGTTCATGGTGCCCCAGGAGGATGGAAGCTGGGCCGGCTTGGTCACCGGCAAGCTGCCCGACGCCTGGCTCGTCGAGGTGAAGGACGTCGCCGGCGGCTTTGCCGGATATGTCACCAGTTTGCCGACCGACATCACCGGCAAGAAGGTGCTCCGGCGGAAGTCGCGGGGGTCCCGCTCGCGCAACTGGTCCCCGCAATGACGCAATCCGTCCCGAGCCAGGGCGTGGACAAATCGGCCGGCCGCGTCCGCCGGATGTTCGGCCAGATCGCCCCGCGCTACGATTTGCTCAACCGGTTGCTTTCGCTGGGCATCGACCAACGGTGGCGCTGGCGCGCCACGCGGCTTGTGCCGCCGTGCGGGCCCGCGCCCGTGCTCGACGTGTGCACCGGGACGGGCGATCTTGCGCTGGCGTATTGGCGGGCCGGGGCGGGGCACGTGGACGTGGTGGGCGCGGACTTCTGCCGGCCCATGCTCGCCCTGGGCCGGCGAAAAGTCCAAACGGCCGGGGCGACCGAGCGAGTCCGGCTCGTCGAGGCCGATGCCCTGCGGCTGCCCTTTGCGGACGACCGATTCCAGATCGTGACGGTGGCCTTTGGGCTGCGCAACGTCAGCGACACCCGCGCGGGACTCGCCGAGATGGTTCGGGTGTGCCAGCCGGGCGGGCGCGTGGCCGTGCTCGAGTTTGCCATGCCCCGGGGGAGGATATTTGGTCCACTCTATCGGGCGTACTTCCGGCACGTCCTCCCCAGAGTGGGGCAGGCTCTGGCGAACAACGCCCTGGCGGCCTACAATTATTTGCCGGCCAGTGTGGGCGAGTTCCCCCAAGATGAGGCTCTGGCCGAGATGATGCAAAGCGCCGGGCTGGGGCGGGTGGAGTGCCGCCGGTTCACGCTCGGCGTGGCCAACCTCTACGTTGGTGTGAAATGAAGCGAAACCTGGTCGTCGCTCTGACCGGCGCCAGCGGCGTCGTCTACGGCGTCCGGCTGGTCGAGGTTCTCCTGTCCACCGGTTGCGACGTGCAGCTCACCATCAGTCCCGCCGCCGTGGCGGTGCTAAAGCAGGAGTTGGACCTCACGGTTGACCTGGACCACTTCGATCCCGCCTCGTTGAAGATCGACCCGGCGAGCACCCGCGAGGACGAGCGGCTCAAGCGGCTCCGCGCCATGTGGGGCATCGCCAGCGAGCAAAGCAGCGTGTTGTCGGTCGCCTCGGGCGAGCCGGGCCGCGTGTACTACCGCGACTGCCGCGATCGCATGGCCCCGTTGGCCAGCGGCACCTACCAGACCGACGGCATGATCGTTTGCCCGTGCTCGGGCTCGACGCTGGGAGCCATCGCCGGCGGGGTGAACTCGAACCTGATCCACCGCGCGGCCGAGGTCCATCTCAAGGAAGGCCGGCCGTTGGTGCTGGTGCCCCGCGAGACGCCGCTCAACGGCACGCACCTGGAGAACATGTTTCGCGCCGCCCGCGCCGGCGCGACGATCCTACCGGCCTCGCCGGGTTTCTACCACGCTCCCAAGTCCATACGCGATCTGGTCGATTTTGTCGTGTCGAAGATCTGCGACCGGCTGGGCGTGAAGAACAATCTGATTGAACGCTGGGGCAACGGGACATAATGGACATCCCGACCCTCCGGCACGCCCTCGAGAACGCGACGGCCGCGGCCGGTTGGCTGCGAGGATTGGGCGTGTCGGACGCGCCGCGGGCGCACGCCAATCTCGTCGCCATGGCCAAGGCCGGGCTCTCGCTCGATCTGTTGGCCGTCGTGTGCGATCTGTTGGAGCAGTATCTCGGCCGATGTCCCGACCCCGACATGGCCCTGAATAACCTCTCGCGGTTTGTCGCCGCCGCGCGCAATCCCCTCTCGGCCGGCACGCTCTTCGAACGCGATCCGGAATCGCTTGCCGCGCTTCTGGCCATCTTCTCCAACAGCCAGCACCTGAGCGATCTCTTGATCCTCGACGGCGCGAGTCTCGACGTCCTGCGGCTGACCGAGGGCCGGCCGGTCGCCCGGCAGGCGCTGGTGGACGAACTCGTCGCCGAGGTCGAGGCCGTCGAGCACGAGCACGCCGTGCTGGCGGCGCTGCGCCGTTTCAAGCAGCGCGAGACCCTGCGGATCGCCTACGGCGACATCGTCCGGGCACAAGGGCTAGACACGGTCACGAGGCAGATTTCGTTCGTGGCCGATGCCGTGATCGAAGCCGCCCTGCGGGCCGCCACGCGCAAAGTCGAGGCCGCCCGCGGCCAGCCAAAAAAAGAAAACGGCGAGCCGGCAAGCATGATCGTTCTGGCGATGGGCAAGCTTGGCGGCGTCGAGCTGAACTACTCCAGCGACGTGGATCTCATCTTCCTCCACGACGAGGACGGGCGGACCGACGGCCGGCGGGCGGTGACCAACGGCGAGTTCTTCGGTCTCGTGGCGCGAGAGTGCACCCGGTTGTTGACCGAGCAGACGGACATGGGCGCCGCCTACCGCGTGGATCTGCGATTGCGTCCGGAGGGCGAGCGGGGGCCCATGGTGGCCAGCGTCGCCTCGGCGCTGGCGTACTACGAGAACCGCGGGCGGACCTGGGAGCGGCAGGCGCTGATCAAGGCGAGGCCGGTGGCCGGCAACCTGGCGGCCGGTTCCGCCTTCCTCGATCGGCTCAAGCCGTGGATCTTCCGCCGTTATCTCACCCGCGCCGACATCAGCGGCATCCAGACGCTCAAGCGCCGCATCGAGCGCCGGGCCCACCGCGACGGCGTGGACGCCCGCGACGTGAAGACCGGCCACGGCGGCATCCGCGACGTCGAGTTCGTGATCCAGTTTCTGCAGTTGCTCAACGGGGCCGGCGAGCCCGCCGTCCAAACCGGCAACACGCTCGAGGCCATCGCGCGGCTCGAACACGTCGGTTGCCTGAACAATCAAGAGCGGACCTTCCTGGAAGATAATTACACGTTTCTCCGCAACATCGAGCACCGTCTGCAGATTCTCTTCGACTTGCAGACGCACCTTTTGCCCGAGTCGCCCGACGAGCTGCGCAAGCTGGCTTTGCGGATGGGCTATCCGGAGGGGCCGGGTCGCTCGGCCCTGGAGGCTTTCGAGGCGGACTACCGCCAGCGGACGGCGCTCAATCGGCGGATACTCGATCACCTGCTGCACGACGCTTTCCCCGACGACGATCGGACCGAGGCGGAAGTGGATCTCGTGCTCGACCCGCGCCCGCCCGACGAGCGGATCGTCGAAGTGCTGGGCAAATACCCCTTTCGCGACGTGAAGCAGGCGTACCGCAACCTGTCGGCGCTGGCCGAGGAGCGGATCCGCTTTCTTTCGACGCGGCGTTGCCGGCACTTCCTGGCGGCGATCGCGCCGCAGCTTCTGGCCGCGATTGCCCAGACGCCCGACCCCGATTCGACGCTGGTGAATTTGGATCAGGTCAGCCAGTCGCTCGGGAGCAAGGGCGTGTTGTGGGAGCTCTTCAGCCTCAGCCCGCCGTCGCTCGCGCTGTGCGTCGACCTGTGCGCGTATAGCCCCCACCTTTGCGGCATTCTCACCAGCAACCCCGGCATGATCGACGGCCTGATGGACAGTCTCGTGTTGGACCGGCTGCCCTCGGCCGACTCGCTCCGCCGCGCGCTGGCCGACTTGTGCTGGGCGGCCGAGGACATCGATCCGATCCTACACAGCTTCAAGAACGACCAGCAGCTTCGCGTCGGCGTGCGCGACGTGCTGGGCAAGGAAGACGTTCGGGCCACCACGGAGGCCCTGTCGGCCATCGCCGAGGTCTGCCTCGACCAGATCGCCGCGGCCCAGTTCGACCGGCTCGTGGCCAAGTACGGCCGGCCCACGCTCACGCGCGCGGCGTCCGACGGTAAGCGCCGCGGCGGGCGGCCGTGCGACTGGGTCATCCTCGGCATGGGCAAGCTGGGCGGCCGCGAGATGAACTACCACAGCGACCTCGACCTGGTCTTCCTCTACGAAGCGGAAGGCCGCACGGTCCAGGCGGCCCACTTCGGACGCGACCACGCGACAACCCATCAACACTTCTTCAGCGAGCTGGCCCAACGGATTATCCAGGCCACCAGCCGTCTGGGTCCGCTGGGACGGCTCTACGAGATCGACGCGCGGCTGCGCCCCACCGGCAAGAGCGGCGCGCTGGCCGTCTCGCTGGACGAGCTGGCCCGCTACTTCGCCGAGGGCGACGGCCAACTATGGGAACGCCAGGCCTTGTGCAAGGCCCGCGTGGTCTTCGGTTCGCCCCGGGCGGCGCGCCGCGCCACGCACGTCGCCGCCCGGGCGGCGTTCAACCACCGTTGGCAACGCGCCGACGCGCAGTCCATCCGCCGGATGCGCCAACGACAGGAGAAGGAGGCGCCCGCCGGCGACCTCAAACGCGCCGCCGGAGGGCTGGTGGACATCGAGTTCCTCGTGCAGATGCTCCAATTGCGATTTGGCCGCCGCGACGCGTCGCTGCGGCAGCCGAACACGCTGGATGCCCTGGCCGCCTTGCGCGAGGCGGGCCATCTGGGCGCCGACGACTCCCAGTTCCTCGCGGACTGCTACCGGTTTCTTCGCACGGTGGAAAGCCGGCTAAGCCTGATCGGTTTGACCGCGCGGAGCAGCCTGCCCGACGATCCCACCGACGCGGCCAAACTTGCCCACCTGCTCGGCTACGCCGACACCGAACCCCTCCTGGCGGACCATGCCCGGTGGACCGCCGAGAACCGTCGGCGTTTCGACCGGCTCTTTGACGAGGCGGAACGCTGAATTCGTAGGCAACATTTGCCTTGTTTGCGCGCATTTCGGGCGGTCCGTCGCGCGTATCGTCTTCAGCAAACCCGTCGTCGGCCAGGTGCCTTGGGGAGGCCGCCTATCGGCGGGAATCCCTTGCGCCGCTTCGGGATGCCCACGCGACGCATCGACGCGCCACGCGTGCCCAGCGCGTCCGCAGTCACGGCCCGTCCGCGTTGTTGGCACGGCGATTGCGGTGGCGTGCTCGTTATCGTCGAATCGCGTGGGTCATTTGTGGGAGGCGACTCCCGTCGCCGATCGCGCGATGACGTATCGGCGACGGGAGTCGCCTCCTACAGCATCCCTCGGGAACTGGCTCCATGAAGAAGATCGAAGCCTTGATTCGCCACGTCACGATCGACACGGTGCGGGAGGCCCTGACGACGGTTGGCGTGAAGGGCATGACGCTCACGGAAGTGCGGGGATTCGGCCGCCAGAAAGGGCACACGGAGATATTTCGGGGATCGGAATACGCCGTCAATTTCGTGCCCAAGATCAAGCTCGAAGTGGTCGTGTCGGACGACGAACTCGACGCCGTGGTGGCGGAGATCGTCCGGACGGCCCGCACCGGCCAAGTGGGCGACGGCAAAGTCTTTGTCTCGGAGTTGACCGAAGTCATCCGCATCCGCACTGGCCAGCGCGGCGACGATGCGGTGTAGATGCGCCTCTCACGTGACGCCTCGCCCCACTCTGAAGAATACGGTGCTTCAAAAGGGGACTACCACGGAGACACGGAGAACATGGAGAGAACTACTGGGTGACCGAAATGGAACGCGGCGTCCGCCTTTTCATGGGTCGTTCTCCGTGCCCTCCGCGTACACGATTGTTAACCCGACTAAGTCCTTTCAAGACGGTGATCCGGATGATGAACAGGCGATGGCTCGTAAGGTGCGTCTTGTTGGTCGGCGCGATCGCGCTATTGGGCCGTGTCGCTGTCGCGGATGCGCCGGACGCGACCACGACCGCGGCGACGCAGGACGTTTCCACCGCCGCGCCCGCGCTGACGCTCGGCGACATGAAGGTCATGATCGACACGATCTGGGTTCTCGTGACCGCGATGCTTGTCTTCTTCATGAACCTCGGCTTCGCGTGCGTCGAGTCCGGCTTCTGCCAGGCGAAGAACTGCGTGAACATCCTGTCGAAGAACTTCGTGGTGTTCGCGGTAACGGCGATCGGGTTCTGGCTGATCGGGTGGGGGCTGATGTTCGGCGACGGCGGCCCCTTCGTGGGCGAGCGGGGCCTCTTCATGGTGGCCGGCGCCGACAACAGCCCGGCCGTCCTCGACGCCTACCGGGGCGACTACGCCGCGCTCAACTGGACGGGAGTGCCGCTCTGGGCGAAGTTCTTCTTCCAGCTCGTATTCGCGGGCACGGCCGCCACGATCGTCTCCGGCGCGGTGGCCGAACGCATCAAATACCTGTCGTTCATCCTCTTCAGTCTCGTCATGGCCGTGGCCGTCTACCCCGTGGTTGGCCATTGGATCTGGGGCGGCGGATGGCTCCAAACCCGCGGCTTCCTCGATTTCGCCGGATCCACCCAGGTGCATTCCGTCGGCGGCTGGGCGGCGCTGGCGGGGGTGGTCATCCTCGGCCCGCGGATCGGCAAGTACGCCGTCGGCGGCCGGGTCAACGCCATCCCTGGCCACAACCTGAGCCTCGCCGCGATAGGGACGTTCGTGCTCTGGTTTGGCTGGTTTGGATTCAATCCGGGCAGCACCATGGCGGCCGATCCGTCGGCCATCTCCGAGATCCTGGTCACCACGAACACGGCGGCGGCCGGCGGCGCGCTGGCGGCCACGGCCCTGGCCTGGGTCCTGTTGGGCAAACCGGACCTCGGCATGACCCTCAACGGGTGCCTCGCCGGACTCGTGGCGATCACCGCCCCGTGCGCCTTCGTCAACGTCGGCGCGTCGCTCTTGATCGGCGTGCTCGCCGGCGTCATCGTGGTCTCGGGCGTGCTGTTTTTCGACCGCGTGCGGTGCGACGATCCCGTCGGGGCCCTCTCCGTCCATTTGCTCAACGGCGTGTTCGGCACGATCTGCGTCGGCCTCTTCGCCACGCCCGATCGCATCGGCCGTAGCGGAAACGCGGCGGCCGAGGCAGGGTTGTTTTACGGCGGCGGAACCGACCAGCTCGTCACGCAGATCGTCGGCGCGCTGGCCTGCGCCGCCTACGTGGCGATCGCCGCGACCTTGGCCTGGCTTGCCCTGCGGGCCACCGTGGGCATCCGCGTCTCCGCCGAGGAAGAACTCGATGGACTCGACCACGGCGAACACGGCAACCGGGCCTATCCCACGTTCGTCCTGACCAGCATCGAGTGACCGGACGGACGCAAAGTGTGCCACGGGCTCCGCCAGCGTGTACGTTGCGGTATCTTGCAGCACTGGCGGAGCCAGTGACACGCGAAGCCAAGCCCCGATGCGATCTCCCCGCGACGGGAGGCGACGCGAGATCGACGCGCGTCACGGCGCCCGCCGCAATCGACCGAAGGCGGAGGGCACGTGGAAGTCGGGCCGATCGGTGGCGGGGTTCACCCAGCTCATCCAATCCTCGACCGTCTCGCCGTTCGCGCCGTGGCGAAACTCGGCGCGAAAGAGGCCCGCGAGAATCCCGTCCGGCGAATCGAGTCGCCCGAGGCGCAGTTCCTCCAAAACGGCCAAGGGGATGGAGGCATCGACGCGGTAGCCTTCGGGCAAGACCGCGGCCGCCACGGCCAGCCCGGGACACGTCCACGCGCGATCGAACTGGCGGTGAAACGCCGCCTCGTAATCGAGCGTGCGGCCGAGAGGATCGATCTCCAGGGCGAAGTAACGACGGAGTCGCGGGTCGCACGCGAGGAACACCTCGACGCGGTCCTCGTGGACGACGTCCATCTTGTCTCGGAAGTCGTCCACCAGCACCAGATCGTCGTCCATCGCGACGAACCGGAAGAACAGCCGCCGGTCGTCGCACAGGGCGCGGAACTCGGTGGCGGGACTCGGCCCGGCGGTCCAGGGGAAGTGGAAATCGACCAGCGGCTCGGCCCGATCCCAGGCGGCCTCGCCCAACCGTCCCTCGGGCCCGACGGCCGAGCCGGCCACGCGGCGGACTTCATACGTTTTTGGCGGTTCCGGCGCGTTGGCGTCCATGTACGCATTGTGCCGTCGGACGGTCCCGCCGCCAAGCCGGCAGCGACAATCCCTCCGAAAGAGGGGATCGGGCGATGAGCGCCTGGGATTCCGTGGAGCCGCGCTCTTCGGACCCCCTCCCTTGTAAGCTACGTTTGATAGAATCCACGACACGGTTGTTCACGTGTCGTGGCAAGGGAATATTTTGCCGAAAAAGAGGAGCACCCCGTGACCGAACCCAACAACCCGACGAACGACACTCCCCCGACCCCCGTGGACAGCGCGCCCCCCACGGAGGCGGCCCAGCGGCGGCCGCAACTGCGGGTGGATGAGACGAAGGCGCACGTCGCCTACGCGAATTTCTGCCGCGTGACGGGGACGCCCGAGGAGATGATCCTCGACTTTGGGCTGAACCCGCAGCCGTTTGGCGTGCCGACGGAGCCGATTCCGATCAACCAGCGTTTGATCGTGAATTTCTTCACGGCGAAGCGGATGCTGCACGCGTTGCAGCTTACGATCCAGCGTCAGGAGACCGCGTTTGGCGTGTTGGAGACGGACGTGCAGAAGCGGGTTCTTCCCGGCGCGTTTCGCCCGGTGATCCCGCAGCCGCAACCGCAGCCCAACGCCTGATTCGTCGCGCCCGGCGAGAAGGTCGCCGCGCGACGAGGCGGTCCCCTCGGGGATCGCCATGGAAGAACGAGACCTTGCGGACCACGCGTCCGGCGGCGCGTGGTCCGCGTTATTCCCGGTGTTTACTTGTCAAGGAGCCACGATGGACCGCGCCGCGCACGAGTTGCTCAAACGGGTTTTGACCACGCCTAGCCCTTCCGGATACGAGTCGCCTTTGCAGGCGATTCTTCGCGACTACGCCAGCGCGTTCGCCGACGAGGTGTCCACCGACGTGCACGGAAACGTGATTGCCGTGAGGAATCCCGGCGCGCCGGTTCGGGTGATGCTGGCGGGGCACTGCGACCAGATTGGCCTGATCGTGCAGCACGTGGACGACAACGGATACGTCTACCTCCAGCAGATCGGCGGCTGGGATCCGATCGTGCTGGTGGGCCAGCGGATGAACGTTTGGACGGCGTCGGGCCCCGTCTTCGGCGTGATTGCCCGAAAACCCATCCATTTGCTCACCGACGAAGAGAAGACCAAGGCCCCGAAGCTGAAGGACATGTGGTTGGACATCGGCGCCGCGGACAAGACCGAAGCGCAAAAGATGGTCCGCATCGGCGATCCGGTCACGGTCGAACTCGAATACCGCGAGATGGCCAACAACCGGGCCGCCTCGCCGGGCATGGACGACAAGTGCGGCGCTTGGGTCGTGTTCGAGGCCCTGCGCCGCGCCAACAAGGACAAGCTCCGCTGCGCGCTGTACGCCGTGTCCACCGTGCAGGAAGAAGTCGGACTGCGCGGCGCGCGCACCAGCGCGTTCGGCATCGATCCCCACGTGGGCGTCGCCGTCGACGTCACGTTCGCCACGGATTGCCCCACGATCGAAAAAAAGGAAGAAGGCGACGTGAGCCTGGGCAAGGGCCCCGTCGTTTATCGCGGCCCCAACTTCAATCCCATGGTCGTCCAGCGGCTCATCGAAACGGCCGACACGGCGAGCATCGGCTATCAACTGGCCGCGGCCGGCCGCCCGCCGGGCACGGACGCCAACGCCATGCAGATCAACCGGGCGGGCGTGGCCACCGGGTTGGTGAGCATTCCCAACCGCTACATGCATAGCCCCGTCGAGGTCATCTCGCTGGACGACATCGACCGCGCCGCCGACCTCCTTGCCCGGTTCGCCGAAGGCATCGACGCGGACGTCAACTTCGTTCCCTGACGGCGTCCTCATCTTCGCTCGGCGCGACGCGCGCTGCTCGGGAGGATGGACGCGCCTCGCCCACCCCGGCCGCCCCGCCATGGAATGACGACGTCGGCGCGGAACGGGTGGAAGATGCGCGACGAGCCGCCATTCGCCCCAATAGGGGGATTCCGTCGCGGTCCCTTCCTGGGTGGGCGATTGTCTGGTTGGGAGGTACACGGTACAGTGAGACTGGATTGTTGCGGAGGGTCTTTTCACAACAAGGGGCGATTATGGTCAGGGTGCTGGTCGTCGATGATGAACCGGACTATCCCCGGCTGTTGAGCATCATCCTCTCGAAAGAAGGTTTCGAGGTCGCCACGGCCACCGACGCCTCCGAGGCTCTCGAGGTGGGCAGCCGGTTCGACCCCGAGGTGCTCATCGTCGACTGGATGCTCAACGGCACGGAGGACGGGCTGTGGATTGCCGAGGCCCTAAGGCAGAAATACCCGCTTCTTCAAACCATCCTCATCACGGGCTATCCCTCGACGGAGTTGGAAGCCCGGGTCGAGCGACTCCCGGCCATGCGATTTCTGGCAAAACCGTTCACGCCGGCCGACCTGATTGGCCTGGTCCGCGAGGCGAGTGACGGTTTTTGACCATCCGACTCCCTCGGCGGCGCCGGGGGCGCGACAACCTTGCCGCAACCAGCCTCTCGCGCCCTGGACACGCCCAAAAACGAATATCCATGCAATTCCACGCCCGCCGATTCGACAACGCCGCGCCGGTTTCCGTCCACATCGACCACGGACGGATCGACCGGATCGAGGCCGTCGACGTCGAGCCCGCCGTGGCGGCCCTCTGGCCCTGGATAGCGCCGGGTCTGGTCGATCTCCAGGTGAATGGATACGGAGGCCAGGAATTCAGTTCCGGACGGATCGCGCCCGACGACGTTGAGCGAATCCTCCGGCGGATGGACGCCTTCGGCGTCACGCGCGCGGCCGCCACCGTCACCACGCACCGCCCCGAGGTCATGGAGCATGCCGTGCGGACCATCGCGCGGGCCGCGGCGGAATCGCGCGACGCGGCCGCGCGGCTGGCCGGCATCCACGTCGAGGGACCGTTCCTGTCGCCGGAGGACGGCCCGCGGGGCGCCCATCCCCGCCCGTTCGTTCGTCCGCCCTCTCTCGACGAGTTCCACCGCTTGCAGGACGCCGCGCGGGGCGGGATCCGAATCCTCACCCTTTCGCCCGAGTATGACGGCGCGCCGGAGTTCATCGCCGCGGTGGTTCAAACCGGCGTGCTCGTGGCTATTGGCCACACGGCGGCACAACCCGCGCGGATCCGCGCCGCCGTCGACGCCGGCGCGACGATGAGCACGCACCTTGGCAACGGCGCCCATGCCCTGATCCCCCGGCACGGCGGCTACCTTTGGGCCCAATTGGCCGAGGATCGGCTCGTTGCCAGCCTGATCGCCGACGGCCACCATCTACCGGCGGACGTGCTGAAGACGTTCGTCCGGGCGAAAACGGTCGACCGGTGCGTGTTGATCAGCGACCTGTCGGGCATGGCGGGGCTCGCGCCGGGTGTCCACGAGGGCGAGCTGTGCCGCCTCGAGATTCTGCCCAACGGCAAGTTCGTCGTCGCCGGTCAAACCGAAGTGCTCGCCGGCGCCTCCGTCCCGCTGGGCCAGTGCGCGGCCAACGTCGTCCACATGGCCGGCGCGAGCCTGGCGGAGGCCATCCACATGGCAAGCACGCGCCCCTCGCGATGGATCGGCCTCGCGCCCGGAGGGCTCGCCGCCGGCGACGCGGCCGACCTGGTGCTGTTCCACCTGATCGAGCCCGGGCCAACGGGCGGACCGCCTCGGTTTGACGTCCAGGCGACCGTGCTCGGCGGGCGCGTGGTCCACGGCGCCGTGTCGCGATAACCGGCCAAGGGATGCGCCGCTGGACATGCCGGATGACGTTTCCCGGCGCGGCGTGTGCCACTGGCTCCGCCAGTGCCGAATCGCCCGTGTTTCCGAGCACTGTCAAAGCCCGTGGCACGCAAAAAACGGGCCTTCAACACGATCCCTCGATTCGGACGCACTACCCTAGCGCGAGGGTCGTTCGCCCGGCTGGGAACGCCGACGGCCGGGCGCCCGGGCGCCGCGGGCGCGCGCGAGACTCTCGACGGCGCGATCGACGGCGCCGATGTCGCGGTAGTACAGGCTCAGCGCAAGCCACGCCGGCCGGTTGTGCGGCGAGTCGATCCGCTGCGCCGCCAGAAGAAGCGAGTCGGCGGCGGCGGCGTAGCGCCGTTGCGCCCAGAGGGCCTTGCCGCGGAGCAACTGGGCCAGCGGCTCCAGGGGACCGAAGTCGTCCAGCCCGTCGAGCTGATCCAGGGTGTGCTGGGACATGCCCAACTCCAGGTAGCCCTCGGCCTGGATGAGCCGCCGTCGCGCTCGGAGGAATTGTGTGGGATCAAGCATCATGGGGCACCCCCTTTCGGTGCAACCACCTCGCTAAAGTATACGCCCTGCCCAATTCGCCTCCGGCGTCCCGCCAGGCCATCCGTTTTGTTCAAGTGGCAAAACGTATGCCGCCTGGCGCAAAGATACCGGTGACTCGTCGCAAGTCGTTACAAATAAATATCTTGCGTTCACGATCCTGCCGCACGCCCGTCCTTGCTAGGCTGCCAGACTGGCAGGTCGCCGACAGACCCCCGCTCTCGAAGGGTGAAGTCCAAAATCAAGATCGCGAAACCCGGCAGACCCATGACGGGCTCAGTCCTTCTTCGCCGTGCGGGGCGAGAAGCCGGGCAGAGCGAGCACGCGGCGGCGCAGCGCATCCTGCTCGGCGCGGAACCGCGGATCGACCGGCGAGCCGTAGGTCTGGCTGAACGCCTTTTCGGACAGCCCTTCGGGCAAATCGTCGGGCGGGGGCACGAAGTCGCCCACGGCGAAGCCCCGGGCAAGCGTGGCCAGGGCGACCTTGTTTTTGCCCACCTGGGTGGCGAACGCCGCGCCGGCCACGTCGGCCGCCAGATCGGCGAAGCTAAAGCCCGCACCGCCTCGGGCATCGGACATTTCTTTGAGTACAGCCGTAGACTCCGCGGCGAACTGGCCGGCCAGAACGGTGATTGCCGAGGAGACGAAGAAGTGTTGCGCCAGATCGCGCCGCCCGTGCACGGTGGGCGTTCCCAGCACGGCCACGCGCTGTTTCCGATCCTGCGGCGTCTCAAGACGACGGAATACCCTTCCCAGCGTTGGGTTGGCCCGCAACGCGGCCGAGTCGTCCAAGGCGACGCTCAGGCCGAGCAGGAAGGCCTGCGGGGCCACCTCGTCGGGCAACTCATCGGCGGCGGTGGCGGCCGCGCGGACGTACAATTCGGTGAGGCGGTCGCCCTCGAGGCGAACGCTCTCGTGCGGCGCGGCGCCGGCCGGGTCTGCCTGCGCGTGATTGCGGCCGGCGGCATCGGCCACGGCGCGGATGACCCGCCGCGCGCCGACGACCAGCGGCTGTTGATCGCCCAGCGTGGCGTCTTCCGCCCGGCGCACCAACGTCAGGTACTTCTCGGCCGACCCGTCCTCCGGCATCTCCTTGGCCGCCTCGGCATAGACGTGCTCCAGAAGCGTTCGGGCCTCGGGGCTAAACCGCGAGAGCTGCCAGGCGCCGTGGAGGCGAATCTGCTCGCCAAACGTGTACAGCACGAGCGTGTTGACCGGGTCGAACCCGATCCGGAACGATTTCGCCCGGGAGCGCCGGTCGCCGACCAGGGGGCGCATGACCGAGTTCTGGTCGGGACTGTGCACCGCGCCGAGGATGTGTCCCAGCTCGTGCGCGAGCACCTCGAGCCGCTCGGTGTAGCTGATGTGCTGCGACCACTCGCGGATCAAGATGTGCGAATGCAGCGGCCCGCGGGTGCCGCCCAGGTGGGTGCGGCCCTGGGGCTTCTCGTATTGGCTGGTGAATCCGACCACGAGCCGCGCGCCGGGCGGGCGAAGCACTTTCCGCTCGAACTCGCGCAGCCCCAACTCCAGGTCGATCACGCCGTCGTCCGAGTCCCACGTACCGACCGCGACCACCTTGAACCGGATGCGGCAATGATGCTCGAAGATGTCCGAGGCCTCGGCGAAACGTTGGCGGAGCCGCGCCTCCCACACGCGCTGGACCGCTGGCTCCTCGTCGTCGACCAGAACCATCACCGGAATCTCGCCGATCGCGTCGCGCCGCGCGGGATCAACGGACGCCGGGAGGGCGGCGGCCCCGCGCGCCTCGTCCGGAAGGAATCCTCGGCGAACCAGATCCAATTGGTCCTTCCGGAAGAAGTAGTACACGGCGCCTGGATCGAGTACGTGGTGGGCCGGGTCCCTGCCCGTCTCAAACCGGATGCCCACCTCCTCCTCGACCGGGATCGGCAGCACGTCGCCGGCGACGATCTGATACCCCCGCGGGTTGCCGAATTTTGGGGCGATGATGAACTGGACCAGATCGTCCGTCTGATTCGCCAGGACGAGGACCGCCCCGGACGCGCGCACGTTCATCGCGGCGGCAATCGCCAGCCCCATCGCGACAAACAACGTCTGCCAGCGCGTCATGGATGGCTTCGTGAACTCAAGGAGGTCCTTCGCCGCGATCGGGATGGCCGGGTGACAAGAGTGGCGCGCCCCAAAGCGGCGGGGAAGGCGCGGTTGGGTCCCAATCCAACCATTATACGCTTTCTAATCTGAAGTAGCGCGCTTGCCATTGCGCTTTCCTATTTTCCCCATCATACTGTCGCGATCACCCGTACCACGGCGGTTGCGATG
>JAFGDS010000055.1 GCA_016931995.1 Pirellulales bacterium
CTTCCATCGCACAAACAAAATCGGCGTTGGCTTGGGGCGGGATCACCCATTGTTCTTTCAACCAAGGCTTAAGCTCGTTTTTTTAAGTGTTCGTCGGACGGTTTCGGTCCCGATGCTCTCCACGATTTCCAGTTCCACCAGCTTGTCCGCCAGGAGTTTCAGCGTCCAACGGCTTCGCCCACGAGGAGGAGCACTGCAAGCCACGGCGATCAAATGGGCTTCCTGGCGGCCGTCCAACTTGCGATACTGCCGTCCGGTCGGTCTTTTTCGATGCAAGGCGGCCTCAAGTCCCTCCTCGACAAAGGTTTGCCGCACGCGATATGCCGTCGATTGGCTCACGTCCAATGCCTCGACAATCTTCGCGTCGGTCCATCCTGGTCCATGCTGGCCCACGTCGGCCTTCAACAGAATCCTCGCTCGTCGCAAGACAGCAGCCGCTCCTCGGCCCTTGGATACCAACGCAGTTAGTCGTTCCCATTCCTCCGACTCCAAACGCACAACATACTTTGCTTCCTTGCCCATATTGACTCTCCTTCCTGAAGATGTTCAGAAAGGAGTGTCTATACCCAGAATCAAAAAACACGTCAACTCAAGTGGGATGAGCCAGTAGGGTAGCGGCGTGGGCACCGCAACCCCGGGCTAACCCACGAAGTCCCTTCGGGACAGAGAATCCGAGCCAATGGGCAAACGGTCGGCGACGGGAGTCGCCTCCCACGGATTCCCCCTGTGGCACGGCCGCCCTCGGCTGTGGCGGGCAATAATCACAACCGAGGGCGGTTTTCACAGCCGAGGGCGGCCGTGCCACAGGGGGCCGAGACGTTATTCCGGCAGGACTGGCCCGGGGGCAATCGGCTCGGGGCGTTCGGCGGGGGTGAGGGTGATAGCAAGCGGGTTGGCTGCGGCGCCGTCGGCGCGGACGACGATCAGTTCGGCGTCGGTCGGGCCGGCCAGGGGAAGCTGGGGCATCGCCAGGCGAACGCCCAGGTCGTACCAGCCGAGGATCTCGGCTTCCATCTCGATCCCGCCCAAGTGCAGGAGCACCTTGCCCGGCGCGGGCCCAAAACCTTCGCCGGCCAGGAGCACTTCGCCGCCCGTCGCGGCCTGCTTGGGATCGAGCTCGAACGCGGCGGGATCGACCGGCAGCACGACCTCGGCGGCCAAGCGGGTGCCGTTGTTCTCCTCGGAGATCTCGTCGATCTCGCGATTGGCGTCTATCAGCACGTGCAGCGTGGAAAACGGGATGGGCTCGCCCTGCGCTTCGCGGCCCATTCGCGCGACCTCGAACGGCAGCCGCACGTCGACCGACTGCGTTTCGCCCGGCTCCATCGAGGCCACGCGGACGCCGGCCCGCGGCAGCTCGGCGGCGAGTTGCTCGTCATTGCCGGCCAGGAGCAGCACGTCGAACGGCTGTTGGATCGGCTCGTCGCCGTTGTTGCGGAACCAGACACGGTAGCGCGGCCCGAGCTTCTCGTCCGGATGGCCCGGATCGACGAACCGCACGGCCAACAGTTGCAGGTCGGACCGCTTCGGCTCGACGATCACGCGACCGACGTCCACCCACGTGCCGCTGGCCACCACCGGCAACGGGCTCCAGACCGGCGCATCCCAATAGACCCAGCCCGCGCACGGGGCGTAGACGATCGGGCGGCAGTACAACGGACGCGGGTCCCAATCCGGGCCGCAGTCGAAATACCACGACCACCGCACCCAAGGCGACCAGCGGGGATACCAGTAGTAAGGCGTTGGCCCCGCGTAGAGCGAAACGTAGTAGCCCGGGCCATGGTACCAGAAGCGGAAACACGAACTCGTGTAGTGCGGACTGACCCAGCCGCGCCAGTAGTGGGGCGCGCGGTGCGGCGGGCCGCCGTGGTCGGGTCGCGGATGGATGGCCGCGTGCGGACCGCGGGGCTTGCCGTCGTAGAGGGCCATCCGCCGGGCGACGTCGCCGTGCTTGTGATGGCGGTATTGATCGTCCAGTCGCAACTCGCGAGCGACGGGGCCCTTGGTCAAATGGTTGAAATCGCCCCGGACATGGCGGTCGTCGAACCGCATCGGGTTCTTCGGACCGCCGGGGCCATGCTTGCCGACGCCCGGGCCGTGATCGCCGCCGAGCGGACCCTTCACGCCGGGACCGCGGCCGCCGGGACCGCGGTTGATGGGCGATCCGGGCCCGCCGTGCTCGGAGCGGACCAGCATCGTCGGCCGACGCGCCGGCCCTTCCGGCGCGCGGGCATCGAGCTGTTTGGGACCCACCAGACCGCGATGCTCGGCAGGCCGCACCTCGCCGCGGACCAGCGGCTTGCCCTGGCCGTCGATGAGCTTGGGCCCGTCACCGGCCGGCGCGGAGGGACCGCCGGGCCCGGCCACGTGCGAGGCGGTACCCCGACGGACCGTCTCGCCCTGGCCGGGTTGACCGGACGGAGTATGGCGGGCTGGCCCTTGGGCGGCGGGACGAGTCTCGGCAATCCGGCGCCGGATGTCCGCCAGGCTCGGTCGAGCGGCGCCGGCGGCCGGTCCCGGAGACCCGGCCGGATGCGGCGAACGCGTGACGGCCGGCAACGCGCCCGATGCGGGACCCGACGCGGTCGTCGGAATGGTGACGGGCCCGTGGCGCTGGGGCAGCGATGGGGTGACGCCGCTGGGCCGTTCGATCCGCGCCGGCGGCTGCGCGCCGGCTGGGCCGGTCGTCTCGCGCGACGGGAGCTCCAGCCGCGGACGCGGGGAGCCCGTTCGCTGGCGGATCTCCGCGAACGATGGGCGCGCCGGCGCGGACGATTGCCCCGTCGTCTGCTGAAACGTGGTCGCGGGCGGCGACGTCTCGCTGGGCGAACGCCCGACGCGGCCCACGGGCCGAGGCGCTTCGGCCGACGCGCCAGAGCGCGGCGACGACTCGATCCGCGCGGGCGCGGGCGAGCGGGTGATCGGCTTCGGGCCGGAAAGCGTCATGGGGCTTCGGGTGATCGGCGTCGACGGGCGCTCGATCCGCGGCGACGAAGGCGAGACCGCGCGCGGCGGCGCGGACTCGCGGACGGTCGTGCCGACAGGGCCTCGCGGCGCGGTTGCCGGACTCGACGACGGCCGCGGGGCGGACTGAAGCGTCCGCGGCGGACCGCTGGAGGACGACATCTGCCGCGGGCCGACGAACCCTCGCGGCTCCGCGCCGATCCGCGTCGAAGGACCCGACGCCGAGGGCGCGGAACGGCCCACCGACGGACCGGACGCGGGCCGGGACGACGATCGGCTGACCGCCGGCGGTCGGGAGACGGAGCGCGATTCGGATCGGCTTGCCGCTGGAGGGCCGGAGCGACGCGCCGGCGAGGCAGCAGCCTCGACGCGCCGGGGCGCGGCGGGGGCCGATCGTTCCGCCGCCGGGCGAGGGCCGGCCTCGCGCGCGGGCGCGGCGCCGCGGTTGGACTTCGCGTTGGCATCGGACGGCCGCGCGGCCCAGGCGCAGGTGGCCAGCAGCCCGGCAACCATGGCCACCGTCGCCAGGCGAACCGTGGATCGACATGTCCCTGCGAGGACAGGACTTCGTTGGATGTGGAACACGGCCATGGCCTGCTCCCCCCTTGTGCGTTGTTGAACCGCCGGGACTCGCCCCTCACCGTGCGACCCTTCTCCCGCGCGGCGGGAGAGGGAAGCGGATGGACAGATCCCTACGCAAAGGGTGCGCCGAAGCGCCCCTGGCGCGAGCACGTCGTCGGCGGACGTTGTAACGTGTTCTCCAGCAAGGAGTTGGAGACTCGAAATCGACGAGGGGCTCCATCGCGATCGCCCACCGCGCCGCCCGGGCCAGATGTCATTCTGACCACGATGTCATCATTTTGACTCGGGCAAGTCGAACCCGAAATAGCCGGCGGCGTTGCGGTAGCAGATGTCCTGGACCATGGCGCCGACCAGGGCCATGTCGCGGGGTATCAGGCCGCGCTCGATCTCCATGCCCAGCAGGTTGCACAGGATGCGGCGGAAGTACTCGTGCCGGGTGTAGGAGAGGAAGGAGCGGCTGTCGGTCAACATGCCGACGAACCGGCTCAACAGCCCGTGGTTGGAGAGGGCCTCGATCTGCCGCTGGATGCCGTCCTTCTGATCGAGGAACCACCAGCCGCTTCCGAACTGCATTTTGCCCGGCGTGCCGCCGTCCTGGAAGTTGCCGATCATCGTGGCCACCAGATCGTTGTGTACCGGGTTGAGGTTGTACACGATCGTCCTGGTCAGCCGGTTGTCGCGGTCCAGGCGGTCGAAGAATCGCGACATGGGTCGGGCGACGGCGGGATCGGCCATCGAGTCGAAGCCCGTGTCGGGCCCGAGCTTGGCCAGCATCCGCGTGTTGTTGTTGCGAATCGCCCCGAAGTGGAACTGTTGGGTCCAGCCGCGCTCGTGGTCCAAGAGGGCGAATTCATAGAGCATGGCGGATTTGAACGCGGCGATTTCCTCCGCACGAAGCTCGTTGCCCCGGCGGATGCGGCGGAAGATGGCATGAACGTCCGACTCGACGTAGTCGTCCGCGTAGAAGGTCTCGATCCCGTGGTCCGAGAGCCGGCAGCCCATCTCGTGGAAGAAGGCGTGGCGACGGCGAATCGCCTCCAGGAGCGACGCGAAGTCGAGGATCTCCAGGTTGCAAACCTCGGCCAGGCGGTCCACCCAAGCGTTGAATGGCTTGGGCTGTTCGACGGCCATGGCCTTGTCGGGGCGGAAGGTGGGCAGCACGCGGATGGGAAACGACGCGTCGGCGCGGATCGCGGCGTGGTGTTCGAGCGTGTCGGCGGGGTCGTCGGTCGTGCAAACGAGCACCACGTTCATTTGCCGCATGATTCCCCGGGCGGAGAAGCCGTCCTCGGCCAGCTTGGCGGCGCAGTGGTCCCAGATACCCCGCGCCGTGTCGGGGGCAAGCAGCCGGTCGCTGATGCCGAAGGGCCGCTTCAGCTCGAGATGGGTCCAATGATAGAGGGGATTGCGGAGCGTCTGGGGCACCGTGGCGGCCCAACGCTCGAACTTCTCCCAATCCGTGGCGTCGCCCGTGCAATACCGCTCCTCGACCCCCGCGGCGCGCATCGCCCGCCATTTGTAATGGTCGCCGTAAAGCCAGATCCGTGTCAGGTTTTCGAATCGATGGTCCTCGGCGATTTGCTCGGGCGGGAGATGGCAATGGTAGTCGATGATGGGCAGATCGCGGGCGAACTGATGATACAATTCGACGGCCGCGTTGTTGTCGAGCAGGAAGTTATCCGTAATGAAGACGTCGTTCACGCCGACTCCTTTCCAAAAAAAAACCCCGCCGCTCGCAGCCAAGGCGAAACGGCGGGGCCGGAACAGAGAAGAGGCCAATAGCAGCGAAACCTGATTATGAAAAAGTATTAGGAATAACCACTGCCGTTGATGACGTCGCTTGCGGCCTCGCTAACTCATCGACCTCATGCGCCAGTTCAATCCCGATCATACCAACTCTTGCCCCGTTGTCCAGAGTCTCGATGCGACGAAAACCAATTTTCCCAGAGATTTTTCTGAAATAGCCCCCGAATATGTGGATAGGTTTCCCTAATTTAACATTTGCATGGACCCTCCCTCGGCAACACCAGCAAGGCGAGTGTATGATATCGGGATGAACGTAAAACGCGAATTCGTAACCATTTGCGAAGCGGCGTGCCGGGCCGGGGCGGCCGTCCTGCGCGAAATGTTCGGCCGCGTCTCCGTGCGGGAGAAGGGGCCCGCCGATCTTGTGACCGAAGCCGATCTGGCCTCGCAAGAGGCCATCCGCCGGGTTGTGCTCGATGTGTTTCCCGACCACGGATTCCTCGGCGAGGAGGCCGGCGGCCACGTGGCCGGGGCTTCGGCCGATGGCTTTCGCTGGATCGTCGATCCCTTGGACGGCACGACGAACTTCGCCCACGGCGTGCCGTTCTTCTCCGTTTCCGTGGCCCTGGAAGCCCAAGGCCACCTGCACGCCGCGGCGGTTTTCAACCCGATTGCCGATGAAATGTTCGCGGCCGCCGCCGGACAGGGGGCGCGGCTCAACGGACGACCCATCCGAACCAGCGGGGTCGCCCGCGCGGCCGAGGCGCTGGCCGCCATAGGGTTTCCCCCTGGGGTGAATGGGGAGACGGAGGACCTGCGGGCGTTCCTGGCGGCATTGCCGCGGTTTCAGGCCCTGCGGCGGACCGGCTCGGCCGCGCTCAACCTGGCCTACGTGGCGGCGGGCCGCTTCGACGCCGCCTGGTCGTTCGCCGCGCGGAGCTGGGACATGGCCGCCGGCGTTTTGCTCGTGGCCGAGGCCGGCGGCGTGGCCACCGGCCCCCGGGGCGAACCCTTGGACGTCAACCGCGGCCATTTCCTTGTCGCCGCCAACGAGCCGCTTCACGCCGAAGTGAAAGGAATCCTCGCCAGCGCATGAACTTCTTGCCCTCCGGCGCAACTCTACTTGTGGAGCAGGTCCCGTGGGCGGTCGGATGGGCGACGAGACGAACCGGATCCGCGAGCAGGTGCTGGCGTTGCGGTGCCAGGCGGGCGACGACCGGGCGTTCGAGGAACTCGTCGGCGCGTTTCACGAGCGGCTGCGGAGCTACGTCGCCCGGGTGCTCGGCCTGGCCGACGCGGCCGACGACGTGCTCCAGGACGTTTGGCTGGACGTGTACCGCGGCATCCCGCGGCTGCGGAACGTCCGTGGTTTGAGGAGTTGGCTCTACCGCATCGCCCGGGGCAGGGCCGCGCTACACCTGCGCCGGCGGAAGGCGTGGAGCTTCGAGCCACTGGCGGCCGAGGACGCGATTGACGACGCGCACGGGGAGCCCGCGTGCTCGCCCGAGGAGATTGAGCGCCTTAACCGGTGCCTGGACGCGCTTGCGCCGCCGCACCGCGAGGCGCTCGTCTTGCGGTTTATGGAAGACATGACCTACGAGGAGATCGCCACGGCCACCGGCTGTGAACTGGGCACCGTGCGATCGCGCCTCCATTACGCCAAACGCGCGCTGCGCGAAATCATCGAAAGGTCCGAGCCATGATCGAAGACTCAAACGCCGTCGGCCAACGAAACTCCGCCAAGCAGATCGCCGAATCGACCGTGCGCAAAGCTCGGCGCCGCGGCACGATTCTCGGCTGGGCCACCGCCGTGCTCTGGGCCGCCGTCGCCGCGGGACACGTTGTCTTCTATCTTGTGTTGTACATAAAATTCTTCCCCGTGGTGGAGAAGATCATCCATGATGCGTACGAGACGGAGGGCGGTCGCCCCGTGCCGTACGAAACGGTGTCCTACGTTTTGGGCTACTTCCAATGGTTCGCGATGACGTCGGCCTACGTCTGGGCGGGCCTCATCGCGGCGGCGGCGGCATGCACCATTCTGTACGTCATGGCCTCGCGCCGGGCAACGCTGCACCAGCTCCACGCCGGCCTGGCGGAGATCTCCGACCAGCTTCGCGCCCTGTCCGCGCGGCAAGACGCGTCCTGACGCGGGAGTTTGGCCAATCGTTGCCCCGGGCGCGCGACCGTGATAAAATGGGGTTGGCCCGGGGCGCCCCACGCCTGCCGAATTCCCGCCCGAAGGAGTCTTCCCATGTTCCACGCCGTGGTCGCGGCATGTGCGGTTTGCCTCGCGGCGGGAGTCCAGCGCGACGTGCCCTCGCGCGTGGTCCAGGGCGAGTTCCGCTGCCGCGTGTTGCTGATCGACTTCGAGGGCCGAGAGCACGTGCATTCGCGGGAGTCGTTCGAGGCGCTGTTTTTTGGCGATCACTTGCGGGTGACGCCCGGCCCCTTCCCCGAACCCACCCGCGGGTCGGCCCGCGACTTCTTCCGCGAGATTTCCGACGGACGAGTGCTCCTCAAGGGCGAAGTGATGCCGTGGGTCCGCTCGAGGCTGAAGCCCGAGGAGCTGCCGCACTGGTCGACGACGCGCGACGGCGATCGGGACTGGTGGCAGCCGGTCGCGGCCGACGCGATGAGCCTGAACAACATCCCCAAGGACGACCGGATCGACGGCAAGCCGGTCGATTTCTACGCGATCGTCTACGCCGGGCCGGACCGCGGCTACTTCAAGTGTCTGGACAAGAGCGTGTTCATGGGGGCGGGAAGAAGGTCATTGTCCACCCGCGTGTTTGGCAAGACAAAGGTCCCCTACTGGGAAGACCGCTGGAACGGCAAGCAGGTGACGTTCAGCCCGGAGCGGTGGCGTCAGGAACCAAGCGGCATGTACGGCGTGGGCCTGCACTGCCACGAGTTTGGGCACATGCTCTGCGGGTTTCGGGACCTCTACGGCGCGGCCAACGGCGATTTCGGCAACTACGCCGTGATGGCCTACGGCGAGAAGACCCATTTCCCCACGGGCCCCATCGCGTACCACCGCTACGCGGCCGGATGGCTTGCGTACGACGTCCCGGAGCGGCGCGGCCGACATCCGTTGAAGTTGCCGCCGCTGGAATTGCAGCGGGCCGTGAAGCTCGTCAACGGGCCGATGCCCTGGGCCGACGCCCTGATCGTGGAACACCGCGCGCGTTGGAGCCCGCACGATCGCGAGCTGCCCGCCGAGGGCTTGCTCGTGTACGAGACCTACGGCAAGCGTCAGGTGCGGACGGTGCGTTGGGACGCGGCGAAGGGGCGACCGGTCATGCAAGGACAGTGGATACGGCTGCTTCGCGCGGATGGATCGCCTCGGAACGAGGCGGGCGACGTCTTCCGCGAGGGGAATCTGTCGCTTTTTGGAGCTCCCTCCGCCGCGTCGTCGGCCACCGGTTGCGGCTTTTGGGAGCTGGAGGATATCACCCTGCCGGCCGGCGCGAATCGTCAGCCCGCGACGGGCCGATCGCGCGGCATCGCCACGTTCCACGCCGTGTATTGTCCGAAACGCGTCGTCACGCGAGGGCGGACGTTCGTGGACCTGACTTCACAAATTCCGCCCGGCGATCATCGCGTTTTCGTTCAAGTGGCCGGCGGCCCGTGCGCGATCAGAAGCGGCGACGACGCGCTGCTGGAGATGCCCGCGCCAACTGGCGCGGAGCCCGTCTGGGGTCTCTTGGACGTTCAGGCGACGGCCGCGCGGCGGCCGCTGCGGATCGTGCCGGGGACGGGCGCCCGGATCGAGGACGTCCAGATCGCGCCCCGCGCGCCGGTATTGCTGAATCTGCTGGCCGAGCCGCACGCCGCGCGGCTCGCGGCGAGTCTCGGCGGCCGCGTCGCGCCCGGCGCGATCTTGGCGGACAACGTTTGCGCGGGCGGCGCGATCGAAGTCCCCTTGGGCGCGGCCAAGGGGTCTCCCACGGCCCTGCCCGTCGCGTGCCCCGGCGGCACGTTGCGGCTTGCGCTAAGGGCCTTTGCCTCCAAGGGCGCGTCGCCGCCCAAGATATCGCTCGTCGTCGCGGCCGACGGCAAGAAGCAGAAGTTGCTCGGCAACGTCGCCCTGCGCGCGGATCAACCGGAGTTCTTCCTGATCGACTGCCGGCATCCGCGCGACAAGGCGGTCCAGGTTGAACTCTCGTTCAAGGGACCGGAAGGGAGTCGCGTCGCGCTGTGGGAGGCGGGATTTGCGGGTTTGTGAGGGAGCACCGTCATGCTGAGCGAAGCGAAGCATCCAAGATCGTCGGCGCCAACGAGATCCTTCGCTGCGCTCAGGATGACAAGTCAGAGTTGCGCCGGTTCTGGCGTAGCCTCCAAGACCCGCTGGCAGAACATCGGGATTGACATGGCCGAAAGCCCAGGTTCTACTCGACAAAGGAAGGTCCCGCAAAGCGATCCTGTCGCCGAAGCACTGGCGGAGCCAGTGGCACACGCGCGCTGACGGAGAACGGCAAACGCGGGAAACGGTGTTATGACGAGGGCGGCAATCCAGGGGTTTTCTTGGGAAAGGATGGTGGCGGCCGTGCAGGACGTTCGCGCCCGGGCATGCCGGGCCGCCGAGGCGCTTCGCCGAGCGGGTATCCCCTACATGATCGTCGGCGGCAACGCCGTGGCCGCGTGGGTCGCGCGGGTTGACCAGGAGGCGGTCCGCAACACCAAGGACGTGGACGTTCTCATCCGGCGCGAGGACTTCGCCCGCGTCGTCACGGAGCTGCAGTCCGTCGGGTTCGTTCACCAGAACGTGGCAGGCGTGGACCTGTTTTTGGACGGAACGCAAGGCTCGGTCCGCAGCGCGATCCATATCCTCTTTGCCGGCGAAAAGGTCCGGCCCGGCCACCCGCTGCCGGCCCCCGACGTGGACGAATCGGAGCCCGGCTCGGACTTCCCCGTGCCGACGCTGGACGCCTTGGTTCGCATGAAGCTAACGTCGTTCCGTCTACAAGATCAACTGCATCTTGTTGACTTGCTTGAAGTCGGTCTGATCGACGAGACCTGGCGCGCCCGCTTGCCCGAGCCGCTGGCCGATCGGCTCGTGGAGCTGATCGAGAGACGCCGCCGGGAAGTGTGACGCTCGTGTGCCACTGGCTCTGCCAGTGCCTTCGCACAGGCGAACGCCGCACTGGCAAAGCCAGTGGCACACAGCAAAGCCAGTGGCATACAGCAAAGCCAGTGGCATACACGCGGGTTATCACTGCCCCAGCGGCACGACGTCCTCGCCTTGGGAAACCACGTCCACCACGCGCTGGCCATCCACGACGATCTGGTATTTCACACTGGCCTCGGCGCGGATGTGCGCGGAATTGCCGCGGATCTCGACGGGAAACGGGGCGACGACGCGATGGCCGTCGCCCGTGGCCGCGGCCAGACTGTCCAGGCGGCCGCGGAGGACCCATTCAAGGCTCACCAGGGCGCACGGATTGATGTCCGGCGGACGGCGGGTTTGACCGGCCAGGGCGAACGAGTCGGGCAGCAAGCCCGCGTGCGGGCCGTCCGGGTATTGCTGTTGCTGGGCGGAGATCAGGATCCCCCGGGCCAAATGGTTCCAGTCGAGCGTCTGATCGTACGGGGCCAGCTTCGTTAGGGCATAGGCGTACACGCCGCCGACCCATTGGACGGGCAGGCCGATCCAATTCGGCGCACGCCAGTTGGTCGCCCCCAAGACAGGCACGGTCGCGTAACGCATCACCGGGCGGTCGCTCCAAAGGTAGACAAACGGCACGCCGGAGAGGGCCCAACGCCGCGCCTCGGCCAGGTAGTCCTCCCGACCGGTCAGCTCGTGGCCCAGCACGTAGGCCCAAACCAGATAGGCCGAGGCCAGTTGGTCCGGCGTGTGCATCGAGAGTTCCCAGGTTTGCGCGCCGCGGGGCGTGTCGAATCGCTTCATGTAGTCGAGCGTCCGCAGACCCGCGGCCAAGGCTCGCTCGTCCCCGGTCCACTGGGCGATCTGGAGCAGATCGAAGGCCGGCCGGGCGCAGACGCCGCTGGCCGTGTCCTCATGGTGGCCGCGGCGGTACGGGCCGTGATACTCAAACGCGCCGTCGGGCTTCTGCTGGGCCAGAAGCCCCTCCACGTGCGCCCGTTTTGCCGCGAGCCACTGGTCCGCGCGGCCCGTGACGAAGTAGATGGCGTCGTTGCCCACGTGCGCTCCGCCGGGCACAATCCGCGGCAGCTCGGGCGGCTCGCCGGTCAGACGCCACAGGGTCGAGGCCACGTCGGCGTAGGGTTGCCGCGGCCAGTTCGCCTCGCCGCAGTGACCCCAGCCGTCCTGGTTCTTGATCGGCCCGTTGATCGCGGCCAGCACGAGGGCCTTTTGCGCGGCTTCGTCGCGGGGCGGCTCGGGCAACGGCGGCAGGCCCCGGCGCTTCACCGCCCAGAGGACCATCTCCTCGATCGGCCCCTTTCGGTCCACGCGGATGGTCGCCCGGACGTTCGTTCCCCGCAGGGCCATCAGGTGGTCCGGCGTTCGGTCCACGAAGTTCGGCGCGGCGAAGATCGGCTGCGTCTTCATGTCGTCCCAGGCGAGCGCGACGGATGCGCGATCGGTCACCACGGCCATCAGCGGCATGGTCACCTGGAGTGGATCGGGGGCGTAGCGCAGGTGTTCGGCGGTTTCGATGTCGAGCTTCGAGGAACTCGATTCCCCGGCGCCGAGGTATTCCTGCCCGGCGAAGATGCCTTGCGCGAGGTCGCCCGGCACGCGGACGGTTGGCCCTTGGCAGGGCTCGCGGCTGGCGATGGCCACGTCGATCTCTTGCCCCCGCGCCGCGAGCGTCACCCGGACGCCGTCGCCCTCGAAGACGAGCCGCGCACCCTTCTCAACCATCTTCATCGCCGGCACGCGACCCTCCGGCCCAACCACCAGCGGACCCAGATACGCCACGTCAACGCCGCCCCGCGTTATTCGCGCCACGGTCCCGTCGGGCGACACGTCGAGCGATCCGCCGTCCATCGGCAGCGCGATCCACGCCGTTTTCACTTCCGGGCGCAGCAGGAACACGGTTCTCGCGAGCGTGGGCGTCGGGCGTTCGGCCAGTTGCAGTTCGAGACGGATCGGCTCCAACAACGCCGTGCCCTCGATGGGTCGATCAAGCGTCGTGCTCGCGCCGGCCTCAAGCGTGTGCCGGCCGCCCGCGGCGGTGAACGCGACCGGCGCGTCGGCGTGGTTCGTCACGGTGAACCGGACCGCCCCGGGCACGGACGTCACGCAGTCGATGGCGAGCGGGAAGAGCGTTTCGCGTTCGAGGCGGATGGAGTCGATCTCCAATTCGCCCGCCGACTGGCCCGGATCGAGCCGCAGCCCGCGAAGGCGTCCCTCCGCCGCGAACCGGACCGACAGCTCCCGCCACTGGTCGCTGGCCGGCAGGGAGAACGCCACGGCCTTGCCCTCGCCCCAGCCGGGCGAGCGATCGGTGATCCAATAGAACTCCCCGCCGCCGGCCGGGCGACCCCGCGCGCGAAGCGTCACGACGAGCGGTCCGCCGGGCAGGTCGATCGCGGGGCCGTGGATGTACGGATCGTCGCCGGTGGCCACCACCCGCAAGGCGCCCGACGCGGACGAGACCGTACACGCCCTCGCGGCGGTCCAGCCCTCGGCGTCTTCGTCGAACGACCATTGAACGACCGTCTCGGTCGCAAGCACGGGCCGAGGCAGCGGGTCGATGGACACGGGTTCCGCTGCCAGACTCATGATAAGAACAAGAACCGACGCGACAAGTGCGTTCATGGCGGGACTCCGTGATGGGGAGCGAAACGGTGGGATGCCGGCGCGTCCTCCGCGAGGTCGAGCGCTGCAAAGCCGCTTGCGGCTTCGCAACGACGAACCCGCCGAGGACGCCAGCAGCGATCATTGTACCCAGACGCCACGGCGAAGGGGACAGTCCCCTTTTCGCTGGCGCGAAAATCGGGACAGTCCCCAGAGCAGCCGCGTCCACTCGCCTTGCACTTTGGGGGGCCAAACCGTACCATGAAGGGTATAAGCCTTGCCGGTTCCACTTCCCGCGGAGCACTTGCTCATGCCGCGTCGAAATCTCCTGTTGTTGTGCGTGATCGCGGTCGTGGCCCTGGCCTGTCACGGTCGGGTGGACCGTTACGGCCGGCATCTGGCCTACGCCATGCGGCAGATCGACCGGCGGTATCTCCGGGACGTGGACGAGCAGGACCTGTTCGAGGGCGCGGTCGAGGGCATGGTCCGCCGGCTCGATGAGCGGTATGACGACGAGTACTCCAACTACGTCCCGCCGAAGGAAGTCCAGCCGTTCGAGGAAGAACTGAACCAGGAGTTCGGCGGCATCGGAATCGAGGTTGGATTGCCCGACGAAACCCGGCAATTGACCGTCACCAGTCCACTGCATGGCAGTCCCGCGTACGAGGCGGGCGTGTTGGCCGGCGACCGGATCCTCAAGATCGACGGCCAATCCACGCAGGGTCTTTTGCTGCACGACGCGATCGAGCGGATGCGCGGTCCGCTGGGCGCCCCCGTCCGGCTCACGCTTCTGCACGAAGGCGCAAAAGACCCGGTCGAGGTCACCATCGTCCGCGCGACCATCCACATCGACACCGTGCTGGGCGACCGCCGCCGCGCCGACGGCACGTGGGACTTCCTGCTTGAAGGCCGTGACCGCATCGGGTACGTCCGCATCACCTCGTTCACGGACAACACGGCCGACGCCCTGCGCCGCGCGGTCGACGAGCTGGTCCGGCACGACGTCCGAGGGCTCATCCTCGATCTGCGGGGTAATCCCGGCGGCTATCTTCAAAGCGCGGTCGACGTCTGCGACATGTTCGTCGACTCCGGCGTTATCGTCACCACGCGGATCCGCGGGGGCGAGGTTTTCCAGCAATTCGACGCCACGGCCGACGGCACGTTTCCGGACTTCCCCATGGCCGTGCTCGTCGATAAAGGTAGCGCGAGCGCCAGCGAGATCGTCGCCGCGTGTCTGCAAGATCACGATCGCGCCGCGATCGTCGGCCGGCGAAGCTACGGGAAGGGCACCGTGCAAGAGATCATTCCGCTCCAGCCGGGCTACGGCAAGCTCAAGCTGACCACGGCCGAATACCGCCGGCCCAGCGGCAAGAACATCCACCGCGGCAAGCGGTCCGAGGACGACGCGGACTGGGGCGTGCGGCCGGACGCCGGCTACGACGTGGCGATTGCGTCCGACCAACTCGTCAAGCTCCTCCAAGCCCGCCGCCGCCGCGACTCCTTCCGTCCGGCCAATACCGTCGCGTCCAATCACGACGAACCGCCGGTCGATCCGCAGTTGGATAAAGCCGTCGAGTACGTCGAGAAACACAAACGGTAGTTCCAAATCTCGGAGACAATCGATACCGTCATTCTGAGCGAAGCGAAGAATCTCCCTCGCCACGGAGATCCTTCGCTGCGCTCAGGATGACTTGCGGGGACAAATTGGGAACTACTGACTCTGTGTCTACCGACCGTCGTTTTCCGCCTTCGGTTGTCCCTCCCCCTCCCGTTTCACCGCCGGGATGACCGCCGGCCGCAGCATGGGCCAGGCGTCTTGGGAGCGCAAGATCGCGGTCAGTTCCTCCCGCGCCGCGCGGAAGACCTCCTCGCGGCCCTGGCCCAGCGTGTTGCGGTACATCTCCTGGTCGATCGCCGCGCGGATCCGCACGAGCCGCCATCGCCACGACTGCCGGACCTGGGGCGTGAGCTTCGGCTCGATCCGGTCGAGCAACTCGACGGCCGTCGCCGCGCTCGGGCCAATCTGGTTGCGCCAGTGGTTCTTCTCGAAAATCTCGACCACCGTGGTCACGTCGTCGGCCACGTCGGGACCAAACTCGAACGCCGCGTAGTCGCGAACCGTCTCGATCGCCGGGCGATCCGGGTCCCAATAGAGCCGGGCGACGATCACCTTGTTGATGTCCTCGTAGATTCCTTCGGAATACGGGAACCCGCCGGAGAGCTTGTGCTTCGTTTCATCCCAGCGGGCTTGCAGACGCCCCGGGTGCGGGTTGGCGCCGTAGCCGCCCCAGGGATCTTGCCCCCACATGCTGATGTCGGGGAAGTTCAACATGGGCAGCCCGCCGGGCACGCCCTTGTCGAGCGGATAGCGCGGGTACTCCTCGAAATTGTCGGCCATGATGTAGTCCACCCAGTCGGGCTTCTTCTCGGCGAACTTGGCCGCGATCCCGTCCCATTCGCCGACGCCCCAGCGATCGAAATACCACGTGCCCAGGATGACCTTGCCGCCGGGAAACGCCTGGCGATACGCCCGCGCCAGCGGCTCGGCCATGCGGAGATAGCCGTTGGCGCCCCAGGGGGCGCACTTCGGGCAGGTGCAGCCTCCGTTGTCGTAGGGCCAGATGAACCAATAGTCGAGGCCGATGTCCTTAAACGCGCCAAATTTCTCCTGGCAAAACTGCATCTCGAGCTCCGGCACGCCCGGCTTGCTCGGGCAAAGCTCGTTGCCAAGATTGTAGATGCGGGGGCCGTTGTTGGTGTGATAGCCGGCATGGTCCACCGTGCTCGAGTCCGCGCGAAGCTCGGCCGGGCTGTTCTTGTAGCCGTCGTTGCCGATGCAGCCCAGGCTGGCATCGAGGCCCAGGTCCTTGACGATCTTCAGCAACACCCGCAGCCGGGTGATCATCGCCTGGGCCTTGGGATCGTCGAAGCCGTTGAATTCCTCCATGCCGTACCAGACCAGAAGGCTGTTCGTGCCCCACAAGGACAGGTCCTCGAAATACCGGGTCACGTCCTCGATCGGGGCAACCTGGTAGTAGTTCTGGAAGTGCGTGGCGAAGTAGACGCCCCGCACGGGCATCTTGGGCACGGACGCGCCGCGCCACGCGCCGGGCGTGAAGCCGTCGGCGTCGAAGCGGGACGCGTGCAGGAGCTTGCCCACCCCGTAGAGCAACCCCCGGCGGTCGTTGCCGACGACGCGGATGCGCCCGGCTCCGCCGTCCTCGATCCGGAAGCCCTCGGCCCCGATGCCCGGCGCGACGACCAGCTCGACCACGAGCGGGGCCTCGCCGTCGGGCGTCACTTTCGCGTCGCAGCGGCTCTCGATCTGCCGCACGAACACGCGGCCGATGTTCTCGATCACGGCGTCGCGCTCGGGCGGAAGCGCAAGGCGAATGGACTTCACGGCCTCGCCGCGGGCGTTGGCGGCAGCGCAGGCCAGCGTGACAAAGACGATCCACCAGTGCATGGGCATTCCGTTCGCGGGTTAGGTTGTCGTAGGCCCGTGGTTGGCCTCTAATTTGATGACACGGTCTGAACCCCATTGTCGCCTGCGCGTGCGGGAGTGCCAAGAGGCAATGGGCTGGAATCTGTATGGAAACGTGCATGGAAATGGGCGCCGCTGCTGGTTGGTGAGGATGCTCGCGACGAGCCCGCGCGAGTCGACTCCGACGAGGCTGGCCGAGGGCATGGTCGCCGATCCGGACAAGCAGCGGGAGTACTTCCACGCATTGCGGGCGGAGGCGGCGCGGCTGACCCATCTGGTGGAAAACGTGCTGGCGTTTGCCCGGCTCGACTTCGACCAGCGCGCCGGCGAAGGCGCCTGCTTCGTGCTGACGCTGACGGCGGCCCCGACCCCTTTTCCCAAAGGGAGAGGGGAGAGTCTGAACCGCGGCGCACTTTGATTGCATGGCGCACAGGCACTGGCGGAGCCAGTGGCACACACGAGGGACGTCATTGTTCGCTCAAAAGCCGCCGCTCTTCCTCGGGGTCGAGCTCGTGGCGCAGGGCCATGGTCTGGCGGGAGAGGACGCCGTTGCGCAGAAGGATCTGGTCCGCTTGGGTCTCCTTGAGGCGGTCGCGCACGGCCAGCGTCGGCGGGATCGCTTGGATGGAGACGGATGCCAGGGCCTCGCGCGGCAGCCGGCCGGCGGCCACGGCGTGGGTGAGCACGCGGTCCAGCAGTTCCAGGTCGTCCTCGATCATGTCGTGCTGCAGCCGGGCGAACATCTTCACGGCGGGTCCCTCGGCCACCATGGTCGAGGCGTAGTTGGCGTTGCTCGCGTCGCTGGTGAGCATGAATTCCGGCATGACCAACCGCGCGGCGATCGCGCGGAGTTCGGCCTGGAGCACGGCCACGTACCGGCTCACGTCCAGACCGATCGCCGGGAACTCGTACTCCGTGCCGCCCAGCGCGTCGAGGATCGTGCCGGGGGCGTAGCGGCGAACGTGGCTCGCGCGGCCGGTTCGGGGATCGGCGGCCGTGGCGTCGGCCTGATGCTGGACGAACTGCTCGATGCTGGCGCGGGTACCGGCGTGGTGTTTTCGGATCAGGGCGATGGCCGATTGGATTTCGGCGACGACGCTCATGTTGCGAAGGAGTTTTTCCGCCCGGCGGAGGTTTTTGCGGACGGGATAGAAGAGCGGCAGGCCGCGGCGGACGTTGGCGTCGACGTTGGCCTTGCGGTGCTGAATCTCCGCGGCGTCGACGAGGCGGCCGTCGAGGAAGTAGCCCAGCACGGTTTCGACGTCGTCGGGCTCGGTGAACACGCCGAAACGCGCGGCCGGGTCGCCGGCCCGCTCGGGCGGCGCGGCCACTTGCGAGGGCTCGACGAACCGCACCCGGGCGACGCCGTCGTCGGCCCCGAAGAGCCGGAGGAAGACCTCGCCGTCGCGGTCGCGGCGGCGGACGATCTCCTGCTGGCGGTTGTGCCAGCGATTGACGCGGACGAAGTCGTCCAGTAGGGCTTGAACGGCGTCCACCATTTCCGCGGAGGGCTGGTGTCCCTTGCGCACGGCGGCGCGGTAGCGGTGGCCGGCGCCGACGATGTAGCTCACGCGGTTCTCGTGGCCGTTGATGGCGAACTCGTTTTCGGCGGCCAGGGCGCGGCACTGGGCGCGGATCGCATCGAGCTGCGTCTCGTCGGCCGGCAACGATTCGCTCCCGCCGGGCGAGCCGTCTCGGCCCAAGAGCCGCCAGCGCGTGCCGTCGTCGTCCAGCAGGGGTTCGGCCGGATCGACGAACGTGTCCCAAAGCTCGTCGAAGGCCTCCATCAGTCGGCGCTCCCAGCGGGCGGGGCGGCGGGGAGCGTGGTTTTGGCGTTTGGAGGGGGTGGACATGGTGGGGGCCTTTCGTGTTGGTGGCGTGAACGGTGAAATCACAATGACCAAGTCCCAATGACCAAAGAAGGACCAATGTCTTAATGACCAAAGAAGGACCAATGTCTTAATGACCAAAGGACGAGGCCACACTTCTCGGCGATGGAATACCTCCCTTGAGCATTAGTGCTTTGGACATTCCTTGGTCATTGTGGTTTGGTCATTGGTCATTCATTCACCCCACGGCGAGCCGCTGACCGAGGCCGTCGTCGATGGGCAAGCGGGTGATTTCCAGGGCCAGACGCAGGGCCATTTCGGCGGCATCGGGGCCGTCGTCGTGGTCGGCCAGGGGGAATTCGCGAAGCTGTTCGACCAGAAGCCGCGTGGAGGGCGAATCGCTCTTGAACCGCACGCGGCCTTGGGCAAGATACGGCCCCAGCCGGCGGATCCGGACGTGTTTGTGGACGTGGTTGTCGATCATCCACGGGTGGACGCCCAGGAGGTCCCGCCGGCGGAACGCGTCGTGGAACTGGCCGGCCAGAAGCTCCTGGAACTGATTGGCTTCAACCCCGAAGGCGTCGGGCCGGAAGCGGCGGTAGAACTCCACTCCGGCGGCGACCATTTCGGGCGTACCCCGTCGGGCCAGGTCCGCTTCGAAGTGCAGGATCCCCTGCCGGTCCACCCCCAGCGCCACCAGGGCGGAGAAGTCGCCCCGCCGCGCGTCCGCGCCCTTGCTTGGGTCCAGGGCCAGCGTTTTCACCTGTAAGTGCTCGGGCCACTGGTCAAACCAAACGGTTTCGTCGAAGTACGATTCGGGCCATTCGCACTCGTCGGGGTCGATCGGTTCGTTCTGCTTTTCGCGGGCGAAGGCGGTCGTGCCGCTTTCGGCTCTCATGCACATCAGCGCGTACAGGTTCTCCGCTTCGGGCCAGAGCACGACCGCGCCGGCGTGCATGGCCTGGCGGTTGCGCACGTAGAACGCGCGGGCGTCCTCGACCGCGCGGGGATTGCCCGGATCGGCATAGAGCGCGCCCCACGCCTGCCAGAGCGTTTCATTGACCGGCCAGCGTGGGATCGAGCGGAAGACGCGGGAGATCCAGCCGGGCGTGCGGGCAAGCTCCATGGCCAGGGCGTCGCGGTGCAGGGCGGTGGCCAGGTTGACGACGTTCGTCTCGGGGGTGCCGGCCTTCAGGAGCGTGCCGTGGAACCATTCCCGGGCCCTTTGCCGGGCAAGCCGCGAGTGGATGTGCCGATCGTTCTGCAGGTCGTCGCAGATAATGAGCGAAGGCCGCCGGGCGCCGCGGCGCCGCCCGCGGACGGCCTGGCCCGTGCCAAACGCCTCGATCGTCGCGCCGTTACCCAGCACGATGCCCCCACGGCGCCACGTGCGCCCACGGCCGACCGCCTCGGGATAGTCGGCCGCGAGGCGCGGGTTGTCGGCCAACTCGGTCTTGACGTTTTCCAGATGCGCTCGGGCTTGATCTTGCGTGTCGGAGACGATCCAGATGTACGGTTCGCGGGCTTCGACGGCGGCGCGGAGCGGAAAGGCGAGCGCGGCCAGCGTCGATTTGGCGCTGCCGCGCGGGCCGAGCACGTTGAGCTTCACGCCCGCGTCACGGGGCATCCGGTCGAGATGATGGGCCAGCCAGCGGTGCATTGCCGAGGCGGGGCGGGAGAAATGGTCTGGAAGGTAATGACGCCCCCACGAGAGAAGATCGCGGCAGCCGCCGCACACCCGCAGCCGGCGGCGGACGCAGGCGTGCCGCTGGGCCAACTCGGCGTAAACCATTGCCGCGAGACTGCCCACCTGCACGGAACTCAACTCACATTCGGCGAAATCCACGTCAATTTTCGGCATCGTCGGGCTCCTGCTCTTCGACCTCGGGAGGTTCTTCCACCAGGGGCGACCGGAGCTTCGTGGTCAGATTGCGAAACTGCCGCAGCACGGCCTTGCGGTACTTGGGCACGGGGACCTCCTCGGAGACGATCTGGGCGAAGCGGTTCAGGAGGGCCCGGATCTGGTCGATCGAGATGGCCCCCGCCCGGCCGGAGCCGTAGCGGCTTGGGTGGCACCGCTCCAGCGCCCAGGCGGCGGCCCGCCAGTACTTCGGCTCCATGGCCGCCTGGCGGATGTGCTGCATGAGGGTGATTTCAGAGGCTTGCTCGGCACGGTCGATTTGGGCGGCGAATTCCGGGTCGCGCCGGGCGGTGTAGCCGATCGTGCTCGGCGCGCAGCCGACGTACAACGCGGCGGTCCGCCGGCTGCAGCCGACCGACAAGATCGCCAGGATCTCCCGCTTCTTGAATGCGTCCAGCACCGGACGCCTGCCGCATTGGGCCACGGGGGGCTCCTCATGTCAAATGACGAATGACGAAATCAGAATGACGAAGGAAGGACGAAGCACGAATGACGAAGGAATGCTCAAGGACCAAGCACCAATGACCAAGGATGTTCCAATCCCTAATCCCCAATCCCTAATCCCTCCCTCCCACGTACTCGAACGACACGACGGCGCGGCCGGGGGAGCCGCGGTAGTTGTGGATGAATCGCCGGGTGTTTTGCGAACCGGTCTTACGGACGCCGATGGCCCGCCAATCGGGCGAGCGACGGCAGTGGGCCAACAAGGCGGGGTGGCTGGCCGTGACGTTCACGCGCTTGCCCGCATCGCGGTACATTTGGGCGATCGTTTCGAGCACGCGCATGCCGATGCCGACGCCCTGGAAGTCGGGGAGCGTCACGATCCGGCTCACACGCCAGCGTCCGCGGCGGCCAATGAGCGATACCATCGCGCAGAAGGCCACCGGCGCGTCGTTCCACACGGTCAGGTAGCACTGCGCGCCGGTGCTCAGCGAGCCGGCTAGATAGTGATGACGCGCAAAGCGGGCCCACGCGTTTCGGCCGCAACGGTAGATTTCCAATCGGATGGGCGGTCGCCAAAGACGCCTCCTTGTGAACCGTCCCGTGGCCACGTCGAGCACCCAATCGGGCGCGAGCCACTCGGTCACGTCGTAGTGGCACGTCACGGCCACGAACTGGCAGGGGATCCGGCCCGAACGAATCGCCCTGGCCACCGCCGCCGACCCGACCCGCGCCACCGTCCGATCGACCACGCTGGTGAATTCGTCGAAGGCGACCAGGGGGACGAGGACGGAAGTGGGAGGTCGGAGGTCGGAGGTTGGAACGCGGCGGTCGGAATGTGTCGGCTGATCCGACCCCCCAATTCCGACTTCCGACTTGTCGTTTCCGACTTCCGACTTCCGACCTCCGACCTCCGTCGCTTCGGCCAGCGCTCGGGCCAGATCGCAGCGGAACCGTTCGCCGCCGGAGAGGACGTGGTACGGCTTGATCCAGCTCGGGGGCGAGCTGAAGCCCACGGCGGTCAAGAGGCCCGTGATCTGCTTGATCGGCAGGTCTCCGAGGCAGTCAATCACGGCGCGGTCTTCGGGCCAGGATTGCCGCTCGACCAGCCGCGGGCCGAAGAGCTTCCGCGCGAGCGTGCTCTTGCCGCTGCCCGACGGACCGACGACGAGACCGATCTGCCACGGCTCGTCCAACTCGGGCATTTCGACGCAAAAGCGCTCGGTGGCTCGCTCCTGGATCGGCACGTCGAACAATCCGGCGACCTGGCGGACGCGGAACGAGTCGAACACGGGGCAGGAGACAGTGGTTTCGAGGGTTCGCATCGCGGGGAGGAATGACGAAGCCAGAATGACGAAGGAAGCCCAAAGCACGAATGACGAAGGAATGTTCAAGGACCAAGCACTAATGACCAGGAACTCCCCAATCCCCAATCCCTAATCCCTTTCCCCCTCACAGCGTCAACAGCCGGCAGGCGAGTCCTTCGGCGGTGAAGCGATCAAACAACGCGCGCTGTTGGCTTTCGTCGTCGCATTCAATCACCACCTGGAAGCTTTCGGGCACATCGATCTCGGGGGGCAGCGGGTAAGGGGCCAGGGGCGGGATCGGGGGCTCGGACAGGAGGTTGTCGAGGACGCGCCGGGCGGCGTCGTTGTGAATCTCGAGATTCGCCGCCAGATCGGCCAGCACGTCGCGATCGGTCCCGGCCAACGCGGCAAGCGGATCCAAGAGGGCCAGCAGCTTGGCGGCTTCCTGGTCGTCCAGGTCGAGCACCAACACGGGCACGTCGGCCTCGGGCGTGGTCTCGGCGCGAAGGTGGCCGTCGATCAGTTCGAGCGACCCGTCGGGCAACTCGCGGGCCAACAGGGCGTCGGCGTAGCCGATCTCGGCCAAGAGACCCCGCAGGGCGTCGCGTTGGCCCGGCGGGTGCGTCCGCCAGTTTCTCGGATGCGGGCGAAGCGTCGCCGCCTTGACGCGGCGGAGTTCCTTGATGCGGTCGCGGATGTTCATTGCGGCTGTTCCGGGGTTGCATGTTGGATGTAGGAGGCGACTCCTGTCGCCGATGGCTCGGATTGCGGTCGGCGACGGGAGTCGCCTCCTACAGTTTGGGGCGTCTCACCCCATCAGGTCCCTGAGTCGCTCCCCGATCTGCGCGATCTCGACGTTGTGGGTTTCGAGCTTGGCCTCGTGCTGGGCGTGGACGGCCCAGAGGCGGTCGTGGATTTCGGACGTCTTATCCACCTTCCTGCAAAGCGCGGTCACCTGGCTGGCCAGCACGGCCAGCTTGGCGTGGACCATGAACATCCACGGCCCCAGCGCCAGCACGCCGGAGACGCAGACGCCCACGAGGAGGCTCCATTCGGAGACGGACATGGTCGCGCATCTCCATTACGGTGGCGGGTGTATCTTGTGGGAAAGCTCCAATGACCAAGTTACAATGACCAATGACCAAGGAATGCGCCAAGCACCAATGATTTGTCATTGCGTCCTTGGCACTTCTTTGGTCATTGGTGCTTGGTCATTGGTCCTTACTCATTACTCTTTCGTTATGGCCACCGACCGTTCCCGGTTCGGGCTGGCCGCGACGCCTTGGGGCTCCTCGGAGGGGCGGACGCCGTGGACGATGGGCACGCGCTTCGCGTCGCCGCCGAAGCTGGCGCACATGTCCCACATCTCGCAGAGCGACCCGTAGAGCATCAGCGACTCGCGCGGCGTGATCCGGTACGTGGCGAACCGGCTATCCAGCCGCGTGGCCTCGACGATGTGCTGGTCCAGGGCGGTGACGAACATCCGCGCGTCGACGTTGCGCAGGTCGATCGCCTCAAGAGCCGGGATGTTCGGGTCCGTGCCGTCGAGCTTGTAGGGCAGGTCGAACTCGCGGCCGGTGGGCCGGGCCACCTCGTCGCCCGCCGGACTTTGCGCGTTCACGTCGTCCGGCAACGTCACGCTCAAATCCTTCGCCCGATCGACGAGCGTTTGGATGTCCACGTTCTGCGGGTTGTGGGTGATCTTGCGGCGCAAGAGGTCCAGCCGCAGCAGGTGCTCCATGATGAACTGGTTGGTGGCCGTGTCCCAGCCGCTCTGGACGCCGAACTCGCCGTCCTGGAGGATCTGGCCGCGGAATGTCAGCGCGTGGCCCACGTACGTGTGGACCGACCGGTTGCGGAACCGCGTGATCGCGTCTTGGAAGGTGTCGATGCCTGGCATGAGGGGGCTCCTTGGGGAAAGGGGGGGAAGGGGATTTAAGGATTTGGGGATTGAGGGATTTGGGGATTTGGGGATTTGGGGATTTGGGGATTTGGGACGCGGGGGGCCGCTTGCGGCTTCGCACTTCCGAATTCCGTGCAACGCTCAACGGATTCTCCGCTTCGCTCAGAATGACAGTGCTCCTAATCTCGAAATCCCTAAATCCCTACTCTCTCTTCTCAATGGGCTCCGCCGGCGTGGGCGCGGCGTCGTGGATGCGGTGGAAGCGGTCGGCCACGCGGCGGCGGAGGTCGCGGGCCCAGCGGGCCAGCGCGCCGTCGCTGCTTTGTTCCGCCCGGCGCAGCTCCTCGTCGTATTCCCGCCCCAGCGTCACGTCGCCCAGCGGACTGCGGCCCGACAGGGCGTACACCTCGGCCAACTGCCGGGCGTAATCGTCGTTCAGCGGCGCCGCGGAGAGCGGAGGATCGTTGGTCGCGTTGGGCACTTCGTGTTCTGGCTTCCGCTTTCCGCTTTCGGCTTTCCGCTTTCGGATCACCCGACGAAGGATCCACGCGGCTGCCAGCACGGCCAGCGAGGGTGGGGTGGTCCAACCCAGGGCCACCAGCACGCCGGGCAGGATCGCCTCGGCGGCCTTTCGGCCCACGGCCACGGCCGCCGCGGGCACGCCGCGCTGGGCCAGCGCCGCGGCCAGGTCGGCTTTCAGGTCCGCCTTCAGGCGATCGGCCAGACGCTGCTCGAGCCGTTCGTTCGCCGACACAAGCCGCTGGCTCACTCGCGCGGCAAGCGATTCTTCATCCACTTCGCGGGCAGGCGGGGGCTCTTCGATCTTGTCAAGGACCGTTTCGATCGCATCGAGCCGGCGGGCAAGCGCGGCGAGCTTTCCGGAAGAGGCGTCCTCGGGCGTCACGGGCGGCGCCGCGGGCGACTCGCCCACTGGTCCACCGCTTTCCGCGTTCGGCTTTCCACTTTGCCCGTCCGGGGCGACGGGCGCCAGTCGCCGCCCCGGCCGTATCGCGCCGAGAATCGCGGCCAGAAACTGCCGGATCCGGCCGCAGTACGTGCCGTTGACCCTCCGTCCGTCGGTTCCCCAGACGACGGCGACCAGTTCGCCGCGGGCGTTGAGGACGGGCCCGCCGGAATCGCCGGGCCGGGCCGCGCCGGAAAGCTCCAGCGTCTCGCGACCCCCGGCGCCGCCCGCCTGAACGTAACCCCGCGCGGCGCCTTCGTTACAGCGATACCGACCATCGGGTCCCCAGCCGCAACTGCGAAGCGGTTCGCCCGGCCGGGGCGCATCCCGCGCGATGGTTACCGGCTGGGCGGACACGGGCGCGATCGCCAGGGCGGCCAGGTCCCATGTCGGGTCGGTCGCCAAAAGTTTGGCCTCGAACGCTTGCCCATCGGCAAAGGCCACGCGGATCGCGCCCGCGCCTTCGCGGAACAGGTGCGCGCAGGTGAGCACGACGGAGCGTCGGTCGTCGGTGGCCACGAGCGTGCCCGAGCCAAGATTGGCGCCGGGCGGCACGGCGTTTTCAATCCGGACGACGGCCGGATGGGCGGGCTCGTACACGGGGCAACCGCCGCCGAGGCACTGCGCGGTGGTCGATCGGGTCGCCATCGTCGCGGCGATAACCACCGCGGCACAGGCGAGCGTGGCGAGGGCGTGTGGGGAGGGGTGAGGGTGGGGCATGGGGTGGGTGTGGGTCGATGGTGATGGGAGGGTCGGTTGGAAATGACGAAGGTCGAAATCCGAATGTCGAAGGAATGACGAATGACGAAGCTCGAAGCACGAGAGGACTTCGGGCGCGCGGTTGGTCATTCGTGCTTTGACATTCGTGCTTCCTTGGTCATTGTGGTTTGGTCATTCTGGTTTCCTTCCCTCACGGTTCCAGCGTGAATCGGTATCGGTAAAACGGCGAGCGGGCGAGGTCGGCGGGCTCGGTCAGGCGGTCGGCCAGATGGGGCACGGGGTCCACGCCGCCGCCGACCCGCTCGGCCATGGCCACCGCCTGCGAACAAAACGGCGGCCGGCGGTTGTATGTCTCGTCGTTGGTCGCCGCGCGGATCCAAAGCCGGATCCACGGCAAGTGCACCAGCGCGGCGGCGGCCAGGTTGACCCAGCCGTATTGGCAGCCGGCCAGACGGCGCATGAATCGCGACGCGGCGGCGCGGTCGTAGTGCCGCCAACGGTTCTGCGGATTCACTTGAAAGACGTCAATCCGTGCGGGAAAGCGATCGACCTGGCTGGAGAGCGTCACGGCCCGGCCGCCGACCCACTCGCGGATCTCCAGGCAGAACAAATCGCCTTCCCACCACGCGGCCTTCGCGGCGTGGCTATGGACGCCGCGCCCCGCCGCCGCGATGAGCCCTCGCCGGCGAAACAACAGCAGATCGCCCTCGGCGATCCGCCCGCGGGCTTTCGCGTAGGGGAGGACACGTTCGGGCGGGGCGTGGGGTTCGGACATGGAGGGGTTTGGGGTCGGTGGTGATGCGAGGGTTGTGGGAAATGTCGAAATCCGAACGTCGAAGGAATGACCTAATGACGAAACTCGAAGGACGAAAGGACTACGAACGCGATTTTCGTTATTCGTGCCTCGACATTCGTGCTTTTTTCGTCATTCTGGTTTCGTCGTTTTGGTTTGTGCTCGCGTCCCCAGGCGGCTGGCCGCCGGTCGCGTGCCATTCGCCGTCGCGCACGCGCCGGGCGTGGATCGCCTGGTAGCGACGCAGGTGTTCGCCGCGGAGTTCCAGGCGGATCGGTTCGGCGAGACAGGGCGCGAGGTGCAATCGTTGGTGCAGTCGCCGTCGGGCGATGCGCCGCCGCGCGCGGCAGAGTTGGCAGGGCATGCGGACCCAGCCTCCGCATTGCGGGCAGCGTCCGATGGGACCGCGCGGCACGAGGGCATCGTCTTCGTCGGGCAGATTCGGTTTCGGATCGCGGCGCCGTCCGTTGGACACGGCGGCCACCGTGCCGCGGCTTACCTTCAGCAACGCCGCGATCCGCCGCTGGCTCAGCGTGTCCTCGGCCAGGAGCTGGCGAATCCGGTCGATGACGCCTTGAGAAAGCATGGCCGATTCGATCGTTGTGAAAACAAAAAAAGCCCGCCACGGGACCGCGAAGGTCCCATGACGGGCTCTTGGGATACCTGAAGGATCAGGCTCGGGGGATACTCGTCGGGTTCGGAAACGTCCTCAGCTTAGACGATCGGCGGGCCTCATTTCAAGGGCGTTTTTTGGGCCAATTTCAGGGCGACCTGGACGGCCCGGACGAGGCTGCTGGCCTGGGCGCGGCCGGTCCAGGCGATGTCGAACGCCGTGCCGTGATCGACCGACGTGCGGACGATCGGCAGGCCGAGCGTCACGTTCACCGCGTCGCCAAACGAGAGCATCTTGAGCGGAATCAACCCTTGATCGTGGTACATGCAGATGTACGCGTCGGTCTCGCGTCGCCGGGCGGGGACGAAAGCCGTATCGGGCGAGAGGGGGCCGATCACGTCGAGCCCGCGCGAGCGGGCCTGCTCCACGGCCGGCGCAAGGATCGTCTCCTCTTCGCCTTGACCAAAGAGTCCGTGCTCGCCGGCGTGCGGATTGAGCCCGCAGACCACCAGCCGCGCCGGCCGGGCGCGGAGCCGCGACATCGCCTCGGCGGTGAGCTCCATCACGTCGAGCACCCGCGGGATGGACAGCCCGCCGCACGCCTCGCGATAGCCGACGTGCGTGGTGACGAGGCTCACGGTGATTTCGTCGGCGGTGAGCATCATGCAGATCCGCCGGGCGCTGGTCTTTTTGGCGAAGATTTCCGTGTGGCCAGGAAAGCACAACCCCGCGGCGCGGAGGGCTTCTTTGTGGAGCGGGGCGGTGGCTACGGCCACCACCTGGCCGGCCAGCGCCGCGGCGATCGCCCGGTCGATGTACGCGAACGCCGCGCGTCCGCACTCGCCGGAGATTTTGCCCGGCTCGACCGCGGCCGCGTCGATCGCCTGGCAGTCGACGATCGTCGGCCGGTTGATCTGGCCGGCCCGGGCGGGGAACGCGTCGGCGGGCAGGACGGATTCGGGGATGGGCAGGTTGCACGCCTGGCCAACGCGGCCCAGCACGCCGGCGTCGCCGAAAACCACGGGCGCGCAGGCGGCGCGGACCGCCGTGTCGGCCAGCACGCGCAGGCACAGCTCCGGCCCGATCCCGGCGGGATCGCCCATCGTGATGGCGACGCGTGGGAGGGGTTTGTTCATGAAAGACATGATGACGTTATCTCGCGTAGCCCGCAAGCTGTAGGGAACGCCCTCCGTGGCGTTCCCGCGGCGGTCGAAACGGCCGTTTGCCCCGAAGGGGTAACGGCCTGCGAAACCGGCCTTGCGGCGGGCGGCGCCGATTGCTTGTCAATCGGTGTCGCGTACGCGTCGAGAGGGTTACCCCAAAAACACTGTTCCTCTCGGGCCTATGGCCTCTCGATAGCAGAGCTATCGGGGCTATCCGCCGCTACCCGCGCACTGGCGGAGCCAGTGGCACTCGGATTATGGATCCGTTCTACGATTGGCTGGCGAGCCTTGCTCCGTCCTCAATCTGTTTCACGATATCCAAACCGACCTCGGCGTTCCAGGCTTCCATCAGGCGGCGAAAGACCGGGCCGGGCTGGCCCTGGCCGATGGGGCGGCCGTTGATCCGCACGGCGCTCATGAGGCAATAGGGCGTGCTCGTCAGAAGGGCTTCGTCGGCGGCGGCCACGTCGTCGGGCGCGATCGGCCGCTCTTCCATGGGGATGCCGAGCTTCGCGGCCAGCTCGGCGACCACGTCGCGGGAGATGCCCGGCAGAACGCGCTCCACCGGCGGCGAGACCAACGTCCTCTGCCGGACCATCAAGAAATTCGCCGTGTTCGTTTCGGTGACGTAGCCGTCGAGATCCAAAAGCAAAGGCACGGCCTGGGGATCGACCAGCCGGGCCTCGCGGTCGGCGAGATAATAGTGCAGGCGGCTGCGGTGTTTCACGTTCGGATCGACGCACGCGGCCGGCAGGTTCCTGGTGCGCGGGGTGACCAGATGCGCGCCGTGGCGGAGCCGCTCAACCCAATCGGCATAGGGCAGCGGAAACGTGTGGGCGCAGACGGTCGGCTCGAGCCGGGCGGGCCTGCCCGCGCCGCGGGCGTAGACGCGGCTCTCGCCGGCCGTGAGGAAGATCACCAGGGCGAGCTCCTGCCACGGCGGAACCAGCCGCGCGTTGTGCTCGACCAGCGCGGTCGCCGCGTCGGCCAACTCGGCCAGGTTGATGCTCAGGGGGAAGTGGACGTATTCCAGTGATCGGGCGAGCCGGCTCAGGTGACCATCGAGCCGGTACAGACGCTGATGAAACGTCCGCACCATCTCGGTAACGGTTGCCCCGAGCACGACGCCCAGGTCGTAAATGTTCAGGCTCGCCTCGCTTGCCGGGATCATGCGGCCGTTGAGGAAGACGTTGGGGTTGGGCATGGGGTTGACGTCTTAATGTCGTTTTCCGTTGCCGAGTGCCACTGGCTTGATTCAGAATACTGCGCCCCGGTCCTGTGTGAAAGCCCTCGGCGCGTGCCACTGGCTCCGCCAGTGCCGTCTTCCGTGGGATGGGCGGGCACTGGCGGAGCCAGTGGCACACGGGGTTTGGCCCGTGACACACGCCCTCGCGCGTTACTCGCCGTAGAGCCGGGCCATCTCGCGGAGGTAGTCGATCGCTTCGTCCACGTCTGGCGCGGCCACGCCCACGGCGCGGCCGTCGCGGTCGCACTCGGCCAGTAGGAGCAGCTCTTCGTAGTCTTCGTGCGCGGCCAGACGCCGCCGGGCGCGGACGCCCAGCGTGCCGTCGGCCAGCCGTTGGGCCTCCATGTGGTGCTCGATGAGCCACGCGGTCCGCGGCGTGACGTACCCATCGAGCGCCTCCAGGGCCGCGGCAACGTGTTCCTGGCGGTCGATCCCCTTGCCCACGTCGTGCAAGAGCGCCGCCAAGAGGAATTCTTCATCGTGGGGGCGCTCGTCGCGGGCGAGGTCGAAGACCTGGAGGCTGTGGTACAGCACGTCGCCTTCGGGATGGTGTTCGGGCCCTTCGTGGACCTTCTCCAAGGGCACCAAAAGCATCCGGTAGATCTCGAAGCGGTCGATGCGGTTTTCGGCTTCGAGCACGGCCTGGTCCAAGGGCATGTCGGGATACTCGCGGGCGAGAAACTGCTCCAGTTCGGCGATGCTCGCCCGCTCGATTGCCCGGCCGGTGATCGAGCTTTTGAAGACGAAATGCGCCCTATTGGCCGCGTAGAGGGTCAGCTCGAAGGGAAACTCGTCGACGAGGTGGATATGGGTGAAGACGCGCTCCTCGCCGTGTTTTCGGACGCGTTTGTGCTCGACGTGGCAGGCGAGTCCTTCGGCTTCGAGGGCGGCCACCACGGCCTCGGCGCTGTCGGAGAAGACGTGCAGGTCGATGTCGGACCCGCGGCGGACGTGGCCGGTGAGCGTGCTGCCGATCAGCCGCGGGCGGAACGGCCGCAACAGCCGCATGACGCGCAGCGCGGCGACGCGCATCTGGCGGAGGTTTTCGGTTCGCCGGTCGCCCTCGTGCAGCCGGGCAAGCGACTGGATCTGGTCGCGGATCTCCCGATTGCTGGGCAAGTCGCTGGGCTTCACGTCGCCGCCGACGATTCGCCGTGCGGCCTTGAGCTTGGCGCGAAAGTACTCGGATTCGTCCCGATCGTACATCAGCCGGGCCGCCTCGAAGGCGATCCGGCGCCGCAACTTGTCGCTGGCCATTGCCGCTTGAGTGCCACTGGCTTTGCCAGTGCTGTACGAGGCCGCGATTCACGCACTGGCGAAGCCAGTGACACACGCTATATCAGGCCCAGAGATTGACCACGGCGGGTCACATCAAAGGAAAAGACGAAGGCCGTCGCAGGGCGCGGATCAGAGGCCCTGCAACATGCGGTTGCGGCGTCCCCGCCGTTCGGCGCGGAGGCGCGCCCGGCGTTTGGTCTCGCTCGGCTTCTCGTAATACTCGCGGCGCCGCATCTCTTTCTTCAGTCCGCTCCGTTCGACGAGCTTGCGGAAACGACGGACGGCTTCTTGAATGGATTCCTTCTCGCGCAACGTCAGTTTGACCACACAGCACTCCTGTTGATTCGAGTTTGGGAAACGCGCACCCCCGCCGCGCCACGCCACGATCCGCCGCGGGGCGAGCGCCCGACTAGCCAGTCAGACGGGACAAACAGTATACTCTAGCCGCATCGGGATGGCGTGTCTAGGGTTGTATCGCCGGCCGGTGAGGGCATTTGGGTGGATGCCCTTGCCCACGCCCCCTCTCCCGAAGGGAGAGACGAGGACGGGGGAATCTGGGCGGCGGTGACGCTGTGGATGTGCCAGCTCATGGTGTCATGCGTATTGGCGTCAAGACACCACTAATGCGGGGTATCGGTGGCTTGTAAGGGCCTTCATCCCGTGTTAGGGTTGAAAATAGGATGAGTTGACATTGACGCGACCGCCGAAAGACTGATAGAGGATTGGCGTTGTGCCCGCGAGGGAGGGACATCGAATGCCACAAGATGGTCAAACGGACGAGGGGAAGCGCGCGGTAAAGCTTCTGCCAATCAAATGGCCCGAAGGCGTGCATGCTGTCTACGCGAACAATCTCCTGGTTCAGCATGACGCGGGCGTGCTCATCTTCTCGTTTTTTCAGGTCAATCCGCCGTATCTCCTGGGCCCCTCAGCCAAAGACCAACTTGAGGGACTAACCGAAGTGGGCGCCCTTCCGGTGGCCAAGATCGTGATACCGCTCTCGGGCATCCCGCCCGCGATAAAGGCCATACAAGAACAGTTCGACGAAGCCAACAAAAAGAAGGGTGAGCCCGCAGATGCCACCAATGACGATTGAACTTCCGTCTCGCCCAGCGTCAACGTCGGACAGCGTGAGGGTTGCCACGTCCAACCTCCGCGAAACGAACTGGGAGGTGTCTGTTATGGCTCCAGGCGAGGCTCCAAGGGTGGGCATTCTCTTGAGCGATGGTAGCTTCGTGCCTCTCGACCGCGATACGTTATCGTCCCTCGAATTCGAGGCCGCACGTCGCGATATGTCGCTTGAGGACGTGTTTATTGCGGAAGAAGCCGCCGCCCGGGAACTGCGGAGTATAACGCCCACAAACGCAGAGCTTCTACAGCTAGCGGATCGGTTTCCTGCCCCGCAGGAATGGTACGACGAATAGTGTCACGCATCAGGCCACGAGATGACACGGGGTATGTGGCGTGGAGCAATACACAAAAGGGGACGTCGTCCAGATACTCACCGTAGACCCAAATGGATTGAACGAAAAAAAGCGGCCCGCTGTCGTTCTCTCCGACACCTTCGAGCTAGAGGCTGAAGACGCCTTCCTTGTTGTTGCGGTCTCAGGTCAATTCCGAGAACCGTTGTCTGACGATTACGTGTTGTTGCCATGGGCTCGTGGCGGACGCACGAAGAGCGGATTAACCAAGCCCTGCGTGGCGAAGTGCCGCTGGTTGGTAAGAGTCACTCGCAAGGACGTGTTTGACAAACTCGGGCACCTGCCAGACCTTGTGACGTGCGACATCATGCGGACCGTGAATCGCTTTCGGGCGGAATAGCGATTGGGCCGCTCTACCCCCCGTGTGAACCAGCCTGAACATCGGATTGAACCGGGAGGTGGGTTCGGGCCGATGTGGTGGTGGTGCGGCGCGTGAGGTTCACCTGGGAGAAACACCATGGCACGGCCACCGCTTGTCGAGACGCTTGCCCGGCTTGAGGCCTTGCAGGACGATCTTTTTGAGAAGATAGATGCTTTGGATAAGCGCGTGAAGGCGGTGATCGACGAGTTGGCGCCGCAGAGCCTAGCGCCGCAGGGTGGGGTATCGCCGGCCGGGGTTACTCCCGCCGGTCCAGATGGCCCGACTTGTTGATCGCCCGAAGCACGCGCCATCCCAGCCAGATGCTGCCGGCCAGGGCCATGACGCCCGGGACGGAGTATCCACCCAGAATGGGGTGGACCTCGCGGCTGAGCATTAGCGTGGCGCCGAGGAACAGGGCGCTGGTGATCATGCCGAGCACGAGGCGGTTGACCGACGGCTCCAGTCCACGGTGGTCGAGGTGGACGTCGAACTTGCCCGTCTCGACCTGTTCGAGAATATCGACGATCCCGCGGGGTAGCACTTCGGCCAGGTGTTCCAGTTCGCGAAAGAGCCGACGGAGCTTCCGCAGGCGTCGGCCGGGCGAGAACTGCCGCCAGAGCAGCTTCTTCTGGTAGGGTTGCATCACCTCGACGAGGCTGAAGCCCGGGCTCAACATGCGGGACGTTCCTTCCAGCGTGATGAGCACCTTGATGAGCATGGCCACGGCCGCCGGCAGCATGATGTTGTACCGGCGGATCATCTCGGTCATTTCCGACAGGGCGCCGCTTAAGTCGAACTCGTCGAGCGACTGGCTGCCGTAGTGGCTGACGAAATCGGCCACGTCCAGGCCGAAGGCCGGGCGATCGAGTTCGGGCGGCGCGCTGGCCACGCGCGTGATGAGTGTCGTCAGGTGGTCGGCGTCCTGGTTGGCGATGGCCAGGAGCATTTCGCCCATGGTCTCTTGCGTGTTTTCGTCGATCCGGCCGACCATGCCGAAATCCAAGAGGCCAATGACGTTGCCGTCCATCAGCACGACGTTGCCGGGGTGCGGATCGGCGTGGTAGAAACCGTGGGAGAAGATCATTTCGAGGTACAGTCCGGCGCCGTGCCGGGCGAGCAGTTGCCGGTCGAACCCATCCGCGGCGATCCGCTCCGTCTCGGAGAGCTTCACGCCCTCGATCCGCTCCATGGTGAGCACGCGGGCGGTCGTGTATTGCGCGTAGGGCCGGGGGATGCGGACGTTCGGGTTGTCGCGGAACAGATTGGCGAACAGCCGCATGTTCCGCTCCTCGCGGGCGAAGTCCAGCTCGCGGCGCATGGCCCTTTGGAACTCGGCCGTGGTGGCCCGAGGACGGTAGTTGCGGAATTCCGGGATCCGCTGCGCGAGCAAGGCCAGCCCGGCGAGGATTTCGAGGTCCACCTCGACCTTCTTCTCGATTTTGGCGTGTTGGACCTTGACGACGACCAATTCGCCGGTGCGGAGGGTGGCGCGGTGGACCTGCCCGATGGAGGCGGAGGCCATGGCCTCGTCTTCGAACTCGGCAAACACTTCCTCGACCGGCCGGCCCAGCTCCGACTGGATCAACGCCCGAACGACCTCCGGCGGATCGGCGGGGACGTTGGCCTGAAGGTGTTGCAGCTCGCCGGCCAGGGCGATGCCCACCAGGTCGGGCCGGGTGCTGAGGATCTGGCCCAGCTTGATGAACGTGGGCCCCAGTTCGACCAGCGCGAGGCGGATGCGGGTTTCCCAGCTCGCCCGGGCGATAGCCGTCCCGCCGGGCGCCTTGAGCACGTCCTTGGCGAAGTCCGGCCCCAGCCGCCCGATCCAGTTGGCCAGTCCGTACTTGCTCAGCACCGAGAGGATCTCTCCCCAGCGGTTGAGGTTTCGGTAGATCTGCGGGATGGAGGAGATTTTCATTGGGGCGATTCGCGGGGCGCGGCGCGGGCACGAGCCGACGTGCATTCTCTTCCTTCCATGATACGTCGGAGTCGGGGGCAATGCGATGGTCTGAAGCAGGCCAAAGCGGGCGGCCGAAGTGGTCCCCCTCCCGCCCGGCGCGGCTCCCGCCTTGTACCGCCGCTTGCGCTCCACCAGCAGGTGCAGCCTCCATGCTCGTCTTCGCGCGACGTCGGTAGTCCCGCCGGCGGTTTGGTCCATCGATCCGATGAGCGCCAGGCGGAGTCTGCCTATCATTCACGAGGTCGCGTGACAAACCAACAACCACCGGCTATAATTCGACCCACAGCAATCAACCGCCTGCGCGTTCGGCGGCAACTCCGCTGCCTACAGGTTTTGGGCAGGGACTTCCTGTAGACAAGTTAGACGGCTATGACCAGTCGCCGTGTCATCCCGGGCGTGTTACATAATTTTCTCGGAACATTTACGAGCCGCTATTCCGATTTGGACGGCTATTGGGTGTTCGGGTTTTTGGTCGACAGCATGGACACGGTGAGGTTTGATTTACTGGGCGAGGTTGCGGAGAGCGCCGACTCCACACCATCGGGTTTCGCCCGTCGACTGGCTGCGCAGAAGTTCAGCGAGCAGATTCACAAGGCTGGTCTTTCGAGAGAGAGGTTTCGTGAGGCATACCTTGACATCTCGAAGTCAGCATTGAGCAAGATTGGCGTCATCAACGGTCAGACTTGTTCTGGCCACGACGTGAGATTTCAGGCACACGTAGTTACTGATTTGGGCAGAGCTTATGACAGCACAGCATCCATTTTCGTCGCACCGCACGACCCGAAGATTGAGTCGCGGAGCGCACGAGCCGTCTAACCGGGGCGATGCAGCAAACCGCCGCCCTGTTGGGCCGCTCGATGCTGGGCGGGGACTCTTGTGTGCCCCCCGCACCTCGCCGTGTCCTGCCCCAGTCGGAATTGGAATTCTCGTTGTTGCGGGTTAGTATAACCCGAAGCGAAGGAGGATTCCATGAGTGGCAAG
>JAFGDS010000056.1 GCA_016931995.1 Pirellulales bacterium
ATGGCCGGAACGCGCGGCAAAGATGCTCCGGCAAGATTTGGCGGCGGCCGGCTTGCCCTACGAGACGGCCGATGGCGTGTTTGACTTTCACGCCTTGAGGCACCAGTTTCTTTCCGACCCGGCGAGTTTGGGGGTCCACCCAAAGGATGCCCAGGAGTTGGGCCGCCACTGCACAATCAGCCTGACCATGGATCGCTACTCGCACGTCCTGGACGGCCAGAAGGAAAAGGCCCTTGAGGGCCTCCCCACGCTGGGGAGTGGACACCAAAGTGGACACCACACTTTGGCGTTAGGTGTGCCCGAGGAGTCGCAAACTATCACAATGGGGAGTGCTGTCCCACTCCCACTCCTCTCGACGGAACCCGTTATCGTGGGCGGGTTTAGCGTTGGGTGTCCCGAAGTGTCACTGGGTGACATAAGTAGCGGCGCAGGGACTCGAACCCCGGACACGCGGATTATGATTCCGCTGCTCTAACCAACTGAGCTACGCCGCCGTCGTGGTTTTGGGGAAACAACGATCGGGCAATTCTACAACAAGAATTGGCGGACGAAAACCCACCCTGACGGGCTGCCGCTTAGTATTCGGGCGGGAGGGCGTAGGCCTCGGTGAGGCAATCACCCTTGGTCAGCAGCCAGCGCTGGCCGTCCGATTCGAGGATCACGTCGGCGCCGCGCGCCTCGACGACGATGCCCGAGAACTGGCCGACATCGAGCCGGTCTCCTATCCGCAGCTTGACCAGTTCATCCGTGGCGCGGAGGGTGAACCAGACTTCCGGCTCATCGTTTACGTAGTTTACGGCGGACAGGTACGTCTGATCGATGGGATCGAGTCCGCCTCCCACGGCGAAGAGATTCCGGTCCATGATGGGTCGGTAATCGGCCAGCTTTGGCGAGGCGAGCCTGTCGGACCGCTCGGCGGAGAGCTGGTCTTTGCGGTCGGCGGTGGGCAGCGACAGGGCTTCGATCGAGAAGGTCAGATCCAGTTCGCCCGACTTGGGGAGCGGCGTGATGGCCAGCGAGCGGATCTGGTGCAGGTGGCCGGCGCTGTAGAATTCGAAGAGAAACCGCGTCAGTTGTTCGAGGGTGCCCCGCGCGCGGACCGAAAACGCCAGGACGGAGAACATGCCCTTTCGGCTGGCGGGTTCGTTGGAGTTCACGTTGGGGTCGGCCAGGCCGACGTGGGCGACCAGCTCAAGCAGCCAGCCTTGGTAGAGCGAGCGGGCCACCTCGGTGTCCTGGGGAAGCGATTGCCGGCGGTATTCGTCGAGCGTCTTGCCGGCCTCGCGGGCAAGCGACAACTCTTTCTTGCACTGTTCCAGCGATTTCTGAAGACCTTGGGCCGTCTGGCGGCGGGTCTCCAACGGGCCGCGCAGCAGCGTGTCCAGGAGCCATTGGCCCGCGTAAAACGCCAGGATGGCGCCCAGCGCGCCGTACAGGATGATCTTGCGGTGGTTCACGGCGAGTCGGCGGGAGGCGTGGGGAGATGACTGGTGTATTGGCTCTTGTCGCGTTTGAGGACGTCCATGGTCGCGTCGAATTGCCACGTGTAGTCGCGTTCCTGCTGGCGTTCCTGGACGCGCCGGCTGCGGACCTCGTGGAATCCGTCGCGGATCGTGGTTTCCATCCGCACGACGATGGCCGGATCGCGGACGAGCCCGACAAACGCGACGGACCCTCCGCTGCCGCGGCCGGGCGACAGGGTCATCTTGGTCACCAGGGCGTCGCGGCTGGACGGGAATCGAAGGGACAGGTCGCGGAGTTCGTCGAGCCAATTGACGTCGGTGGCCTGCCATTGCCGGATGGCCTCGACGAGCTGGCACTTGTCGTTGGCCTGTTTCAGCAGCGCGCGATGCTCCTTGAGATCGTTGGCCAAACGAGCGTTCACGGCGTCGACGTCGGCCAACCGGTCCCAGACGTAGTAACCCCCGGCCGTCGCGACGGCCAGGGCGGCCGCAGCGGCGATGATCCAACGCCGGCGGCGATCCGGCGGCGGGGGCTCGCGCCGAGGATGGAGGAAGTCGATCGCGTGGCGGCTGCCTCGCGCTTCGTCCAAGAGCATTCCCAGAAGCGAGGCGAACGAGCCCGGATTGCCCGGCGCCACGGAGGCGGCCACGTCCACCGACACGAACGGATCGACGACCATGGCCCGAAGCGCCAATTCGCCGCGGATCCGGTTGACGAGCACTTCGTGGTCGCCGTCGCCGCCGAAGACGTAGACGGCCTCGACGCGGCCGCCACCGGGCGTTTCCTGCACGGCAACGGCCAAGGTCCGCGCCATTTCGTCGAGCAGCCGGCGCGTGACGACCGCCTCGTCGGCCTCGGGTAGCCGCGCGGTCCGCGAAAAAGCCACCCTGCCCGCGGCCATCACGGTTAGATCGACCTCGTCGCCCACCCGATTCACCAGCAGACACACCTCCTCCGGCGGCGAGGCGGTTCGCGCGAAAAGCGACGCCGAGGCATACGGCCGGAGAAGGATACGGCGGGGCCGCAGCCGCGCGGCCGCCGCGATCCGCTCGATGCGTTCGCGCTGCTCTCGGGCAAGGATCACCGCGGTGACGTCGCGGGGTTGCGCGGGGTCGTCGCCCGAGGGAAGGAAGTCCAGCACGGACTCGTCCGGCGAGAAGTGCGACTCGCGGGCCGCTTGGTTGGCCACCAGCTCGGGCAGTTCGTCGTCGGTGGCCGGCGGAAGCGAAAGGTGCAACAGCTCGACGCTGCCGCGGTCCACGCCCAACAGAACCGTCGCGCGTCCGATGCCGTGCCGTTTCAGCGCCTCGCCCAGTACCTCGCCCAGGCGGACGTCCGCGGCGTCGTCGGATTCGGCGTCCGCGTCGGACCCGGTCGGCGCGCCGCGCGGCACGGATCCCGCGGCGCGGATCTGAATCGTCCGGCCGCTGGCCGACGCCAGAACAAACCTGGCCTCCGTGCGGTCCCAGTCAATCGCCAGAAGGTGCGCCATGGTAAGCCAAGCTTAACTAATGAGTCGTTTCGTCGTTTTCCGTCATCCGTGTGCCACTGGCTTCGCCAGTGCCGTCGCGCGACGTGATAATCACTGGCAAAGCCAGTGGCACACCACCAAAGGCCGTGGCACATGCGTCACCACGTCGCCAGGGCGTCGGTTTGATCGGACGTGCCGCCGAGCGACTCGCGCGTGAAACCGGGCCCCCACGGGCTTAGGTCCTTCCAGTATACTCGCCGCGGTGGCGTCGCGGTAGCGTCGATCACCACTTCCGTTCGTGCCACGGCGCGGGAATCATCGAAGAATCCGATCAATTGCGCCCGGTACACGTCCCCACCCGCCGTAAGCCAGGGCAACGCGGTCTTCATCGTGTCGAGCGTGATGAGCCCCTCGGTCAAGAGCCACGTGGGATGGCGGCGCGCGGGATCCACCGACGTGTCGCCGCGCGAGGGCCGCGTGGCCACGATTTGCGCCACGGTCGCCTCGTCCAGACCCGGCACGCCCAGGAGAACCTCGCGCGGGGCCGCGTTCACGTTCACCTGGCCGCGGAGCACCGACTCGGCCGTGACCGCGGTTTCGTCGAGCAGCTTGGGCAGGTAGTCGGCCATCTGGATCGGGTCGTTGGCGAAGGGACTGGGCACGCGCGCGGGCGGCTGGGGGCCACGGGCGGGCAGTGCCACCCATGCGTCCACCAGATCGAGCACCGAGTCGAGCTTCACCTTGGCCGGCACGGAGAAATCCAGCCGCACGTCCGCGGGCTCGGTCGACGACGCGGCGCCCGCGCCGCCGCCCGCGCTCGGCGCATCCGTCGCGACACGGCCGCCGTATTGCCGGTAGAGGATGATGAATCGGGCCCAAGTCTCGTCGATCCGACCAGCCAGTTCGCGATGGACCTTGGCCAGATCGTCGTCGTTCAGGTTGACGCGGGGTTTTCCTGCCGGATTCACGTTGCGCCGCGCGCCGTGGAGCGTCACGAGCGTTGCCCAGGGCGGGCCGTCGCTTGAAGAGCCCTGGGGCGCCTCGCTGGGTTCAATTTGGTAGTTGTGGTTCGCGTCCGCGCCAAAGAGCCGCCCGCGGGTTACGCCCTTCACCAACAAGAGTTCCTCGACGCAGCCGGGCACGGCATTGCGCGGGGCATAGGGCACGTCGGCGCCGGCGTAGGCGTCGGCCTCGGCGCCAAAGGGCCGCGGCGACGAATCGCCGTCCATCCAGTCGAGAATCGCGTCGGCCACGGCCTCGGTCATGCCGGGCAGATTCATCAGGGCCGCCCGGGCGGCGCCGGGCGCGCGGCGTTCCCAATCGGGCAGCGCCGCCAGGTTCAGCCTGGCCGACTCGTCGGCAAGTCCAAAGCGAATCCCTTCCGATCCGTCTTCCGGGCCGCGCGGCGAGACGACGCTGAAGCGGCCCCGATGCCGCGACCGTTCCTCGCCCAGCACGAGCACGCCGCGGAACCAGGCCGCGTTGTCGTACGCGCCGCCAGCGGCCTGCCGCGCGTCTTCCGAGAGATCGAGCATCGCCTGCACCGACGCCTCGGCCGAGCCCACCAGACATTGCGCCTCGAGCTCCTCGCCCCGCAAATGCACCGCCTTGTTCTCGGTTGACATGAGCCCAACGAAGCTCATCGCCGTGAGGCTCAACATGGCCGCGACCACGAGCACGACGATCAGCACGAAGCCCCGCGGGCGAGACGGGACCGCGTCTCTCCTCTCCCGCCTGTACGCGAGGGGCGTCGGGCAGATACCTCCCTTCTCCCGCAAGCGGGAGAGGGGAGATAGGGCGTTGGTGATCGTTCTCGGTAAAACGTCCATCATCGACGTCCTCCCGGCGAATCGGTCCGCAGCCACTGGTCCGGGTTCAGTCGCGCGGGCGCCGGCGAGTCTCGACGTGGCGCCGGAGGCAGCGGCAGCGCGTTGGGGCGCAATGGCGCGGGCAGCGCGGGAACGGGCAACGTCGCGCGACGCGTGCCCAGGGACCCTGCCGGGCGTTTCACGCCCGGGTGCGCGGCGGCGGTGCCCAACTCGACCACGAGGCGGTACGTGCGGCGACGATCCGGCAGAACCGGCTCCGCCTCGCCCTCCATCTCGACCGCGTCCGGCCCTTCGGCGCCGACCACGTCGACCTCTTCATCGTGGCTGTTTGCCGCCATCGCCGCGCGCCGCAGGTCGCGGGGGTCGAACGACTCGATCTCGACGCGGACCTCGATCGCCACCGGCAGCGATCGGCGGGCAATGCTGTCCCACTCGCTCGTCCAACCCTGACCGTCGAAATACCGGAACTCCAGGCCGACCACCTCGGGCAACCACTGAAGCGAAGGGTCGTCCTCCGGCCCGACAACGTCGCGACCAGCCGAGGAAGGAGACAGTCCCATTTTCGCCGGCGCGAAAATCGGGACAGTCCCCCGTGCGCGGTCGGACTCGCGCGGTTGGCTGGAAGTTTGGAAATCCCACTCGCGGCGGAAGAGGCCGGCGCGATGGGGAAGCGGGTCGTCCTCGGATTCCGCGGCCGGCGCGGCGGGCGATGGTTCTTCGCCGATTTCCTCCGGCGAGACGAACGTGTAGTGGATCGTCCGCAGCTCGGGCACTTCGGAGCCGGGACGATCCGACGTGGACTCACCGAGGACTCCGTCGCGAGCGGGCAGCGCCAGCGTCTGCTCGGGTGTGATCGCCATCACGTCCAGACGCAGCTCCCGCGACGTGCCAAAGAGGCCGAAGCGGCGGACGGCGGCGTCCATCTCGAAGGCGACCGTCGCCCCGGCCGCGTCGCTCGCCCCGGCCAGCCGCGCCGGCGCGGGCGGTTCCTGGATCGCGCCGGCCAGATCGGCGGCCATCTGCCCAAGCAGCGATCGGGCGAACTGGGACTGTTCCGTCCGGGCCTTGCCCATCTCGAACAGATCGGCATACGTGCTCATGAGTCCCCATAGCATCACCATGAGCGTGCTGGTGAGCACGGCGGCGATGAGCACCTCGACCAGGGTGAAGCCCGGACGCCCGTGAAGTGCGTTCATGGCGCGCCCTCCTCGTCGGAGCTGGTGGGCGGCGAAAAGGGCTCGGTCACGAAGCCGCCGTCCGTCGACTTCGCGCCGGCCAACGGATCGCGAATCCAGCGCACCAGCGCAAACGATCGGGCGCGGGGCTTCTCCTCTTCATCGAGCACCTCTTCGGCCGCGGTCACCGTGAGCGCGGCCAGGCCCGGGCGGCCTGTGGGCGCCACGTCGACCGAGACGAGCCAGCCGGGCATTTCGGGCAGGGGCGCTTCGGCGGTCGATTCGGCCGGCGCGGCCCCGGCAAGGATCTCGTTGAGCTTCGACTGGCACGCCAACTGCGCGACGGCCAACTCGTCCGCCGATTCGGCATGATCCCGCCCGATCTTCGCCAATCGCGACAACACCACCACGCACCCGGCTAACAGGGCCAGAGCCACGAGGACCTCGAAAAGAGAGAAGGCGCCGCGGGCACGTCGCGTGCCAGTGACACTCCCGCCCGCACTGGCACAGCCAGGGGCACTCTCCGGCACGGGCGGAGCCAGTGGCACTCTTGAAGGAACGATCATGGCTTGGGCTCCGGCGCGACGAGCCCGGCGTCGGTGGGCTCAGGCTGCCAGGGCTTGCCGATTCGGGCGATGCCGACCAGGCCCCGCAACGTCACATCCACCATGCGGTTGTCCACGCCCACCAAGCGGAGCCGCGCGGACGTGCACCGACCGTTGGGAAAGAAGAGGATCGGCCGGGGGCCATCGTCGGCCGCGGACGCCGCGACGAGCGAGACGTTGGTCTCGGACCACGCGGAGGGATCGGACGCCACGTCCGTCGCCGGAAGCGTTTCTTCCCCGGGAAACAGTTCGTCGACCGCATCGGGGTCGAGGAAGCGGACGCCGTGCGGCAACTGGCCGTCGAGCGGCTCCTCCTCGGGAACGTCTTCCTCGCCGGTCGTCGCGGTCGCCGACGAGTCGTCTGCTTCCGTCGAAAGCGGCGCGGCGTGGAATCGTCCCGATCCCGTCTGGAACCGGAACACCCAAGCCCGGCCCGACTCGATTGCCCGAATTCGCGTCTTTGCCAGGGTGATGCGGAGCTGATTGGCCGCGTCTTCCAGCCGGGTTTTGCCCCAGGGCGCGCGGAGCGAGGGCCAGGCCAGCGCGATCAGAAGCGAGATCACGCCCAGCACGACGAGCATTTCGACAAGCGTGTAGCCGGCCGGGTAGCACTGCTGGCTTGCGCAGCAGTGTTGGCGTCGCTGCTGGACAAGCCAGCCGCGGCGCCCAACCCGGCGGCCGAGACGCGCCGTGCTACTTGTTGCTCGACCTCGTCTTGCTCGTGGGCGCCGGCGACGCGCTCGTGCCGCTCTTTGTGTCCACGCCATCCTCGTCCTCGGCCTTCCTCCAACTGACGATGTCGTCTTCGGTGTCGTCCTCGGCGTCGGGGCCGTAGGACCAGATTTCCGGGTCCTTGCCCTTGCCGTGGGTGGGCGGATACTCGTATTGGTACTCGTTGCCCCAGGGATCGACCGGGATGGCCTCGTCGTTCAGGTACGGCCCGTCCCATCGCAAGGTCTTCGTTGTCTCGCTGTCGGTCTCCTCTGGCTCCTCGACCAGCGCGACGAGTCCTTGCTCGGTGGTGGGGAAGTCGTTCATGTCCAAGGCGTAGCGCTCGAGCGCGGCCTTGAAGCCGCTGATTTGCGTGACCGCCGCGTTCACGTCGGCCTTCTTCTTCGAGCCGAGCACCTTGGGCAGGACCAATCCCGCCAGGAGCACCAGAATCGCCATGACGACCAGGACTTCGACCAGCGTGAAGCCTCGCCGCGCCGGACGGCGTCGTTGCGTGTTTTGCATCGTGCAATGATCCTTTCGTAAAGGGTTGTGCGCTAGTTCATCGCGGAACTCATATCGAAAACGGGCAGCAGCAGGGCCACCATCACGAATCCGATCAGGCAACCCATCACCAGGAGCATCACCGGCTCGACCATGCGGACCATGACGTCCAATTGCCGGCTCGTCTTCCGGTCGATGCCGTCGGCGACGTTGATCAGGACCTCGTCGAGATTGTTCGACTCCTCGGCGATGGTGATCATGGCCATGATCGACCGCGGGAACAGCCCGCACGCGGCCAACGGCTGCGCCAGCCGCTCGCCCGAGGAAATGTTCTCGGCCGAGGCCCGAATGGCTTGGGCCAACACGACGTTGCCGGCCGATTCGCTGCTGATCTGGAGCGATTTCAGGAGGGGGACGCCGTTTTTGAGGAGCGTGCCCAACACGCGGCAAAAGCGCGACAAGGCGGCGCCCAGGAAGATGGGACCGACCAGAGGCAGCTTGATTTTCGCGCGGTCCACCAGCGCCCGCCCTCGGGGCCGCGCGGCCGCCGCGCGGAGCCACGCCACGAGGCCGCCGACGGCCATGAGGACCAGAACGCCATAGCGGCCCAGGAAATCGCTGATGGCCAGGAGAATCACCGTCGCCGCCGGCAGCCCGCCCTCCTGTTCCAACCGGGCGAACAGCTCGGAGAACTTCGGCACGAAGAAGACCAGAAGCGCCACGGTGACGATGGTTCCGGCCGCGGCCAGAAACGCGGGATAGAACATCGCGCCCGCCACGCGGCTCTTGATTTCCTCCTGGCGTTCGAGGAAGTCGGCCGTGCGCTTCAAGGCGTCTTCCAGAAAAGCGCCTTCCGCGCCGGCGCGGACCATGCTCACGGTCAGCTCGCCAAACGTGCCTGGATGTTTGGCCATCGCCGCGTCCAGCGCGGCGCCCTCGGCCACGCGGTCGCGGACGTCGACGAGGATCTCGGCCAGTTGGGGATGGGCCGCCTGCGCGGCCAAGACGTCGAGCGACCGCAACAGCGGCACGCCGTTTTGCAGCAAATCGGCAAGCTGGTTGAGTGTGTTGGCCACGAGGGCCGTCTTCACCCGCCGGCGCGGCCGCCACCACGCCCGGGTCGGCGTTGCGTCCTCCACCCGCAAGGGGAAAAGCGCCTTCTCCGCCAGCGCGCTGAGCGTTTCCTGCCTGCTGCCGGCCGTGATCGTGCCGACGATGTCCTCGCCCCGGGCGGTTCGGGCTGTGTAGGTGAACTGAGGCATGGGGGAACGGTTGGGGGCAAGGGAACGAATTCGGCGAACGCATGCCAGCAGTAGCGCCTTGTGGGAGGCGACTCCCGTCGCCGATTGCCCGTCAATCAAGCTCAAATCGGCGACGGGAGTCGCCTCCTACAAATCTGGATTCAACCAATTTCTTCCCGCGCGGCGCATTGTCTTTCTCCGCGATACGCGATCAATCCGCCTTCGTCACGCGGAGCACTTCATCCACGGAGGTTTTGCCGTCGAGCACCTTGCGCCAGCCGTCCACGCGGAGCGTTCGCAGGCCCGCCCGCATGGCGGCCTGTTTGATGATGTTGGACCCGACGCGTTGGCTGGCCAGCTCGCGGATTTCGTCGTTGGCCACAAGCAATTCGTAGATGCCCACGCGCCCGGCGTAGCCCGTCTGGCGACATTGCCGGCAGCCCACCGGGCGATGGATCCGCTTGCCCTGCTGAAGAACTTCGTCCAGGGGGAAGTCGGGTGGAACGTCCTCTTGGCGGGGAAGAAACGCTTCGCGGCACTCCGGGCAGAGCGTGCGCACCAGCCGCTGGGCCATCACGCCCTCGACCGTGCTGCTGACCAAAAACGGCTCGACGCCCATGTCGATCATCCGCATGAACGCGCCGGCCGCGTCGTTGGTGTGCAGCGTGCTGAAGACCAAGTGTCCGGTGAGCGAGGCCTGCACGGCGTTCTCCGCCGTCTCCAGGTCGCGGATCTCGCCCACCAACACCACGTCCGGGTCGTGCCGCAAAATGCTCCGCAGGCTGGCCGCGAACGTCAGGCCGACCTTGGCGTGGACCTGGATCTGGTTGATCCCCTCGAGCTGGTACTCGATCGGGTCCTCGGTCGTGATAATCTTGGTCTCTTCGTTCTTGATCTCGTTCAAGGCGCTGTAGAGCGTCGTGGTCTTGCCCGACCCGGTCGGGCCGGTGACCAGAATGATCCCGTGGGGAAGTTGGATCAAACGTCGAAACATTCCGTAGGTGTCTTCGTCCATGCCGATGCCGCGCAGCGAGAACTGCATGCGGTCCTTGTCCAGCACGCGCATGACGATGCCTTCGCCGTGCAACATGGGAATGATCGACACCCGCACGTCCACCTCGCGGCCGGAGACCTTGAGTTTGATCCGCCCGTCCTGCGGCACGCGCTTCTCCGCGATATTCAGCCGGGCCATGATCTTCAGACGGCTGAGGATCGCGGCGCGGAAGCGGTTCAACTCCGTCGGGATCGGCTGCTTCTGCAAAACGCCGTCAATGCGATAGCGGAGCTTGAGCCCGTGCGCCTGCGACTCGACGTGGATGTCGCTCGCCCGGGCTTCGACCGCTTCCTCGAGAATTTCGTTCACCAAGCGGACGACGGAGGCCTGCTGGGCCATCTCCGCCGCCTCGGATTGGTCCCACTCGACGTCCTCGAGCATCTCGACGTTGCCCTGCCGCGCGGCGTCCCGCGCCATCAGGCCGTCGATCGTCTCCGCGCCCACGCCCAGGTGCGTCTTGACGAGCTTGGCCAGCTCGGCCGGCAGGGCCAACACCGGCAATACGCCCATGCCCGTGGCCGCGCCCACCGCGTCCAAGGCGTGCAGGTCGAAGGGATTCCCCGTCGCCACCACAAGGGAGGTCTTCTCCCGGCGAATGGGGAAGACGCCGTGGCGGTGGATCAGCTTCAACGGGAACGACTCGAGCAGCGAAAGATCCACCTCGACCTTGGCCAGATCGATCAGCTCCAGGCCAAGCATCCGGCCGACCGTGGCCAGAGCCTCTTCCTCGGTGTCGCATCCGAGTTCCGGGGCGACCAGGCCCAGGTGGCCATCGACCGATTGAGCCTCGCGCGCCAATCGGAGTTGGCGCGAGTCCAGCTTCGCCCGGTGGGGCAGCGTCCGCGCAATAATCATGACAGGCTCGGGGTAGGGTCTGCTGTCGTGCGTGACGACGCCTGGATCAAACGGAATGTCCGTCCGCGAAGGTCCAGGCGGCGAATCTTCCTTGATTCTCCGGCCGCCAAAGTGGGAGCCGATCCCGGCAGGCGGCAGCTTCAGTGGGTAGGCGAGTCGTTGTAAGGCGGGGCGGTCGCCGGGCTTTGCCGCGACCGCAGTGTCGGCATAGAATGAACCTAGTCCCGAAGGTGATTGTACGGAGCGCGGCCGCTCCGTCAAGACGAACCCCGCGTTAGTTCCCCCCCCATAAGGCTGGACTCCTGCAATTCCATTTTCACCAACTCCTCCCATTTAACTCTTTTCTCCCTTTTGGAAGAGGGGGGTGGTGAGGGCCTGGCCAATGGTTGGCGAGCTGAGAAGTCGAACTCCACTGCGAATCGCCCTCACCCTCACCCTCTCCCAGAGGGGAAGGAGACAAGGGTTTGGCGCGTTCCTGGCCGCGATCGCCTTGCTCGTGGGCCAAGCTCAGTCTGGCATCGCCCAACCGGCGGCCGAACTCCGGCCGGGCGCTGAGCCGCCGCCCGCCGCCGCGCCGAGCGAGACGCTGCCCGAGACGCCCGTCGACGCCCCCGTGCCGGCCAAGGTGCTACGGTACGCCCAGCGGATGATATCGAGCTACGACACGAACGCCGACGCGAGGCTTGTGCCGGACGAGTGGGCTCGCATGAAGGGTTCGCCCCGGGCGATCGACCGCGACGGAGACGGCGCCATCACGGTGGCCGAAATGGCGCAATACGTGGCCAACTTCGGACGGCGTCGCAAGGTGCGGCTCCTCTCGACGCCGGCGGACGATGCCGCGGCGAACCAGCCGCTATTGCGCCCCGCCGCGCCGATCCCAGAGGGCGGCGCCACCCAGGGCGAATCGGTTGGAGAATCGCGCGGGCCGGCGGGCTTGGTGTTCGATCCGCCGACCCCGCGGGAGCCGGGCCAGGATCGGCGATTCCACGTTCCGCCGGAACGCCGCCCGGCGGGGTTGCCCGACTGGTTCAACGCCCGGGACGCCAACGGCGACGGGCAGCTCACGATGGCCGAATTCGCTCCCAAGGCCACCCAAGCCGATCGCGCCGACTTTGCCCGATATGACGCCGACGGCGACGGCCTGCTCACGCCCGACGAATGCCTCCGCCGCTGGACGCCGCCGCCGACGGAAGGCAAGGTCGAGGATAAGACCAAGTAGGCGTTTCTCCGGCGGAGTGCCACTGGCTCTGCCCAATGGTATCTACACAAGTCCCGGGAAGCACGAAATTCCGTGCTCGCAAGGCCATGTGGCCCAGCCGCCCTCGGCTGGGCAGGCAGCACCGCCGAGGGCGGCGGTGCCACATGGAGACTTGCCCGAAAGATATGTAGATACCAATGGGCTTTGCCAGTGCGTGATTGAAGGCGTTGCGAGGCACGGGCGGAGCCCGTGGCACTTAGAATGCCCTCACCGTGCGACCCCTCTCCCGCTTGCGGGCGAGAAGCGTGGTCCCTACAACCCCAGCGGCTCGTCCTCGGCCTCGATGCCGCGCTGGATGGCCTCTTGAAGGCGTTCTTCCTCCGTCTTCTCGTAGCGGAGCCGGCCGAACCACGTCAGAATCATGAGCGCGAGCACGACGGCCAACACGACCAGGGGCAATTTGTAGCAGGCGAACGCGCCATCGGGTCCGCGACGGACGATGAAGTTCAAGAATGGCGACTCGTTCAGGAGTCCCGGCGTGATCTGCGCGGCGGTCAGGGCCAGCGCGTTGTGCGTCGCGTGGTACACAATGCACGGAATGAGGCTTCCCGTTTGCACGGCGAGGAAACCGAGCACCACGCCCATCAAGCACGCGCTGATGGACTGTTGCAGAATCCCGTGCGCGAACCCGAAGAACACCGCCGAGAGCACAATCGCCCGCCACTTGCGTCCCACGTGACGGAAGCCGGAGAGGATGAACCCGCGGAAGGCCAGCTCTTCACACAACGCGGGCAGCACCGCGGCGATTAACAACAACTGCCAGAAATCGGGCGTCTGCCCCATGAGGTTTTTGAATGACGCCTCGACTTCCTTGGTGACGGGATAGAGGTCCACGATCGCCACGCTGATGGCCATGGCCACGGGATGGAGCACGACGGCCAACACGGCCGCCGCCGCCACGGCCAGCGGCAACTCCGCCCGCCACGACCGCCGATCCAGAAGCAACGTTCGGCTGGGACGGTTCGTGAAGAAGATCGTCATCAGCAAGGCCGGCGTGGCGATCACAACCAACTGCGTCGCGATGGCCGCCTTGGCCAGGCCAACGAAGTCCGTTGGCTCCGGCATCGCCAGACCCACGAAGAATTTGACCACGAGAATGAGCACGCCGCAGAAGGCCGCCGCGGCCACCGTGGGCGTGGGCTGTCGGTCGCGCAGGAGATGACGAAGCCAAAGCCCCAGGTCGAGTCGTTCGCTCTCGCGAAACAGCACCGATTCCTTGTTGAATTGATCGACCGCCCAGCGAATCGCCAGCAGGCAGCCCACCAGCGTGACGCCCACCACGGGCAGGACGTACCGCAGCGCCTCCTGGTAGTTTCCTTCGAGCGTGCTCCGCAAAAGCAGAACCACGTTCGTGACGGGGATGAGGCTATTGCCCAGCGTAAGCGTGACGCCCGGGGCCAAAGGGAAAATGGCCAACGGCATCGTGACGAGCAACAGCGGCATCAGGTAGTATTGGCCTTCCTTCGTGCTCTTGGCGAAGGCCGCCAGCGCCAGGCAAAGCGCGCTAAACAGGGCCGAGACGGGCAGCAACGCCAACAGCAGCCAAATAATCGAGGTCCAGGGCGGCGCCCCCAGACCCGGCAGCTTGGCCATGATGAGCCAACCGGTCAGGCCGATGCTCGCCAGGTTCAAGATCACCGTCACGACGCTGAAGAGCATCACGGTCACCAGCTTGCCCAGGACGATCTCGCTCCGCTCGGCCGGGCTGCTCAAGAGCGTTTCGAGCGTGCCGCGCTCTTTCTCGCCGGCGCACAGGTCCACCGCGGGGTAGAACGCCCCGGTCAGGGCCCAAAGCAGGAGCATCACCGGCAGGATCTTCGACCAGATCGCCGTGCCGCGGTTGCCGGTCTGGCTGGCCAGGTCCGCGGTTCCCAGATCGAACGGCCGGGCGGTCTCCGGCGCGACGCCCGCGGCGGCCAGGTTGCGTTTGCCCACTTCTTCCGACCACCGCCGCAGCACCTTTTGCAGCCGGACGAACGTGATCTGCGACCGCTCGTTGGCCGTGGTGAAAATGATTTCCGGCTTGGGCACCGCCGGCAGCGCCGCCGGCGCGGTCTTGGTCTTCTTTCCCTCGGACGGTTCGCCCGAGGCCGCCGCGAGGCTGGCCTCGCGGAATTCCTCGAGGCGCTCGGCGAAATCGGGTGGAATGTAGAGCGCGGCGTCGTACTCCCTCGACGTCACGGCCTCGTGCGCCCGCTCGAGCGGATCGACCCGCACGGCCCGCGGCCCCAGCGGTTCGCTCGGCTCGAACACCAACTCGAGGAGGTCCGCCTTATCCGGCTCGTCGAAAAGCTCCGGCGCAAAGCGTTCGTTGACCACCAGCGGCGGCTCCTCGGCCAGATGCCGCGCGCCGACGACGAGCACCCGCGTGGGCTGCTCCTTCATGAACTGGGCAACCTGGAAGAACGTCATGCCCAATAGCGGGTAGAGCAGGATCGGCAACACGACGATCATGAACAACGTGCGGCGATCGCGAAGCTGGTCGCGGATCTCCCGGGCGAGGATGAGCCTGACGTTCGACCAGCTCATGGCGCCACCTCGTCCGCGCGGTCGTGGTCCAAAATGAGCTGGAAAAACAGCTCTTCAAGGTCCTGCTCGCCGTGCGCCTCGCGCAGGGCGTCCAGCGGCCCTTCGGCCAGGACCTTGCCGCGGTGGATGATGGCCGCGCGGTCGCAGAGCTTCTCCACCTCGCGCATGATGTGCGTCGAAAAGATGATGCACTTGCCCTGATCGCGCAGCTCGGCCACCGTGTTCAACAGGGCCCGGGCCACAAGCACGTCCAGGCCCGCCGTGGCTTCGTCGAAGATGACCACGGGCGGATCGTGAATGATCGACCGGGCGATCGACACTTTCTGCTTCATCCCGGTCGACATCTTCGCGCCCAACAGGTCGCGGATGTCGTTCATCTGGAGCCGCGCGAAAAGGGTCTCCATCCGCTCGCGCAGGCGTTCGTCCTGGATGCCGTGCAGCCGGCCGAAGTACTCGACCATCTCCCAAGCCGTCATCCGGTCGTACACCGCCGTGTTGGCCGACATGAAGCCGATCTGGTGGCGGACCTGCGACGATTGGGTCAGGACGTCGTAGCCGTTGACCGTCGCCCTGCCCGAGGTGGGCTTGAGCACCGTGCTGAGGACCCGCAAGGCCGTGGTCTTGCCAGCCCCGTTGGGACCCAAGAGGCCGTAGATCTCCCCCTGCCTGGCACGGAAACTGATTCCGTCGAGCGCAACCAACCGGCCGCGGCGGAGATCGGCGTAGTGCTTGGTCAGTTGGTCGACGACGATCATCGGCGCTCTCGCGTGTCGGCGCAATCCATGTCATGCTGAGCGAAGCGAAGCATCTCGGAGGGCATCCAGCCGGATCCTTCGCTTCGCTCAGGATGACCGACGCTTCGCTCAGGATGACCGAGGTCCTGGGCCGCGTAGTGACGTTGTCAAAAACCCTTATGGAATTTTAGCTTACGTTGTTCCGACGGCGACTAGCCGGCCGGCGGGTCCAACAGGCGGTAGAAGACGTCTCGTCGGCGGGGTTGGTAGCCGGCCTGCTCGATCGCCTGGCGGATCTCCCGCTCGCTTGCCCGAAACGACGTGCCCGCGGCCGCCACGACGTTCTCCTCGATCATCACGCTGCCCAGGTCGTTGGCCCCGAAACAAAGGGCCAATGGGCCGATCCGCAGACCCTGGGTGACCCAACTGGCCTGCACGTTGGCGAAGTTGTCCAGATAGAGACGGCTCACGGCCAGCGTGCGGAGGTAGTCGAACGACCCGGCCTTGCCGAGGTGAGTCAGGCCGGTATGATCCGGTTGAAACGTCCAACCGATAAAGGCGGTAAACCCGCCGGTCTCGTCCTGCAACTGCCGCAATCGCTCGAGGTGCTCGATCCGTTCGGCGGGCGTTTCAACGTGGCCGAACATCATCGTGGCCGAGCCGCGTCCGCCCAGAGCGTGCCACTGCCGGCACACGTCGAGCCACCCTTGGGCCGAGACCTTTCCGGGGCTCAACTCGCCTCGAACGCGATCCACGAGGATCTCCGCGCCCCCGCCGGGCAGGCTGCCAAGGCCCGCCGCGCGAAGCCGCTCGAGCGCCTCGCGAACCGAGATGCCGGAAACCCGCGCTATGTGGTGGATCTCCGGCGGGCTGAACCCGTGGACGTTGATCGTCGGAAACTCCCGACGGATGTCCCCCACGAGCCGCTCGTACCAGTCAATTCTCAGGTCCGGGTGCAATCCGCCCTGCAGTAGAATCTGATCGCCGCCCAGCGCGATTGTCTCGCGGATTTTTTCAAAGAGCTGCTTCTGGGACAGAACGTACGCCTTTGGATCGTCTGTCGAGCCGCACGAGAACGCGCAAAACCGGCATCCGCTCGTGCAGACGTTCGTGTAGTTGACGTTGCGATCGACGTTGTACGTGCGGTACGGCTCCGGATGAAGCTGCCGGCAAAGCGCGTCCGCCGCCCGGGCCAATGTCGGCAACTCCGTACACTCCATGAGCCGCAAGCCCTGCTCGGGCGAGAGCCGGCCGCCGGCCAGCACGCCGTCCAAGAGCGCGTCGAGCGACAAATCGACCGGCGCGGGCACGACCGGCGGCGTCTCGGGCACCAAGCCCATATGGAGGGCCAACCGACGAAACCGCTCCAGACCCCGGCGTTCCCGCGGCCCCAAGCGAAACGCCAAATGCTCGCGGAAATACGCCCGGCAAGCCGCCTCGTCAATGCTCGCCGTGGGGGCCTCTTGCCGGGCGAGTTCGTCCAGATGGTCCATCGCCTCGTCGCGAACACCGTTGAATAATGCCGCGAGCGGCTCCGGGGCCACGTCCCGCCGCGCGATCCACGCGGCAAAGACGAACGGCAAGCCCGTCCACTCCTTCCACTTCTCGCCCAGATCCCAGATCTCGACGAACGACTCCTCCGGTGGGCGGAGGCCGGGGTCGCCGATCAGGAGCACCGCGTCCGCGTCCACGGCGCCAGGCGAACCGTCGATCGGAAGCGGCCGATACTCCGGCGCGAGCCCGAGCCGCCGGGCCAGCAGGATCCGCGTCAACGCGGCGCTGGTGCGCGAAGCCTCGTGCAACGCGACCGAGCGGATCTTCGAGGGCTCAACCCGAAAGAAAAGCTTCACGCTCTGGACCGGTCCGTCGCAGGCGATGCACGCGTCGGAGACGATCTGGTAGCCGTCCCCGCGAAAGAGTTCCACGGCGGGCACCAACGCCGCGTCGAGCCGCCCGGTGGCCAGGCCGTCGGCCAGACGGCTGGGCACGTCCATGGTGATCTCCGCGTCCGGGGCCCCGCGGCGCAAGCCCGCCACCAGCGGCCGGGAGTTCAGATAGGACACGGCCCCGATCCGCATGAGCCGCGGCCCGACGTCTTCCTTCGCGCTCGCCACCGGCCGCTCGCCTCCGTGGTCCCAAAGCCCACATTATACGCCAAGTGCCGGTCGGGTGGGAGGCACGGGCAACCGGGCGCCACTGCTGGCTCGTCCAGCAGTGCGGGCATTGGGAGTGCGAGGTGGCGTTCTTCGGAGAAACACTGCTGGACAAGCCAGCAGTGGCACCCTGGCTATCGGGATATCCGGCAAAAAACGCACAGCCGGTCCCGTCGCGGACGGCCGTCCGCGACCGCGCGGACAAGAAAAAAGTAGGGTTGGCATGACGAGTGATTCGCAAGTCCGTGCCGCGCGGCCGGCAAGCCGCTTGCGGCTTCGCAACCACAGACCCCAGCACGGATTCCATCCCGGACGTCCCATGCCTGACACCCACGATCCCGACTTCCTTTCGCGACTTGCGCGGGGCGAGGCGCCGGCCGGCGGCGCCGATCCCTGGGCGTCCATGGTCGCCACCGAGCCCGAGCACGCGGTCGAGGATGACCCGAAGCTCGCCGCCATGATCGACCGGATCAAGCGGCTCGGGACGGCCGACGAGGAGAAACCGTCGCCCGCCGCGGTCGCCGACGCCGTGGAGGATGCCGATCGGTTGAAAAACAGCTTCGTTCCGGTCGAGCCGGGCTCGTTTCGCGAGGCCGATCTGACCGACACCGAAGTCGAATCGCTGGCGTTGAAGTTCCTTCTGGCCCGGGGCGACGTGGCCGGACGCGACGTCGCCGAGCAGGTGAAGATGCCTTTCGTGCTGATCGACGAGCTGCTGCGGCGGATGAAGACCGACCAGTTGGTCGTCCACCGCGGCTCGGCGCCGATGAACGATTACGTCTACCAGTTGACCGAGATGGGTCGCGAGCGGGCGCGGCGTTACGCGAGTCATTGCACCTACTTCGGCTCCGCCCCCGTGGCCCTGGCCGACTACATTAAAAGCGTCCACGCCCAGTCGCTGCACAACCAACACCCCACGTCCGAAGACCTCGAGCGGGCGTTCACCGACCTCGTCTTGAGCAAGAAGATGCTCGACCGGCTCGGGCCCGCCATCAATTCCGGCCGAGGGCTGTTTCTTTACGGATCGCCGGGCAACGGCAAAACGAGCATCGCCGAGCGGGCGACCATGGCCTTCGGCAAGTACATCTGGATCCCCCGCGCCATCGCCGTGGACGGCGAAATCATCCGCCTGTACGACCCCATCAACCACGAAACCGCGCCGGTCGAGGAATCCACCGGCCTGTTGGACCAGCGCAAGATCGACCGGCGGTGGATCCGCATCCGCCGGCCCACCATCGTCGCCGGCGGCGAGCTCACCATGTCGGCCCTCGAGGTGACGATCAACACCTCGACGGGCATCAGCGAGGCGCCGCTGCAAATGAAGAGCAACTGCGGGATCCTCGTGATCGACGACTTCGGACGGCAACGGATGAGCATCGACGAGCTTCTCAACCGCTGGATCGTGCCGCTGGAAAAGCGGTTCGACTTCCTTAATCTCCCCAACGGCAAGAAGATCAGCGTGCCGTTCGACCAGCTCATCATCTTCTCGACGAACCTGGAGCCGCGCGACCTGGTCGACGAGGCCTTCCTGCGGCGAATCCCTTACAAGATCGAGGCGATCGACCCGACGGAGGAGGAGTTTCGCCACCTGTTCGAGGTGCTCGCGCCGAAGTTCGGCTTCCAGTACGATCCGGCTCCGATCGACCATCTCGTCGAAACGCACTACCGGGCCGCCGACCGGCCGCTGCGATTCTGCCAGCCGCGCGACCTGCTCATGCAGATCCGCAACTACTGCATCTACTACAACTATCCCCTCGAACTCACAAACGAGTATTTCGACAAGGCGGTCGAGAACTACTTCGCGGTGATGTGACGTCGCGGGGCGCCTCTGCGGTCTTGGCAAGCACTGCAGCGATCCCGTGTGTGCCACTGGCTTTGCCAGTGCCCTGCCACACCGGGGATTCCGCACTGGCCGAGCCAGTGGTACACGCGCCACTTCGCAGCTCAAGCGTTTCCTCGCAAGCGTGGACATGGCGTCCTCGCTACTCCACCGCCTCCAGCACCACCGCATCCAATCCCGCGCAAAAGCGGTGCATCGTCGGATCGGCGTCGAGCGCTTCCGCCTGGAGCGTGTGCGGGCCGTCGCCCAGGGTGATCTCGCCGGCGTCGACGACCGTGCGGACGATCTCGGGCGAGTGGCCCGGCGCCGGTTCGCCCAGCCGTTTGCCGTCGATCGACCACTGCACGTCGGCGTAATCCCAGGACTTCAACAGGTGGAGCGTGACGCGGTATCGGCCCGGCTTGACCGACTCCGGCAGGGCCAGCGCCATCGTGCCGCCCCTGCGCGCGAAGTCGATAAACAGCACGGTCCCGCCGGACGTGGGCGGGATCGACCGCGTCCACACGACCTGCGGATGCGCCGAGGCTCCTTCGCTACCCCCGATCACCCGTAACGCCTCGCCTTCGATGGCCCCGGGTATCCGCAGGTCGTCGGCCGTCCAGCTCGTGATCCAATGGCTCGGATCGGTGCTGTCGCCCCGCATGGAATACAGGTCGAACGACTCTGGCCGATACCTGCCCGGGCAAGCGTATTGGTACGGCTGACGCCACGGATCGACCGGGATCCGCGTCGCGTCGAAAAACGGCTTGCCGTTCTGGCCCCGGGTCGTCAACAGATCGTCCAGCCGCGCGGGATACGCGCCGCGCTCGCGGTGGAACGCCGCGACGGCCGCGGCCAGCGCGTCCACCGTCCTTCGGGCCGTGGCATCCCGCTCGGCCACGATCGCCCGCTCCTTGACCAGATACTTCTTGAGCCACTGGTCCATGTGATCCCACGGGAGCTTCCGCAACGAAATGAAATTGAGGCCCAGGTTGTACCCGCGGCGGCCGAACTCGCCGGTCGTCGAGAGCGGATTGGAGCCGATGCACGTAAACCGCATCCGGTATTTGCCCGGCACGAGCCGAACGATGCCCAGCTTTTTCTCCGTGCGCGTGCCGAATTCGATATTCTCCGGGGAGTGTTCCTTGAGCGCGAGCGACGTATCGAAGAGATCCAGCTCGGGATCGAGCACTATCTCCACGCCCGGGCCCAGCAGCGTCACCTTCCAGATTCCGCAGTTACGAAAGAGGATCGGAAAAGCGGAGAGGGAGTACTGACCTTCGTCTTTGATCGTGAACGGTAGATCCACCCACGCGCTGACCTTGTCGTTGCGCAAGCCCATGTACCACAGGCCGTGCATGACCCGCTCGGCGTGGCCGTCGCGTTTCATGTCGTCGGAGCACGGGAGCCTTTCCGTCCTTTCCCGGGTGGAGACGATGATCTCCGGATTCAGGCGGTCCTGGACGGGTGGGAACGCGCAAAACGGCTCGGCCACGCCCTTCTGATACCAGATGGCCACGCTCGAGAGGAAGTCGGGCCGATACTTGAACGGCATTTCGATGTCCTTGCCGGTGGCCGGATCGGTCACCGTGATGAAGCTCCGCCGCTCGTACTCGACGCGTAGCGACTTGTGGAACGTCACCGGCGCCTGCAGGTGCCAGCGATACGCCGTGAAGCGGCAGTCCACGCCGTTGGGCTCCTTGATCGTCACGCCGGCGTTGGCGTTGGTGAACACGCGGGTGTTCCAGGCGTCGGTGAGCCAGTCTTCCGTGCCGGTGCCGACCAGGGAAGGCTGCTCCTCGCCGTCGATGAAGTACAGATCGTCCGCCTCGCCCGCCCAATGGGCCAAAGCGCTTTGCGATGAGAAAACCGTCCCCACGTATTGCCCCTGGCCCTGGCCCTCGAAGATCACGTAAGGCTCAAAGGGCATTCTCGGGCATTCCTGCTTGTAGCGGGCGTGGAAGTACAATGTCGAATCCGGCAGCGCGTCGAACTTCATCCAGTCGATCTGGCAATACACGCCCGCCAGGGCCTTGCCCTCGTTGGTTAGCTCGACCCGGGCCGACCGCCGAAACGGCATGTGCCAATAGCTGTTCAGCGCGCGCCCGTACGAAGTCACCTCCAACGGCACGGTGCTGACGTTCGCCCTCATGCCGTTTCCCGCCGCGAAGAAATCACCCAGGGGCGTCTCGACCGAGGGCACGTCCGAGTCGTCCCAGTAGATCCGCAGGACAATCGACCGCGTCCACCGAAACTCGCCGCTGACGGTGAACCAGATGTGGCGGATCTCGCCGGGTCCCTCCAACCGCGCGAACGTCTTCCGTTGGCCGGGGCTGAGGAAATACGCGTCGTTGTTCGACTCGGGGTCGAATACCCCGGTCGAAAACCGCATCGCCCGGCCGGGCTGCTGCCGCGTCACCTCGTCCAGCACGTCCGCCGCGGAAAAGGCGAAAAACACTCCCAACCACGCGACCATCGCCGCCGCCTGTCCGCCGATGCCCATCGTTGCGCCTCCGAATTGAACCCTGGGAAGCTACCTCCCATGGGCCATTGTGACTTGCGGTTGTGCCCCCGTCAACGTTGTGTGGGAACCATTCGCTGCGTGCCACTGGCTTTGCCAGTGTTTTGACACACCGAGAATTCAACACGTGCGGAGCCGGTGACACATGATGTGCATTGGCGCGATCATTCCCCAGCGATACACTCACGATTGGGGCTGATGTCACGGCGACCGCCACTGGCTTCGCCAGTGCTCGATTCTTGGTGTGTCAAAACACTGGCAAAGCCAGTGACACACGCGCCGCCAACCTTCAAGAAGCCAAAGGAATCTCCTCATCATGAACATCGTTGTCCTCGACGGCTTTGCGTCCAACCCCGGCGATCTGAGTTGGGCCCAACTGGAATCGCTCGGGCCATGCACGGTCTTCGACCGGACGCCGGTCGAAGAGGTTGTTCCGCGCGCCGCCGGGGTCGGTATCATCCTGGTCAACAAAGTGGCGATCGACCGGCCGGTGATCGAGGCCCTGCCTGAGCTGCGCTACGTGGGCGTTCTGGCCACGGGCTATGACATCGTCGACTGCGAAGCCGCGCGCGAGCGGGGAATCGTCGTCACGAACGTGCCCAGCTACGGCACCGACTCCGTGGTGCAGATGACGCTCGCGCATTTGCTGAACCTGACGCTTCACGTCGGCGAGCACGCCCAAGCGGTCGCCCAAGGGCGCTGGGCCGCGTCGCCGGACTTCTGTTTCTGGGACTTCCCGCTCGTGGAGCTAAGCGGCCTGACGATGGGGATCGTCGGGTTCGGACGGATCGGCCGGGCAGTGGCCCGGGTGGCGCGGGCGTTGGGAATGAAGGTCCTGGCCTGCGATCTCGCCAAGCCGACCGACCCGCCCGAGGGCGTCGAGATCGTGGAACTGGACGATCTCTTCCGGCGAAGCGACGTGGTGAGCCTGCACTGCCCGCTGTCGCCCCAGACGCGCCATTTGGTCGATACCCGGCGACTGGCCCTGATGAAGCCCTCGGCCATGCTCGTCAACACGAGCCGCGGGCCGGTGGTGGACGAGCGGGCCCTGGCCGAGGCGCTCTCCGCGGGCCGGCTGGCCGGGGCGGGCCTGGACGTGCTGGCCGACGAGCCGCCGCCGCGAGACCACCCGCTGGTTGGCCTGGCGAACTGCTACGTCACGCCCCACGTCGCTTGGGCCACCCGTGCCGCACGCGACCGCCTGATGACCATCGCCGTCGACAACGTCCGCGCGTTCCTCGCCGGCGCGCCCCGCAATGTGGTCAATCCCTGAGTCTCGCCTCGCCCGCTTGCGGAGGTCTTCGGAGTGTGGCGACTCGTCGCCGCTTTCGTCGGGCGCTGGACCAGATCCTTACGCTTCGCACAGGATGACGCGCGTGTGCCACTGGTTTCCCTCGCGCCATTGGGTTTGCCAGTGCGGCGTTGCAGGGCACTGGCGAAGCCATTGGCACTCCGCGGATAGCCGTCTAGAGTGGAGCCGCTACATCTCAAAGAGGGGTTTTGCCGGCCACGCCCCCCACGTTGCACGTTTGGCGGGGAAGAGGTAGACTTCAAGGATTCCCCGTCCCACCGGCTTGGCGACCGGAGGTTCTTGCGCCGTCGCGATTTGTTTAGGAACAGAGAAGCTCCCGCGGCGGCACTCCCCCCGTTTGAGAAATCGTGTGTTCCGGCGGCAGGCGTCTTTGGCCACCCCGGCGCGCGAGCCATCAGGCGGCGTCCCGGAACCGTTTTTGGGCTCCCGATCACGATTGCATTGTCGCAAAACAAGTAGAAGCCATGTCGAATGAACCATCCACCAGCCCGGGCGACGATCCCGCGACCGCCACGGCGGCGCCGGCGTGCCCCTGCGGCCAAGCGCGTTCCGAGGAGGAGCTGCTGGCGCGGCTCGACGAGGTGCTCGCGGAATACGTCCACGTGCCCGGCGCGCTGATCCCCGTGCTGCAGATCACCCAGGCGATGTTCGGTTATCTGCCCGAGACCGCGCTGCGCAAGATCAGCAAGGCCCTTGACAAGCCCTATAGCGAAGTGGCCGGCGTCGTGGGGTTCTATTCGTTTTTCACGACGGTGCCGCGCGGCAAGCATTTGGTGCGGGTGTGCCTGGGCACGGCCTGCTACGTTCGGGGAGGAAAGGAAGTCCTCGCCGCGCTGAAGCACGCGCTGGGTATCGAGGTGGGCGAAACCACCGGCGACCGGATGTTTTCGCTCGACGTGGGGCGGTGTTTCGGGGCGTGCGGGCTGGCGCCGGTCATCATGATCGACGACGACGTGCATCAGCGGGTGCGCCCGGCCAAACTTGCCCGCATCCTGGACGGCTACCGCCGCGACGAAGCCCGGCACGACAACGGAGAAGACGCATGAGCAAGCCCTTGGCCCACCGCGACGATCTGAACCGCCTGCGCGATCGGCTCCGCGCCGAGGCCCAGGCGCAAAGCCAGAATCACCACAAGCGGATCCGCGTCTGCATGGGCGCCAGTTGCATCGCCTCGGGCGCCCAACGCGTCAAGGCCGCGATCGAGGCGGAGCTGGTCCAGCGCGGTCTCGGGCGCAACGTTTCCGTGATCGACACGGGCTGCCTGGGTCCCTGCTCGGCCGGTCCGGTCATCATGGTGGACGAGGTCTTCTATGAAAACGTTCGTCCCGCCGACGCCGTCGAGATCGTCGCCGAGCACGTCGCCAAGGATCGCGTGGTGGAGCGGCTCACGCACAAGCGCCCCGACGGCCGCGCCATCCCCACGGCCGCCGAAATGGACTTCTTCAAGCGTCAGACGAAGATCGTTCTGCGCAACTGCGGCCGGATCGATCCACTGCGGATCGAGGACTACATCGCCGTCGACGGATACCAGGCCCTGGCCACGGTCCTGTCGAACAACAACCCAGACGCGATCATCGAGACGCTCAAGGCCTCCGGCCTTCGCGGGCGCGGCGGCGCCGGCTTCCCCACGTGGATGAAGTGGAAGTACACCCGCGAGGCACACGGCGACCTCAAACACGTCGTCTGCAACGCCGACGAGGGCGACCCCGGCGCGTTCATGGACCGCAGCGCGCTCGAGGGCGATCCCCACAGCGTCATCGAGGGCATGGCCATCGCCGCGCACACGATCGGCGCGTCGTCGGGCTACATCTACGTTCGGGCGGAGTATCCGCTGGCCGTCGAACGGTTGAAGATCGCCCTGGCGCAGGCTCGAGAATACGGTCTCCTTGGTAAAAACATCCTCGGCAGCGGATTCGACTTCGAGTTGGAGATCCGGATGGGCTCCGGGGCCTTCGTCTGCGGCGAGGAGACGGCGCTTCTGACCTCGATCGAGGGCAATCGCGGCGAGCCGCGGCCCCGCCCCCCGTTTCCCGCCCAAAAGGGCCTCTGGGGACGGCCCACCTCGCTCAACAACGTCGAAACCTACGCCAACGTGCCGGCCATCCTCCTCAACGGCGGCGACTGGTACGCCCAATACGGCACGGCGAAGAGCAAGGGCACGAAGGTCTTCGCCCTGGCCGGCGCCATCAAAAACTCCGGCCTGGTCGAGGTGCCCATCGGCATGTCGTTGGGCGACTTGATCTACGACATCGGCGGCGGCATCCCCGACGGCAAACAATTCAAGGCCGCGCAGATCGGCGGTCCCTCGGGCGGGTGCATCCCGCGGCAGCACCTCAACGTGCCGTTGGACTACGAGTCGCTGGCCGAGCTGGGGGCCATCATGGGCTCCGGCGGCCTGATCGTCATGGACGAGGATAGCTGCATGGTGGACGTTGCCCGCTTCTTCCTCGAATTCGTCCAGGAAGAATCCTGCGGCAAGTGCGTCCCCTGCCGCGTGGGCACGAAACGGATGCTCGAGATCCTCAATCGCATCTGCGCCGGCCACGGAGAGGAAGAGGACGTCGAACGGCTCATCGAACTGGGCGAGATGATCAAGGACTCCTCGCTGTGCGGCCTGGGGCAAACCGCGCCGAACCCCGTGCTCTCGACCATCCGCCACTTCGGCAACGAATACGTCGAGCACATCCGCGACCGGCGGTGCCGCGCGGGCGTGTGCGCGGCGCTGGTCAACGCGCCCTGCTCCAGCGCCTGCCCAGCCACGGTGGACATCCCCGGCTACGTCTCGCTCGTCGGCGAGAAACGCTACGCCGAGGCGCTGCGCCTGCACCGCGAGCGCAATCCGTTCGCCGCGATCTGCTCCCGCGTGTGCTTCCACACGTGCGAGGAAAAGTGCCGCCGCTCGACGCTGGACGCGCCCGTGTCGATCCGCGCGATCAAGCGGTTCATGGTCGATCAAGAGGTCACCATGCAACTGCCCGAAGTCCGCGAAAACGAGCGAAACGCCGCGCGCCGCGTGGCGATCATCGGGGCCGGGCCGGCGGGCCTGTCCTGCGCGTACTTCCTGGCGCGGCTGGGCTACCGGCCGCGCGTGTACGAGGCCGAGCCACGGCCCGGCGGGATGCTCGTCCAGGCCATCCCCGCCTACCGCCTGCCCCGCGAGGTCGTCGCCCGCGAGATCCGCATGGTCGAAAACCTTGGCGTCGATATCCTCACCGACATGTCGCTGGGCCGCGATTTCACGCTCCGCTCGCTCCGCGCCGAAGGCTGCGAGGCCGTGTTCCTGGCCGTCGGCGCGCCGTTGGGCGTGGGGCTCAATATCCCCGGCGCCGAGGCGGAAGGCATCACCGACGCCCTGTCGTTCCTGCGGATCTACAACCTCCGCGGCTCCGTGCCGGTCGGCAAACACGTGGTGGTGATCGGCGGCGGCAACTCGGCCATCGACGCCGCGCGGTCCGCCGTCCGCCTGGGCGCCGAAAGCGTCACGGTCGTCTACCGCCGCAGCCGCGAGGTCATGCCCGCCTATAAGGAAGAAATCGAAGAGGCCATGGCCGAGGGCGTCATCCTGCGGCTCCTGACCGCGCCGGTCGAGGTGCTCACCGAGGGCAAGCGCGTGGTGGGGCTGAAGTGCCAGTCGATGCGGCTGGGCGAGTTCGACGAATCCGGCCGACGCCGGGCGGAGGAGGTGGGCGACACGTTCGTCCTGCCCACCGACCACATCCTCGTCGCCGTCGGCCAGACGCTCGATCCGCAAAAAATCTGTGACGGCGAGGCGCTCGAAACCCGAAACAAAACGTTCATCAAAGTCGATCCCGTGACGGGTCAGACCTCGACGAAGTGGATCTTCGGCGGTGGCGACATGGTCACCGGCCCCTCGAGCGTCGTCGAGGCCGTGGCGGCGGGCGAACGCGCGGCTGCGGGAATCGACGAGTTCTTGACCGGCGAGAATCACGCCTTCTGGCGGGTCGAGCGGCCAGTCGATACGTTCTTCGACCCCGACGCCGAGCCTTCCGACGTCGCCCGCGAGAAGCTTACCATGATCCCGGTCGAGCGGCGGCGCAACAATTTCGACGAGGTGGAACAGCCCTGGCGCGAGGCCGTGGCCGTGCGGCAGGCCCGCCGCTGCCTCCGCTGCGATTACGGCAAGCGCTGCCAGTGCGAGACCCCGGCGGTCCCGGCCCACGCCGGCAGCATCGCCGACGACGCCGCGTCAATGTAGACACGAGAAGGGAAGGACGGGGAGGACGCCACAGATGAACACAGATAGACACAGATGGAGTGCCGCCACGTCGCGTTCATCCCCCTCGAATCCCCAATTCATCTCATCCGTGCTCATCTGTGTTCATCCGTGGTTTTCCATTCCCAATAGCGCCGACGATTTCGTCCCCGAGGACTTACGATGATCTCGCTTACCGTCAATAACATTCCGGTCCAGGTGCCCGAGGGCACGACGATCCTGCACGCGGCGGCCCAGGTGGGCATCCACATCCCGACGCTGTGCCACGTCGAGGGCCTCCAGTCGATCGGCGCGTGCCGCGTGTGCGTGGTCGAGGTCGAGGGAATGCAAAACCTGGCCGCGGCGTGCTCGATGCCCGTCCGCGAGGGAATGAAGGTCCGCACCAACAGTGCCCGCGCCCGACGCGCCCGGCGAACCGTCGTCGAGCTGCTCCTTTCCGAGCACAACGGCGAGTGCCAAACGTGCGACCGCAACGACGACTGCGAATTGCAGTCCCTGGCCAGCGAGTTGGGCATCCGATACGTCCACTACACGGGCGAGCGGACCAAGCAGCGGGTGGACATGTCCACGCCCGGCATCGTGCGCAACATGGGCAAGTGCATCAAGTGCCGCCGATGCGTCAGCGTCTGCCGCGAAGTCCAGCAGGTCGGCGCGCTGTTTCCGCAAAACCGCGGCTTCGAGACGGTGATCGGCCCCGCGTTCAACACGGACTTGCGCGACGTGGCGTGCGTCCAGTGCGGCCAGTGCGTGGCCGTTTGTCCCGTGGGCGCGCTGACCGAGCGCGACCAGATCGACGAGGTCTGGAAGGCCCTCGACGCCCGCGACAACCACGTCATCGTGCAGACCGCCCCGGCCATCCGGGCGGCGCTGGGCGAATGCTTCGGCTGTCCGCCGGGCACGCTGGTGACCGGCAAGATGGTCGCCGCGCTGCGGCGGCTCGGGTTCGACGCCGTCTTCGACACGAACTTCGCCGCCGACCTGACCATCATGGAGGAGGGCAACGAGCTGCTCTCCCGGCTCCGCCGGGCGCTGGTGGACAAGGAAGACGTCGCCCTGCCGATGTTCACCAGTTGCTCGCCCGGCTGGATCAAGTTCATGGAGTATTTCCACCCGGACATGCTGCCGAACCTGTCCACGTGCAAGTCGCCCCAGCAGATGTTCGGCGCGGTGGCCAAGACGTACTACGCCCAGAAGCTCGGCCGACGTCCGCGGGAGATTTTCGTCGTCTCGGTCATGCCATGCACGGCCAAAAAGTTCGAGTGTCAGCGGCCCGAAATGGACGCCAGCGGAGTGCGCGACGTGGACGTCGTGCTGACCACGCGGGAGCTGGGTAAGATGATCCGCGCGGCGGGCATCGACTTCGAGGCCCTGCCCAACGAAGAGATGGACGCCCCGCTGGGCCTCTCCACCGGCGCGGCGGACATCTTCGCCAATACCGGCGGCGTGATGGAGGCCGCCCTGCGGACCGCCTACGAGGTCGTGACCGGCCGCGGGCTACCCATGGAGAAGCTGCACGTCGCCGCCGTGTTTGGCCTGGAGGGCGTCAAGGAGGCGTCCCTCACGATCGAGAAGACCCTGCCCCACTGGAAGTTTCTCGAAGGCGTCTCGCTCAACGTGGCGGTCGCCCACGGGCTGGGAAACGCCAACCGCGTGATCGAGGCGATCCGCTCGGGCGAGAAGACCTATCACTTCGTCGAGGTGATGGCCTGCCCCGGCGGCTGCATCGGCGGCGGCGGCCAGCCCCGCTTCACCACCAACGAAATCCGCATGGCCCGCATCGCCGCCATCTACGCCGAGGACGAAGGCAAGCGGCTGCGCAAGTCGCACGAGAACCCGCAGATCCAGGAACTCTACAAGGAATTCCTCGGCGTCCCGCTGGGCGAGCGCTCCCACCACCTGTTGCACACGGAATACACGCCCCGCGACCGCGCGTGAGCGGTCTGGGCCGCGGTAATCCCGTCCGCGTGCCAACGTGCCCGCTACCTTGTCCGCTCGAAGCGGTAGCCAGCCAGGCGGATGACGGCAAGCGAAGCGAGCATAAGAACGAACATCGGAACGAATAGCCCGAAGAATCGCGCCCATTCGACCTCGTCGCTCCACGGGGCCATGGTTACGGCAACGGGAACGGCAAGGACCGCGATGCTCCAGCGTATGGTGGCCCTCTGCCGCCCCAGCACGGCCCAAGTCGTCGCCAACGTAAGCAGGGCACTGGCTGACGCAAAAGCCACGCCCTCGCTCATCCATTCGTTCGTTCGAGAATAATCTAGCGTCCGGGCCAGCACGACCTGCGCGAGGCTCAGGCACACGGCCATGGCGGTCATCCACCCAAACAACCGCGCCAGCGAGAATTGAAGCGGCCGTTTCGGGTCATCCGGCGCCGGGGCGGGAACCGACGCGTGCCGCAGCGCGTAGCCCCATCGTCGCAGAAACAATAGGCCGGCGAGAACCACGATTGCCTGAAAGAAAAAGAACGTGCTCGCCGCAAGGATCGTGGCGGGTTCCACCCCCAGCCGCATGAAACAGAAGAGCAGTGCCTCGAACACGACGCCCGCAAACAACCCCGTCCACGGCCACGGGCTTCCAGGGCGCGCCAGGGCAACCAGCACCGCCAACACGCCCGTTTGACCGAACGCCAACACTCCCAGAAGCACCACCCGCGGATTGGCCAGCCCGCCGTGAAGGAACCCTGCCTCGGGAAACATTGCCAGCACCACCAGATCGACGGCGACCGTGGCGAGGACGAGAAGACCGATCAACACCCGTGCGCTCCGCATGGGGCCGATCATAGCCGCCGGGGCCCCGCCGGCCAAGGTCGCCGTGGCCTCAAAAAGGGGGGAAACGTTGCATTCCGCCCGCCCATCGACGAAAATACGAGCCTGTTGGCCGTGTGGGGCGGTGTCCTTCGCGGAAGACCCGGCCGCGCGGCGGCCGTGGGTGTCCGTTCGGGGAGTCGATCCTTCGTGACCAGTTCCTCCTTGCAGCCGATCCTGGCTTGGCTGGGGTATCCCGCCGGCGGCAATCCCACCCAATACGTCACCGAAAAGGCCTTCCGCCAGCACGAGCTGGACTGGCGCTATCTGACCGTCGAGGTCCAGCCGGAGGATCTTTGCGACGCGGTGCGCGGCATGAGGGCCCTCGGTTTTGCCGGCGGAAACGTCGGCTCTCCGCACAAGGAGGCCGTCCTGGCCTTCCTGGACCGCGCGACCGAGACCGCCTCGCTGGTCGGCGCGGCCAATGTCATCCTCCGCGACGAGGGCGGCCTGGTCGGCGACAACACCGAGGGCCGCGCGGCGGTCGAGGCCATCCGCCAGCGGCTGGACGTGGCCGAAAAGCGGGTGCTCCTGATCGGCGCCGGCCGCATGGCCCGGGCGATCGCGTGCGAACTGGTCCACGCCGGCGCCGGCCCGATCGCGGTGCTCAACCGCACGGCCACCCGCGCCGCCGAGTTGGCCCACCTGATTACCGACCGGCTCCAAGGCGCCGCCGCCTGCGCCGCGTGGGACGAGCCCTTCGCCGGCCTGGGCGAGATCGACGTGGTGATCCACGCCACGTCGCTGGCCGAGGGCGACCCGGACGCCGAGGTCCCGCTCGAATGGACCGGCGTCGATCCGCGGACGCTCGTGGTCGATGCGACGATCGACCCGGCGGCCACGCGCCTGCTGGAAACCGCCGCCGCGCACGGCTGCGCGACGGTCCACGGCGTGGAGATCCTCAGCCGTCAGGCCGCGATGAACGTCGAGCTTTGGACCGGCGCGGAGCCGGACCTGTCGCTTTTGCAGGAAGCCCTGGAGGAGTTTTTGGAGTTGTAGAAATCCAGATGCGTCGCGGCCGGTGTTGCACGTTGCGAAGTCGCGAGCGGCCGTGCGTGCCACTGGCTCCGCCAGTGCCGTGGCGTCTTTGGATTCACGCACTGGCGGAGCCAGTGGCACTCGCCGATTTCACCAACTTTCGTTTCCCCACCGCCCCTTCTTCCGTTCCCTTCCTTCCACAGACTCGCTGACCATGACGCACACCCTTCTTCGGGCCGGGGCCGGGTTCCTGGCCGCCATTCTCTTGATTACGCCGCCGGTTCGCGCCGATGAGCCCCGCGGCGTGAAGCTCATGCGGCCCGATTCGCTCGACGGCTGGGACCACGGCGCCCAGATGCCGCGAGGCTGGACGATCTCCGATGGCTGGCTGACCGGAACGCACGAGGCGACGCCCCTGTTGTCCGGGTTCACGGCGGGCGCGTTCCGGCTGGAGTTCGCCTGGTCGGTCACACCCGGCGGCGCCTGGCGGATCCACCTGCCTGAAGTTCCTCGCGGCGACGGACTGGAGCTGATCCTCGACGAGAGCCCTCGGTGCGGTCGCTTGTCTGACGGGGGCAAGGTGGTTCAACCCGGCGCTCCGATCGGGCCAGCACGGGACGGCCGGCACACCGCGGTTCTCTCTCGCGAAGGCAACACGCTGGCCGTCTCGATCGATGGAACGCGGCTCCACGACGTGCCCGTCGACAACACGCGGCGTTTCGGTCTGGAACTCTCGCTGGCAACCGGCCGCGGCGCGTTGTGGGACCTTCGCGGGAGCGAGCCGCCGGGCGAACCGCTCTTCAATGGCAAGACCCTGGACGACTGGTGGTGCGACGGCAACCTGTCCGCCTGGCGCGTCGAGGACGGCCAGATCGTGCTCGAGCCCGGCGGCGGCAACTTCCTTCGCACGAAGAAGGAATACGGGAATTTCACGCTCTCGCTGGAGTACCAGATCAAACCCGGCAGCAACTCGGGCATCGGCATCCGCACGCCCCGTGCCGGTTGGCCGTCGGGCGACGGCATGGAGATCCAATTCCTCGACGCCCCGCGCGGACGGTTGCTCGACGAGCACGCCGCACTGGCCATTTACGGCAACGTGCCCGCCCTGGCCCGCGCCGACCGCTCCGGCCAATGGAACCGCGTCGTCGTCAAGGCCGACGGCTGGATGATCTCCGCCTGGGTCAACGGCGAGCTGGTCCAACAATTCAACACGCTCCATCATCCCGAGTTGAAGCACCGTCACCTGCGCGGGTGGATCGGCCCACAAGACCACGGCGCGTGGATCCGGCTCCGCAACCCGCGGATCCTGCCCGCGCCCGACGGGACCGGCCTGGACGCCTGGCTCGCGCCCAAGCCGCCCACGGCGGCCACGCGGATGATGGACCGGCTGATGAACTCCGAGAGCCTGTCACGGGCCGATGGCGTCCGCTCGGCCGTGGCCGGCGCGTCGTTCTCGGACCAAGAACCGAAGCGGCGCGTTCTGGCCGATCTCGCGGGCCCCGGCGCGGTTGTCCGGATCGCGCGGGCGAACAACCTGGGCCGGCTGGCCTTCTTCTTCGACGGCGAGGACGAGCCGCGGATCGAGTGCCGCCCGAGCGATCTGTGGAAGAAGGTCCCACCGCTTACGGAAGACGCCTCGCCGGTGCTCACGTATCTCCCGTTTGCCAAGTCGCTGCGGATCGAGCTCGATGGCTCGGCGCAAGGCGACTACCGCATGGACTACGTCACGTTTCCGCCGGACCTTGCCGTCCAGACGTTCACCACGCCCCGTGGCAGTGTTCCCCGCGGCTGGCTGTCCGCGCCGCTGTATCGGCAGCACGTGATCGGCTGGGGCGTCCACCGCGAGCACGACCCCGCCGCGCGGATCCGGTCCGATCCGAAGACGATTGCCCCCGGCGCGACGGAGACGCTTGCCCGGGTGGACGGCGCGGGCGTGGTCCGCTGGGTGAAGCTTCGCGCGCCGGCCGCGGCGCTGCGCAACGATGATCTGTGGCTGGCCGCCACCGTGGACGGCGAGACCGAGCCGGCCATCGCCGCCCCCGCGCGCTACTGGTTCCCCGGCCTTGCCGGCGGCGGCAACTACAACAACTTCGTCCTGGTCCAACGCGACGGCGCGGCCAACCTGCTGGCCATGCCGTTTGGCGACGGGATCGCAATCTCGGCCACGAACCGCGGACAGGCGCCGATCGACAACGTGGGAATCGACCTCTCCGTCGAGCAGGCGACGGAGGCCAACCGGGCCGAAATCGCCGCGAGACCGCGGCTGCGGGGCGACTTCCGCCGGGCAAGCGAGGACTCGAACGTGCTCTTCGACTGCCAGGGCCGCGGTCGTTGGGTCGGATTGGTCCTGGCCGCGCCCGGCGCGAAGCCGACGCCCGGCGTCGCCCGGCTCGTGGTCGATGGCCAACCGGCCGACGGCTGGCCCGCCGCGACACTCGACATGTTTCTCGGCCGCGAAGGGCGTGGTTGGCGTCGCGCGGCCAGCGGCCGATCGGGCGGTCTGGCGTGGCGCTATCTGCTCCTGGCCCCAGTCGATTTCGCCGAGTCCCTCCGCCTGGAGACCACGACCGCGACCCTGCCCGATCGGCTGGTATTGTACTATCAGGCCAAATGATTTGGAGTGCGGCGACTTGTCGCCGCTTTCCTTTGGGGAAGGCATGACGGGCGTCATCGGATGTTGGATCGGGCGCCGCGCCATCCGTGTTCAATAACAATCCATCCCAACCGCGGAAGAAGTCGGACAATGACAACACTTCGAACCTCGCGTATCCGCCTTGCGACGGCGATCATCGTGCTTGCCGCCCTCGTTGCCCACGCCGCCGCCCGCGACGACGTGCGCCGGGAGGTCCATTTCCCCGATTTGCCGGGCTACGAGACGCTGGTTTGCGACCTGCACATGCACACGGTCTTCTCGGACGGCGACGTCTGGCCCCCGGTCCGCGTGGAAGAGGCCTGGCGTCAGGGGCTCGACGCGATTGCCCTGTCCGATCACGTCGAGTATCAGCCGCATCGCAAGGATCTGCCCACCAACCACAACCGCCCTCACGAACTGGCCGAGAACCTCGCCCTGATCAACAACCTGCTCCTGATCCGGGGCGCCGAGATCACCCGGCCCACGCCGCCGGGCCATTTCAACGCGATCTTCCTCCGCGACGTGGACGCGTTGGTGCAAGACGACTTCCTGGCCGTCGTCGAGGAGGCGAACCGGCAAGAGGCCTTCGTGTTCTGGAACCATCCCGGCTATGAGACGGAGGGGAAAAGCCCGTGGCGCGACGTCCACACACGGATCTTCGAGAAGAAGTGGCTCCACGGGATCGAGGTCGCCAACGGCGATCGGTACTATCCCGCCGCGCATCGGTGGTGTCTGGAAAAGAACCTCACGATGATGGGCAATTCCGACATCCACCCGCCCGACGCGCGGACGGCGAGCCGGCCGGGCAACCATCGGACCGCCACATTGGTGTTCGCCAAGGAGCGAACCGTACCGGCCCTGAAGGAAGCCCTGTTCGCCGGGCGAACCGCCGTGTGGCACCAGGACAAGCTGATCGGCCGCCGCGAGTGGCTCGCGCCGCTCTTCGAGCGATCCGTGCGCGTCCGCCAGCCGCACTTGCGCCGGGCAGACGCCCTTTGGGTCGAAATCGAGAATCGCTCGGACATGAACATCGCGCTTGCGCGTACCGGCAAGGTCGGCCCCCATGGACTGACGCTGCCCGCCCGGGCGGTCGCGCTCGTCAAGATCCTATCCAACCGTCCCGAGGAGCCGATCACCCTGGAATACACGGCGACAAACTTCTGGATCGAGCCCGAGAAGGGCCTGCCCGTGACCCTGTGCATCCCCGGCCAAGAAGCCCAACCGTAGCCGCGCGGAGGAGGTCGTTTTGTTTTTGCCGCGAGGCACGTTTTCCAGGAAGGCGGCGCCGCCGCGGTTTATTGCGAAGCTGCAAGCGGCTCGGGTCCGGTTGGCGTCTGGCCGCGGCAGGTGTGTGCCACTGGCTCCGCCAGTGCCGTGAACAGCCACGCTGGCAAATCCAGTGGCACTCAAAATCACCCTCAATAACTCCAAATCCCGAAGGCAATCGATACCGTCATTCTGAGCGCAGCGAAGAATCTCCCTTGCCACCGAGATCCTTCACCGCGCTCAGGCTGACTTGCGTGGGCGAATTTGGAGCTACTGAGCTTCCAATACCGCCCCCCGACCACGAGGCATTCCCCGCAGTCAACCTAGCCTCCCGATCTTTCCATGCATTCCTCCGATGGAGTCTGATTTCGTGAATTCGCCCGGGCGCCGTCTCCCGAGCGTTGACGTTCTTGCAGATCCCGCCAAAATGGGTGTGCTCAACAAACGCAGCGCATTGTCCGAGGAGGGTCCGCATGTTTTTGACCGAACGCGAACGGCTGCGGGACGAGCTGGTCGAGTTGGCCGACCGGTTTGGGCGAAGCCGCGGCGCGCTGCTGTTCATCCTGCAAGAGGTCCAGAACCGCTACTACTCGATCTCCGAGTACGCCATGCAGGTGATCGCCGACCTGTTGGACATCCACCCGGTCGAGGTCCACAGCGTCGTCTCGTTCTACAGCTTCCTCAACGAGCGGCCGCAGGGCCAGTTCGTGATTCGGCTGTGTCGGACGATCACGTGCGACATGGCGGGCAAGGACCAGGTCGCCCGGCAGTTGGAAAACGACCTAGGCATCACCTTCGGCCAGACCACGCCCGACGGCAAGTTCTCGCTCGAATGGGCCCACTGCCTGGGCATGTGCGACCAGGGTCCGGCGATGTTGGTGAACCAGCGCGTGTACACCCGGGTCACGCCCGAGAAGATCCACGGCATCTTGCAGGAGTGCCGGCAGCGGTTCGGGGTCCACGCCGTGGCCGACGGAAAGGAGCTGCCTCAATGATCGTTTCCACGCGCACGGGTTCGCTGACGTTCGCCGAGGTTGCCCCGGGCAAGGGAATGGACGTCGCGCTGGCCCGCACGCCCGCCGACGTGCTGCGATGGATCGATGCCTCGGGCCTGCGGGGCCGCGGCGGCGCCGGATTCCCCACCAGCCTGAAGTGGGAGCTGGCCGCCAAGAGTCCCGGCGCGCTCAAGTACGTCATCTGCAACGCCGACGAAGGCGAGCCCGGCACGTTCAAGGACCGCGTCATCCTCGCCGATTTCGCCGACCTCGTGTTCGAAGGCATGACGATCGCCGCGTATTGCATCGCCGCCCGGCAGGGTATCGTCTATCTGCGGGCGGAATACACCTACCTCCGGCCGCATCTGGAGGCCGTCTTGGCGCGCCGTCGCGAGGCCCATCTGTTGGGCAAGGGCATCGCCGGCCGCGCGGGATTCGATTTCGATATCGAGATCCACATGGGCTCCGGCTCCTACGTCTGCGGCGAGGAAACCGCCCTGATCGAGTCGCTCGAAGGCCAGCGGGGCGAGCCGCGCAACCGGCCCCCGTTCCCCATCGACACCGGCTATCTGGGCAACCCCACGACGGTCAACAACGTCGAGACGTTCGCCTGGGCCGCGTGCATCCTCGCCCGAGGCGCCGACTGGTTCAAGGAATACGGCACGGCCAAATCCACCGGCCACAAGCTTTTCAGCGTGTCGGGCGACTGCCAGCGGCCTGGCGTGTACGAGTTTCCACTGGGCATCACCATCGAAGCCTTCCTCCAAGAGGTCGGCGGCGAGGACGCGAAGGCGGTCCAGGTGGGCGGGGCCGCCGGACAGTGCGTCCCCCGCGGCGAGTTCCACCGCGCCTTGGCCTACGAGGACATCCCCACCGGCGGGTCGATCATCGTCTTTGGCCCGCAGCGCGACATGCTCCGCGTCGCGGCCAATTTCCTCGAATTCTTCATCGACGAGTCGTGCGGCCAATGCACCCCCTGCCGCGAGGGCACGATAAAACTTCTCGAAGGCGTCAAGATGCTCCAGCGAGGCCAATGCTCGATGGATTACCTCGAAGAGCTCTGCTCGCTGGGCGAAACCATGCAACTGGCGTCCAAATGCGGCCTGGGGCAGACCGCGCCCAACACGTTCCTCTCGATCGTCAGCCACTTCCGCGACGAGATCCTCGGCCGCACCGCCGCCTGGTCGCCGGAATAATGACGGTATGAGAGAAACCACGAAACACACGAAAGGATGACGATATGAGTGCCACTGGCTCCGCCAGTGCCGTGAGATGCCGCGGTCCGCGTCCGAAAAGGATCAATGACGTGCCATCTCGATCATCACTTCCTTTCGCGTGTTTCGTGGTCATCTCTTTCCGATGTCCCTTGCGCGTGCGGTAAACCTCGTTCGCGTACTCTCAACCATGGATTTTGCTTATGACCGACACGTCGCCTCACGAGTCCGCTCACACCCGGGCCCCGGCGAGCCAGCGATCGCGCACGGCCGAGATGCTCGAACACGCCAAGCGGCTGGGCAAGATGATCCCGGTCACGATCGACGGCAACCCCATCGAGGTCCCCTTGGGAACGTCCGTCTTGGAGGCGGCCCAACGCCTTGGGATCCGCATTCCCACGCTCTGCTACCACGAGGACCTTTGCCTGGCCGGCGTGTGCCGCGTGTGCGTCGTCCAGATCGAGGGTCAGCGGACCTTGCAGGCGGCGTGCAGCTATCCGATCACCGCTCCCATCAACGTCAGCACGCACACGGCCAAGGTCCGCCGCGCCCGGCGCCACGTGATCGATCTGCTGCTCTCCGCGCACGTCGGCGAGTGTTACACGTGCAGCCGCAACAACCACTGCGAACTCCAGGACCTGGCCGCGGAGTACGGCGTGGACGCCTTCCGTTTCGGCCGTCGGGAAACCCGCCGCTACCCCATCGACGCGTCGAGCCACGCGGTCGTCCGCGACATGGACAAGTGCGTCTTGTGCCGCCGCTGCGTCCGCACGTGCATCGACCTGCAGGAGGTCGGCGTCTTGGAGGCCCTGCGCCGCGGCGCCCGGACGAAGATCGGCACCTTCATGGACAAGCCGCTGGGGTCGGTCGTCTGCATTAGCTGCGGCCAGTGCATCAACCGCTGCCCGACCGGCGCCCTGCGGGCCAACGACCCCACGGACGACGTTTGGGACGCCATCGACGATCCCGATAAACACGTCGTGATCCAAACCGCCCCCAGCCCCCGCGCCGCCATCGGCGAGTGTTTTGGTCTCGAACCCGGCAACGCCATCACCTTCAAATTGAACTCGGCCCTGCGCCGCTGCGGATTCGACCGCGTTTTCGACACCAACTTCGCCGCCGACCTGACGATCATGGAGGAAGGCGTCGAATTGCTGCTGCGGCTGAAGCGGGCTCTGGTCGACCGCGATTCGACCGCGGCCCTGCCCCAACTGACGAGCTGCTCGCCCGGTTGGGTCAAATTCCTCGAACACTTCTATCCCGAGTACATTCCCAATCTTTCCACCGCCAAAAGCCCCCAGCAGATGTTCGGGGCCCTGCTGAAGACGTACTACACCGACCTCAACGGGCTTGATCCCAGGAACGTCGTCACCGTGGCGCTCATGCCCTGCTCGGCCAAGAAGTTCGAATGCAACCGCCCCGAAATGTGCGCCAGCGGATTCAAGGACGTTGACTACGGCCTGACCACGCGCGAATTGGGCAAGATGATCCGCGAGGCCGGCGTCGATCCGCTCAAGCTGCCCAAGTCCGATTTCGACGATCCCTTCGGCACGGCGACCGGCTCCGGCGTCATCTTCGGCACGACCGGCGGCGTCATGGAGGCCGCGCTGCGGACCGTGCTCGAGTTGGTCACGGGTCTTAAGGTCGAGAAGTTCTTCGACCATGCCGACATCGTCCCGGTGCGAGGCTTCGAGGGCGTCCGCCACGTCGAAATCCCGGTGACCCAGGTTGGCCCGGTACCGCCGCTGGTGGCGCATCTGTTCAACAACTGGAAATGGCTCAAGGGCGCCACGCTCAAGGTGGGCGTCGCCCACGGCACGGCCAACGCGAAGAAGGTGATGGAGGACGTGAAAGCGGGCGGGCAGTTCAGCCAGTGCCACTTCATCGAGTTCATGGCCTGCCCGGGTGGGTGCCTCGGCGGCGGCGGCCAGCCCACCCCCACCAGCCCCGCCATCCGCGCCGCCCGCGCCAAGGCCATCTACGCCGAGGACCGGTCCTACACCATCCGCAAGTCCCACGAAAACCCCGCCATCCTCAAGGTCTACGACGAATTCCTCACCGATGGCCCCTGCGGCCACCGCAGCCACAAGCTCCTGCACACGACCTATACGCCGCGAGGAAAGTACATCGAGTAGCGCGGCCCCCCATGACCACGCTTCCCCCCGTGCAACGCTTCGAAACGTCCTCCGGCGTCCGCGTCTACCGGATCGCTTGCAGGGTCATGCCGTATCTCGCCGCGCGCGTCTATCTGGTCGTGGGGGCGGGCCCCGTGACCCTCGTGGACACCGGCAGCGGACAAGGCGAGTCGACGCGCAACATCCTGGATGGAATCGATTCCCTCCGGGGACAATTCGGCGAGACGGCCGCCCTGGCCGACGTGAAGCGAATTCTCCTGACGCACGGCCATTTCGACCACTACGGCGGGCTGCCAGACCTGCTGCGGATCACGGAGGCCGAGGTCGGCATCCACCCCTCGGAACGGTGCATCGTCGCCGATCATGCCGCGTACCGCGCGGAGAACCAAGCGGCCGTCGAGCGCTTTCTTCGCGCCGCGGGCGTGCCCGACCAACAGGCCAGCGCCTTCCTCGCGCCCTACCACCGCGGTCAAACGGAATATCCCCGCGTCGCGGTCGAGAAAGACCTCGAGGACGGGCGCGAACTCGACGGTATCAGGGTAATCCACACGCCGGGTCATTCGGCCGGTCACGTCTGCCTGGCGATCGACGACGTGCTCCTCTGCGGCGATCACGTCCTGCCGCGGACGATTCCGCAGCAATGGCCGGAGAGTCTCGCGCCCGGCACGGGCCTGGCGCGCTATCTCGACTCGCTGGACAAGGTTGCGCAAGTCGAGGGGCTGCGACTGGCGCTTGCGGGCCACGAGTCCGTGATGGAAAACGTCGCCGCGCACGCGGCCAGGCTCCGACGAGCGCAAGCCCGCCGCAACGACCGGCTCGTCGGCTATCTTCAACGTGCCGACCGGCCGCTCTCGCCGTGGGAAATCGCTCGGGCGATCTACCAGCAGACGCGCGGCTTCTACCTGTTCCTCGGCCTGGCCGACACGGTGGCCCGCATCGAATATCTGATCGAACAACGGGTGATCGAGCCAAGCGGGGCGCCGCGGGACCGCGACGTTGCCTCGGTGGATCGCATTGAGTTGGCATAGGCGGGTTAAGTCGGCCAGGCTTCGGTGTCTCGGTTGGCCCTGGACGAATCAACAACGACGCCTGGGGAATTCTCCCCCGTTTGGGAAGAGAATTGGCGGTGTAGCCCCCCTTTTGGAGGTAGAATGCGTTTGCGTTCCGTGTAGAGTAGTGATAGACTCCTTCGTGGCGACAGCCCCTCGTCAAGTGATGAGAAACCCCCCTCGCGGTCCGGCCGATGAAAGGAGCGGGGGGGCACTGGGCCGGCGGGCCACCGCGGCTGGCGACGGAACACGCTTCTCCCGCGGGGAACACGCGTCGAGCGGGAGCGAGGTCCGTCGCGCGGTTTCCGAGGAACCGGGTTATGGGCATGTCCGCGCAAGCATTTCTGGACTTGCTGGAGAAGAGCCACCTGCTCGCGCCCGAGCGGTTGGTCGAAGCCCACGACTACCTCCTGTTGACCGCCGACGCCGAGCAGTTCTCCCAAATTCTGATCGACCAGGGCTGGATCACCGGGTGGCAGACCGAGCAGCTCTTGGCCGGGCGGACGGTGTTCTTCGTCGGCAATTACGTGCTCCTGGAACTCTTGGGCCGCGGCGGAATGGGAAGCGTCTACCTCGCCCGCCACACCACCATGAATCGCGAGGTGGCCCTCAAGGTTGTCTCGAAGAAGCTGGGCAAGGACCCGGCCACCGTCGAGCGTTTCCTGTCCGAAGCCCGCGCGTCCGCCTCGCTCGACCACCCGAACATCGTCCGCGCCTATGACGTGGGCAAGGATAACGACCGCTTCTTCATCGTCATGGAGTACGTGCCCGGCCACGATCTCCAGGAACTGGTCGATCTCGAGGGGCCCTTGCCGCTGGAATTCGCCGTGGACTGCATCCGGCAGGCGGCCGAAGGTCTTGCCCACGCCCACGGACGCAATATGGTCCATTGCGACGTCAAACCGTCCAACCTATTGGTGAACGATTCCGGCGTCGTGAAGATCCTCGACATGGGCATGGCGCGGCTGATGGACGAGCGCGGCATGGAGGGGGCCACCGGCCAACCCGATCAGCGCGTGTTGGGCACCGTCGATTTCATGGCCCCCGAGCAAGCCCTGCACGGCCCGAAATTCGATCATCGGGCCGACGTCTATTCGCTCGGCTGCACGCTGTTTTATTTGCTGACGGGGCGGCCGCCATTTGACGGGGGGAGCCTGACGCAACGGATCCTCAAACACCAGACGCAGCCGCCGCCCGACGTCCGCCAGTTCCGGCCCGACGTGCCCGACGATCTGGCCGAGATCTGCGCCAAGATGATGGCCAAGGATCCGGACGGGAGGTATCAAACCGCGCGGGAAATCAGCCGTCTCATGGCGGACTGGCATCCGAGCGTTTCGACGGCGCCGCGGGCCGTTCCCGCGCCGCCGCTGCCGGAGACGGTTCGCAACGGCGGAGTGAATCTCGCGGCGATTCCGGTTCCCGTCGTGCGGCGGAGCGCGTCGGCCGCATGGCCGCCGGTGGTGTGGGTGTTGATCGGCGCCGGCTTGGCGGCGGCGGCGCTCTTGGCCGTGACAATCGTATTGGTCCTTTTGACCCGTCCGCACCCGATGGCCCGACAGGTCAGCGGGTCGTCGCAACGCGGCCAGCCCGCTGGATCGGCGGCCGCCGAAGCGGCTCGTGCAGCGTCGTCGGTGGAGCCAGATGAGCGGGAGCCATCGCCGGCGCGTCCCACGGCCCCGGCGCCGTCCGAGCCGCGGTCCACCCTGGTGTCACCCATTGCCCCCGTGCCGCAATCCGTCCCGGTGGAACCCATCGTCCCCCCAACGCCCGCCGCACAGCCGCCCGAGGCCCAATCCGCCGCCGTGGTGGCTTCGAAGCCGGAGGCAACCGCGGCGACGTCCTCGTTGTCGACGGGGTCGACGTCGGCGATGGAGGCCATCGTGGGTTCCTCGCCCTCGACGATCCCGGAGCCCGCGAAGAACCCGCTCACGCCACCCCGCCCGAAGCCGCCTCGCCCGAAGCCGGACAGCCCGTTCGCGGAGTTTGAACGCGCCGTGGACTTGCCGGCGGCCCCCAGGGGAGGAGCGGCAAGCGAAACACCGCCCCATCGCCTGAATCCACTCAACGTCCGGTCGCCCGAATCCTGCCAGATCATGTTGATCGGGGGCGCGACGGCGCTGGTGGGCGACCGCGAGTTCCTGCTGTCGCGGGCGCCGGACGCGGCCGAATGGTTCGTCCGTTATCGGGGCTCGGACGGCAGTCTCGAACCCGTGGCCCGGCTTTGGGTCAAGGAGAAGGCGCTCTGGTTCGCCTGGGGTTTCGAGCGGGTCGTGCCGGCCGACAACCTGCGGTTGGCCGCCTTGCGCGTGGAGGTGGAGGGCCGCAGCGCGGTGGCGCAGCTTCAGAAGCCCCGGATCGAGGAGCCGCTGGTCATCAATCCGACAAGCGGGGCAGGCGCGGCGCCGCTTTCGCGCGAGCCGGCCCCCGAGCCGGAAGCTCGGCGACTGGTCATCACCGGCGTGGAAGGCGCGCCGATCCAGCCGACGTTCGATCCTTCCGAGACCATCCCGCCCGACGGCCGCACCGAGATGGTCTTCGCGACGGAAGGCGCGCCCAAGGTGATCCTTCGCGCCGAGTATCCGCTGCGGCGCCGAAGCGCGCAACTGGAGGTGGCGGCCTACTACCAGATGCCCGATCAAACCCGCCGCTATCGCCTCAACGCCTCGACGTTCGCCGAACTGGTTGCCACGGCTCAAAAACTCGAAGCCCGCGAGGCCATGCTCGCCGCGCAACTGGCGAACCTTCGCAGCGAGACCGGCCGCCAAGCGGGATCGCTCAAGCAGCACCTGGCCAACGTCCGCGCGCAACGCGAGCAGATACGAAACCTCGACGCCTTCCGCGCCGCCCTCCAGGGACAAATTAAAATCCACTACCGCGAATACGTCGCCGCCGACGGACTGGAAATTGAATTGGCCAGAACGAAGCCCTAACGTCGTCGCCTCGTTCCGGCCGAAAACGTCGCGTTGCCGGGCCAACCACGGCGCGATATAATCCCCTGCGGCGTCATCCCGAGCGCAGCGAAGGATCCCGTTGCCCTCGAACGAGTTAGGGCGCCGAGTACTACTGGCTCTGCCGGTGCGGCCGAGTAAAACACGGAGGTGACGCCACGCACGAGCAACGCATTGGGATCGGATGGGACATCCATCGGTTGGGGTCCGGTGGGCCGATTCGTTTGGGTGGAGTTGATATCCCTCACGAGGTAGGGCTCGTGGGGCATAGCGACGCCGACGTGCTGCTGCACGCCGTGACGGATGCGGTCCTCGGCGCCGCCGCGGCGGGCGACATCGGCCAGATGTTCCCCGACACGGATCCGGCCCATCGCGGGCGCGACTCCGCCGAGATGCTCGCGGCCGCCGTGGCTGCGGCGGCCGCGGCGGGTTGGAGCGTGGTCAACGTGGATTGCGTCGTCCTGGCCGAACGGCCGAAGATCGCGCCCCATCGCGACGCGATCCGACGCCGCGTCGGCGAGATTGTTGGAGTCCCCTCCGATCGCGTCGGCGTGAAAGCCAAGACCGCCGAGGGTCTCGGCCCCGTCGGAACCGGCCAGGCCATCGCGGCCCAGTGCGTCGTCCTGCTGCGGTCGAACGACTTATAAGAACGCGCCCCGGGGAACACTCCCCGTGCGAAGCCAGCAAGCGGCTATTGTCTTCCAACAACTGCCTACCGCATACCGCCTACTCTCAACTGCCTACTCCTTACTGCCATGATCCGAGTCTACAACACGCTTTCGAAGACTAAGGAACCATTCGAGACGGTTACGCCCGGCAAGGTGGGGATCTACCTCTGCGGGCCCACCGTCTACAAGCCCAGCCACATCGGCCACATGGTCGGGCCGGTCATCTTCGACGCGATCAAGCGGTATCTCGTCTACTCCGGCTACGAGGTGACGTTGGTAATCAACGTGACCGACGTGGACGACAAGCTGATCGTCGAGTCGGCCAACCAAAACGTGCCCATGAGCGAGTTGGCCGCCGAGATGACCGCCGACTACATGCGCAACCTCAAGGCGATGTCCGTCGAGTCGGTCGATCATTTTCCGCGGGCGACGGAAAACATCGACGAGATCATCCGGCTCACGGCCACCCTGGTCGAGAAGGGCTTCGCCTACGAGTCGGCCGGCGACGTCTATTTCGACGTCGCCCAGTGCAGGGACTACGGCAAGCTCAGCGGACGCTCCGCCGACCAGATGCAAGGCGAAGGCGGCGAGGCCGCGGGGCGGAAGCGGTCGGCGGCCGATTTCGCGCTGTGGAAATCCGCCAAACCGGGCGAGCCCTCGTGGCCCAGCCCCTGGGGCAACGGCCGGCCCGGCTGGCACATTGAATGCTCGGCCATGAGTCGGCGGCTCTTGGGCCGCACGTTCGACATCCACGGCGGCGGGCTGGACCTCGTATTCCCCCATCACGAAAACGAAATCGCCCAAAGCGAGTCCGCCCACGGCCAGCCCATGGCCAAATACTGGATGCACAACGGCCTGATGCAGGCCTCCGACGAGGTGGGCAAGGTCGGCGGCCGGAACACCCGCGCGGCCGAGGGCGATCTGGCCAGCCAAGAAGCCGGCAAAATCAGCAAGTCGCGCGGCTCCAGCGCGTTCCGCGATCTCCTGGCGCAGTTCTCGCCCGAGACGATCCGGTTCTTCCTGCTCTCGACGCACTACCGCCGCCCGATCGACTACAGCGAGGCGCGGATCGAACAGGTGGGCACGGGCATGGAGGCGTTCTACCGGTTCTTCAAACGATTCGAACGCGTGGCCGGGGAGAGCTTCCATGCCTTGCCCGTCGCCGCGCGACGCGTCCAGGGCGAGTTCGATTCGGGCAAGGATCCGCTCCTGGTGGACGTAACCAGGCACCGTCAGGCGTTTCTGGACGCGATGGACGACGACTTCAACACGGGCGGCGCCACCGGCGCGCTGTTCGAGCTGGTCCGCCGGCTCAACAAGTTCGTCGACGATGAGAAGCTCGAAGCCGGCGCGAAAGGCAAGGACGCCGCCGTGGCCGCGCTGCGGCAGGGCACTGTGACGCTGCGCGAATTGGCCGCCGCGTTGGGGCTCTTCCTCAAACCGGTCGAGGAGAAGCAGGTCAAGGCGGACAGCCTGGTCGATGACTTGATGGCCCTGCTGATTGACATTCGCAACGAATCGCGGAAGAAGAAGGACTTTGCCACGGCCGATCGGATCCGCGAAACGTTGACCAAACTCGGCATCACCCTCGAAGACCGCCCCGGCGGCACCGAATGGAGCCGGAAATAAGAAAAAGGGGAAGGGACCACGGATGAACACGGATGACGAAGAAGAAGGCGATGGCGAAGAGAACGCGGATGAACGCGGATTGGATGAAGGAGAAGACGGGAGCCGCGAAGAACGCGAATGCACGCGAAGGAAAGAGAACGAGGAAACAGCCGACGACGGACAGGCGATATGTGGGCCGTCCGGCTTCCTGCCCGTCAATCGCTGCCGATGAAAGGCTGAATTCGGCAACTCGTCCCTCGTCCTCCACCTCTCGCCTCCCGTCATCCGCGTTCATCCGCGTTCATTTGCGTTCATTTGCGGTTCCTTCTCCTTCCTTCTTGATCCCGTTGCACTTCATCCCGTTCATCCGTGTTCATCTTTAGTTTCTCTCCCCTCTCAAATGATTCCCCTCCCTGACCGGCAGCACGTCTCATGCGCGTTCTCGGCATCGATCCTGGCTTGAACGTGACCGGCTACGGCGTGGTCGAGTCGGCCGGCCGCGCGGTCCGGCTGGTCGAGGCCGGCGTCGTGCGGGGCACCGAGCGCGGGTCGCTCACCGCACGATTGGCCGAGATCCATCGCGGCGTCGCGGAGGTAATCGCCGCGCTGGGGCCGGTCGCCATGGCCCTGGAGGAACTGTATTCGCACTACGCGCGGCCGCGGACGGCGATCCTGATGGGCCACGCCCGGGGGGTCATCTGCCTCGCCGCCACCCAGGCCGGCATCCCCGTCGTGTCCTACTCGGCCACGCAAATCAAGAAGATCACCACCGGATCGGGCCGGGCGTCGAAGGCGCAAATCCAACGGGCGGTTCAGCGCGAGCTGGGCCTTGCCCACCCGCCCGAGCCCCCCGACGTGGCCGACGCCCTGGCCATTGCCCTGTGTCACCATTATCTTATGAGCAGGCCCAATCCCATCCAGAAATAGCCGCGACGCGGCCGCCCGAGGAGAGGCTCCTTTGATCACGAAGGTCACCGGCACGCTGCGTAACCTCGGCGACGAGGCGGCCACGCTGGCCGTCGGCGCGTTCGAGCACGAGGTGCTCATCCCCGAGTTCACCCGCCGCCACCTCCAGGCCGAGGTGGGCCGCGAGATTAGCCTGCACACGATCGAATATCTCGAAGGCAACGCCATGCACGGCCGGATCACGCCCCGGCTGGTCGGCTTCCTCACCGAGCCGGAACGCGAGTTCTTCGAGCTGTTCTGCTCCGTGGACGGCGTCGGCGTGAAGAAGGCCCTGCGGGCGATGGTCCGCCCGGTCAAGAAAGTGGCCACGCTGATCGAGGAGCAGGACGTCAAGACGCTGGCCACGTTGCCGGGCATCGGGCCGGCCATGGCCGAACGGATCGTCGCCAAGCTCCGGCGCAAGGTGCCCAAATTCGCCCTGATGGTCGCCCGGGCCGAGATCGAAGCCGACGTCGAATCGGACGTCGTTTCCGAGACCTACGAAGTGCTCCGCGGCCTGGGCCACGGCGAGAGCGACGCCCGGCGGCTGTTGGACGCGGCGCTGGGGACCAAGAAGAAATACAAAGACGTCCAAAGCCTGTTGCAGGCGATCTACCAGCAGACGCATTCGTAATGAAACTCGCCTACAGCTCCAATGCCTACCTACGGTTCTCCATCGAGGAGACGATCGCGCGGATCGCCGCGCTGGGTTACGCGGGGCTGGAGCTTTTGGCCGACGTGCCGCACGCGTGGCCCGCCGGACTGCTGCCGGAGCGGAAGGAATCGATTCGCCGATGCCTGGCCGAGCACGGCCTGGCGATTGCCAACGTGAACGGGTTCATGATGCACGGCGTGGGCGATCCGCGGCAGCCGTATTGGCATCCGTCGTGGATCGAGCCGGACGCGAACTACCGGGCGATCCGCCGGGAACACACCTGCCGGGCGCTCGAGCTGGCGGCGGAGCTGGGTGGGCCCTCCGTCCAAACCGAGCCGGGCGGCCCGCTGCCGCCGGGCGCGTCCTGGCAGGCCGCGCTCGCGACGTTCCACGACGCGCTGATGCCCTGCGTCGAACTGGCCGGCAAGCTCGGCGTCCTGCTGCTCATCGAGCCGGAGCCGGGCCTCTTGATTGAGCGGTTCGAGCAGTATCTCGAACTGGCCCAACGGGTCGATTCGCCCTGGCTGGGGCTGAACTTCGACATCGGCCATGCCTACTGCGTCGGCCAGGAGCCGCGGGAATGGATCCCGCGGATGGCCGCGCACACGCGGCATTATCACATCGAGGACATTGCCCCGAGCCGCGAGCACGCCCATCTGGTGCCCGGCCGCGGCGCGATCGACTTCCCCGCGGTCCTGGCGGCGATTCGAGCCACGGGGTACGATGGTTGGGTCACCGTCGAGCTGTATCCGTATGTCGAGGATCCGGACGCGGCGGGGCGGGAGGCGCGGGAGTGCCTGGAAAGGGCGATGGGGGGGAATGACGAATGACGAAGCGAGAATGACGAAGTCAATAGTTCCCAATTCGCCCCCACAAGTCATCCTGAGCGCAGCGAAGGATCTCGGTGGCGAGGGAGATTCTTCGCTGCGCTCAGAATGACGGTATCGATTGCTTCCGAAACCTGGAACTACTGAAGTGCCAATGACCAATCCTCTGTTCGGGAGAACATCATGATTCCGCGACGGACCACGCTTGTATTCCTTTCGATGATCGCGGCCCTTGCCGCCTGGACCTTTGCGGCGGAGGAAAAGGGCGGCGCCCGGCCGGCGTACCCCGAGACGCGCCGGGTGGATCACGTGGACCGACACCACGGCGCGGAGGTGGCTGATCCCTATCGGTGGCTCGAGGCCGACGTCCGCGAGTCCAAGGAGGTGGCCGATTGGGTCGCCGCGCAAAACGTGGTCACCAATGCGTATCTCGAGGCGATTCCCCAACGCGAGGCCATCCGGCGCCGGCTCACCGAGCTGTGGGATTTTCCCAAGTATTCCTCGCCGTTCAAGGAAGGCGGGCGGTACTACTACATGAAGAACTCGGGGCTGCAGAATCAGAGCGTCTTGTACACGATGGACGCCCTGGACGCGAAAGCCCGGATGCTGCTGGACCCGAACGCGTGGTCCGACGACGGCACGGCGGCCCTGGCCGGGCTGGCCCCCAGCGAGGACGGCCGGCATCTGGCCTTCGGCAAGGCCGAGGCCGGCTCCGACTGGCAAACTTGGCAGATCATGGAGATCGACACCGGCCGGATCCTGCCCGACGTGTTGCGTTGGATCAAGTTCTCCGGCGCGAGCTGGACCCGCGACGGCCGCGGGTTTTTCTACTGCCGCTTCGACGAGCCCGCCGCGGGCGCGACCTTCCAGGACGTCAACCTGAACCAGAAGGTCTTCTACCATCGCCTGGGCACGTCGCAATCGGAGGACGTGCTGGTCTACCGCCGGCCCGACCATCCCGAGTGGACCTTCGAGGTTGACGTGACCGAGGACGGCCGCTACCTGGTAATCGCCATCCAGAAAGGCACGGACGACAAGTACCGGATCGTGGTCAAGGACCTGGACGAGCCGTATGGAATGCCGGTCGACTTGATCGACAATTTTGACGCGGATTACACCCTGGTGGGCAACGACGGCTCCGTGCTCTTCTTCCGCAACGATCTGGACGCTCCCCGCGGACGGCTCATCGCCATCGACCTCCGCCAGCCCGAACAGAAACACTGGAAGGTCCTCATCCCCGAGGCCGACGACCCGCTCGTGGCCGTGAGTCTCGTGGGTAATCTGTTCATCGCGCGGTATCTTGACGACGTCAAGCCACAGGTGAAGCTGTTCGCGATGGACGGCCAGTTCGTCCGCGACGTGGAAATGCCGGGCATTGGCGACGCCGCGGGCTTTTCCGGCCGGCGGACCGACACGGAGACGTTTTACTCGTTCACCAGCTTCGCCACGCCCCCCAGCGCCTACCGCCACGACCTCGTGACGGGCAAGAGCACGCTCCTGCGCACCGCGAAGGTCAAGTTCCGCCCGGACGACTTCGTCGTCAAGCAGGTCTTCTACAAGAGCAAGGACGGCACCCGCGTGCCCATGTTCCTCGCGCACCGCAAGGACCTGAAGCTCGACGGCGCCACCCCGACGCTGCTTTACGGCTACGGGGGCTTCAACGCCTCGCTGCCGCCGCATTTCCGCGTGAGCTGCGTCTTGTGGATGGAGATGGGCGGGGTGTACGCCGTGGCAAACCTGCGCGGCGGGGGCGAATATGGCGAGGCCTGGCACCGCGCGGGCACGAAGCTCCAGAAGCAGAACGTCTTCGACGACTTCATCGCCGCCGCCGAGTGGCTCGAGGCTAACGGCTACACGAACCCCAAGAAGCTGGCCGTCCAGGGCGGCAGCAACGGCGGACTGCTGATCGGCGCGGTCATGACGCAGCGGCCGGAGCTGTTCGGCGTCTGCCTGCCCGAGGTGGGCGTGATGGACATGCTGCGGTTCCATCAGTTCACGGCCGGACGATTCTGGGTGGACGATTACGGCAGCGCGGAGGATCCGGAGGAATTCAAGGCCCTCTTGGCCTATTCGCCCTACCACAACATCAAGCCGGGCACGCGCTACCCGGCCACGCTGGTGACCACCGCCGACACGGACGACCGGGTGGTGCCCGGCCACAGCTTCAAATTCGCCGCCGCGCTGCAAAACGCCCAGGCGGGCGACGCCCCCGTGCTCATTCGCATCGAAACCCGCGCCGGCCACGGCATGGGCACGCCCACCAGCAAGCAGATCGAAAAAGCCGCCGATCAACTCGGATTCGCCGTGAAGAACCTCGGCATGACGGGGCCGGACGGCGAGAAACGCGCGGATTGAGGCGGGTGGAGTGAGGGAAGGGACAGGGACAATGGCAAAGGCTCAGAAGCTCGGCGGCTGGATGACTCGGTTCAAGCGATGCATCGACGCCGAAGCAAGTGCGGCAGTATCGAGGAAAGTCATCCTCAAGCCTGTACAATTTGATGAGACGTCGAACTACGCACGGAAAGCCGAATGGATAAGGAGCGCCGTAGAGCGTCTTGAGAAGGAAGTGGGCAAAGCTGCAGCGATCAAGGTGATGCAGGCTTGCGGCGCGAAATGCTGCGGTCGGGCGCAACAGAAACGGGCCAGGCAATTCATGGAGGAATCGCGCTCAGTCGAGGAGGTGCTCGCCAAGCTTAATGAAGCAGGCATCGGCGGCGGCAGGCTGACATTGAAGAATAAGAACACGATCTTGGGCGGTTACGACCGGTGCTACTGCGGACGGGTGAAACAGACGAAGGAGCCGTTTCCCACGGATACCTACTGCCATTGCTCAACGGGATGGTATAGATCCCTGTTTGAAGCCGCTTTCGATAAGCCCGTGGAGGTGACACTCAAGCAGTCCATCCTGCAGGGGGCGGATAGCTGCGAGTTCGAGATACGGCTTGGCAAGAATCTGGATTCGCGCGCGTGCCACTAGCTTTGCCAGTGCGTGCATCGCGATATCCCATGCCACCGGCAAAATCGATGGCGCTGAATCGCCCCGGGCGCGGCAACAGCGCCGCGACGGCGCACCACGACCGCTAACGCGGCGCGAACGCAGCGAAGAGGGGATCCCGTGCCGCGGGAATTGGCGTGCCAAGCGAGCGCAATCGGGTCAAGCCGGCTTGACGTTGGCGGCCCGGGGGCCTTTGCCGCCGCCTCGGCGAGAACCGCCACCGCCGCCGCCGTCTTCGACGTCGTACGTAACGGCTTGGCCTTCCTGGAGGTTGTCGAAACCCTCATCCGCCACGGCGCTGTGGTGGAAGAAAACGTCGGATCCCCCCTCGGACGAGATGAACCCGAACCCCCGATCCGAAACGATCTTCTTAATAACACCCTTCGGCATTGCTGCCATCCTCGCACACAAGGCAGGCACGAGCCCGCGATACCATGACACGCCGGTAGACCGAACGTCGACCGGATCCCGATAAGCCACCTCACGTACCATGCTCTTCCGGCCACCGGCTTTGCATGGGCTGTAGCCAAGTTCGGGCGCCGTCCCGAACCGAAACGGCCCACAATGGCTTTCCTATACCACGAAGGGTTCAGGGGTTCAATACCCCTCGGCGGATATTACCCCGGATTTATCCCGTCCAAAGAGGGGGTTTCCTGTGTGCGCCGCGGGCTTTGCCCCGTGCGTGCGATTCGGCGTCCCAGCGTACCGGCCGGCCGGGGGCGCTCAAGTGTGCCACGGGCTTGGCCAGTGCGGAAACCACCGCGCGTTTCAGGGCGTCGGCGAAGCCAGCGGCATGCCCAAGCCAGTCTCGCTCTCTGGAGAGCTTACTCGTTCTTGCTCTCGCTAGGCCGGCCGTACCAGAGGGCGACGCTCTCGTAGTGCTGGGCGCACTCGTTTGCGTGGCCCGCCTCGATCGAAGCCCGAAGGCTCCGGCGAAACACGATCGGGTCGTTCAGGTGCCACCGGTAGGCCACGAATCGACCGTCGTAGAAGCGGTCTTCCTTGGTCAATCCACGCTCGACGCAGGAACAGCCGTGGTCGTGGCCGAGGTACACCCGGTGGAATCCCCAGGCCATGCCGAAATAGTCCTCCGTGCCGGTGCCGTGCAGAAGTTCGCGACCGTCGATGAGAAACCGGTCGTCGCCCTCGTACCACTTGCCGGGCCGCGACGGGTGGGACTCGACCGCGAGGACTGTACCCACGTACCGCCCCTCCATGGCCTTGATGTCGGCGAAAACATAGTCTTTCTCGCCCACGGCGGCTTTCTCGTTCGGATCGGCCGGCCGGGTGGGATGCTCGCGCCGATGCGTGGCGTGAAACCAAAGCGGCCGCGGCGCCACCGGGTGCAGCAGGTAATCGACGTAGAAGAAGAGGGACAGCGGCTCCTTCGTTCCGTTGCGGATCTCGATTTCGACCGACTCGGCAAAGGGCATGGTCCATAGCAGGTTGAAGCTGCCGCGCCCAACGCCGGGATCGTCCTCGTCGCGGGGCCGCGAACGCATGACGTTGGCCACCGGCGAAACGACGTCGCCGACCCGCCACGGCCCGGTTGCCGCGAGCATCCCCAGCGGCACGTCGTCCGCGGTCACGCGGCCGTCGAACGTGAACCGTAGGGTGGTCGCCGATAAATACTCCGGATCATTCGAGTTGATCGTCATCCAGATCCGTCGGATGCTCCCCGAGACGCCCCGACGCCGCAGCGGCGCGACGCGCTCGCCCGGCTTAACCGCGACGAAATCGCCATTGGCGCCGGTTTGATTCCAACTTGACGCCCGGTGGCGACTGCCCGTCAAGGGCAAGCTCCAGAGGTCGTCCAATGCCCTACCCGGCGCGGCGGTCGGCGGCGCCGGGGCGGCGACCGGGTCCTGGCCGCGCGCCGGGGGCGTGGTGATTGCGATGGCGAGGAGCACGACGTCGGCAAGGTGTCTCATCAGGGCAGGCTCCCGGCGAGGTGATGGAGCGTTACTGGCTTTGCCAGTGCCATGAACTGCCGTAACGCACGCACTGGCGGAGCCAGTGGCACCCCAAAAAGCGCCGAATACTTCCGTACAAGCGAGCAGCGGCGCCCCGACTACTAGCCCGCGTTGATCTTCTCGATCCGGACGCGGGTGTAGCTCTGGCGGTGGCCGGTCTTTCGGCGGGAGTTTTTACGACGGCGGAGCTTCTGGACGACGAGCTTGGGGCCCTTGTCCTCGCCGAGCACCTCGGCGGTGACCGTGCCGCCGGCGAGCGTGGGCCGCCCCAGCGTTATGCCCGCGTCGTCGCGAAGGGCCAGAATCCGGTCGAAGGTGATCTTCTCGCCGGGCTCGATGTCCCGGAAGTCGATCTGGATCTCCTGGCCTTCCTCGACCTTGAGCTGTCGCCCGCCGTCCTCGATGATTGCGTACATCGTTCGTCTCGTAGTGTATTCGACACCAACCCGTGGGGATCCGCCCGCCGCATGACCCGGTCGAGGCGGTAGCAAGCCCTTTAGTCTAGCCCAGGACGGCCCTGGGCATCAAGCCCCCCTTTTCACGTCGCGGTGAACTTCACCTCGCGCTCGTCGGCATCCCAACACTGGATGACCAGGTGTTCGGGCGAAACTCCTTTGACGCCAAGGACTTGCACCGTCATGTTTCCCTCGTCTTCCAGCCGTGCCAGCTCGCGGCGCTTCCGGTTGCTCAGGTACGCCGCCACCTCGTCGGTCACCGTGACGGTCACCCGGGTGATCTCCTTCCGCTGGCTGACGAGCATGAGGTCGCGCACGACTTCGATGGCCATGCTTTCGGGCGTCTTGACCACTCCGGCCCCGTGGCACATCGGGCAGTCGCTGTAGACGCTCCGTTTCAGCCCGGGGCGGATCCGCTGACGCGTCATCTCCACCAGGCCGAACGGGCTCGTGCGGAGGATCTTCGTGCGTGCGCGGTCGCGTTTCACGGCGTCGCGCAGCGCCCGCTCGACCCCCCGGCGGTGCCGCTCCTGACGCATGTCGATGAAGTCATTGACGACCACGCCGCCCAGGTCGCGCAGGCGGATTTGCCGGGCGATCTCCTTGGCCGCGCGGACGTTGAGCTGGTAGGCCGTCTCCTCGGCCGAGTCCTCCGCCCGGAAGTTCCCGCTGTTGACGTCGATGGCCACCAGCGCCTCGGTCTGATCGATCACGATCGATCCGCCCTCCCGCAGCGGCACGGTCCGCATGTGGATCTTGGCGATTTCGTCGTCGAGATGGTACTTGTGGAACAGGGGCTCCTTGCCCTCGTAAAGCTGCAAACGGTTGACGTAGCGGGGCATGACGAGCTGAAGAAACTCCCTCGCCCGCTCAAAGGCCGACGGCTCGTCGATGTAGATCGAGTCCACGTCGCTCGTGAAGATGTCGCGGATGGTCCGGATGATCATGTCGCTTTCTTCGTAGATGTCGACCGGGGCGGGCAGCTTCTTGATCCGTCGAACAATCACCTTCCACAGCCGAAGAAGATACGCCATGTCGCGAGAAAGCTCCTTCTTGGTCCGGTCGATGCCCGCGGTGCGGACGATGAAGCCCAAGCCCTTGGGCGGGTTGAGCTCGAGCATCACGTCGCGGAGCTTCAGCCGCGTGGTCTCGTCCTCGATCTTGCGCGACACGCCCACGCGCCCCAAGGCGGGCATGAGCACAAGATACCGGCCCGGGATGCTCAGATAGGTCGAGAGCGTGGGCCCCTTGGTCCCGATTCCCTCCTTGGTGACCTGAACGAGCACCTCGTCGCCCCGGCGAAGAATCTCTTGAATGGGTGGCTTCATCCGGGGACGCGCCCCTGGCGGGCGGCGCCGCGATGAAGGGCGGCCACCGGAGCCTTCCGGCGCGTCGTCGGCATCGTGGGAGCGGCCGCCGTTGCCGTTGGCGGCGCGTCGCGGGTCGTAACCGCCTTGACGGAAATACTGGGGCTCGACGTCGCTGATGTGGAGAAACCCATTGCGGCCCACGCCGAAATCGACGAAAGCCGCCTGGATGCTCGGTTCCAGGTTGATGACGACGCCCTTGTAGATGTTTCCGACGAAGTTGTTCTGCGCGGTCCGTTCGACGTACAACTCCTCGAGGACGCGGTCCTCAACGATCGCGATGCGGCATTCTTCCGGTTGCGACACATTGATCAGCATTTCTTGTTTCATAAGCTCGCTTTCTTGTTCGGCAAGACAGGCGAGTTCGCATTCGCGTGGCCCCCAGCGGGTGGCGGCGCGTCCGATCGATCATGGCGTCACCTCCACGGCGGTCCGCCTAAGGCAGACGCCCTGCGATTCCAGATCCGCCAGACCGAGCCGTTCCAGAACGTCGCGCGGCCCTGGATTGGCCCCCGGAACGACCCGAAGCCGGATCGCCAATTCGCCGTCCTCCACGCCAAGCGCGTCGAGGCAGCAGCGAAGGTCGAGGGGCTCTGGACGGCCGGGCCGGTCGACGAAAGCCGCCGACGCCGCCATCAGTTCCGCGGCCCGCCGGGACGTCTCTTGCCGTCGCCCTTCGGGAATGGCAATGCGGTAGGTCACGTGCGTGAGCCGGGCCTTCTGGATTCTGCCTTCGTTGGGCAGCAGTTCGACCCGATGGAACGCGAGGCCCGGCACGGCGTGTTGCGACAGGTCCGCCAGCAACGACGCTTCACGGGGGGGTTGGGCCAACTCGAGCTCCATCACTTCATCGTGTCCTTCGATGCCGACCGCCAGGGCGGAGGGAAAGCTCATCCGCGGTTTGGGATGAAAACCCTCGCTCATGCCCAGCCGCAATCCCGCGCGGCGGAACAGCCGTTCCATCGCGCGGACGAGATCGCGGTGCCCGATCAGCCGCAGGTCTCCCTGCTTGGCGAAGCGAATACGTACTCGTTGTCGAACCGAGGATCCGTCTCGTTGCGTGGAAACCATCGGTTCGCCTCTTCCCGCCACTGCCGTTGTCGGCGGGAAGCCCTAAAGGAATTTGTTTGTGAGACTCCGGCGGCGATTTTCTTTCGCGCCGAAGCGACCATGTTGTGGGCCCGACCGGCGCGGCCGGAGACCCGACGGATTGTTTTGTGTGTTGACGCTGCCCCTTGCCCGGGCCGTGCCGCGTCAGGGCGACAACTCGGGGACGCGCTTTCGCAATTCTCCTTTCAAGTAGCTCTTGATGTCGCGCGCATTTTCCATGGAAAGAGCCCGTTGGGCAATTCCGTGGCACTCGTGAATCGAAACGCTCCGGCAAACCTTCTTGATTTCCGGAATGGCGCTGGGAGTGACGCTGAATTGGCGCAGCCCCAGACCCAAAAGAAACATCGTATAGACGGCGTTGCCGCTCATCTGGCCGCAGAGATTAACCGGGATCCCGCTCTTGTTGGCCGCCTCGATCGTCGTCGCAATCAGCTTCAACACGGCCGGATCCGACGCGTTGTAAAGGCTGACCACGTCCTTATTGCTCCGGTCGACCGCCAGGGTGTATTGGATCAGGTCGTTGGTCCCGATGCTCAGAAAATCGACCTCTTTGACGAAGTGGTCGATCATCATGACGGCGGCGGGCACCTCGACCATCATGCCGATCGGCAAATCGCGGTCGAACCGGATCCCGCGCTCGTCGAGGTCTTCCATGACGTCGGAGAGCACCATCTTGGCCTGGCGGAGCTCGAGGATCGTGGACACGAGCGGAAACATGACCTGCGCCTTGCCCAGCACGCTCGCCCGAAGAATCGCCCGCAACTGCGTGCGGAACATCGGCAAATTGCGCAAGGCCAGGCGAATGCTCCGCAATCCGAGGAAGGGGTTGCGCTCGTCCTCGGGGGAAGGCATGTGCGAGAGTTTGTCCGCCCCAAGGTCGAACGTGCGGATGGTGACGGGCCGGCGGCCCATCGTTCGGATAACGCGGGAATACGCCTGGTAATGAACCTCCTCATCCGGCTCGTTTTCCGCGCCGAGATAAAGGAATTCCGTGCGGTACAAGCCAATGCCGTCGGCCCCGCGCTTGGCGCAGTGATCCACTTCGTACGGGAACTCAATGTTCCCGAACAGATTCACGCGAACGCCGTCGGCCGTTTCGGCCGGCAGGTCGCGCAGCGCCTCGAGCTGCACCGCAAGCGTGCGGTGCTCCTCAACCTCGTGGCGGTAGCGGGCGACCGTCTCTTCGTCCGGATGGAGGATGACGAGGCCCTGGTCGCCGTCGATGATCACCACGTCGCCGCCGGAGACGTCGGTCAGGAACGGGCCCGTGCCCACCACGGCCGGGATTTCCAATGCCTCGGCCACGATGGCCGTATGGCTGCCCAAGCCGCCGACCTCGGTGACGAACCCCCGCACGTATTTCCGGTCGAGGTTGGCCGTCTCGCTGGGCGTGAGATTGTGGGCCAGGATGAGCACGGGAGAGGTGAGCTGGGCAAGCCCCTCGCGCCGCCGGCCCAAAAGGCTTCGCAACAACCGCTTCTCGATGTCGAAAATGTCGTTGGCCCGCTCGGCCAGGTAGTGGCTCTCCAACTTCTGAAACACCTGCGCATAGCGGCGAAGCGTGCGGCTGACGGCGTACTCCGGCGCGTAGTGCCGCTGGCGGATCATCTCCTCCAGCTCGCCGCGAAGCTGGGTGTCGCCGAGCATCTGCAGGTGGGCCTCGAAAATCGCGCCGTACTTCTGCCCCAGCTCGCGCGAGACCACGTCGCGGTTGAACGAAATCTCCTCGCCGGCGGCGGCGATGGCCTTGTCGAGCCGTTCCAACTCGCTTTCCACCGCGTCGCGCGCGACGAACCGGCGAGGAATCCGGAATCCCTCGTTGTCCATCACCAACGCCTCGCCGATCACGACGCCCGGCGAAACGGCTATGCCCTGCAGTTTTTGCATCGGAGTACGACTCCCTCCGCGGCAACGGCGCGGCGATCAACCGGTTACCGCGTCGCCGTCGGCGACGTTCTCGGAAGAGTCCTCCCGGTCCGTCGGTTGCGTGGATTCCTCGATATCGAAATGGGAAGCGAACAGCGCGGCCAGCGCGTCGAGGGCCTCCGCGGCGTCGGGCCCGGTCGCCTCGAGCGCAACCTCGTCCCCGCGGCAGGCCCCAAGCCCAACAAGCTGCAGCGGCGTGCTCTTGCCGTCCACCACGTGTCCCTCCTTGCCGATGGCCACGGCGGATCGAAACCGCCGGGCACAAAGCACGAACAGAGTCGCCGCCCGAAGGTGAAACCCCTCGTCGTTGGTCACGGTAACGGTGCGAGTCTTCTTCAGGTCATCCATGTTGAAGAGCGAACGATCGTGCCGTCCGCCGCCTTGTTTGGTCATCCCGTCGGCTGACCGTCCCGCGCCGAACGTCTGGTCCCGGTTCCCTCCGCTCCGGAAGGCCCAAGGCAAACGAGAGGGCCTGGAACAAAACGTCCTCCGGGGCGGCGCGCGACTAGGCTCCGAACTGGTTGTTGTCGGCCTCGTCCAGGAGCTGCACGATGTCCTCCGCCGAATGCGCCCTCTTCAGAAACCGGCAGAACGTCTCGTCCCGCAGTTGACGCGAGATGTTCTCCAGCGCCCGCAGGTGGTCGCCCGGCCGGTCCGGCGGCGAGATCAACAGAAACAACAACTGCACCTTCTCGCCGTCGAGACTGCTGAAGTTCACGCCCTCCTTGCTGACGGCGACCGTGCCAACCAATTGCTCGACGCTGGGATGCTTCGTGTGGGGCACGGCCACGCCGCGGCCGATCCCCGTGCTTCCCAGCTCCTCTCTCTTCAAGATCGCCTTGACGATGCTCTCCTGCTCGTCCGCGTCGATCTTGCCCGCGTCCAGCAGGGCTTGAACCATCTCGCGAATCACGCCCTCCTTGTCCTGCGCCTCCAGATTGGCGCGGATCGCCTTGCCACACACAAAGTCGGCGAACTTCATGCAAACGTTCTCCTTGTATTGCTTCTCCCCGCGGATGATCCCGGCGGCGCCAGGCCGCCCGGCCCAAAACCCACGGAGTCTCACGAACCCACTTCTTCTTGGCCCGTCGGAGTCGGCGTCTCCCGTGGCGCGACGCCCCGGTGACGATCCAGGACCTTCTCCTTGTGCTTGCGAAGCTGCTGTTCCAGCTTGTGGATCACCGCGTCGACCGCGGCCATCAGCTCGTCCGCTTGATCCCGGGCGACAAAATCGTGCTTGTGCTCCGCCGAGACCTTCACGTCCACCACGGGCGTATCGCGGTGCTCAAGGTCCACCGTCACCGTGATCGCCGAAAGCCGGTCAAACAGCCGGGACAGCTTCTCAAACTTGGCGGTGACTTTCTCCTGGGTTGCCGCACTCAACGCCCCATGCCGGGCCGTAATCGCAATTTGCACCGGGCCAACTCCTTTTTCGGACCAACGACCATGGCCGTCCCGCCCAGGTAATGAAACCACTCATTCTAGCGAAACCAGCCGGGGTAGACAAAGGCTACTGACGAGGTTTCCGAGCGGCGCACACCCCTCGCCCTTGTCCAGTTTAGCTTTTCGCGAACTCGGCGCAAGGGGGAACCCCTTGCAAGAACTCCCCAAACGGGTGGAAGCAGCGCGTCCCGTGGGTTTCGACGCACGCCCCGCTTGGGTGCCGCGCCCCACGCGCCGTCCAGCGCGCCGCGGCAACTGCCCTTCCTCGCCGGCCGCGCCGAGGCGGCCTAGGTCCCGCGATCGCCGGGCGGAGACCCGCCACCCGGCGTGTCGGATTGCCCTCGTTGTCGCTCCAAAAAAACTAGATCTTCAGGAGCGTCCCCCAAATCATCAGGAGCAACTCGGCGAAAAACCACGCTGGCAGTGCCCACGCAACCCCGTCCATGGTCGCGAAGAAGGCGATCACCACCGAAAAATGAACAACCAAGCTCAATACGATGTAGGGGCGTTGGCCCGCCGCACACCTCCAACGTTGTACCGCGGATAGCGAACCCGCCGGCTCGGGTGTCTTCCGGCGGCCATCCAAAATGCTCCCACGAAGACCCAGCTTTATGGTGGTGCTAAATGACATCTGGTAGGGGTGTGGCCGACAGTTCCACCACCCGTTAAGGTTGTCCCGTCCTTCCGGATCTTCCCATTTTCCCGGCATGAAGTGCTTGCAATCGCGACAACCCGAGCGATAATGGGACGCGTACAGAGAGAGCGCACTTTCCGGAACGGACGGGCGCCACGCAACGCGTGGATTCCGTGAGGCGCGTGACAGGCCTACTTCTCCGATCCCACTTTCCGTGAGGTGCGAACGATGATTGACTCTGTCGGAAAGCGCATTGCTCTTCTGCTTGCCGGCTGCGCGTTGCTGGCGTTCTGCGGCAGTGTCCAGGCCAGCGTGCTGGCGCATTGGACGTTTGAAGAAAACGGGGGCTCGACGGTCAACGACATCTCGGGCAACGGCTACCACGGGACGCTGATGAATTTCCCGGACACCAGCGCCAACGCCGGTCAATATGAAGGCGGCGAAGGCTGGACCGCCGGCGCGCTCAATTTTCCCGGATACACGCTGGCCAACGGCGCGGCGGGCGCCGGCGTTGTCGTCACGTCGTTGCCGGCCGGCGCTCTGACCGGCAAGAGTTTCACGCTCGAGGCGATTCTTTCGCACAACTCCCCGAAGATGGGCACGTGGAGCCCCTTCTTCAACACCGATGACGAGTGCTGCTGGTTCTTCGGCAAGGCCAGCCAAACGGAAAACCTCCATTTCAATTTCACCAGCCTCGGCTCGGCCAACAGTATTCTGGTCCCCGCGTTCGACGGCAATCCGCATCACATCGCGGTGGTCTTCGACAACGTGGCCGACACGGTGGCAACGTATTTCGATCACCAACTGGTGGGGCTCGTGGGCCGCATGACGGGCACGATCAACTCCAAGTTCAGTACCGGCGACGAGATAACGCTCGGCGGCTCGTTCACGGGAACCGCCACGGTCCGCGGCGGCGGCGAGCGGTGGGACGGCTTCGCCTACGAGGCCCGCATCACGGTGGACGAGGCCCTGACACCGGCCCAGTTCCTCGCGGTGCCGACGCCCACGGTCACCCCGCCCACGCCGCAAGGCGACACCATCACGTATGCCGACTTCTCGGATCCCTCGGATCTGCGGGCCCGCGGGTCGGCCGGCCCCTATAACGGCCGTCTGCGGTTGACCTCGGACGTCACGGGAAGCCAGTCCGGCGCGTACTGGGTGAATGGACCCGTGCAGTTCCTTTCCGACCTCTCGTTCAATACCAAGTTCGCCTTCGAGATCAGCCGGACCGCGGACATCAACGGCGCCGACGGCATGTCCTTCGTCATCCAGAACGGCGGTCCGGACGCCATGGGCTGGTCGGGCGGAAGCCTCGGGTTGGACGCCCTGGCGGGCAAGTACATGGCCGTCGAACTGGACACCTACAAGGGTGGCATTTTTGACACGGCCTCGTCGCCCGGCAACCATATCGCCATCGACCTGAGCGGGGTCGCCGCCAGCGTGGCCGAGACCGCCGACGGCGTGGTGCCCGAGCTGGTCAACGCCGGCGTCGGCTACATCTGGGTCGACTACAACGGCGTCACGGACGTGATGGACGTGTACTACGCCACCACGGACGTCAAGCCCGACACGCCGATCCTGAGCACGACGGTCGACCTGGCCGCACACTTCGGCGGCGCCACGGATCTGTGCGTCGGCTTCGTCGGCGCCACGGGCTCGATCACCGAAACCCACGACGTGCTGAATTGGGAATTCACCACGATTCCCGAGCCGTCGAGTCTGGCGCTGATTGCCACCGCCCTCGTCGCGCTCGCCGGATACGGCTGGCGGCGGAAGAAGTGATTTGTTCCGGCCCGCGCGGCCGCCAGGCCGTTGGGCCAACATCGGAGAAGCCTGTCACGGGCCGGCCCCTTCGCGGGGCCGGCCCGATTTTTTCGGTCGACGTATTCCGCCCGCCTTTCGTGATGAATGTGTCTCGCGGCCCCGCGTCGATCCCGGCGGCGATCGATCTGCCGCTACCGTTTCACGCTCTTCACGCGGTTGCGCTCGTCCACCAACACCACGGTGGGATGCCACGCGGCGGCGTCCACCGCCTCAACCAGGCAGAAGGCGATGACGATGACCTGGTCGCCGACCATGCCCCGCCGGGCCGCCGGGCCGTTCAAGAGCACGGTCCCCGAGCCGGCGGGCCCCTCGATCACGTAGGTGATCAGTCGCTCGGCGTTGTTCAGATTGAGCACGTGGACCTGCTCGCCCGGCAGCATGCCGGCCGCCTCCATCAGGTCGCGGTCGATCGTGATGCTCCCTTCGTAGTCCAACTCCGTGCCGGTCAGCGTGGCGCGGTGGATCTTGGACCGGAGCATGAAACGTTGCACGGGAGACTCCTGGAAATAGACGCTGCCTGGTTAATTCACCAAGCCTTATACTATGTCGCCTCGGCGGCGGTTATTCAACCGCGAATCGGCCGTTTTTCCCGCCGAATAAGCCGCTTGCGGCTTCGCACGATTCGGATGCCCCTCCCACGCCCGTTTCCCCCAGCCACCCCGGCGGCTACCGGCAGCCCGCTGGCCAGGATACAATCGGGGTTTCATCCGGCCGCGGCGCGCCACGGCCATCCCCGACCACCTGCCCCGCGATGTCCGCAAGAACCCCCCGTTATCTCGTCCCCTTTCACCCCAAACGGGTGCCCCATTACTTCGCCGACGTGCTCGTCGTGGGCGCGGGATTGGCCGGGCTTCGGGCGTCCCTGGGCGTCCGGCCGGACTTGTCCGTCCTGGTCCTGGCCAAGGACGATCTCTCGCAATCCAATAGCGCCTACGCCCAGGGCGGAATCGCCGGCGTGCTCGGGGCCGACGACCGGTTCGAGGACCACGTGGCCGATACGATGCTCGCCGGCGGGGGCCTCTGCGACCAGGACGTCGTTGAGCAAGTAGTCCACGAGTCGGCCGAGCGGATCGGCGAGTTGATCGCCTGGGGCACCAATTTCGACCGCCGAGGCGTTCATCTTTCGCTCACCCGCGAAGGCGGCCACGGGCGAAACCGCATCGCCCACGCCCAGGGCGACGCCACGGGCAAGGAGATCATGCGGGCGGTGGCCCATCGCGTCGTGCAGACGCCGAACATCGAAACCTGGCAGCATACCTTCGCCCTCGACCTGCTCACCTACGAAGGCGCCTGTCGCGGCGCGCTGGTGTGGAACCCCCAGCACGGCAAGACGCTCGTCTGGGCAAAACAAACGATCCTGGCCACGGGCGGGGCGGGGCAGGTCTACCGCGAGACGACCAACCCCGAGGTGGCCACCGGCGACGGCCTGGCCCTGGCTTATCGTGCCGGGGCCGAGCTGCGCGACATGGAGTTCATGCAGTTCCACCCCACCGTCCTCTACATCGCCGGAAGCAGCCGCCATTTGATTACCGAGGCCATGCGGGGCGAGGGCGCCCATCTGGTCGATCGCCGCGGGCACCGCTTCATGCCCGACTACGACGACCGGGGCGAGTTGGCCCCGCGCGACGTGGTGGCCTGGGCCATCGTTAGCCAGATGGAGCGGACGCAGTACCCCAACGTGTTTCTGGACCTGACGCATCTCGACCCGGCCAAGGTGCTCGCGCGGTTTCCTGGCATCGCCGCGCTGTGCCGCGATTTCAGCCTGGACATTACGAAGGATCGCATCCCCGTCCGACCGGGAGCGCATTACATGGTCGGCGGCGTGACGACCGACTTGCAGGGGCGCACGACGCTGCCGTCGCTTTGGGCGGCCGGCGAAGTGGCCTGCACCGGGCTGCACGGCGCGAACCGTTTGGCCTCGAACAGCCTCTTGGAAGCGTTGGTCTTCGGCGCCCGCGCCGGCGAGGGCGCGGCGGCCAAGGCGGCCGAGCGGGACAACAGCTTCCGCGGCCTGGACATCGAGAATCCCGCGGTTGAGCCCGGCAGCGAGCCGTTGGACCTGGCCGACATCCGCAATTCGCTCAAGAGCCTGATGTGGCGCAACGTGGGGGTGCGGCGCAACGCGGAGGGATTGGACGAAGCCCGGGAGAACCTGGACCGTTGGTGCCGCTACGTGCTGGCCCGGCAATTTTCCGACCCGACCGGCTGGGAGCTGCAAAACATGCTTGTGGCCGCCCGGCTCATGATCGCCGCCGCGCTGACCCGGCACGAAACCCGCGGCTGCCACGTCCGCACCGACTTCCCCAAGTGGCAGGAGGGGCCGGTTGCCCACTATTCTTTCCGCCGGGACCAGGAGCCGTAATAAAGGCGCCGATCCCGAAGCCTCTCTCCGGTGTCTTCTGTAGGGGTGTAACGATACTGACGCAATAGATTCACCACGGAGACACGGAGAACACGGAGAACGATTACTTCCTCCCAATTTGTCATGCTGAGCGCGGCGAAGCATCTCGAATCGTCCCGCGCAGACGAGATCCTTCGCTTCGCTCAGGATGACCCGTTAGGATTGCGGTGGTTCATTGAAGGGTTCCAAGCCGTCTCCGTGTCCTCCGTGTCTCCGTGGTGATATCTTCCCCGTTTTCCCATTGAGATGAACTGATCAACGAGACGGAACCCATGAACGCTGCCGCTTCGCCCCGGACGATGTTCGAGAAAATCTGGGACAACCACGTGGTCCACGCCGAGCCGGGCAAGCAGACCATTCTGTACGTGGACCTGCACCTCGTGCACGAGGTGACCAGCCCCCAAGCGTTCGAGGGCCTTCGCCTGGCCGGGCGACGGCTCCGCCGGCCCGAGCGCACGGTGGCCACGGCCGACCACAACGTGCCCACCACCGACCGCGCGTTGCCCATCGTGGACCTCGTATCCAAGAAGCAGATCGACACGCTCCGCGCCAACTGCCAGGAGTTCGGCGTTCGGTTTTTCGACCTTTCGGACCCGAAGCAGGGCATCGTCCACGTGATCGGGCCGGAGCTGGGGCTCACCCAGCCGGGCATGACCATCGTCTGCGGCGACAGCCACACGGCCACGCACGGCGCCCTGGGCGCCCTGGCCTTCGGCATCGGCACGAGCGAGGTCGAGCACGTGCTGGCCACGCAAACCCTGCTGCAATACAAACCCAAGACGCTCGAAATCCGCGTCGACGGCCGACTCGCCCCCGGCGTAACCGCCAAGGACCTCATCCTCTACGTGATCGGCCGCATTACGACGCAAGGGGGCACGGGCTATTGCATCGAATACACCGGCGAAGCCATCCGCGCGCTGAGCATGGAAGCGCGGATGACCGTGTGCAACATGTCGATCGAGGCCGGCGCCCGTGCGGGCCTCGTGGCCCCGGACCAGACCACGTTCGACTACCTCCGCGGCCGCGAGTTTGCCCCGGCCGACTTCGACGCCGCCGTCGAGTGCTGGAGCCGACTGCCCAGCGATCCCGGCGCGACGTATGACCGCAGCGAGCGGTTCGACGCCGCGGCGATCGAGCCGCAAGTGACCTGGGGCACCAACCCCGGCCAAGTCGTCGGCGTGACCGGCCGCGTGCCCCGCCCGGAGGATTTTGCCGACCCAACCGATCGCAAGGCTGCCGCCGCGGCCCTCGACTACATGGGCTTGACCGCCGGCACGCCGATCGCGTCGATCCCGGTCGATCGCGTGTTCATCGGCTCGTGTACCAACGGCCGGATCGAAGATCTCCGCGCCGCCGCCGCCGTCGTGCGCGGCCGCCGCGTGGCTGCGGGCGTAAGCGCGATGGTGGTGCCCGGCAGCGGACTGGTGAAGAAGCAGGCCGAGGCCGAAGGGCTCGATCGCATCTTCACCGAGGCGGGATTGGAATGGCGCGAGCCCGGCTGCAGCATGTGCCTGGGCATGAATCCCGACCAGCTTGCGCCCGGCGAGCGCTGCGCCGCCACGAGCAACCGCAACTTCGAGGGCCGCCAAGGCAGAGGCGGCCGCACCCATCTCGTCTCCCCCACCACAGCCGCCGCCGCCGCCGTCACCGGCCACTTCGTCGATATCCGCGAGTGGGACTACCGGTAGCACCTATCGTGTGCCACGGGCTCCGCCCGTGCCTCACCAAGACCGCCGCAGCTTGATGCCATTTACTGCCGTAGTACTGTCCCGCCCCAGTCGGAATTGAGTCCGAATTCCGGGGTCCGAATTCCGGGGACGCCAATTCCGGGGGAGCCAATTCCGGGGACACCCATAACCGCCGCTGAGTCAAGGCCCGGATTTCCAGAATTTCCAAAACAATAACAACACTGGAACGGAGAGAG
>JAFGDS010000057.1 GCA_016931995.1 Pirellulales bacterium
AGAGCGTATGCTATTTCAGGGCTCGCCGGAACGGCTTAGCCCCCAGGGTCGCACGGCCGTAGGCCGTGGGTTTATGACGTACTAAAAGGTCGGTTCCTTGGAAGTCCTCAATGAATTCTTCACTTCTCCTCCAAACGCCCCGCCAACACTTCCCGCAGCCGTCGCCGGGCGCGGCTTAGTCGAGCCTCGACGGCGGCTTGACCGACGCCGAGGATCTCGGCGATCTCGACGGCCGACAGGTCCTCGAAATAGCGCAGCACGATCGGCTCGCGGTACTTGTCCGGCAGCCGCCCCACCGCGCGGCGAATCTCCTCATGTGTCTCGTCGGCCGCCACCGGTTCGTCGCGGGCCACCGCCGCCTTGGCCAGCCACGGCAGCCACTGGCGGACCAGCCGCCCGCGACGTCGGCGCGACCGGCAGCGGTTCACGGCGATCCGGGTCAGCCACGTCGAGAGCTTCGCGTCGCCGCGGAACCGTCCCAGGTGGACAAACGCGGCCAGGAACACGTCCTGCACGACGTCCTCGACCCCGTCGGCCCCGTCCAAGAGGCGGCCCACTAGCCGCGCGATCCGGTCTTGGTGGTCGGCCACGATCTGGTCGAAATCCGGCTGGCCCCGGTCCGCGCGCGCCTTTGTGCCCGCCTCGCTGGCGAGGTCGCAGCGCAACGGCCCGTGCAGTTCGGCGGCGGCTTCGTCCATAACCGGGATATTAGACGCCCCGACCCAGCCTGGCTGACGCGATTCGGCAAGAACTGGCGAAAACCCCTCTAAAGAAGGGATTTTCGGACCATCCGGAACCCACGTAACCCGGAACCCACGTCATCCTGAGCGAAGCGAAGGATCTCGTCGGTTCGAATACGGGACCGGATGCTTCGCTTCGCTCGGCATGACGGCGTCAAACCGATTCGGAACAGACTCCAGCCTCACGCTGCCCGGCCGGTTGCCCCGGGGATCTTCTTCCCCTTGAGCTGGTACACGTACGCCAGCACTTCGGCCACGGCGGCGTACTTGTCGGCGGGGATGGGTTGGTCGATATCGACCTCGCGGTACAGGGCTTGCGCGAGGGGCTTCCGCTCGACGATGGGAATACCGTTCTCCAGGGCGATCTTGCGGATCCGCTGCGCCATGAGCCCAGCGCCCTTGGCCACGACGATCGGCGCGGCCATCGTCTGGGGATCGTAACGGATGGCGACGGCCAGTTCGGTCGGGTTGGTCACGACGACGTCGGCCTTCGGCACGGCCTTGGCCGTGCGGCTTTGGGCCAACTGACGCTGCACCTGGCGCCGCCGCGCGCGGATCTCCGGATTGCCTTCCAGGTTCCTCATCTCCTCCCGCATTTCCTGCGGCGTCATCTTCAGGTCCCGCTCGTGCTTCCAACGCTGGAAACCGAAGTCCAGCAGGGCAAGCAGCAGCAGGGCAATGGCGATCTTGACCGACGTCCACAGGAGGATTTCGAGCAGATAGACGGTCGATTCACCCAGGCCAAGCGCGGTGAGCCCCAGGATCTCCTCGCGCCGCGCGTACAGGCTCGCGCCGGCCACCGCGCCGATCACAAGCACTTTGAACAGTCCAAACAGAAGCCGCATCGTGCTGGCCAGTGAAAAGAGCCGCCCAAAACCCTTCATCGGGCTGATCCGCGAGAGATCGGGCGCCAGCTTGTCGGGCAGAAAGAGAAACCCGATCTGCAGCACGTTCTCGGCAATCGCCGCCAGGAGCAATAGGCCCAGGATGGGCAGCACGTACTTGGCCATGCCAAGCATGACGCTGCTCCAATGGACCATCACGGTGTCCACGTCGGTCGTGAGCCACGCCGGCCCGCCAAATTGAGCGGCCGAATACGCGCCCAGGTAGTCGATCAAATGCGGCCCGGCCATCCAAAGCACGAGGAGCCCCAATAGCAGCAGGATCGCCGAGCCCAGGTCCTGGCTCTTGGCGACTTGACCCTGTTTCCGGGCTTCCATCCGGCGATGCTGGGTCGGTTCCTGCGTCTTTTCGCCGTCGTGCTCGGGCATCTAGGGAAAGCGGAAAGGGGAAACCGGAAAGCGGAACACCGAAAGCGAAGAACGGGAAGTGAAAACCGATTTTGAGCACTCGCTTTGACGTTGGACTGCGCACCAGCCGCTTGCGGCTTCGCAATGAAACACGCGGACTACGGTCCCGGCCCGGGCGACGGGTGGAGCGCGTCCAACAGCGCGTCCAGCGCCGGCTCGACCTGATCCTGGAAGATCATGATGCCGGCGCCGATGGTCAGGGCCATGACGCCGAAGGAGAGCATCGCGTTGAGGCCGAAACCGACGGCCAGGATGTTCAACTGCGGCAGCGTCCGGCCGATCAAGCCCATCACGAGCGTCGCCAGCAGCAGAGCGGTCACGGCGGGCGCGGCGGCGCGAAGGCCCAGCGAAAAGCTCTGCGTGACCAGCCGGTTAAGCGTATCGACGATCGGCAGGGGCACGGCCGCGCCGCCGACGGGGATCGTGCTGAACGTGTCCAACAGCCCGGCCATCACCATGCGATGTCCGCCAATGCACACGAACGCCGCCATGGCCAGCAGGAACATGAGGCGGGAGAACAGGGGCACTTCGGCGTCCATCGCCGGGTCGAACAGGTCGGCCAGCATCAACCCGCCGACGCGCCCGATCAACTCGCCGGCCAGTTGGATGCCCGAGAAGAGGATCACGATCCCCAGCCCCAGGCACAGCCCGATCAACAGCTCGCCGGCCACGAGCACCAGATAGTTGAGCATCGTGCCGGGATGCGCCAAGGGCGTGTGCCATTGCGTGGGCGTAACGAGCACGGCCAGCGCGAAGGCCAGAAGCCCGCGGACCTGCATGGGCACTTCGCGGGTGCCGTAGATTGGCGCGGTCATCACCAGCCCGCTCACCCGGATCAACACCAGCGTGAACAGCAGGAACTTCTCGACCTGAAGCAGTCCGAGCCAAGCCATGCTAAATTGACGGCTCCATCAACGACTTCCCTCTCCCGCAAGGCGGGAGAGGGGTTGTGGGCAAGGGGTCAACAACCGAACGTGTGCCACTGGCTCCGCCAGTGTTGTGGCATGCCGGATCGGACGCACTGGCAAAGCCAGTGGCACTCAGCATCAAAACCGCTCCGGGATGCCAGCAATCAGGTCGTGCGAATACTGCACCATCATCGTGATGAGCCACGGCAACGTGAACGTCAGGGCCAGGAGCATGGCGACGATCTTCGGCACGAAGGCGATTGTCTGCTCCTGGATTTGCGTGAGCGCCTGGAACAGCCCGATCACCAAACCCACGACCAAACCGGCCAATAGAACCGGCGCGCCGATCATGAGCGAAGTCATCAGGGCGTCGCGGGCGAGATCCACGGCTTGCTGCGGCGTCATGGCGTCAACCGGGACAAGGCCCGGTGTGTGGATTCATGGTTTTGCATCGTCACAAGAATGCCTGAAAACTCTCCAACAGCATCCCGACGATCAAATTCCAACCGTCCAAAAGGACGAATAGGAGCAGCTTGAAGGGCAGCGAGATCAGCACGGGCGGCAGCATCAACATGCCCATCGACACCATCACGCTGGCCACGACCATGTCCAATATCAGAAACGGCAAATAGATCTGAAACCCGATCAGGAAGGCGGTTTTCAACTCGCTGAGCATGAAGGCGGGCAGCAGGGCCAGGATCGGCACGTCGTCGTAGTCTTCGGGTGGATTGGCTTGCGTTTGGGGCATGTAGTCGAGGAAGAGATACACGTCGTCGCTGTTGCCGGTCCGCTCGATCTGCATGACCATGAACTTCCGGATCGGCGCCACGCCCGCCCGGCACGCCTCGTCCAGCGAAAGCTGCTTGTTCGTGTACGGCACGACGGCGTCGTCGTAAACTTGTTTCCACACCGGCGCCATGACCACCAGCGAGATGAAAAGCGCCAGCGACGTGATGACCTGGCTCGGTGGGAGCTGCTGCGTGCCGATTGCCTGGCGCAACAGACCCAGCACGACGACGATCCGCACGAAGCACGTCGTCATCAGGAGCACGGCCGGCGCGAGGCTCAACACCGTCAGGAGCAGCATCACCTGGATCGTCGAGCTGAGCCCCTCGGGGCTCGTCCACCGCTCGGGGCCGGCCGTCAAGCCGCCGGGCAGCGCCGCGTCGAGCGACATCGGCGCGTTGGGCGATTCCTGCGCCGGCGCGAGCGGCGCGAGGATCGCCGTCAGCAGCAGGGCAACGCGGCAGCACCGGCCGATTCCTCGCGTGCGATCAGACATCCATGCCCTCCCAGTCGTGGCGGGACCGGCCCGCGTAGCTTTCCGCGGGATACTCGGCGTAGTCCGGCTCTGGTTCGGTTTGTGGCTCGGTTGTTTCGCGGCTGAACTGGTGGAGAACTTGGCGGAAGACGGCCGTCGAGCTACCCGGCTGGGCCGCGCGGCACAGCCCAGCCAGACGATCCACCTCGACGGGATCCGCGATCTCGGTCAAGGTCTCCGCGCCGGACGGCGTGACCGAAACCAGGAGGAGCTTGTTGCCGCACCGCAACAGGTGCACGTGTTGCCGGGCCGCCAGCGGGGCGCGGCCGAGCACCTCGACCACTTCGCCAGGCAGTGCCGTCGCGCCGCGCGGCGCCGCGCGCCGCATTGCCCAGGCCAACACGAGAAAGAGCCCCAGCACCGCCGCCAGGGCCCCGCCGGTTGTGGTGAGCATCCCCAAGCCGCCGCGCGTGCCCGAGGTTGAACGACTTGCCCCGCGAGGCGGCAATCGGACGGCGTCCGGTTCGCCCCGCGGGGGAAGCGGCTCGGGCTGAACTTGGTGTTCGGGGGGCAACGGCGCCGTGGGGGGGACCGCCGCCGTGCCCGTTCCCGATGCCGCGTCGGCCGCCGGCTGGTTGAATCCCGCGGGGACGACGCCCAGGTCAAACCGCGGGCGGGTAACGGAGGGTGTCTTATCCCCCGCGGATGTCGCGGTTGGCCAGTAGCCCGCTTGCGCCGTTCCCCCCAGGGCATGGGGCACGCCATCCAACTCGGATGCGGCCGCGAGAGAGCACGCGAGGACAATCAGAATGACCCCCGATAGGAGGGGCCGCGCACTGGTTCTGGTCACGTTTGCACTTCCTTGTGCTTTTCCCTCAAGCCCGCCGGTCGCTCAAGCCGATACCGATACGGGGCGTGCTAGGCTTGGTCTTCCTTGACCGTTTGCCGGACCAGCCGGCGGGTTCCTCCGTCAGGCTGGCGCATTCTCCCCCTTCGTCACGCGCCCACGCCGGCGATCAGCTCGGCCACGCGGACACAGAAGTTATCGTTGAGCACGAGGACCTCGCCCCGGGCCACCAGCCGGCCGTTGACGAAGATGTCGACCGGATCGCCGGCCAGCTTGTCCAGCGGGACAACCGAGCCCTTGCGAAGCTTCAGGACGTCCTCGAGGTACATGTGCGTCCGCCCCAACTCGATTTGGACGTCCAGGTCCACGTCGCGAATCAAGTCGAGCGTGGCGATCTCCGCCGAGGCGGGCGCCCCGGTGAATTGCTGGAGGTGAAAGCTGTCGACGCCGGGAATCGCCCTCTCCGAGGTGGGCGCGTCGATCGATTCGATTGCCCGTTGGGCTTGCTCGAGCAGAAACTCGACGTCTTTGGCCGCCATGGTTCCCTCGCCGACCATGGTTCCCGCGCCCGCGGGCGACGGACCGACCGAGGCCGTCTTGGGCGGCGGTTCCATGACCGTTGTTGGCTTCTGGCCACCGGCCCCGGCCTTTGAAAGCAGCTTCTCGATGTCGTCCTGGGCCAACAATTTGTCGGCGTCGGCGGGACCTTCGGCAGCCGGCTTCGCGCCGCCGGAGAGCATCGCCTCGATTTCGGCCTGATCGATGGCCGATTCGGCGGCCTCGCCCGATTCCGCGGGAGGCGCTGGGGGCTCCTCCGCGCCGTCGGCGGGAGGCTTGGCCTCCGGCGAACCGCTGGGAGCCGATCGGGCCAGGAGCTTTTCAATATCGTTCTGGTTGACCAGATCGTCGTCAGCCATGGCGGAATCCATTCCAAAAATCGGGGGCGCCGTCCTTGCCCCCGGTGGTTGCCTTATTGCTCGATGTACGAGAAATCGCTGAAGATGACGCCTTTCAAAAGCGGCTTGCCAAGAATCTGGTTGGTTTTCTCCAAAATCCGCCTTTTGATCAACCCCAATCCGGGATCCGTGACGTCGGAAATGTTGGCCGCCCGGACGATGGCATTGACCTGTTCCCTCATTCGGGCGTCGTTCTCCTCCTTTAGGGTTAGTAGCTCCTTCTCATCCGATTGGGCGATCATTCCATAAAGGTGGAAGTCGATTCTCATCGTGGTGCTTGAGGACGGCTGAAAGGCCGTCACGGTGAATTCTCCGAGGTCCACCTCGACCTGGGGGGCCGTTTCCTCCGCCGCGAGGCTCTCCGTGCCCATGTCCTCAGTTTCCTCCACTCCGGCCGCCGCCTTGGCCTGGGACTCGGAAACCTGCGGGAGCCAGAGGGTGCCGATCGTGCATTCGGCCAGGACGACGAAGCCGACCAGCGCCAGCAGCTTGAGCTTGCCCCACAGGGACAGACGGGCGGGGGCGGGAACCTCCGCCGCGTTTTCGGGAGACGGATTATCGGGAGGTGTTTCGTTGGCCGGCATGATTCGGTTCGTGGTCGACATCGTGCCCGCGTTGGACGTCTATCGTCTCGTTCAGCACGAGCACCTCAACGCGGGAGTTGTCTTTCTGGAGCAGTGGGTCAGTGCCTTCGTACCTGAGTTCGTGGCCCGCGGCTGCGGTAACTCGCATTCGCTCAGGGCTGATACCGAGCTGGACCAGGAATTCCTCGACCTTTCGTGCCCGGGCGTAGGCTAAATCCCAGTGGTCGCGGAACGGCGAGCCCGGTGGCAGCGGGTGGTTTGACGTGTGGCCTCGGATTTCGATTTTTTGCGGGATTCCGGCGATTTGGCGGACCAGTTGTCGCAGGACCTCCTTGCCTGGATCGGTCAGTTCGTCGCTGTCTTCGGCGAAGGGGACGACCCCGGCGATCGTGGGGTCGGCGTCCGGCCGCACGGCCGTGACCCGTTCCTCGTCGCCGATCGGCGCTTCGACGGGGGCTCCGCCCTTCATAAGGTTAGCACGGCGAGCCCGCCCAAGGCTGGCTAATTTGGCCAGGTCGGAGTTCTTTGGGGTGTGGACGCCGGGCGCGGAGGCCGCCATGGACAGGTCGTAGCCAAAAACCTGGTGCAGCGAATCGAGCATGGCCTGAAATTTTTGCTCCTGACGGATCTCGCTCATCGAAAACAGCATGATGAAAAAAGTCAACAACAGCGACATCATGTCGCCGTAAGTCACCATCCAGGCGGGAGCGCCCGGCGACGGGTCGGGTTCGGGTAGAGCCATGTCTTACGCGGCTTCTTTCTCGGTCGCGCGGAACTTGGGGGGAATGAAGGTGCTGAGCTTTTGTTCGATCACCCGCGGATTGTCGCCCGACTGAATCCCCATAATGCCGCGAACGATGATCTCCATGACCAGGATCTCTTCCTGGTTGATGAAACCGAGCTTCTCGGCCATGGGAAGGCAGTAGAGGTTTGCCAGGATCGCGCCGTAGAGCGTGGTCAGCAAGGCCACGGCCATGCCGGAGCCGATCGTCTCGGGACTCATGTTGCCCAGCATGATGATCAGGCCGACCAGCGTGCCGATCATGCCGAAGGCCGGGGCAAAGCGCCCCAACTGCTCCATGACGTTCCGGCCGCTGCGGTGGCGCGCGGCCACCGCGTCCATCTCCGTCCGCATGATGCTCTCGATCACCTCGGGCCGCGTGCCGTCGACGGCCATCTGGACGCCCAACACGATGAAGGGATGGGTGATCTCCTCGAGGCGGTTTTCCAGGGCCAAAAGCCCGTCGCGCCGAGCCGTCTCGGCCAGCGAGACGATCCGTTCGATCAGGTCCGGGATGTTCTCGTGCTTGTGAAACAGAACGTTCTTCGTGACGCCAAAGACGCTCAGCGCCGTCCTAAGCGGAAAGCAAATCAGAACGGAGCAGACGGATCCGCCAAGCACCATCATGATCGACGGGGCGTCGACGAACCCCATGAGCGTCGCGCCCTTGGAGATCACGATTGACATCACGATCAGCGTGCTCCCAAGCAGAACGCCGACCACCGTGGCAATGTCCATGGTTCCACCCTTTCCCATCCGCCAGTCAATGGCCTTCGCGGCCGGGCGCCGCCGGCACCAGGTGTTTCGCCTGCTGGTAGACGACGGCGCGCCGCATCACCTCGCGCATCGACTCCGCGACGATGAGCCGCTCGCCGGTCGTGAGCGTAACGAACGTGTCCGGCCGGGCTTCGACGTAGACGATCATTTCGGCGTTGAGCACGAACGGTTCGCCGTCCAGATGCGTGAGTTGGATCATTTCGCTACCGGCGCAAGGCCAACAGTTCGTCGAGCATCTCTTGCGACGTGGTAATCACCCGCGTGTTCCCCCGGTACATGGTCGAGGCAAGAATCAAATCGATCAGATTCTTGCCGATGTCCGTGTTGGACAATTCCGTGGCCCCGGCGATCATGGTGCCGATGCCCTGCTGGCCGGGGTCGCCTTCGATCGGCAAACCCGAGTTGACGCCCGCCGCGAAAAGGTTTTCGCCTTTTTGCTCCAGGCCGGAGGGGTTGCCGAAGCGGGCCAGGCGGAACTGGCCCAGGTCGCGCGTGATGCCGTTGCTGAACACGCCGCGAATCGTGCCGTCCTCGCCGACGATGAAGCTCGTGAGGGTGCCGGGACCGGAACCATCCTGCCGCGAAACGGCCAGCGAGGCGGTCTCGGCCGCCAAACCGGAAATTTGCGAAAAGTTCAAGTCGAACTCCAACGGCGAGCGGGACGGCACCTGGCGTCGGAAGATGGACACGGTCGAGTTCGTGGCGCTGATGAAATTGCCTTCGCCGTCGAAGCTGACAAGGCCGGTTCCCACGTTGATGTCGTAGCCCGAGATCGTCTGATTGTCCGGGCTGTCCGCGAACCACCGGTAGATCGTGCTCGTGTTGTCGCGCGACTCCATGACGGCGGTAAGCCGCACCTGGATCGCCATGCCCAACGAATCGTACGCGATGAAGTCCGTCACGGCGCTCTGACCGATGGCCGTTTGCGTGGACGAGAAGGGCATGTTGACCGTCTCGGACGCCGAGGCGCCGGTGGGCGTGAGCTTGAGGCCCGACAGAGAGATGCTCACCGCGTTGTCCACGCCGTTGTTGCTGGTGAAGACGATCTGGCCCGTGGACGCGTCGATCCGTCCGCCGGGCTGCGAGCCGGTTCCGCCGTCGACCGGGATGGGATGGGCCGCGTCGGGTCCCGGCGGCCGGACGATGCCCATCGCCTCCTCCATGAAAAGAACCATCTCCGCGACGGTCGTCGATGCGCCGATCGTGAAGTCCTTCGACACGATGCTCCGGCCGCCCTTCTTGCCCGAAAAGGACAACGTTCCCAGTTCAAACAGCGTGGGGTAGCTCGACCCGTCGCGGCTGATGATGTCCGTCAGCAGGGTGTTGTCGGTAATCTTCGGGCCGTCGAAATCGAGCGTGGGCTGCAGCTCGAGCGTGGCGTCCTGCATGTGGTCCGTGAAGTAGATGTTCGCCGTGTCGGCGTCCGAAAGAACGACGCCCAGGTCGTACCACGTGTTGGGGCTGGTGTTCGTGTTGCGGTAGATCTTTCGGGCGATCCATTGATCGCCGGGCGTTTGGACCGGCAGGTCCCGCAGCTCCACGCGGCCTCCGTTGATGTTCTGCACGATCGCCGGCGAGGGACGGCTTTCGATGCCCGCCGCGTTGATGAACGTGACGTAATACGTGTAGTTGCCCGTCAGGGTCTCCGTGTTCAATTGAGGTTGGGTCGCCAAGACGGCGTCGGACATGACGTCGGGATAGGTCGTATCGACGTTGTTGCCCATGTTCGTCACGAGATAGAACGGCCCATTGGCCTGGTCCACCGCGCTGCGGTAGATCAGCCGCGTGGCATAGGCGCCCGCCGTCGGATCGACGGGGATGTCGGCGAGGTCGATCATGTTGTCGCCCGCCGCAACTGGGATGGCGACGGTGGCGGAGGCCATGCTTTCGGGGATGGTGGGCAACGTCGCCTCGCCGTCGCCGTAGACGATCCTGTAGTAGTAGGTGCCCGGCGTCATGCCGCCGGCTCCGTTGGCCGAATTGCCGGACAGGGGCGGAGGCCCGACGACGTCGGGGGCAACCGACGCGGCGGCCGTCGCGCCGCCGGCCGGTTGGGAGTAGGAGTCGTCGCCCAATGCCCCGGACCGAATGATCCCGGCCGTCGTGGCTACGTCGCCGGCCGGCGTCAGCGTGCCTTCCAGGTAGACGTTTTCCGTCGCCTCGGCCACCTCCGCGCCGCCGAGGTTGATCGTCAGCGGCACCAATTGCGTCCGCTCGATCTGAAACTGGCTGTCGATCCCGTAGCCGAGCACGCGGTTACCCGTGATCGTTGTGATCTGATTCTCCGCGTTGAGCTTGAAGATGCCGTTGCGGGTGTAAAGCTGCTCGCCGCTGCCGCCCTGGACGATGAAAAAGCCGTCGCCTTGGATGGCCATGTCCATGGGGTTGGAGCTGATTTCGATGGTGCCCTGGCCGAAGTCGGGCGTGATGGCCGCGACCATGGTTCCCAAACCGGTCTGACGCGGATTCGTGCCGCCGTTGTTCTCCGTCGGCTTCGACCCCAGGCTTTGCGTCTGCAGAAACTGCGTCGCGAAAGCCGCCTCGGAGGCCTTGAAGCCGACCGTGTTCGAGTTGGCTAGGTTGTTGCCCACGACGTCGATCGTCGTTTCGGCGGCGGTGAGGCCCGTAAGAGCCGTGCTGAGTGCGGATGCGAGACCCATGGCGGGTTCCCCCTAGGATATGAGTTTCGGGTACAGTGGTTTGGCCCGAAGGCGGGCAATGGGTTCCAAAATAATGTCGAACGTGCGTGCCACTGACTTCGCCAGTGCCTTCCAGAACGTGTGTGCCACTGGCTTTGCCAGTGCCGCGGGACGTGGCATTCAGCGCACTGGCATAGCCAGTGGCACGCGAAACCAATCTCCAATTCTCGAAAGACGCCGTTACTCTTCCGTTGACGTATTCTCTTCCGTTGACGCGTTTTCCGAATCCGACTCGCCAATCACGTGCGTCAGGTCGGCCAGGTCCACGCGATGGCTGCCCACCATGAGCTTGATCGACCCGTCCTCCAACGCGATCTGATCCACGGTTCCCGTCACCACCTCGCCGTCGCTGGCGACGCCAACGATGGACCGGCCCACCAGCTCGCCGGCGGCGGCGACCTTCTGCGCCATGAGGGCCAGGTCCTCGTCGTCGGCCAGGATTTGCGCGACGTTTGCCAGCGAAATGACGTGCTCGGTGGTCGCCTCCGGCACCAATTCCCCGGTCTCCGAATCGTAGTGCTCCGCGATCCGCTGGATCAAATGCAGCTTCGCCTTGCCGTCTTCGATCACGGCGCGGTCGATGCCTCCGGTGACCATCTTTCCCGAGTCGTCCATGGCGACGACCGACTGGCCGATCAGGTTGGCGGCCGTGGCCAGGTTCTGGCCCAACAGCATTGCGTCGAGCGACTCGGAGAGCCGATCGTTCGAGCTGATCTCGCGGATCTGCCCGATCTGCTGGAGCATCTGCGTCGTGTCCATGGGGTTCATGGGGTCCTGATTCTGAAGCTCGGTGATCATAAGATTGATGAAATCGTCGGTACCGAGGTTGCGCATGGCGTCGGAGGTGGTCGCCTGCGCGCCCTGTTGGCCGTACACGTCAACCGTAGCGGATTGCACGGTCATGATTTAGCCCTTTCCCAATGCGCCGATCCAATGGATTCCCGCCGCGGCGGGCGAAACGTCACACAAACACGTCCAGCGTCGCGCCCTGCCCCGGCAGGGTCACGCCCCGCCGCGAGACCGGCTCGCTCGATTCGACCGGTTCCGTCGCGGCGTCCCCGCGGCGGCCCGACTCACCCCGTCCGGATCGCCGGTCGTCCGGTCCCTCCGGCGAACCGCCGCCAAGGCCGCTCTGGTTGTACGTGACCTCGAATCGCTCGATTTTGATTTCTTGTTGGTTCAGCCGGTCGCGAAGCGCCGGAAGGTTGTCCAAGAGCAGATTCCTCGCTTCCGCCGTATCCGTCTCCAGCCGCGCCGTCATGGCGCCGTCGCGCATCGCGATCTCGATCCGCATCAAACCCAACTCCGGCGGATGGAGCCGCATGCGGACCACGCCGCCCTCCCGCGAACTGGACCCAAACGCTCGGGCCACGCGCTCGACAAACCGCACGCGATCGACGCCCTGCGCCGTGCCGTCGTCCGCGCCGGTTGGCGCGGTGGCCGCGGGTCGGACCGTCTCGCCGGACGACCCCCGAACCTGACCGACGGCTTCGCGTCCCGAGGGCGCCGGCGCGGCCGCCGCCGTGTCCCGAGACGTCGTTTCCAACGTCGTGCTACCCGCTGACGCGGCTTTTTCCACGAGGGCTTCGCCCGCCGGCGGCGCGGTCGGCGGCGCGGCGTCCGCGGACGCGTCTTGTTGCGGCGGGGCCGCCTTCGACGCCTCGACGCGTTGCGCGGCGGCCGAGCGTCGCGATTCCTTCGTTCGCACGGCGTGGTCGCCCGCGGGCGCGGCCGACGGCTCCACCACGTCGGCTGTTGTCTCCGACAACGCCGGATCCGAAGGCGGGGTCTCGCTCGTCGTGGTCGCGTCCGCAACGGGCTTCGTCCGGACGCGGAGCTCCCTCGACGTGCCGTCCGCGTCCTTCTTCTCCGGGTCGCTCGAAGCCGCCAGCGCGGCGGGCTCGATGGGCGCGGGTGTCGCCGTCTCTGGCCCGGTCGGCTGTTGGTTTGCGGGCCGTGCGGCGGCCTGTTCCCTATCGACGGCCGCGCCGCGCCAGGAGGACGCGGCGATATCCTCCAACACCGGCGTCTGGGACGTTCCCTCGGTCGGCTGGCTATCACTCGTCTTGGGCAAGTCTTCCGTCGCGAGATCCTTCACGATCGCGATCGCGTCTCCCTCCGCGGTCGGATCGGGATTGTCGCCGCGATCTTCGGCCGTTGACTCCTCGTCCTTCTCCTCCTCAGCCGCGGACGACTCCGCCGCTTCCGTTTCCGTGTCCGCCGGCTCGTCCGAAGTGGAAGTCGGATTCGCGTCGGACTCCGACTTGGCGCCACCCGATTCGGCGGGTCGGGAGTCGGTCTGCTCGGCGGGCTGTTTCTCCTCGCGCCGGGGTTTGGGAGGCTTCGGGTCGTGGGCCGCCGGGCCGGATTGGGCGGCGGCCTTGGTCTTGTCCGGGCCGTCCGAATCGGAGGGCGCCTGGGGCGCGGCGGCGCGGTCCTCACCCGCCGCCCGACGCAAGTGCTCGTCGAAACGGCTTCCCTCCGTCCGGACCAAATCGAGCGCTCCGGGGACCGACCGCGCGCGAGCGACCGACGCGCCGGAGACAATCGTATCCACGTTCAATCGCGACATGCCGCGTTCTCCTAGGGTTGTGCCGGCGCGGGTCGTTGGAGCGACTCCTCCGTCTGGCCGGCCAACGCGGCCAACGGATAGCCCTCGCGGATCCGACGCAGAATCTCGGCAAGCTTGTCCTCGTCTTCCGGCTCTTTGAATTCGGCGGTGATGCGTTTGCGTTTCGAGGGGTTCATGCCCGCCACGAGGCGCACCACGGCGTCGATGTCGCCGTCGTCGTACATCTTCACGAGCTGGTCCTTGGCCTGGTTGGGTTTCATGTTCTGGAGAATGACGATGTTCTCCTCCATGCCCCCGCTGCCGCTGGTCTCGTTGATCTTGGACAACTGCGCCTCGAAGTCCTGGCGAACCTGGTTGAAATGGCGCAGGTCCTCCGTCTGTTTGCGCTGCTTGAAGCGGAATTCCTCCAAGGCCTGCGCGAGAGCCTGTTCGCGGAGTTCCAGGTCGCGGCTCTTCACGGCCCGGAGGTCGCGCAGCGCGTCGAACGACGGTTGCTCCGGCGGGACGATCTGGCGGAGCCGTTCGGCCTCGTCGCGCATCGCGGCCAGATCGTATCCCTGGGCAATGGCGATCATCTGCTCGAGCTTGCGCGCGTCCATGTTCCACTTCGACCAGACGATAAAGACCATGACGCCGGCCGCGATGGCCGTGCCGACAAGGAAGACCACCAGCAGCGTGCCGATCGCGCCGACCAGCCCAAGAAGGCGCCCCATCATGCGATCGCCTCCCGGCCAACCCGCTGCATGGCCAACTCATCCATGAGTTTCACCTGGCGTTGGTCCTCGTCTTGCCGGTGACGCGCGAGCAGTCGCTCGCGCAGCTTCTCGAGGACGCGGACCTCGCGGTTCGCCTCGACTAGAGCCTGACGGCGCCGGTCGATCTCGACGGCCACCGCCTCGCGCTGCTGCGCGACGTACTGCTGCTGCGCCTTCAGAAGAAGCTCGAATCGCTGGCTCTCAATCAGACGGTCCACGTCCACAATCCCCGGCCGCACCGCCCGACGACACTCCTCCATCAATCCCTCCCGCTGGCAAACAAGCTCCTCCTGCTGCCGCTCGAGCAACGCGTCGGCTTCGTAGGCGCGGGCGAGCTCGCCGTGGCGCTCCTCGCGGACGCTTTCCTTCAGCCGCAACAGGGTGGCAAGTCGGAACTTGAATTTGGGCATGATCGGTCGGCTACGTTGTCATCAAACCGCGCGTGCCACTCTGGCCCCGCCAGTGCTTCCGTCGCGTGCCACTGGCTCTGCCAGTGCTTCCCCTCAAATCTCCGCGCTCAAGGGCAATGGCAAAACCCCTCTCGCTCGAAGGCGTCCCTTGATTGTCATCCCTTCACCCTGGCGCATCTCCTAGTTGGCCGGCAGGCTGGGCACCGCGCTTTGACCGGCCGACGAGGCGCCCTGGGCCGCTTGGGCCTTGTGGCGGCCGAGCATCTGCGCCGCCTGATCCCGAAGCGCCGCAAGCCCCGCCACCGCCTCCTCCAAGGTCGATGGCTCCTCAACCCGTTGCGCCAAGTACTTCTTGATCGGCTCCTGAAGCTCCAATGCCACGTCCACGGCCGGGTTGCTGCCCCGCCGGTAGGCGCCGATGGAAATCAGGTCCTCGTGATCCCGGTACGCCGCCATAAGCTCGCGCAGAACCGTCGCGGCCTGTTGATGCTCGCGCGTGGTGACCTCGGGCATGAGCCGGCTGAGGCTCTCCAACACGTCGATGGCGGGGTATTGGCTCTTCGAGGCCAACCGGCGCGATAGCCAGACGTGCCCGTCCAGCAGCCCCCGGACCGCGTCGGCGATCGGCTCGTTTGGATCGTCCGCCTCGACCAGCACCGTGAAGAAAGCCGTGATGCTGCCCTCGGGACTTCGCCCCGCGCGCTCCAGCAACCGGGGCAACAGCGCGAACACGGACGGCGGATACCCGCGCGTGGTGGGCGGCTCGCCCGCGGCCAGGCCGATCTCGCGCTGGGCCAAGGCGAATCGCGTGAGGGAATCCATCAACAGGAGCACGTCCTTGCCTTGGTCGCGGAAATGCTCGGCAATGGCCATGGCCGTGCCGGCGGCGTTCACGCGTATGACGGCGGGCTCGTTGCTCGTGGCCACGACGACGACGCTCTTCGCCAAACCCGCCGGACCGAGATCGCGCTCGATAAATTCGTTCACCTCGCGGCCTCGTTCGCCCACCAGGCCGATGACGATCACGTCGGCGTCGGTGTAGCGGGCCATCATGCCCAACAGCACGCTCTTTCCCACGCCCGAGCCGGCGAAGATCCCCATCCGTTGCCCCCGGCCGCACGTCAACAGCCCGTCCAGCGCCCGAACGCCCGTCCCGAGCGCCGCGTCGATGTTGGGTCGGGTGCATGCGTGCGGGGGCTGGCGATCGAATCGGGTTCGCTCGGCCAGACAGGGTTGCGGCTTGCCGTCCACCGCGTTTCCCTCGGCGTCCAGCACGCGGCCGAGCATCTCGTCGCCCACCCGAAGCCACCGCGACGTCCGCGCGAGCCGAACGCGATTTCCCCGCCGCACGCCGTCCAGGCCGCTGAAGGGATACACCACCGTCAGCTTGTCGTGGAACCCAACCACCTGCGCCCGCAGCGGCGCGGACCCCTTCCGCTCGATCTCGACCAGCGCGCCCACCGGCGCCGGAAAATCGGCCACCGACGCCGTCATGCCCACCGTCCGCGCCACGCTGCCGGTAAGCGCCGTCGGCATCACGGTTTCAAGCTGTTGGGCCAAATCGAGCATGGAACATTAGGGATTGGGGATTGGGGATTGGGGATTTGACGATCGATACGATTCCTGATTTCCAGCCGCCGCTTGCGGCTTCGCACAAACCGCGACCAACCACTCCTACGTCAGTTCCTCTTCAATCCTCGCCAATTGCGACTCAAACGTCTGATCGATCGCGCCAAAACACGTCTCGACGCGACATCCGCCAAGGCTAATGGCGGGGTCGGCCGTGATCTCCGCGGGCGCCAACGGCGCCAATTCCGCGGCCAGCTTCTCCACGTCGGGACCAAGCGATTCCCAGTCGGCCGGGTTCAATCGGATCCGCAGCCGATCGCTCCCGACGGCCAACTCCAACGCCTCGCGGATCAACGTCATGGGAATCTCCGGCCTGCTGGCAAGCTCCCGGCGAATCGCCCTGGCCGCGATCGCCGAGGCCACGTGCACCGCGCTTTGCTCCCAATGCGCCAACCACGCCTGCTTCGCGTCGCGAATCCGACCGACCACCTGCGTCAGGGCCGGAAGCAGCGTCGCGATCCGTTGCGATTGCTCCACCGCCAGTTGCGCGCGAACCGCCGTTTCGGCCGCCTCGCGCCCTTCGATCATCGCCCGCTCGCGGATGGTTTCGGCTTCCCGCCGGGCCTCGGCCAGCATCGTTCGGGCTTGGTCGCGGTATCTGTCCAAATGGCGGTTGGCTTCGCCGTCCATGTCGGCGAAGTTGAAGGCCACGCTCTGAATGCTCGCGCCGCGATCGCTGGCTTTGATGACGGTCATGGGCTTTACGCGGTCATCTGAAGAGTGGACGGGGTTTCGTGGTCAAGCTCGATCCGGCCCTCCAGGGAGAGCGCAAACGCCAGGTCGGCCAGCGCCTGCCGCGCCAACTCCACGTCGCTCAGACGCGTGGGCGCCAGGTGGCCAAGCTGATGGTGAATATCCCGCGACCGGTGGTACGGCAATTGCCTGAGAAGCCGATCCGCCAGTATCGGCGGCGCGCCAACCAACGCGAGCGCCAACAGCTCCGGATCGGCCGTCTCCGCGATCGTCGCGAGCGCCGCGCCGCTAAACCCGGCAAGGTCGTCGAAGGCGATGGGATTCGTCTCGGGCCGCTCGGGTAGGAACTGATGGGCCAACCGCGGATCGTGCGCGACAAGGTTGTCCAGGATCTGCCGCCCCACGGTCCGGTCCGCCGCCTTGAGGATCCCGTGGACCGCCTCGCGGCCCGCCGCGCGACGCCGCGCCAGCGGCAACTGGACCAGTCGGGCCTCGATCCCGCGCTCCACCTCGTGGAGCACCTCGGGATCGGTCTCCTCCAAATCCACCAGCCGCCGGACGATCTCCGCCTGCGCCGACGCCGGAAACTGAACCAGCACGGCGCCCGCCCGCGCCGGAGGCAAGTGCGACAGCACCAAGGCGATCGTCTGCGGCCGCTCACCCGAAAGCACCCGCGCAATCTCGGCCTGCTCCGCCTGGCGAAGGCATCGGAAGGGCGGGCCGTCGGGGGGCCGGTTTTCCGCGCGGGGCAGGCCGCCGGAGGGGCGAACCCGTTCCACCAGTCGCCGCGCCGCGCTGCCGTCCAACTCGATGCCCGACGGCTCCGCGCGCCCCCCGCCCGGCGCGGTCTTGAGAAACTCGGCCACGACCCGGTTTCGCTCCTTGGGGTCGATCGGCCCAAGCTGGACCACGGTCCGGCGCACCAGGTCGGCCTGGTCCGCGGCCATCCGCTCCAACAGCGCGTCGGCCGCCGGCGCGTCGAGCGTGTCAATGAGAATCGCCGCCTTGCGAAGTCCTTCGGGCGTCATGCGCATCATCCTTTACCTGTCGAGGCTCCAATCCAGCCGCGCAGGATGTTGGCCGCGGCGTCCGTGTCTTCGTGCACCAACTCCGAGAGCTCGTCCCGCAGCGACGCTCCGCTCTTGGCGAAGCGGGCAAGACGATTCTCGCGTTTTGGCGTCTCTTCCTCCGTCGCGTCCGCCGATGCCTCGTGGTGGCGCGCCTCGCCCGGCACCCGCGCGGCCCCTATCCGCGGCTCAGTCGGCGCCGAACGAATCATCGACCGCAGCATCAACAGGCTGAAACCCACCAGGGCGAGCATCCCCAACGTGCTCCAGTACTGACCGAGCCAGGCCAGGAAGGTTTCGGCCATGGTTGGCTCGGGCAGCGGTTCCGGGGCAAGATCGCGCACGGACGAGACCGTGACCAGCGTTTTCTTGTCGGCAACCCCTTCAAAGTCGGGCAGGAGCCCCGCGACCATGTCCGTGATCCGCGTGATTTCCCGCGTTTCGACGGCGGTCAGGTCGGCGGGCGTCGGTTTCTTTGGCTCCTCGCCTTCGGCCGGGGGATTCTGATCCCGCCAGAGTTTTTCAAAGTAGCTCGTCGGCACGCCCACGACCGCCTGCACCCGGGTGGGCATCATGGGCACTTGCTCCTTCTCTTCCGAGCTGCCGCCGACGATCGCGTCTTCGGTCGTTTCCGATTCGCTGTCTGTTTCGGTTGAGCCCTTGAGATTGGCCGGGGCGATGGCGCCGGGTTGATTGGCCGCGAAGCCGGGCCGGCCCGCCGGCGCCGGACCCTCCTGCGTGCGGTCCCGGGTCTTTTCGGTGGTTCGCACGGGCGTGCCCTTCGTGTCTGGCGCGAGCGTGCGGGTGACGTGGCGTTTGACGTCGCTGAGCGTGACGTTCGTCTCGACCGTGACGCCGGGGATGTATGCGCCCACCACGCCCAGAATCTTGTCGCGCCACTGCGCCTCGTAGTAGCGTTTCGTCACGCCGCTCTTGTCGCCCAGCACGGCCCCGCCGCTGTCGAGGTCTCCGGGAAAGCATCGGCCCGTGGTCACGTCCAGGATGTTGACGTTCTCCGGCTTCGTGCCGGCGGCGTACGTCACGGCGGTGTTGCGGATGGCCAGCACCCGCTCCTCCGTGAGCGGATGACCCGGCTGCGTCTCGACAATGATCGACGCGGTCTTCAGCGTGGTCCGCGGGAAGCGGCCTTGCGTGGTCGAGTCGAATTTCACCTGTGCGCGGGTGATGCCGGGCATGCCCTCTAGCGCCGTCTCGAAATCTTTCTCCTTCGCGGCCTCGCGTTGCGCGTCGCGGAGTTTGTCGCTGACGAAGGGGCTGCTGTTTTTGAGCGTTTCCTTGCGGGCTTGGTTCCAAACGGGTGGGAGCACGTCCGCGTCGACCAGCGCGCCCATCGCCTTGGACTGCTGGGCGCGGGGAACGCGGATCCGACCGTTATCGACCTTGTACTCGACGCCCGCCGCGCCCAGGGTCATCTCAATCCGACTGAGGTACTGGTAGCCGAACGGCTCGCCGCCGAAGAGGTACTCGCCCGGATCGGAGATCTGGTAGGTGAACAGATACCCCACGCTCACCAGCACGACCGCCAGGAGCAAGCCCGCGGTGATCCGCGCGCCCGGCGTCATCGAACGGAACAGGTCGGTCAGTTGGGCGAACGCTTTGTTGAGGAAATCCATCCGTGGAACCTCGTCGTCCTGGGAATCGTCGGCTTACGCGCCGTTTAGACGCGGATGTTCTGGATCTCGTTGTACGCCTGAACCATCTTGTTTCGGATCTGCATCATCATGCGGAAGGCGATGTCGGCCTTCTGCACGGCGGTGAGCACCTCGGCGGGATTCACGTCGCCGCCGGCGGCCAATTGCTCGACCGCGCGGTCCGCGTCCTGCTGCATCGAGTTGACCTCGCGGATCGAATCGAGCAGATAGTCCTTGAACGACGCGGCGTCCTGGGGCGCTTGGGCCTGCCCCAGCTTGCCGGCCGGCACGATCGACGTAAACTGAAGATTGTTGATCGGGTTCATGGGAGGGTCTCAGGTTCGGGGGCCCCTTAGGCCAGGATTCGCAGGGATTGGTTGATCATGTCCTTCGAGATTTCCATCGCGCCCAGGTTGGCTTCGTACGCCCGGGCGGCTTCCATGGCGTCGGTGAATTCGATCATCATGTTCACGCCCGGGTAGGCCACCCAGCCCTTGCGCGGGCCGTCCTTGATCGCGTCGGGGTGGCCGGGCTCGTACTTCCAACGCGGCTCGACCTCCCGGTCCGTCTCGACCGAACTGACCCGCACTCCCGCCGCCCCGCCGGCGCCCACCGAATCGTCCGTCTGGAAGACGGGGAACCGCGGCTCGTAGGGCTTCGATTCGCCCGCCTCGTTGTGCGTGGTCGACACGTTGGCCAGGTTGCTCGAGATCGTGTTCATCCGGATCCGCTGCGCCGAAAGACCGCTCGTGCTGATGTCGATGGCCGAAAACATGGTTCGCTCCTTTCATCCCCCCGAAAGCCGCGTTGCTATGCCCGCTCGCTTATGGCCGCCTGCAACAGCCGGAACTGGCTGGTCATCACGGCCAGGGCCATGTTGTGCTGAATGTGGTTTTTGACCATCTCCGTCACCTGATACTCGACGCCCACGTTGCTCTTGTCGTGGTGCAGGAGGTTCTTTGGATCGTCGGACACCTTCGCCACGGACGGCCGAGGGTTGTCGGGCGCCGTCTCGCCAGGCGAACGCACGGACGGGCCGACGGCGTAGTCGGAACTGCTTGCCGTGGAGTACGCCGAACTGCCCGACGACCAGAGCGAGCCCAGGTATTCGGCGGTGGCCGACGAATAGCCCAGTCCGCCCGAGCCGGAACCTGCCCCGCCGCGTCGCCGCTGGATCGCCTGGGCCAGCCTGGCCTGGAAGTCCTCGACCGAGAGGTCGCGGACCTTGTAGCCCGGCGTGTCCAGATTGGCGATGTTGCCGGCCAGGACGTTCTGCCGCGCCTGCGTGAAATTCACCACCTGCTCCATGACCGGAATCGAGGTGGAGTCGAACAGGGCGTTGAGCATCGCACGTATCCTAAAGCGAAACGACTGGGTGGATATCCGCTGTCTTGGTAAAATGGCGACTTCGGGGTCACGCCATGCAACCGGCGTGCCGGCGGCGCGGCCCCTGTCCGCGCCTCCGGCGGTGCGCCGGCGATTTTACGTCTGTTGCCTCGGCACTTGCCTTGGTGATCCGTCCTTGGCTTTCTGTATCATTGGTTGGCCGGTCCGCCGTGGGCGGCTTCCGTTCGGCAGCTTTTGCGCCGGCGGACCGGCAGGATTTGCCGATTTCGTCACGCGGACTTCCTCTCGTTCTTCTCCTATCCCGCCCTGCGGAACGATTTGGCCCGTGGAGCATATCCGTATTGGCGGAGTTTGCCGGAAAGGGTCCGCACGCCGATGCCCAGGGCCTGGGCGGTCTTGGCCCGATGGCCGTCGAACCGTTCGAGCGTGGCCTCGATCAGTTTCCGCTCCGTCTGTTCGAGACTCATGCCCACGCCAATCGCGCCGTCGGACGTCTCCGTCTGGGCGGCGGACGACACGGCCGGATCGACCGCGAGCCAGCGGCGGAACTGGTCGGCGTCCACCCGGCGATCCATCGCCAGGACGCTCGTCCGCGTGATCAGATTCTCCAGCTCGCGGACGTTGCCCGGCCAGCCGTAACCGGCCAGAAGGTCGTACACCCCCGGGGTCAACTCGCACGCTTCGCGCCCCAGCCGGGCCGCGGCTTGCGCGAGGAAGAAGTCCACCAACTCGGGCACGTCCTCCGCCCGATCGCGCAGCGGCGGCACCACCAGCGGCAACACGGCCAGGCGGTAGTACAGGTCGGCGCGGAATCGCTCGGCGGCCACTTCTTCATCGAGGTTGCGGTTCGTCGTGGCGATCACCCGGGCGTCGGCGCGAATCGTTCGACTGGATCCGACGCGCTCGAACGACCGCTCCTGCAACACCCGAAGGAGCTTCGCCTGAAGGTTCAAGTCGATCTCGGTCACTTCGTCCAACAGGATCGAGCCGCCGGCGGCCAGCTCGAATCGACCCGTCCTCGACGTCTCGGCGCCGGTGAACGCGCCCCGCTCGTGCCCAAATAGTTCACTTTCCATCAGATGGGCGGAGAGCACGGGACAGTTCAGGCTCACCAACGGGCCGTTGCGGCGTTCGCTCTGGGCGTGCACGCTCCGCGCCACCAGTTCCTTACCCGTCCCGCTCTCGCCCGTGATCAACACCGTCTCCGACGTGGCGGCCACCTGGGCGATCCGCCGGCGAAGCTCCCGCATCGGGCGGCTCGATCCGATCATTGCCGGCGCCGCGCCCGCGGCGTCGGCCGCGTCCACCGGCGCGGCGGGCGCGTCGAGCAGCCGGCCGCGTTCGATCGCGCGGGCGACCAGCCGCTCGAGTCGCTCCACGTCGAACGGTTTCTCGATGTAGTCGAATGCCCCGTGCCGCATCGCCTCGACCGCCGTGTCCACCGAGGCATGGGCGGTGACCATGACCACCTGCGCCTCGTATTTCCGCCGTTCGAGCTGGATAATCAGATCGACGCCATTCATGCCGGGCATCTTCAGGTCCGTCACGATGCAGTCGAATCGCTCCCGGCCGACGGCCTCGAGCGCCTCGGCGGCGCTCGAGCAGCACGCCACGCGGTGACCCGACTGGCGAAGGACGTCGGCCATCGACTCGCGGGCCTGGCGGTGGTCGTCGACCACCAGCACGCTGCCGGGCGAGCCGTGGAGAACGGCGTGGGGGTCGGCTCTCATGCCGCGGCCTCCGAAAGGGTTTGAGAAATCGTGATGGTGAAGGCGGCGCCGCCCCGCGGACGGTTTTCCGCGCGGACGCGCCCGCCATGCACGTCGGCGATCCGCGAGACGATGGCCAGCCCCAGGCCCGTTCCGCCCGACTTCGTCGTGAAAAACGGCTCGAACACGCGGCCGGCCGCGCCCTCCGGCAGACCCTCGCCCGTGTCCGCCACCTCCAACTCCACGCTTTCGCGCGACGAAATCGCGCGGATGGCAAGCGTTCCGCCGCGGGGCATCGCGTCCAAGGCGTTCAAGGCGAGGTTCAACAAGGCCCGACGGAGCATTTCCCGATCGGCCGAAACCGTCAGCTCGTCCGGCACGTCGACCGCCGCGCGGATCGCCTGCGCGGCCAGTTGCGGGGCCAACGATTCAACCACCTCGCCGACCAGCTCGCCCAGCCGCACGGTCCGCCAGCGCGGATCGCGGTCCGACGTGAAGTGCAGCAGATCGTGCACCGTGGCGTCCAGGGCCGTGAAGCCGGCCTCCATCTTCCCCAACAACTCGACGCTGCCGGGATCGCCGACCACGCGCCGCCGCAACAAACTCAGATACAGCGTGACGGGCACCAGGCTGTTGCGGACCTCGTGGGCGACGTGCGAGGCCATGCGGCCCAGGTCGGCCAGCCGGTTCTTCCGGGCCAACTCGCGGTTCTTCTCCTCCAACTCGTCGGTCAACCGCCGGACTTCCGCCCGCAGGGCCTCGTGCGTCTGCTCGAGCTGGACCGTGGCGGCGTGCCACGCGCACAGGATCGTCTGGAGATCGCAGCCCTCGTTCAGGGCAAAGGTCTCGTCGACCGCGGTCGTCGCGTCGTGGGTCATCGGCGGAAACTCGTGGGAACAGGTGGTTGTCTTGGCGGTCCAAGGTGACGTGGAACCGGCTCGGATGCGTGCCACTGGCTTTGCCAGTGCGTGAATTGCGGCATCTTGCGACACTGGCAGAGCCAGTGGCACTCGAAACCAGTCTCGAATACGATCCCTCCTCAACAACGAGAGTACGACACTAGAAGTCCGACGTGACGTCGAACCGGCTCGCGCCGCGCGGCACGGCATCGAGATATCCGCGGCGGGCTTGCGCGGCGTCGTGGCTGCCTTGGAGCTGCCGGGCGGTCTCGTCGCGGCGCGCCACAAGCTCGCGCTCGCCTTCCTTCTCCTGGGCGACAATCTCCGCCAAGAGCGATTCGCATTGCGAGAGCCGCTCGGCGCAGCGGGCCCGATCGGCCGGGCAGCGCCACGCCCGGGCCTCCGGCTCCTCGTTGCGAAACGGATCGAGGGCCCGCTCGATCTGGTGCAGCCGGGCGATCGTCTGCTGCTTGACGGCCAGGACCTCCAACAGCGCGGTCATCCCCCCCTCGCGGACGAGCTCGAGCTGCCGCCGGCCCATGGCCGCCAGATCGCTCAGGCAGGCGTGCTTCGCGTCGATCAGGGTGGCAAGCCGGTCGGTATCCGATTCGGACATGGCGGTGTTTCCGGATGGGGAATGCGGCGCCCCAACGCCGCGATTGCGTGATGAGGGCAACGACTATCCCGCGGCCAAACGGGTCAGAAGCTCCTCCCACTCCCGTCGGCTGTGGTTGGTTGTCTCGGCGAAGTCGGCGCTCTTGTCCATCTGCTCCAGCACCACGCGCGCGTGCTGCAGCGTCCGCCGCGCCTGCTGCGGTTCGCCCAGCCGCTCGTAGGCCCGGACGATCTGCAAATAGGCTTGAAGCACGTCGGCCTGGGATTGATAACGGTTCGCGATGATCGAGTACGTCTTGATGGCCTCCCGAAAGTCGCCCAATTGGAAAGCGACGTCCCCGATCGAGAACAGGCAATTGCGGAGGATCCGCCGCTCCAACTCCGTTAACTCGGTCTTGTCGCGGCGCTCGAGCAGCCGCCGCTTGAGCTCCTCGTACTCGCGCCGGGCGGCGTGGAGCATGTCCTGGATTTCCTTGGTGTGGGCAATGCGAGCGTTCTCGACCACCTCCTTTTGGAGTTCCTCGCGGGCGGCCTGCGCCCGGCGACGGTACGATTCGGCGGCCAGATACCGCCCCATCACCGCCCGGCGCGAATTCGGCTGACGCGCGACCGCCTCCTCGAGCCGTTGCGCCGCCTCCTCGAACCGGCCCAGGTCGTGCAACAACTCCCCCAGATCGAAAAGCGAATCCTGCCACACCTCGCTCTTCGGCGTGATTCCCTCGCCGTTGAGGTTCTCCTTCAGCAGCTTCTCCGCTTCCTCGAGCTTGTTTGTCTCGCGGCAGGCGCGGCTGGCCAGGAGCCGCGCGTGGCACGCCATGGCGTGCTTCGGGTGAAACTCGATGCACTGCCGCAATGTGTCGGCTGCCTCGTCGAATCGGCCCAGCGCCAATAGCGCTTCGCCCAAACCCACCAACGCGCGCGGATTGCGCCGTCGCGATTCGTTATTCAAATACGTCCGGAAAACCCGCTCGGCGTCCCGGTACGCGTGACCCGCCAGAAGGTTTTCTCCGGCGTTCCAGAGATCGTCGGGATACTCGGCCTCGGCGATCCGCAGCCGCGCCAGGCGCAGGAACATCTGCCCCGCCGCCCGCAGGTGCATCCGACCTTCCCGTTCCAGCGCCTCCGCCTTGGAAACGGGAACGTGCTCGGCTTGAGCCAGCAGGTTCTCGCCCCACTGGTGATACGTGTGGGCCGTCATCTGCATCGACTGCGCCCGCGAAACGAGCGGGTACATCAATCCGGCCAATTGCAGCGCGCTGGCGAAGTCCTGCGTGCGCTGGTAGTCGTCGTACGCCCGGAGGACCCGTTCGCGGGCCTCGGCTAGCGTGAAGTAAGGATTGGTGAACCTGTCTGGATCGGTGATCGCGCCGAGCAGCCGGCGGTAACAGGCCATCGCCGCCTTGTTGCGGCCGTGCAGACGGTTCAAATCGGCTTCCTGAAGATCCGACGAAAAGGCCTCTTCACTGCCGGGAAAGCGCGTCCGAACCTGATTGAATTGCTCGACCGCCGCGCGGATGTCGCCCAACTCAAGGAAACAAACGCCAATCAAATACGTCGATTGGCGGGTTGCCTCGTTCACCAACGTGTCGACCCCTTGCGCCGAGCGGAGCGTCTTGATGGCCGTCTCGATCAGGCCGCGGGCCTTGGAGCGCTCCTCCGCCGTCGCGCTCGCCTTGTCGCGGAGCTGCCTGGCCTCGCGCATGAGCAGTTGGCCGCGGACGACAATGACGCGGGAGTGCGCGAGCGAGTCGGTTGGAATCTGGTCCAGCGTCGCCGCGCACTGCGCGTCCCGGTTCATCCGCAGCAGAATCTGCGCTCGCTGAAGAAGACCCTCGTCGCGCTCGCGCTTGGAGAGAAACCGGTATTCCAGGTACTTCGTGTTATTCTCCAGGGCCGCGTCAAAATCGGGCGTCGCGTCCTGCATGCTCGCCTCCGCCAGAAGGCGGTGGATGTCCATCTGGATCCTGTCGTTCTGGTTTGCCCGCAGCGCCTCGCGCAGCACCGGTCGGCTGGCGGCGATCTGGCCGCTCATGAAAAGCGACTTGCCCAGCATGAGCAAACCCTCGGCTCTCCGACCGGTTGGAAAACCGCGGTCCCGCGACTCCTCGAGATAGCGCGACGCCAGCAGGTAGGACGGCTGCTTGTCCTTGGTCCACGTGTCCTCCGCTTCCTTGAAGGCGGCCGCGCCAAACACGTACGTCGGCCCGCCCGGCTCCTCCAGAGACGCCAACCTGCTCCGCCCCGCCAGAGCCCGCGCCCACTCCCTCGCCCTGGCCAAATCGCCGTGCTCCAGGGCGTCCAACGTCATCTCAAACGTCACGCGCGCGTACGGGTCGTGCCGAACCACTAAAACCAGGGTCGTGACCGCCGCCCCAAGAACCGACGCGAGCACGGCCACGCCCAACAAGGCGGCCTTGAGCCGATGCGCGTTCGCCCAACCGACCATGCGGCGAAAACGATCCGCCACGCCGGCCAACCGACCGCGCGGAGACGACTCCTCGGAGGTCTCCGCGGACGCCTCGTCCAGGCGGTCCTCCTGCCTCGGGTCGTCGGATTGGACCTGGTCCGCCGGCATGATCGTTCCCGCATTGACCAAGGGCCGCCGTGGCGCGAAGGACACCGCCCGCCCGTCGCGGTCCCACACGAACCGCGGCCGACTTCGGCCCGGATGAGTCGAGGAAAAGGTGGCGGTTTGTACTCGAAACCGCCACGAGGTGTCAATGTGGCTTCAAGATCACCCGAACGGCGGGAGGCCCAGCAGCCAAATGGCGATGAGAATCAACCAACCCAGATTGCCCGGTCGCCAGAGATCGCCCCGACGGACTGCCGCGGCATGGTCTCACGCCGTCCTTGGGCCAAAGACCGCCCTCTCATTCCGCCCGAAGGGCTTCGATGGGTTGCAGCGATGCCGCGCGGATGGCGGCGGAGCACGTCGCGGATTCCCCGCTCGGCCCGCTCCAGCGGGTCGCTCGGCTTGGCCTGGACGTAGATCACGTTGGTCAGCCGCCGCATGGCCGCCGTCTTCCAAAATATCCGGCCAGTGCCAGCGCGGCAATGAGGACGAGCGCGCTCGGCTCGGGCACGGCGCCCGGAGCGGCGCCTTGCCAGTTGGCCGCGAGAATGGCCAGGTCCAGGTCGTCCACGAGGTCGTCGTCGTTGAAGTCGCCCTCGGCCCAGCCGACGCCGCCGGACATGAGCCAGTGCGCGGCCAGGGCCGCCACGTCGTCCTTGTCGACGCTGCCGTCGCCGTCGGCGTCGCCAGGCGCAAACGAAGTCCGATCGCCCTCAATCACGATGTTGTCCACGGCCCAATACCAGTCGTTGTTGCCGTTTATGTAGCCGAACGTGAGGACCATGCCGCCCGCCCCGGCCGGATTGGCCAGATTCACGGTGACCGACTCGTTCGGAGCGTCAGCCTTGTAGTAGGGGCTTCCCGTGTCCGCGTTCCAACGCAGCACCTCGACCGGGGCGGCGCCGTCGTAGGAGACGCTGATCGTGACGGTCTGATTGCCCCACGTCTGGAAACCGGAGTCGAACTTGAGCGTGGCCGTGCCCGCCGCAATGCCGGCCAGCGAAATCTCCGGCGTGCTCATGAACGTGTTCATCGTGCCGGGATCGTGCGGCGCATCGTCCCACTCGTCGCTGTCGGCAATGGCGATAACGACCTGGCCTTTGGTGAACAGCTCTCGGCCCTGACCCTCGGCGGCGGTCACCCAAAGGTCGGGCGGGGCAAAGCTCCAGCCGGAATACTCGGGCACGCCGCCGCCGGGCATTTGACTGTTGTCCACCGTCCAGCCGTCCGGCGGCGTGTGGGTGAAGGCGTTGGGGATGTTGACCGGCTCGACCGTGGCGCCGCTGGGCTCCCATTCGGGCGGGCCCAACGGAACGCCCTCGAAGTCCTCGCTCATCACCGTGCCGCCGCTGTGACTAACTTGCACGTTGTCGATCGCCCAAAACCAGTCGTTGCCGGCGTCGTGAAAGCCAAAACGGAGAATGGCTTCCGTCGCGCCCACCGGGTTGTTCATCCGCACCTGAATCGTGTCGTTCGTGGAGTTGTCGTCCTTGAAGTTGGGCGAGAATTCGTCGGACTCCCACCGCATGATCTCCTGGAAGGAGGAACCGCCGTCGTAGGACACGTCAACCGTGGCCCGTTGGAAGGCGTACGGCCGCCAACACGAATCGAACTGGAGCACCGCCGAACTGGCCGCCGCGCCGGTCATGCTGACGGGATGGGTGAGCATCTCTGCTTTGAGCGTCCCTACGTACGCCGGGTCGCCCAGGTCGTCCCATTCGTCGGCGTCGACGATCGCCACCGTGCCCAGGCCCTTGGTGAACTCGTCGCGGCGTCCGTCGCCCCCGCCGTCCGTGGCCACGCCTACCCACCAGTACTTGTTGGCGAAGCTCCAGCCTTCCCATTCCGGCACGCCCACGTTGGGATCGCCCAGCGTGAAGACGGTGCCACGGTCGTTGGTCCATCCGGTCGGCGGCGTGTGGGTGAAAGCCGCGGGGTTGTTCGCCCAACCGTACGGCCCCGCGCCGTTGGGTTCCCACATGTTCGGCCCCAAGACCAACCCGTTGAAATCCTCGGAAAAAAGCGTCGTCACCGCGGCCGAACCGCACGACGCCGCGCCCATCCAAACGACCGCGGCCACCATCACGAGAACCGTTCCCTTGTTGCGCGGATTCATGTCTGCACACTCCTAAGTCGGTCAGAAACCAGGAAACACGGATCGAGCCAAGATGCCATCGCCGAAAGACCGCCCGACTCCGCGCCGCGGAGGCCGGCCGCGGATTCCCGCCCTTGCGTGTGACGCGGGCAGGTTGTCACATGTCATATCGTCATACTATTAGGCGGCTACAAAAAACCTCCGAGCAAGCCATGGCACGATTGTACGGTCGCCGCGAAGGCAACGCCAGAGCCCCGGGGCAATAGCCCGCAGCTTGGCAGCCGGATCGACGGGAGCCCGCTACCCCGCCGTCCAAACGGGCAGCTCCAGCCGTTGCCCTTCGGCGGCGCTCCGCCAGGCCTCCTCGACGATGACCAACGCCCGAAACGCGTCGTCCAGATCGGCCGTCTTGCGCACGAGGCTGGTCACGGCGCGGTGGAATTGCGTCAGGAGCTGCTCGTCGACCGGCCGTTCGCTGTCCAGCGACTCCTGATGCCGCCCGGCCTCGTCGAACCAGATGAGCGTCGAGGGCAGATCGACAAAGGCCACGCCGTTGGCGCACGAAACCTGCAACGCGGCCAACGGCCGATAGCTCACGGCCTCGCGCCACGCCGCGGGAATGTAGCAGCCGCAACTGATCTGCGCCAGCGGCCCACTGCCCGGCGAGGCCCGCTCGGAAAAATCCAAGCTGAGCATCTGGTAATCCGCCTCGGCCGACTTGCCGTCGCCCGCGTGGAGCAAGCCCGTCACGTGCGTGGGCTCGCGTCCCACCACGTAGCAACACCAGTCCACCAGCTCAACGAGTTCCTTGCGGATCGGGTGGCGGCATTGCGCCGGATCCGCGCCGTTGAGGCATCCATCCGCCCCGAGACGCTGATGGCAAAACACCAGCCGCGGCTCGCCCAGCCGCGTGGCCACAAGCTCTTTCAACCGTAACGTGGCCGGGGCATGACGCCGCACGAACTCGGCCATGAAGGCCACGCCGGCCTCTTCCACCTCGCGCCGGATCCGCTGCGCCTCGGCCAGGTGCAGCTCCAGCCCCGCGCCGCAGTAGATCGCCTTGCCCGCCGCGCACGCCGCGCGGATCGGCAGCGCCCCGAACCAGCCGGGCGAAAAAACCAGAACGGCGTCGATGTCCTCCCGCTGAGCCAGCGTTTGGAATCCATCGACCGCCTGGGCGTGGAACTCGGCGGCGACCTGCCGCGCGCGATGGCCCACCGGCTCGCAGATCGCCCGGACCTCGAACCGGTCGATCAAAGCGCGCAGCGCCGGCCCCTGGCGCCGCGGCCACGCCTCTCCCACGCCGACAAGTCCGACCCGAATCCGCATCTGGCTATCCAACGTTCCGGCGCGCGGGGCAAATCCTCCCGCCCCGATCCCACCTCGGACTCGTTCGGCGCGGCGCCCGTGCAAATATACACCACTCCCCCAGCGGGGCCAATCGACGACGATGTAAAACTTGTGCGCAAAACCATTTGCGCGTGTGCCACCGGCTCTGCCCGTGAGGAACAGGCCGTATGGAAGCACCGGCAAAGCCCGTGGCACTCAGCGATCCTGGGGCAACCGCATCTCCGCATTGCCCCAATCCCCCCGAACCGCGTAGAGCGTCAACTTTGGGCAACTTCTCCTTGCGTCCGCGCGGTGCCCCGCTATACTGAGACCTTTGCGGCCCCACCCCGTTTCGTCCTGCCCCCCTCGCCCGTTTTCTCCCAAGGAACCTCGCGGTGAACGTTCTTGCGCTTGCCCTTCTGTTGCAGGTGTCGGCGGTGGCGGCCGACGGGGATTCCTACCGTGAGGCCCGACGGGAGACGACCGAAACCGGCCGGCCGCTGGTAATTCTCGTCGGGGCCGAGTGGTGCCCGGCCTGCGTCGAAATGAAGAAAGAGATCCTTCCCACCATCCGCCGCCGCGGCGTGCTCAAGCGGGTGGCCTTTGCCGTGGTCGATCTGGACCGTCAGCGTCGTCTGGGCCGCGAGTTGACCGAGGGCGGCCCCATCCCGCAGATGGTGATGTTCCGCAAGACGCCCGACGGCTGGCGTCGCCGCACCCTCATCGGCGGCCAAAGCCCCGACGTGGTCGAACGCTTCATCCAACAAGGCATCGCCCTGGACGAAGCCGCGAAAAACGGCGGCAAGAAGAAATCCAGCTAGCCCGCCGCGTCCTCCCGCAGGGTGGGTCGAGGTCGCGCGTCCGGTGCCACTGCCGGCTGCCAGTGCTCCCGGCTCCACTGCTCCGCTTGGGTGCCACTGCTGGCTCGTCCAGCAGTGCTCCGGCCCACCGCTCCGCCGCGACCGAAGCCCCACCAAGCAACCCGGCTAGGACTCGAACCTAGAACGAGGGAACCAAAATCCCTTGTGTTGCCAATTACACCACCGGGTTAGTGTCGCCGTAAGCCCTTCTTCAAAAGCCACTTAGCGGCCTTCCTCGCGTCATCCCCCCGCACGGCCCATCGGCTGGACCCGCCACCCCAGAATGCTGAAGTATATCAGCTTCCCGCCGGGGTTCAACGGAGAAGGTGCTCGCAGCCGCGCCGGAGCATTGATCCAACGCCTTGACATACATAGGATTAAGCGAATCGTGGCTGGCTGAACGCAAACTCAGGCGAAGGTTGAAAAGTGGCAAGGCTGCCGCGTCTCAATTCACATTTTCCCGCAACCGCGAGACTCTCTGTCCCAGGAGTGGGCCTGACATTGACCACGGTGACGGAAGAACGCGCACAGCACGTCCGCCAGGCAGCCAGTCTCCTTGTGCCACACCTAGAAAACAAGAAAGCCAACGACATTTTCGGCGATGTGTTTGGCTCTCGCTGGGATTGCGGCCATGCGGGCGGCTCCCCGGAGGCACACTCTCTTCGGTCGGCATGGGCGCTCGTCAGCATGTGGCTTGTTGGCCAGCTTGTGGGTGCCATAGCTAGCAACGCAGACTATCGGGACGCAGAGCATTGGTTTCTAGGTTCTTCCGACGAACGTTTGCGATCTTTGGCGGCACTAATTCCAAATGCCACAGCCAGTGAATCGCTAGCTGAACTTCGACAACCCCGATACGATGACGGATTTGCCGAATTGCTTCCTTACGTTTTGGATACGCACGGCCCAGGTAGCAGGCTGAGCGTTATGCGTGAACCCGGCACCAAAGTGGCGCGATCAGCGAAACGGCGTGATGGGGTGTTCTATACGCCGGCTGATGTGGCAGAGTATATGGCGGGCGAAGTCCTCGGGGACATTCGCAAGAAAACGAAGACCCCAAAGTGCCTCGATCCGTCATGTGGGAGTGGTGTGTTTCTTCGCGCGCTCCTCCACACGGCAGAGCTTTCCTCACCATCAAAACATTTCGATCGCTTTGCGTTTGCCCAAAACAGTCTCTATGGCTTCGACATAAGCGCACTTGCCGTTGAAGCTGCTTGTTTTGTTCTCCTTCACGACACTTATCGAGATATTGCGGCAGCCGTCCCTACCCCCTGGGTTGCATGGCATCTCCTACGGCTGAATTTCTCCGTGGTGGATTCGCTTTCTGTCACACGAAAGGAAGTTGCGCAGACGAAGGATTTGGAGAGACGTTCGCTGGCCTTGCGCCAACTTTGCAGCACTCCAGGCTTACGTGATGCTCAGAATATGGGCCTCATCAGAGGAAAGTCCAAGAGGTTCGGTTCCGATAATCTCGACACGTTGCCGATTGCTCGCATATTCCCAGAAGCAGCCTCCGGCTTTGATGTGTTGATTGGCAACCCGCCATATTCGGCACTCAAGAATGCGCCAAGCCATCTCCATACCGCGAAGCAGTTTGTGTCTTTCCCGGACCGTCCTAGTGGCTCGGAGATGATTTACAGCGCATTCATTGAGATGATGTGGCGGCTCACGGTCCAAGATTCTTCGGCATCTGGGTTGGTGGTCCCCCTGTCCATAGCCTATCACCAAGGAAAGCAACTCACGGCTTGCAGGCTCGCAATTATGCAAGATATTGGACACTGGAGATTTGCGTTCTTTGACCGCGAGCCTCACGCACTTTTTGGGGAAGACGTCAAAACACGCAACGCCATTCTGTTTCGTGTGGTTAGTCGCAAGAAAGCTAGATCCGTCAATGCAACACGTTTTCAGACCGGGCCTCTGCAAAAATGGACAAGCCGGAATCGGAGTGGCCTGTTTGCATCGCTGGACTTCACACCAATCAATGTCCCCGATATTTCACGTGGGATTCCCAAACTGGATGGACAGTTGCAGTGTCAGGCAGCGGCCATCCTGATGGAACGCACGGATCGTTTTTCTCATGGCTGGAAAAAAATCCGCACTTGCTTCCCATCGGATGCTTGTTCCAACGATGCCACTCCTGTCGTGTTCATTGCCAGCACAGCATACAATTTTCTCAACGTATTCCGTCCCCACAACACGTGTCCGGCGTTACGTGTCCCAATGAGTGAGAACAGGCTATTTCGGGTGGAGTATGCGTCCGAGAAGAGTGCTTGCGTTGCCTTTGCGATTCTGAGTAGCCGTTTGGTTTACTGGTGGTGGCATGTTCACGGAGACGGTTTCCATGTTGCACGATGGTTATTGGAAAGCATACCGTTCTGCGATAGCTCCTTTTCAAAGGGAGACCGTGAAAAATTGGCTGCGTGCGGTGGCCGTTTGTGGGATCAGCTTCAAAGCCATCAAGTGGTAAGCCTGAACCGGAACCGTGTCACAATCGCGTATCGTCCGCTGGCCTGTGAATCTGAGCGAGATGAAATCGACGCTATCCTGACGCGCGCGGCCGCAGTACCTCAGTGCTTTTGCACGGAGTTGCGTCGTTTCGTACACAACGTGGTCGTAATTGACAATAACGACGAACGACGCCAACACGTCCGTTCGCATTTTCGCCAAACAGAAAGTATCCATGAGTAACAAGACCACTGCGGATATCAAAGAAAAAAGCCGGTTGACCAAGGAGGAATGGCGGGAGTATACGAAAACCGTGTGGCAAATCGCCAACACGAGCCATCCCGACCACCCAGCCATCTTCCCTGACGAGATTCCCAAACGGCTTGTCAAGCTCTTCACATTCTATGGAGAAACCGTACTTGATCCCTTTGCTGGCACAGGAACCACCGCAGCGGTAGCGTTGTCCCTCGGTCGCAAGGCAATTTGTGTTGAGCAAAGCGAAGCATTCGTAGATATTATCCGAAGCCGTTGTCGGTCCGTCCACAACGGCCAGCCTTTCCAGAAGGACTCGCTCAAGGTAGTGCATGGTGACAGCAGAGAAATGCCCTTCCTTGACGATGATTCCGTCGGCCTCATCGTGACCAGCCCTCCATATTGGAATAAGGCGGACTATGGGGCAGCAGAGATGAATCTGGGCACGATTGAAAACTACGCGGCATTCCTGGATGCAATCCGGCCTGTCTTCAAGGAATGTGCGCGCGTCCTGCAACCGGGGCGAAAGCTATGCGTTGTGACCGCGAATGTTAATCAGCATACGGATCACGGGCTATTGACGTTTCCGCTTGCAGCGGACTTCACGGTGATTCTGCGAGAACTCGGCTTGGTAATGATAAACGAAGTGATTTGGTCGAAGGACGGAACAGGAGGAAAGTGGGGTTCCTATGGAGCGCAGCGTCCTATTTTTGGGAGTTATCCATATCCGCCAAACTTCCTTTTCAAGAATGTCCATGAGTACGTCCTTATCTTCGCAAAACCTCCAAGACAGAAGACCAAAGGCCCAAAAGTACGGCCGTATGAAGTCCTGATGCGGCATGATTTGCCGGAAAATGGCAGCCGCAAATCGCGTTCACGTTCCAGCAAAAAACAACAGAAGAAGACGTAGTCAACCACCGATAGGGGATAGAGTAATGGAATACGAGTTCCATTTGCAGGACCCGACATCACCGCTCACGGCATACCTCTTTGAAGCCTTGATGCACGCTGCCGAAGGAGCAATCGAGTGGAGAGGAATGTTTGCATTTGCATCGCGTTCCGGGGTTGACTCACTGATATTCGACCCAGTTGTCCAAGACTTCCTCGGCACAGGATGCTTGTCACTGATCGTTGGAATTGACTCGATAACCAACCGCACGACATTGGAGCGACTGCAAGAACTCGCGGCGGCAAATGACCGTCTCGATGTGCGGGTATTCTGGAACCATAGCGCTGGCTTGTTCCATCCCAAAGTCTCTCACTTTCGTTACCATGACGGTCGTCAATCCCTGATCGTGGGGTCAGGGAACCTGACGCCAGGCGGTTTAAGGGAAAACTATGAGGGTTTCAGTGTTGTCCGCGCGATGCCAAGGGAGGCCATCGACCTGACATCATGGTATCGTTTCTTTGACGAGCACCGATCTGACATTCGGGAGATTGACAACGAGGCTCTGGAACGCGCAGCACGTAACGTTGTTCGTGGTGGCAGACCGAGAGCGAGAGATTTGGAACCTGATATTTTAGTTCCAGAACCGGCCACCATTTCAACGGAACCGGAGATTCTTCCTGTACCCTCGGAGTCAAGGGTGCTTGTTGCACAAATCCCAAAAGCAGGAAATCGCTGGGATCAAGGTCACTTCAATCGAGAAGTCATCGACCAATTCTTCCGCGTTACGCCGAACTCCGCTCAACGAGTCTACCTTCAATGTCAACGTATGGATGGTTCACTTGCCGATCAAGAGGTTCGGCCTTGCGTTTTCAGTCAACGCAATAAGAACCTTAAAATTGAAATTGGCGCTGCGCACGGGGTTTCCTATCCCGCGAAGGACGTTCCTGTAGCGGTCTTTCGAGAAGTTCAAGTGCGGACCTTCCACTATATGCTCTTGATGCCCAAAGATGCGGGTTATCAACCGATGCTTCGGCTCACGCAGAAACTTCCGAACCTAGGCCGAGGACTACCGCGAGTCTTGACTGATGTTGCGACTGTCAAACACGCTTGGCCAGCTTGCCCACTCTGCTAGTCCACGCGTATGTGCGCCGTTGCACGCTGCGTTTCTTTGGCCGTGCGCGTTTCAGAGCACCTTCGATACGTTCGAAGGTGCGGAAGTCCTGCTTGTGCTTGCCGGATTCGAGGCGGGAAAGCGTCTCTTGGCGAATTCCCGTGAGCTTGGCCAATTGGGCCTGGGTCAGCCCGAGCTTCCGACGCTCGTTTAAGGTGTCCCACGCAATCGACGCGTGCAAGCGTCACTACGCCACGTTTCCCGATCGACTCGTGACGCCGATCATCCTGGCATGCAGCAAGCCGGGCGATCTGGTGCTCGACCCCTTCGCCGGGAGCGGGACGACCTGCCGGATCGCCGCAGCGCTGGGCCGGCGGTTTCTCGGCATCGAGCTGAACCCCGAATACGCCCGAATGGCCCGGGCCACGCTTCGCGTCTCAAAGCGTGTCCCACCGGCACGATCCTGACACGTCATCCTGAGCGCAGCGAAGGATCTCGTTGGCGCAGTACCGTTTGAGATGCTTCGCTTCGCTCAGCATGACGAGTTTCGCGGGGATCGGGGAGAGGCTCTCAATCGTCACCCGCCGCGCTCCTCCCATGCCCGCAAACGGCCCCATTCATCCACCCAACGGGCGTGGACACATTCGGGGAGCCCCCAGGGCTCCCTCGTGCTGCCGCCGCGGAGGCTCGGGACCTGCGGGCCCCGGAGGCTTGTCGCCCCGCCAATAATCCTCCTGCCGGAGAATGCTTTCCGGCGGTGGTTTGGTTGTCGCTCGGCGGGCTGGGGGCCCTGGGCTCGCGGGGCGACGAGGGAGATCGTCTCGGTTGGCGATCCGCGTTTCTTGCAGGGCCGTGAAAAGGAATAGAGCGATGAAGGCCGTTGTGAAATCGTTGGGCGGCGCGGCCGCCTTGTTGGTGGTCCTCGGGGTGATGCATTCGCTCGCCTGGGCGGATAAGCTGGAAAAGGAAACGCCCGAGGAACAGTTGAAGGCCGTGGCCAAGGCTGCGCAGCCGGGCGAGGAGCACGCGAAGCTTAAGCCGCTCGCCGGCCGGTGGACCTATACGTGCAAGCTGTGGATGGATCCGAGCAAGCCGCCCATGGAGTCGGAAGGCACGATCGAACGCAACTGGGTCCTCGGCGGGCGGTTTCTCGAGGAGCGGTTCGCCGGCACGGGCGTCGCCGGACAATCCGACTTCGAAGGCGTCGGGCTGGTGGGCTACGACAGCGGACGAAAGAAGTACACGTGCAGCTTCGCCTGCAACATGGGCACGGGCATCTGCACCGGTCTGGGCGACGCCGATTCGGAAGGCAAGGTGTTCACGTTCCAAAGCGAGGCCTATTGCCCAGTGGCACAAAAGGTCGTCCAAAGCCGCGACGTGGTCCGGATCGAGTCGGAGGACAGAGTGGTCATGGAGTCGTACCAGATCGAAAACGGCCACGAGCGGAAGGTGATGGAGCTGGTGTCCGTTCGCCAGGAGTAGCGGTTTGCCCGGCCGAGTGCCCCGCGACGGGAAGTCCCCGGGGAGGGCGGACGTTCGCCGGATTGTCCGACACGGAAATGGAATGACAGGTGGGCCGAACCTTTCAAACAAGGTTCGGCCCTCTTTTTCTCGTAACGCCAACGGGATCCTTCGCCGCGCTCGGGAAGACGCGCGGCCTTGCGACGAGCACGACCCGGGACAGGCCCGCCACGCAAGGCGACGCCCGCCATGGGCCGTGTCCTGCCCCAGTCGGAATTGGAATTCTCGTTGTTGCGGGTTAGTATAACCCGAAGCGAAGGAGGATTCCATGAGTGGCAAG
>JAFGDS010000058.1 GCA_016931995.1 Pirellulales bacterium
AGTCCCCAGTCCCCAGTCCCCAGTCCCCAGTCCCCAGTCCCCAGTCCCCGGCCCCAATCCCTCTCACAACTGTTCCACGTCCACGACCGCGCCGCCGCGTTGGGCGGAGACGTAGGCGCTGTAGATCGTCGAGACGGCGTCGGCCCCCAGCGCGCTGTCGCTTTCGACCGGATCGCCGTAGGCGATGGCGCGGTAGAAGGCTTCCATCTCTTGCGGGTAGCCGGTGAACCAGTCCTCGTCGGGCGAGGTGCATGCCCAGCCTTGCTTTGTTTCGATCTTCTCGACGACGTAGATGTCCTTGAAGTTCGCTTCGACGGGGTTGTAGGTCTGCATCGCGGTGTTCGGATTGATGTTGCAGTGGGCGCGATGGTTGTTGGCGTATACTTCGAGCCAGTTGTGGATCCCGCCGATGACGATGTCCGAGGCGAACACGGAGGCCACGGTGCCGTCGTCCATTTCGACGTGCATCATGGAGAAGTCGTCGATGTCGTGGTAGTCGCAGCGGATGAAGCCCGCGTCGCGGAAGGTGGGCATCCGCGTCATCGCGTGGGTCCGGGCCGTGACGCTCTTGGGGCGAATGGGGCGTCCGTCGCGCGTGCGGCCCTCGACGCGCTTGAGGTAGAGCGCCGCGGTGAGCGGGTGGCAGCCCTTGCCGATGAGCACGCCGCCGCCGCCGTTCTTCCAAAAGGCGTAGTACGCCGCGTGCGAGCCGCTGTGCGACTCCTCGCCGTGGATCCAAAGGATTTGCCCCCCGGTCTTTTCGAGGATCTCGCGCTCCTTCTGGATCGAGGGCATGTAGATCCAGTTTTCGGCGTACAGCAAGCGGCCCTTGCTCTTGGATTCGGCGTCGAGGATCCGCCGGACGCTGGCCAGGGCGGCGTCGCGGGCGGCGTCCATCGAGACGTGGTCGCCGTGGAACTCGGGGGTCCCGTCGCCGAAATAGCCGGTCAGTGGCTTCTCGCAGATGACGAACTTGTCGCGCGCGAGGGCCGCGACGGCGACCTGTTCGTGCGAGATGGGCGGCACGCAGACGTGCACGACGTCCACTTCGTCCAGCAGGTCTTCCATGCGGTCGAAGCAGCGGATGCCCCGCTCCTGGGCGTAGGGCACGGCCGTCTCGCGCTCGATGGAGAAGACGCCGATCACGTCCACGTTCGTGCCGTGGATCTTCGACAGGGCATGGTAGTGGAACCGGGCGGCGAATCCCGATCCCACGATGCCGGTGCGTACCGTTCTCTTCTCCTTCATCCGATGACTCCTCGATCGTCTTTGTGTTTTCGTTCAAGCGAATGGGCAGCCGGCAACCGCCCGCGTATTGGGCGCATTGTACCCGCGCCGCGGGGGAGGCACAACTCGTGGCGCCCAATATGTTCGTGTGGACGTGGACGGATTGCCCTGCGGCGAGCCAAGGATCGTCACTTCAGCGTGGGCACGTCGATGGGGAATTCGACGGGACCCTTCGTGCCAGGCGGGATCTCCAGATCGGGCGCGTTCCAGTTGGCGCGGACCCAACTGACGCCGGGCTCGCCCGTGGCGCCGGGCGGGCGACGCCAGCATTCGACGATGACCTTGTACGTGCCGGGCACGAGGCCGTCGCCCGTCTGCACGGACGTGACGGCGAAAATGCCGTCGGCCTGCTCGAAATTCGCGTTGGCCGGGCGCATGGGGAAACCCTGGGCGGCCTTCAGCGGGGCGAAGAAGACGGTGCCCGGGCCCGGCGGCGGTCCGCCGTCGAAGGTGACCTTGCCGCGGACGGGCACGCGGGTTGGCCCCGAGTCGCCGCAGCCGGCGATCGTCGCCGCGGCCAGGCACGCGGCAACGGCCCATCCGCGGCGCGCGACGAACCGACGTATCCAGCGGATCCGCACGGGTGTTCCTTTCCGGCCCAGCCGGGAATGTCTCGATAGCTCACATGGCGCCGCCGGTGGAATCCTGCACCGTGGTCACGTCGATGGGCTCCCCGCCGGCGCGGGTGCCCAGCTCGTTCAGGAGCTTGTAGTCGACGAACTCGGCGAAATAGTGGACGCTGCCGTCGCCCATCATGAAGTTGACGCCGCCGGGGTGCAGGCTCTTGAAGCCGCAGGCGCGGCCGTAGCAGGCCGCGTTGTCCGGCACGAGGCATTCCTCGAACAGGTTGAGGGGGACGGTGGTGGCGGACAAGGGGTAGTTGGGCGCGTAGGCGCTAATGTAGACGCACTGGCTGGGAAGGGTCTCGCCGGCGGCAAGGGTGTTGGCCAGCCCATCGCTCACCTCGTCGAACGTGAACCCTTGCGGATACCGTCCGAACATGCCGACCGAGTTGTTCTCCGGGCTCTTCGATCCGAAGTTCCAGCCCTGGCAGCAGTAGCTGTCCGGGTCCGTGGCCGCGGTTTTTCGCGAGGGGCAAAACATGCAGCTATCGTCGTGCGTCGGGCCAATCGAGACGGGATACCACAGGCCCATCGCCACGGGCGGGTTCAGATTCGCGATGCGCGACGCGCGGTCGGTGAAGATCGGCTCCTGCGCGGCCGGGTCGCTGGGGCAGACAAGCCCGGCAATGGGGGTCGCCACCGGCTTGGCGTTCACCGTATGACTCAGGGGGAAGCGGAAATCGAACCGGTCGAAAACGGCTTGCTGTTCCATGTGCGGCAGGAGGAACACGACCCAGGTGCCCGTCTGGGCGATCGTGTACCCCGACGCGAACGGCAAGACGTTGTGCGAGCCGTGGTAGGCGTGCAGCGCGACGCCGATCTGCCTGAGGTGATTGGTGCACTGCATCCGGCGGGCGGCCTCGCGCGCGGCTTGCACGGCGGGGAGCAGAAGCGCGATCAGCACGCCGATGATCGCGATGACCACGAGCAGCTCGACGAGCGTGAAGCCGCGCGCGCGTGCCATGCGTCGCAAGCCGAAATGGCATCCCATGTTCGTCTTCCTCCTTCCCGGTACGTCCATGCCCAGGGTATGGCTATAGTAAAGGATTTCACCACGGAGACACGGAGTACGAGGGCTGTTTCGTCTCCGTGCTCTCCGTGGTGATCTCCGTCGCGGTGCTGGCAGAGCCAGTGGCATTCCTCTTCGTATCGGTTGTCAAACAGCCTACCCGCGCCGCCGCGTGGCCAGGGCCAACGCGCCGGCCAGGGCCAGGACCGCCAGCGCGAGCGTGGACGGCTCGGGCACGGCCGCGGTGGTCGCGCCGGCGCCCCAGTTGGCGGCCAGGATGGCGAGATCCAGGTCGTCCACGGCGTGGTCGTCGTTGAAATCGCCCTCGGCCCAGACGGCTCCGGTCGCCTTGAGCCAGTTGGCCGCCAGCGCGGCGGCGTCGGCGGCGTCCACCTTGCCGTCGCGGTTGGCGTCGCCGGGCGGAACGATCACGCCGCCAACGATGTAGTTCAACAAGACGTCGCCGCCCGCGTCGAGCGTGGTGGTGAAGTCCCCGGCGTCGAACGTGCCGTTGACGATCGAACCGAACACGCCCGTGGTCGCGCCGGACTCGACGTCGATGATCTTCCAGCTATGGTTCGCGGTCCAGAACGCCACGCCGGCGTCGGGAGCGCCGACGGCGGTGAAATCGAGGGCAAGCCGCGACGTGCCGCCGAGGGTGAGGTTGCCGTTGACCAGGAGGGCGTCGAAATCGACGCCGGGCGAGGCCGTGGACAGGGCGCCCAGATCCCACGTGAGGAGTCCGTCGGTGGCCAGGTCGAGCGCGCCGTTGAAGGTCAGTTGCCCGACGCTTTCGCCGGGGGCCAACGCGCCGCCGGTCTTGACGAGCAGGTTGCCGGCGATCGTGCCGTTGCCGCTTAAGACCTGTTGGAGCTTCGTGCCGGGATTGGCCGGGTCCTCGGGCGTGTACGCGTTGCTGATCGCGTAGCCGGAAACGGCGGAAACGTCGAGCGTCGCGCCGGCTTTTACGACCACCGACGGCGAGGCTTGCGACTTCCGTTCGGTGTTCGCTCCGTAGACGAGCGTTCCTTGTTCCACGGAGAGCCCGCCGGTGAACTGATCGGCGCGTCCGTCGAGGGTGAGCGTGGCGGCGCCGCGTTTGATCAAGGCCAACGTGCCACCGTTGTCACGAATGATGCCGCGATAGGTGAATTCGTTGGCGTTGTCAACGATCAGCGTGCCGGCCGTGTCGGCCATGTAGTTTTGAATTGCGCACCGACTATTGCTGGCCGTCGTCGGATTCGAGATTCCTCCGAGCGTCAGCGTGTGCCCCCGCAGGTCGAGATACTGAGAGCCGATATCCAAATCAAAGTACACCACGGCGGTGGGTTCCATCTGGGGCATCCCGTCCTCGTCGCCATGAGACATTGCCAACCTTTTGGTGTAGTCAGCGGTTGACGAATAGTAACCGCGGCGATAATCGACGTCGCCGAGAATGGCGTAGCCGGTCGTGCTGTTGAGCGTCAGCGCGCCGCGGTAGATCCGCGTGCCGCCGGTGTAGGTGTTGGGCTTCGTGAGAATCAACTCCGGCAGCCCGGTCTTGATCATCTGGTGGTCACCAGAAATCACGCCGTTAAGCGTGGTGACGGACTTGTTGGTATACGTGGAGATGACGGCATCGGAATCCAGGATGATGTTGCCGTTCCAAGTGAGGTACTTGTCGTCTTCGTTCACGGGTTGCATGAAACGAATCGCTCCTCGGTTCGCGCTGAGGCTCTCGGCGGATTGACCGGTTCCGTAGCCGCTGATGTGCAGGTCGGGCACGTCGTAGACCCCGGTCAGAGTCGGAGCCAAGGTGCAGCCCGTTTCGACGACGATGCCGGCGCTGGTGGAGGGTATCCCCGCGGTGTTCTCGATGTAGACGAATCCACCGCCGGTCAGCTTCAGCGTGCCCGTGTAGGAGTTGGCGCCGTACAGCGTGAGCAGGCTGTATTTGCTGCCGCCGTAGCCGTTGATCTCGAGCGTCGCGGCGGACGAGACGATCGGGGAATAGACGTTCGGCAGGATGTTCGCGGTGTCGGTGCTGGGGATGCTAATAACCGGGGCGTCGCCGGTGAGGGTGATGGCGCCTCCTTGGAGCGTGTATGGCAGGTTGAAAGTCAGGCCCAGCGCCGCGACGCCTCCGTAATCGACGTCGATAATGAAGCTATCCGTGGCGGGAGCCAGGCCGAATTGGGCGACGTCGGGATTATTACTGTCCCAGCCCACGTTGCCCGTCCCGTTGTTCCACGAGCGGTCGAAGACGCCCGTGGGGTCGTCGTACCAGTTGCCGTTCCAATCGGTGATGGCGGCGCCGTCGTCGGGCACCGCGTCGAAGATGAGCACGGCCTGGGCCGCGCCCGAAAACGCGATAGCGCCGGCGAGGATCGCCAGCAGAGCCACGAGCATTCCCCTCATCGGATTCCTCCCGCAATCAATGGATCCCACTGGCAGTTCAAGCCCCGATTGCGCCTCCTCCTCCGCAATTTGCTCCGACGGGACCGCCCGGCAGCGATCCCGTCGGGGCCGTCCGACTCCGCCGACGCCTCTTGGAATGTGTTGGGGAATGGGTCCCCCCATTGTTGAAAGCTGTCGGTATTGCAGTATGATTGGGAGGATGAATTACGATCAAGCTGCTTTCTGCGCAATCGGAGCACCGATTTGCGTACCACCCGTGCGGGTTATCTAGTTTTCCGTCTCGGTGGGTTGTGGAAAAGGCTACGGCAGTGGCGAAGGCTGTAACAAGGTAAAGGCGTGCGCGTATCCGCCGGCGAACACCGACACGTGGCGTTGGCCTTCCCTCTGGCCGTGCCCTACCTGGCGCTCTTCATGAGGGGCGTGACGGACTACGCGCGTCAACACGGCGGGTGGACGTTCAGCTCCTGCCCGGCCGGAGACGGCACGTTTCCCGAAACGCTGGCCATGCCGATGGAGAGCCTCAAGGGCTGGCGCGGCGACGGGGTGATCGCGGTCATCACGACGGACGCGCAGGCCCGGGCGGCCCGGTCGTTGGGCATTCCCGTGGTCAACCTAGCCGCCTCGCGCTCGGATCTTGGCCTGCCGCAGGTGCTGGTGGATCACCGGATGATCGGCCGGTTGGCGGCGGACCATTTGTTGGACTGCGGGCTGCGGCGGTTTGTGTACCTGGGGCTGAAGGACGTTTGGTATTCCCAGCTCCGTCGCGACGGATTCGCCGAGCGGATCGCCGAGGCCGGCGGCGCGTGCGAGGTGTACGAAACGCCGCGCCGGTTAAACCCTCGCCAGCCGTGGCATCTGGGCATGGAGGAGATCGACCGTTGTCTGGAGGCCGTCAAGCCGCCGGTGGGCATCTTGGCGGTGCACGACTACCGTGCCCGATTGCTCGTGGACGAGTGCCAACGCCTCGGGTTTGACGTACCCAACGACGTGGCCATCATCGGCGTGGACAACGACGACGTGGTGTGCGAATTCTGCCAGCCGCCGTTAAGCAGCGTTTCGCGCAGCGGCCACCGCGTTGGCTATGAATCGGCCGCGCTGTTGGACCGGCTGATGCGGGGCGAGCCCGCGCCGGAGGAGCCCATCTGGATTCCGCCCGACGGCGTGGTCAAACGCAAATCGACGGACCTGATCGCGATCCACGATCCCCACGTGGCCGCGGCGGCGCGGTTCATCCACGAGCACCTCGACGAAGTCTTTGGCGTCGAACGTCTGCTCAAGCTGCTGCCCATCTCGCGGCGGCGACTGGAGAAGCTCTTCCGGCAGTGCCTGGGTCGGACGCCGTACGATTACCTGTGCCACGTGCGGGTGACGCGGGCGAAGGAGCTGTTGGCCGGGCGAGAGAAGTTGCGCGTCGCCGAGGTCGCCCGGCGATGCGGCTTTGCCGACGCCCAGCGTTTCCGCCTCGTCTTCACGCGGCTGGCCGGCATGACGCCCACGGCGTATCGGCAGTCGTGCGCGTTGCCGGGCTGAGCGGCCACCGAGGGGTGATCCGGGGGCGTCGTGATCCCTCTTCGGGCGGGTCCCTGGCGAACGCCGCGCTTCGGAGGGTGTCTCTTCGCGCCCCCATTCCCCTGCCGGGTGATTGCTTCTACACAAAATATATAGACGACCTATATTCACAAGCTTGTGGCTACTTGTCGTCGCGGCCTAGGACGGCGTGCCGGGCAGCGGATAGGCTTGAGGAGGCAAAAAGAGGAGGATTTCGTGGGATTGTTGGTGAGTTCGCGCGCTGTCGGGCCGTGGCCGCATCCCTAGAGAGAGGTGGTTGACGGGTAGCCGGCGGATACAGAATAATGGTTGTGTACAAAACACTTTTCACCGGGTGACACAAGAGCGATGCCAACACGAGGCGCTCTGGGGTTGGAGGAACAGGTGATCGCGGCCCTGCGCCGGATCACCCGAGCGATCGACTTGCATTCGCGAGCTCTGCTGAAGCGGTACGGGCTGACGTTTCCCCAGCTTGCCGCGGTCCAGGCGGTCGCGCGGCTCGAGCCGGTGACGGTCGGCGCGCTGGCCCGCCACATCCATCTGGGACCGGCCACGGTGACCGGCATTCTGGATCGCCTGGAGCGGCGCGGCCTGGTTACGCGAACGCGGGGGAATCAGGACAGGCGGAGCGTGCTCGTGCGGCTTTCGCCGGCGGGCGCCGCGCTGGCGCGCGAGGCGCCCCCCACGTTGCACGAGCGGTTCCGCGACGAGCTATCGAAGCTGCGGCAGTGGGAGCAGACGATGATGCTCTCCACGCTCCAGCGGATCGCGGCCATGATGGACGCCCAGGAGATTGACGCGTCGCCGGTGCTCGCCTCGGGCGAGGCCGGCGCCTCGGCGGAGGAAGTCTCGCGCTATTTGGAGGGCGGCGCGTCGTCGGTTGGCGAGGCGGCGCTGGCGGTGGAATCACGCGGCGCGCCGGGCGCCGTTTCTTCCCGAAAGGAGGCGCGGTGATGATCAATAGGCGTAGAGAGCGAATCATGATGATCTCGACGCACGGTTACGTGTCGGCGCTGCCGGAGTTTGGCAAACCCGACACGGGCGGCCAGGTCGTCTACGTGCTAGAGCTGTCGAAGTGCCTGGCCCGGATGGGCTATCAGGTCGACATCCTCACGCGGCGATTCGAGAACCAGCGCGCGTCGGAACACGTGGCGCCGCGGGTGCGGATTCTCCGTTTTCCCTGCGGGGGCAAGGAATTCATCCCCAAGGAGACGCTCTGCGAGCACATTCCCGAGTGGGTTCGCCGCGTGCAGGGGCACATCGACGCGCAACGTCTGAAATATCTGTTCATTGACAGCCATTACTGGGACGCGGGGTTGGCCGGCCAGAAGCTCGCCAACGCGCTGGGCGTTCCCCACGTCCACACGCCGCACTCGATCGGCGCGTGGAAGCGCGACAACATGGACGGCTCGCCGGAGGTGCTGGAAAAGCGGTACAATTTCCGGCACCGCATCCGCGAGGAGAAGGTGATCTACGACGAGTGCGACCTGTTGGTGGCGACCACGCCGCAGCAGCGCGATATCCTGATGGCGAGCGACTACGACGTGCCCACGTCGAAGATCCAGGTGATTCCGCCGGGCTACGACGACATGCGGTTCTTTCCGGTGTCGCGGGCATCGCGCCAAGCGATCAAGCAGGATCTGGATCTGGAGGGCTCGATCGTTCTGGCCTTGGGACGGATGGCGCGGAACAAGGGCTACGATCTTCTGCTCCGCGCGATGCCGATCGTTTTCTCGCGGATCGCGGACGCCCGGCTCGTGTTGGCCGTGGGATCGAGCGAGCCGAACGACGACGAAATCGGCCTGATCCGCGATCTGAAATCACTGGCCGCGGAGCTGGGCATCGCCGACCGCGTGCTCTTCCGCGACTACATTGCCGACGAACTGCTGGCCGAGTACTACCGCGCGGCCGACGTCTTCGCGCTGTCGAGCCGGTACGAACCGTTCGGCATGACCGCCGTGGAGGCGATGGCCTGCGGCACCCCGACGGTGGTCACCACCGAAGGCGGCCTTTGGGAGCAGGTGACCTGGGGCCTCGAGGCGGTGTACGCCAATCCGTTCGATCCCGAGGCGTTCGGCCACGCCGTGGCCATGGTGCTGGGCTACCCGCGCGTGGCCGACCAGCTCTCGAAATACGGCTCGCAGAAGGCCCGCGCCCGCTTCACGTGGACGGGAATCGCGCAACAGATGCTGCGCGTGCTCCAAACGGCGGAGCCCACGCTGCGGGGCCATCTCGTGTCCGTGCCGGACGACGACAAACCGACGCAAACGGAGGAAGAATCATGGACGGCGTCCGCCTCGTGGTGAGCGATCTGGATGGGACGCTGTTGGGCGACGACAAGGCCTTGGCGCGATGGGCTCGGTGGCTTGCGCCCCGGCGGGAGTCGATCCGGTTGGCCTACAATTCCGGCCGGTTCTTCGCCTCGGTCGCGGAGGTGATCGAGACGACGCCGCTTCCGCGGCCGGACGCGGTGATCGGCGGGGTGGGCACGGAGATCCGGCGTTATCCGGACGGCGCCGCGGTGGCGGACGGCTGGCCGGGGCGCCGCGACGGTTGGGACCCGGCGGCGATTCGCCGCGCGCTGGCGGCGGATTCCGCGTTGGAACTTCAGCCCGAGGAGTTTCAGGCGCCGTTCAAGCTGAGCTACTACGCCCGCGACCTTGACGCGGCGGCGCTGACCGCGCTGCAAGAGCGTCTTGCCCGCGCCGGGCAGCGTGTCGAGATCGTGTACAGTTCGTCGCGGGATTTGGACTTCCTGCCGGCCGGCGTCAACAAGGGCTCGGCGGCGGCCGCGCTGGCGGCGGCATGGCGGCTTGCCCCCTGGCAGGTGTTCGTGGCCGGCGACACGGGCAACGACGCGTCGATGTTTGCCCAGGGTTTCCGGGGCATCGTCGTGGCCAACGCGCGGGACGAGTTGCGGCGGCTGACGGCCCCGACGATCTACCACGCCAAGGCGTCGTTCGCCGCCGGCGTGCTCGAGGGGCTGTGCCATTGGCTGGGCAAGGATCTGGGCATCCGAGGCCATCAATCGTCGGCGTCGTGCGCGGGCGGATCGACATGGAGGTAGTGGCACGCCTTGATGAAGCTGGCGGCGGACCACGCCTGGAAGGCTTTGCCCATCGGCCGGCCCGTCTCGGCGTGGTGCCATTCGTTGAACTCCCATTCCCGCGCGACGCCGAGCGAGCACAGGTGGGCGAGCTTCACCAACTCGCGGCGCGCGAGTTCCGGCATGCCCAGTTTCTGGATATAGCGGACCCAGAGCCCTCCGACAAACGGCCAGATGCCGCCGTTGTGGTAATGGTTGGGTAGGTTCAACAGGTTGACGGTGAAATACTCGCGCCATTCCGGATCGCCCGCGTGGACCGGCGGGTAAATGTTCTTGACGGGCCAAGGCTCGTTCACGCCGACGCCCCAGAGGAACCGGAACGTCATCAGGGCCCGCTGGCGGTCGACCAAACCCATGATGAACGCCAGCAGATTCGCGTAGACGTCGCACCGCCAACTGAAGTTGAACGGCGAGATCTGGGCCACGAGGTAGCGGGCGTCGCCCAGGCCAAACTGGACCTCCGCGAAGCTGGGGATGCCCTCGGTCTCGCCGGGCGCGGTCGAGGGCCAGAAGCTCCGCAGGATGAGCCGGCGGACCCGCTGGGCCTGCTCGTCGAAAGCCGTGGCGTCCTCGTCCCGGCCGACGTGGTGCAGGATCCGCCCAAAGGCGTAAAGGCACCGGTACCAGAGCACCTCGTCGTAGAGCACGTGGTAGCTTCGGGCGAACAGGTCGGTCCAGTCGCCGGCCTCGGGCACCTCGATCATGCCGCAGTGGTTCGCGTCGTGCGCCGCCAGCCAGTGCATCGCTTTTTCCAGGGCCGGGACGAACTCCTCGATCAAGGACCAGTCGCCGGTTAGCTCCGCGTGGCGCCAGGCGGCGATGACGATCCACAGGCCGCTGTCGATCGAGGTGACGCCGCCCACGCCGCCGTACTCGGGCAAGCCGTCGTCGATGCGCACGTGCGCGGGGATCTGGCCGGCCGGCGACTGGTGCGAGAGAACCGTCCGCAGCGTGGCCGTGCGGCACGCCGCGATCTCGTCGTCGTCCACGTCGAGCGACCAGATGAGCGTTTTGGCGCCGTCGCGGGCCCAGATCGCGCGGTAGTTCGCGTCGGTGCCGTACACCGCGTTGTCCGCCAGCGAGCAGGCCGTGAATCCCCGCGGCGTGACGTTGCGCCGCAGCGCGTCGATCGCGCGATCGTAGCCGGTCTGAACCAGCTCCCGCTCGGCCGCGGAAAGCTTGCACTGATCGTGCGGGTCGAAGAGGAATTTTCGGGCCATGGAATCTCCATCATGCCGCCGGTCTAGCGCTCCGCCCGCAATGTCACCGGCCCGAGCAACCCCGAGGACACTAGTGGATCGGCTGGGTTCAAACCGTAGTTGGATTCCGTCAGCCGCTTCGCGACGGGCAGGCGACTATCGCCGATCAAACGGTTGGGCCATTGGTTGACCACGTGGATCTCCAGTTCGTTGCCTTCGGGCTTGATCGCGCCGGAGACGTCGATGCGCCAGGGAGCGGTCCACACGACGCCGAGTCGCTTGCCATTGAGGCGGATTTCGGCAAGGTCCTTGACCGTGCCGAGGTCGAGATAGAGGGGCGACCGCGCGGCGACATCCCGAGGCAAATCGAACGTCTTGCGGTAAACGGCCGTGCCGGAGTAGTACTTGATACCCTCCTCCGGCCGCGTCGTCCAATCGCCGAGCGCGTCGAAGGTCGCCTCCCGAGGACCGCCCCACTTGGGATCGAACTGGACCCGCCAGGGACCGGTGAGCTCCATGACGACTTGGGTTGTCGGGAAATTGCGGGCGTTGTCTCTATTGTCGGCGGCGGCCGTCTCCGTTTCCAGCCCGAAGACGACGAAGCCGCTTTGTCTCGGCGCGAAACGGATGGGGACGAGGGTGGTCGCGCCTTCCGCGCGATACTCGGGGAGCGGCCGCCGCGTGCCCCAGACGGGATCCCAGAAGGCGGGCCGCCGGTCGGCGACGCGGAATCGCACGTCCACGGCTTGGTCATCGTCCGACTGATTGGAGAGGAAGTAGATGTCCGCGTCGTCCGCGCGGTAGTGAATCCAGTCGAAGTCGGCTCGCGGGTCGGCGATCTGGATATCTTGCGGGACGTTGTCGGCGTCGAGCAGCTCGTCCAACGCATATCCCCACACGGCGCGGCCTTTGCCCAGGGCGCGTTGCCCTCGTTCGGGCGATTCTCCCGTTCCCCACAGAACGTCGGCCAGTTGCTGGACTTCGACGTCGCACCGGGGGTAGTCCGTCAGACCGGCCGCCGACACGGGCCGCGGGCCGAGCACCACGGTCGCGCCGTCCTCGACGAGCCGTTTGATCTTTCGCAGCGACGCCGGCTCGATCGTGTCGCGGGTCGGGGGCAAGACGAGATAGCGGTAGGTCATGCCGTCGGGAAGCGCGAGCAGGCCGTCGCGGACCGTGAGGCGACCGCGCAACGCATCGGTGTTGACGAGGTCGGCGTTGCAGCTGCGGGGCAGGGCGGGACGCATGGCGAGGCGATCGGGGCACTCGTACGGCATCGTGTCGCCGGTCCAATAGGCGAAATCGGCCACGAACCGGCCTTCCCGCAGCAAGACGTGGCAGCGAGACAGATATTCGTTGAAGGCGCGGGCCTGGTTCCACCACGTGACGTTGCGGTTGAAATGGACGCCGACGCCGAGCCACACTTCGTTGGGTTTGGCGGTCGCGCTCGTTTGAATGCCATACGTGTGGAAGTTCACCTGGATCAACCCGTCGCAGAAGGCGCGGTCGCCGGTGGCTTTGAGCGAGTAGGGCGGATTGCACAGATCGTAGCCGCCCTCGGTGTAGCAGGTGAACGACTCGGCCTGGCAATAGGGCTTTCCATGGACGTGCGCGGCCGACGCGGCCAGGCGGATTGAATTCAAGCCCGAGCCGTAGGGAATCGCGCGATGGGCCAGCGGATCGTCCGGATCGAGTCCGTGGACGTGGAACTGTTTGAGGAGCCGTTGCCCGGTAACGGGATGCCGCTGCGCGTGCCAGAACTCGCCCATGGGGGCGTCCGCCGTGGCCTCGATCCGCAATCCGTCGGCGATGGCCGAGGCCCAGCCGTAGCCTCCTTGCGTGGAGAAGGCCAATCCCCTTTTGCGCAATTGCTCGGCGAAGTAGCCGAAATGGTTTTCGACGTAGAGGTCGGAGATCGTGTTGCGGTAGTCGTGCAGGAAGCGGTCGCTTGACGCTCGATTGCCGACGACGCGGCCGGCAAGGACCGGGAACCAGGGCGTCATGTCGTATCCGCGTCGGCGGCGGAATTCGTCGCGGAAGGCCGCCGTCCAGGTCTGCGCGCCATTTTCGTAGCTGTCCTCGTGGACGTGGGTCCAGGTTGTGCCGACGTGTTTGCCGGCCAGGGGAATCAGCTTGTCCACGCTCTCCCGCAGGTGATGGTCGAGGGCGGCGCGGCTGAAGAAGTCGGGGCTGTCCGTGCAAACGAGAGTGTAGCCAAAGCGGAGCACCTTCCACCGGCCGGCCGGCGCGTCCCAATCGAGCCGCCCATCGGCCGTCATGCGCGAAGTGACGTCCACCACGTCGCTCGGCGGGATCGCGGCCGAGTCGTCGGGCTTGGAGTGGCGCCGATAGAAGGCGTCCAAACGCCCGGCGGCATACGAGGGAAACATCGCCCGGGCGGTCTTGAAATTCTGTTGTTCGGCCTCGGCGTCGTCCGGCTTCGGGTCGGTCGGACGATCGTCGCCCAACCGCAAGGCCAGCACGGCGACGTCGCGGTAGAACCCGCCCACGACCGGTGGCGGGGGCAGCTTCTCGGCGATGCGTCGCGGACCGTCGAACGCGCGCTCGGAGAAGACGAGCTTTTTCTCGGCCAGCTCGGGCGGCATCCAGGGGACCTTGCAGCTCCAGAAGGCGTCGTTGTTCAACACGATCTGGAGACGCAGCCGAGCGGCCTCGTCAAGAATGTGCGAGAACAAGGCCGTCCACTCGGGCGTCATGCGCTGGTCAAAGGGGAACACCAGTACCTTTTCGAGGCCCGCCGCGCGCATGGCTTCGAGATCGCGGGTGATGTTCTCCTTGGTCGCCGGGGCGCGCCAATACCAGTACGTGCCGCAGCCCGCCGACGCCGGCGGCGCGGTGAAGTCGTCGGCCAGCCGGTCGTTTGCCCGGGAAACGCCGGCGACGCACGCGCCCAGACACACCGCGACGAGGAATCGGTTGAGCATGACCGTTGCATCCCCGAGGGTGAGGCGAACTGACGCGGTGGGGTTGGGGACAGTGTATCCCGGATGGCATTACCCAAAAGATCGCTACCCGTGCGCCCTCCCGGCGGACGCCCGGGAGGCCATCGCGCGTTCGACTGGGTCGCTCGGCCGTCGACGATCGTTTTCGCGCGGCTTACTCCCGCACGGCGATTGTCCGGAAGCGGGTGGTGGCGATGGGGATCAGGTCCCCATTGAAAACCTGGCCGGCGGCGTGGCGCTGCGCATCCCAGGGGATCGCGTAGGCGGCGACCTGACCGGTGGTGATTTCCGCCACGTAGACCACGCAACTGCTCGGCCGCAACGTGGAGCCGCCCCGGCGGATGTCGGCCAGGCCGGTGACCATGAGGTAGCGGGCCTTGCTCGGCTCGACGCCCAGATCGGCGATGATGTTGCGTTGGAAAAAGGCGTTGAACCGCGTGGGCAACTGTTTGGACAGGACGGCCGCGCGGAGGTCGCCAGTGGCGAAATCGAGGAAGTAGATTGCCTCGACCCCGTCGTCCACGTAGCCCGTGGCCACGGCGAAGTTGTCCAGTCGGTCGGTGGCGGTCGCATGCAGGGGAGCATGGGGGCAGAGTCCACCCAAGAGAACCCCCGCCACCAGCCCGACCCCAAGCCACACGGCCGGAATGCTCCTTAACTTGTCACCCATGTCATGGCCTCCTCGTGTTGGACACGCGTCGGGCCCGTGCCCGGCGCATTCATGGTAACCATTCCATCCCACGAGTGCCAGACTACTTGTAAAGGCCGGGGAGCCGGTCTATAAACGCCCTGGCATGCTTCGCGACAACCCGTTTGGGAGGAAACGATGGTGGAAACGCTCAACGTCGCCCTGATCGGGCAAGGCTTCATGGGCCGGACGCACTCGAACGCTTGGGGGCAGGTCGGCAAGTTCTTCCAGGTTCCCCTGCGGCCCGTGATGCACTCCGTGTTTGGCCAAGCGGAGGAAAACCCGCAAGCCTTCGCCAACAATTGGGGCTGGCAACACGCCACGACGGACTGGGAAGGCCTGGTCCGCTCGCCCGAGATCGGGCTGGTCGACGTGGTGACGCCGAATTTCATGCACGCGCCGCCGGCGCGGGCGGCCATTGCGGCGGGCAAGCCCTGCTCGTGCGAAAAGCCCATCGCCGGCACCCTGGCCGACGCCCGCGAGATGGTCGAGGCCGCCAAGGCCGCCGGCGTGAAAACCTTCGTCTGGTTCAACTACCGCCGCTGCCCCGCGGTGGCGCTGGCCCATCAGATGGTGAAGGAGGGCCGGTTGGGCCAGATCCGGCACGTCCGGGCTGCGTACCTCCAGGACTGGGCGGACGAGTCCGTCCCCCTGGCGTGGCGGTTCAAGAAGGAACTAGCCGGCTCGGGCGCCCACGGCGACCTGAACGCCCATTTGGTCGATATGACCCGGTTCGTCACCGGGCAGGAAATCACCGAAATCGTCGGGGCCATGGCCGAGACGTTCATCAAGCGGCGCAAGCTGATGACCGGCGTGGTGGCCGGCGGGATCACCGAGGGGCTCCAAAGCGGCCAGGGCGAAGGCGACGTGACCGTGGACGACACGGTGCTGTTTCTCGCCCGGTTTTCCGGCGGCGCCGTGGCCAGCTTCGAGGCCGCCCGGCAGGCCACCGGCAACCAGAACCGCAACACGTTCGAGATCAACGGCACGAAGGGCACGCTCAAATTCGACTTTGAGCGGATGAACGAATTGATGTACTATGACGCCACGCAGCCGCGGGTCGCGCAGGGGTGGACAAACATCATGTGCACGCACGGGGCCGACCACCCCTACGTGGGCAATTGGTGGCCCGACGCGCACCTGATCGGCTACGAACACGGTTTTGTGAATCAGGCGTACGACATTTGCCGGGTGCTCGCGGGCCAGGAGCCGGTGGTGCCCATCCCCGATTTCGAGGACGCCTACCAGACGCAGCGGGTGCTCGAGGCCGTGATGCTCTCGGCCGTCGAGCGTCGGCCCGTGAACCTGGACGAGGTCCGGTAGTCGTCCGGGCGAGCGATATCGTCACGTGGCGAGGGCGTCATGGGCCTACGGAGATCGCCCATGGCGCCCCTTTTCGCGGGGTAACGAGGCGGGTGTCCGGCAGTCGCCGATTCAATACACCTCCATGGCGGGGATTTGAGGTAATGCCGGACATTTTGGGTGGAATTAAATGACCTATTGTGGTGGTTTTCCGTTGACGGAGGGGCCAAAGGGCCCATCGGGGGTCACCTTATTACTCCGCGAGGGCTGGGGTGTCGCAAAACGTGGGGTATTTTGCGCAATCCTTAACGGTATTTTCGTTGCAACCGTTGGCACTGGCGGGTAACATAAGAGTCGAACCCCCTCCGTAGTCCGCGTTTGGGTGCGGAGTGGTGGGGCGTGTTTTTGCTCGTCATGACGCGTCGCGTTTTCGGCGCGCAAGTGGTTTCTCATACTCAGCATAAGGAGAATGCTCAAGGATCGACGGGGCAAGCTGAGGCAAGCTGGCCGTGATTGGCGCAAGTTCGGCATCGAGGAAGAGGCTGCACTGGTTCGAGTCAGGAGAGAGAAGGGCATTTACAGAGAGGGCGCGTGTGAGGTTGAGAGGAGACGACCTGCTCATTTCTGTGACGCCAGACTGTACTGTCGGGCCTACTCAATGCCTTTTGGAGGTGCGAGCCATGCTTGATCGTTTTGGAAAAGGTTTCTTATTCCTGTTTGTCGCCTGCGTCGTGCTGGCCTGCGCGGCCAACGTCCAGGCCACCGTCCTGGCCCATTGGCTCTTCGATGAAAATGGGGGCACGACCGTCAACGATAGTTCGGGCAACGGCTATCACGGCACGATTCACTATCTCGGGGACTCCAGCGCCAACGCCGGACAATACGAGGGCGGCTCGGGCTGGACCGTCGGCGGATTCAACTTCGGCGCGTATCCGTTGGACAACTACACCTGGGACGGTGGCCCCGTGGTCGAGACCACGCTGCCGATCGGAGAGTTGGCCGGCCGGAGCTATACGCTCGAGTTCGTGGCGACGCATAACACCGACCACATGGACGCGTGGAGCCCGTTCTTCAACACGAACCTCGACTGCTGCTACTTCTTCGGCAAGACGTACGGTCAGAACACGATGCACTCCAACCTGGGCGGCCAGGGCGGCGACTATAGCGTGCCCGTGCCCATGACGGACGGCAATCCCCACCACATGGCCCTGGTGGTCGACTACGTGAAGAAGACGTCCGCGATGTACTTCGATCACCAGTTGGTCAACCTGCGGGGCAACATGGGCGACATCGATATGACCGTGTTCAACGACAACCTGCTCACGCTCGGCGGGGCCAAGAACTGGCAGACCTACGAGCGGTGGGACGGTTTCGCCTTCGAGGCCAGGATCACGGTGGACGAGGTCCTCACGCCGGCCGACTTCCTGGCGGTCCCCGATCCCATTCTTCCGCCGGCCGCGACGGGCTCGACGTGGGAGTACACCGATTTCTCCGATCCGTCGGGGCTGCGGTTCCGCGGCTCGGCCGGCCCGCAGTTCGTTGACGACCTTGTTACCCAGACCTACAGGGCGCGTCTGACCTCGGAGACCCTGGGCGGTCAGACCGGCCAGATCTGGCGCAACGGTCCGGTGAGGTTCGCCAACGACCTGACCTTTAGCACGAGCTTCGCGTTCGAGATCACCAACCTCGCGGGCGGCACCCCGGCCGACGGCATGACCTTCATGATCCAGGACCTCGGCTCCAACGCGAACGGCTGGGGCGGCGGCACGTTGGGTATCCCCGAGGGCGGTGAATACGGCAGCCCGACGAGCAACTACGTCGCCGTCGAAATGGACACGTATCCCTGGGGTATCCACGATGATCCCGGCGGCGTTTGGCCCGCCGACCACCTGGCCATCGACCTGAGCGGC
>JAFGDS010000059.1 GCA_016931995.1 Pirellulales bacterium
AGAGGCCCCAACTTTTCCAACCCCAATCCCTTACGCCCCCCCAACGCCCCCCCAACGCCGGACGGCGTAGGGTGGCACTCAACGGCGGAGCCAGTGGCATGGGGCGTCTTTGAGCGGCGGATGAGTGTCTCCGCGCGCAACCCATTTCTCATAAACAGGTTGCGTCCTTCTCGTCACAACCCCTTCCTGCCCTACGACTGCGAAGCGCGGCAAAATCGAAAAAAACCTTCCTCTCGGCACAATCGGGAACCGAAACCTATATATCAGACAGCAATCCACGGACACGGAAGTTGCGCCGGGGGGAGAACCGCGACTTTCCGGCCGCGCCGTCCCATGGGACGGCGCGCGGCCGCCCCCCATCGGTCCTTCTGAGCCCGTTTGCTGAACCTGGGTAACGCAAGGAAACAGGGTTCCCCACGTCCCGGGAAACCACGCGACCCCACGGCGAGGCGATGCCTCGCGGGGCTTGGGGCCGCGGTCGATTCGCCGGCGGCGTCGGATTCCGAGGTGACCCACCTTGGAAGAGATCCTTACAGGAGGGAAGGCATGCGACGTTTGTTCATTGGATTGGCGGCGGTGATTGGCACCGTCGTGCTCCCCGTCTGGGCGCTGGCTGGAAACCAGGAGGTGGCCGAGCGGATCGCCGCCAACCTCCGTCAGAGCGGCCAGTTGCAGGATTACAAGATCGGCGTGAAGTACCAGGACGGCACGGCCTGGCTTCGGGGTCGGGTGGCCGACGCGCGGCAGCTCAAGCAGGTGCTGCACGTCGTCTCCCGGACCGAGGGCGTCAACCGCGTGGTGAACCACCTCGCCGTGGGCGTGACCACCGAGGACACGACCTCGCAAATGGAGCTGAAGACGCCCTCCGGCTCGCTGGCGCCCGAGCAGGTCTCGCGGCCCGTGCGCACGGTGCGGCAGCGGGATTCCGGGGCGGTGTCGCATCCGGCCCGACGGCTACAAGAGGTGGTCGATTCCGGCGTCGCGTACCATCGCGCGGAGCCGGTGGCCAGTTCGTACGTGCCGCGGCCCATCCGGCAAACCGTCGCGACGAGCGAGGCGCCGGATCTGGTGCCGGTCGAGCAGATGGCGCCGCGGATGGGCAATCGCCCCATGCCGGTGGCCTACATCAACGGCGCCCCGGGCGAGGGCGGCCCCGTGCCGGCCTACGCGGCCCCGATGGGCGCGGGCGTGGCCCCGGCCCGCTACGACCAGCCGCACATGCCCAACCATGCGTGGCCCAGCTACGCGGCCTATCCGAACTACGCGGCGGTGACCTATCCGAAGCAGTACTCGCCCACCGCGTGGCCGTACATCGGTCCGTTCTATCCCTACCCGCAAGTCCCGCTCGGCTGGCGCAAAGTCACCCTGGAATGGGACGACGGGTGGTGGATGCTCGACTTCAAGGACTGAGCGCCCCCAGCCAAAGACCTCACCGACGCAACACCCGACACCCCCGCGAACGAAAGTTCGCGGGGGTGTTTTGTTTGCGCTCAGCCAATGCAAGAACTCGCAGGGGCTCTGCCCCCGCACCCCCGGGATTTTGGGAGGCATGACTCCGGTGTCCAAAATGGCATTGGTGACGGCACGGCGATTTGTTTATCAGCTATCCGGGTTTCCAGGAATGTCCATACTCTGTGGTTATTTTGGACCGCTTGCGGAGTGGCTACACTGGAGACGGGGATCTTGGGCATTCGCCGTCATGGAAAGAGACTATGAATAGGGCTGGGTTGATCGCGGGCGGGTTGGCCATGCTGGCCGTCGGATTGCTGTTGGGGCTCGGGATCGCCGCGGCAACGGCGCCTGACATGGAAGCGATACCAACGAAGACGACGGTCGCGGGATCATGGCCGACCAGCGGCCCTGCCTCGGAGGATCGCGATGGCAAGGCGGCGACCATCGCATCCAACTCGCCAGTTATCGACGCAAAAGATCCAACCATGCTTCGTTGTGTCGCCTTGGTCGATTTTGGGTGTCGCGGGGACACCAAGTCTTGTTTTGAGGATGTGGTCTTGGCCATTCACACGATTGGCAAACACTCCGGATCGGATGATCTGCTCACGAATCTGGCCCTTTTCTCAGCTATCTGGCGTAGTTCGGGGATCACCGACAAACAAGACGTCGCCAACCACCTGATTCCGGCTATCATCGAGGCCATGCAATACGGAGGTTCCTTTTGTGATGAGGCAGCGCTGGCTTGCACGATCGCCCGAGAGTCTGGCGACAAGATGGGCGAGGTTTCAAGCCGGGCCGCCGTCGTGTGTGCCCGCAATCTACACACGTTTTTTTTGGAGCCCGACCGCTACGTCGCCGGTGACTGTGATTGGACGGGCGTTGAACCGGAGCAACTGGCTGTCATCCTGCTTTTAGCGGGCGGGCCAGTGAACCGAACCATGGATCAGGCGCACGCCGGCGCCGACATGTGGAACTCATTGAAATCGGAACTACACGTTTTCAATGTCTTGATGGGCCAAGCGAGGTGGACTGACTTTGGGGACGACGTCGAGGAGTAGTCCAGCGGTCTTTCTTTGTGACTTCATCTCAAAACCATCCATTCACCCATGCCGCGGGGGCGCATTGCCGTGCCTTAGCGAGGCGGCACAAGAAGAAGTCGAAGAAACGGCGTCAGGCTCTTCCCGCGACGTAATCTGGCGAGGAGAATCCAGGCTGATGGCGTGCCAATCGCGCATTCGGTCGCCCAGGCGGCCAGTGGGGCCCACAATGTCCATGCCCATTGGACACCGGAGCCATGCCTCAAAAAATCCGGTTCATCCGGCGGCAAAGCCGCACCGGCAGGACTACTCGTGGCGATGCAACCTTCGCTCCTTCGCTCAATCACTCCTTAGGTGGGCTTGGGGGCTAGGTCGAGGTCTCCACGGTGGAAGTAGATGGCGTTCTTGAAGTTCTCAAAGTTGCGGAAGCCTCGCGCCGTGTATTTCACCCATTGTATTTTGGAGTTGATGCTTTCGCTGGTCGCGTTCGTGATCGCGTGGGTGAGATAGGCGAGGATGCCCCCTTCAACTCCCTAACACCAACCAGCAAGAATTCCAGTTCCCGGTGAACCGGGACACCGGAACGACCCGGTATACTCTGGGGCAAGAACCGGGCTCCCACTTCGAAGGAGACAGCCCCCGGGCCGCGGACACGGCCGATAGACGGGATTCGCAAGACGGACGCGCCTGACTCAAGACGATTTCCGCGCGGCGGGTTTCTTCGGGGCGTTGGCCGCCTTGCGCGCGGCGGGTTTTTTGGCGGCCTTGGGCGCGGCCTTTTTCGCGGTGGCCTTTTTCGCGGTGGCCTTTTTCGCGGTGGCCTTTTTGCGGGGGGCTTTCTTGCGGCCGGGGCCGCGGGCGGCGCGCTCCGCCAGAAGATCGAGCGCCCGCTCCAACGTGACTTCTTCCGGCGACATCGTCCGCGGCAGCGAGGCGTTGGTCGAGCCGTCTGTTACGTACGGACCGTAGCGCCCGTCCAAAAGCCGGACCGGCTCGTTCGTGACGGGCGAGGGGCCCAGCACGGCAAGCGGCTCGCGCGCCCGACCCGCGCCGCGGCGGGCCTTCGGCTGCGACAACACATCGAGCGCCTCTTCCAGAGTCACCTCCAGCGGCGACACGTCGTCCGGCAGCGACCGCGTTTCGTCGCCGCATTTGACGTACGGGCCAAACCGGCCCGTCTGCGCGCTGACCGGCTGGCCCGTTTCCGGATGCGCGCCGAGCGTCCGCGGCAGCGCGAGGAGCTTCAGGGCCGTCGCGAGATCCACGTCCTCGGGCTGCATGCCTTTCAGAAGGGAAACGTTCCGCGGCTTCTGGTCGTCGTCGGGCGTGCCGCGCTGGACGTAGGGGCCAAAACGCCCCACCTTGAGAAAGACCGGCTTGCCCGTCTCCGGACAGGTCCCCAGCGGCTCGTCCCCCTGCGCCGCCTTGTCCAATAGAGCCAGCGCCGCCTCGATCGTGAGCTCGTCGGGCGGCATCTGGTCGGGCAGACTCGCCCGGCGGTCGCCCTGTTCCAGAAACGGACCGTAGCGGCCGATCCGCACGACGATTTCCTCGCCGCTGGCCGGTCGTCCGATGCGGATCCGGCTGACGTCCCGGGCGTCGATCTCGTCCACCTTGCTCTGCAGTTGCTGCTTCAAGCCAGGATGGGCGTTGCCGAAGTAGAACGCCTTCAAGTATTCCACGTGCCCCATCTCGCCGCGGCTGATGGCGTCCAACTCGTCCTCGAGCTCCGCGGTGAACTGGTAGTCGACCAGGTCGGGCAAGTGCTCCTCGAGCAACTGGCACACGGCAAACGCCACCCAGGTGGGCACGAGCACGTTATTCTTTTTGAAGACGTACTCGCGGGCCAGGATCGTGTCGATGATCGAGGCGTAGGTGCTGGGTCGGCCGATGCCTTTCTCTTCCAGCGTCCGCGTGAGCGACGCTTCGCTGTAGCGTCCCGGCGACTGCGTCGTGTGGTCCTTGATCTCCAGCCGCCGGCACTCGAGCGCCTCGCCGGCCTCGACCGAGGGCAAGATCGTCTCGCGGTCGGCCAGGTCGCCACTGGGATCGTCCGAGCCCTCGACGTAGGCGCGGAGGTAGCCGGGGAATTCGATCGTCTTGCCGCTGGCCTGGAACACCGCCCCGTCGTGTTCCACGGTGATCGTCGTGCGATACCCGCGGGCGTCGGCCATCTGGCTGGCCACGGTGCGTTTCCAGACCAGGTCGTAGAGCTTGAATTCGTCGGCGGTCATCTCCTCGCGGTGGTCTTCGGGAAAACCGAAGTGCGGCCCGGCCGGGCGTATGGCCTCGTGCGCCTCCTGGGCGTTCTTCACGCTGGTGCGGTAGGCGCGGGCGGCGGCGGGGAGGTATTCGGCTCCGTAGGTCCTCTCGATCAACTCGCGGGCCGTCTGGACCGCCACGTTGGCCAGATTCGTCGAATCCGTGCGCATGTAGGTGATGTGGCCGTTTTCGTACAGGCTTTGGGCCGCCTGCATCGTCCGCCGCGCGGTGAAGCCGTGCTTGCGGTTCGCTTCCTGCTGCAGCGTGCTCGTGGTAAACGGAGGAGCGGGCTTCGACGTGAATGGCTTGCTTTCCACCCGCAACACGCGGCACTCGCCCGCCTCAAGCCGCCGGCGCAGCGCCTCCACGCCTGGCTGGTCGAGCCACAGGAGCGACGCGTCCTTGAGCTTGCCGGTGGTCGGCTCGAAGTCGCGGGCCGCGGGAATCCTCCGGCCGTCCACGGACACCAGCGCGGCCTGGAACGTCTCGTTTTTCGTCGTGGCGAACGTGCCCAACAGGTCCCAATACGTCGCCGACACGAAGGCCATCCGCTGGCGTTCGCGCTCGGCGATCAGCCGGACCGCGACGCTCTGGACCCTGCCCGCCGAAAGACGCGGCCTGACCTTCCGCCACAGCAGCGGAGACACCTCGTAACCGTAGAGGCGGTCGATGATTCGCCGGGTTTCCTGCGCGCGGACCAAGGCTTGGTCCACCTCGCGAGGGTGCTTCAGGGCGTCGTGGATCGCCTCCTCCGTGATTTCGTGAAACACCAGCCGGCGGACCGGGACCTTCGGCCGGAGCACCTCGCACAGGTGCCAACTGATGGCCTCGCCCTCGCGGTCTTCGTCGGTGGCCAGATACAGCTCGCTGGCCCCGCGCAGCATTTCGCGGAGCTTGCCGACCTGTTTGGCCTTACCCCGCGGAATGACGTAGACCGGCTCGAAGTCCTTCTGGACGTTCACTCCCAGATAGGCCCAGGCCTCGCCCTTGAACTCCGCGGGGAGTTCCTTCGCGCCCTGGGGAAGATCGCGGATGTGCCCAATGCTGGCTTCGATCTCGAATCCTCTACCGAGGAATTTGCCGATCGTGCGCGCCTTGGCGGGCGATTCAACGATCACCAACGGTTTGCCGCCGGCGGGGGTCATTTTTTTGGGCATGGCGGGTTCGTTCGAGGGAAAGGGGGCAAAGTGTAACGGTTGTCCTCTGTATCAGCGATTGGGCGGTCCATTTTTGAGCCGGCCGCGACGTGGCCGAACCACCCGCGCATTCCGCCGGATCGGACCGTCCTACCCGCCTCCGAATCGGGATGGTGAGGAATTGTAGCACTCCCGCCCATCCGCACAATCGGCATTTCTCGGATACTGGGCTATGCCATACCACCCATCGTGCGTACCAAACGCGGCCCCATGTTGCCCACACGTCTTTACTGTTTGCGACTGGCATTGCATTTAATGTGGGCCGTTTTAGAATCACGGGATTCGGCCCTTTGCGCACGGCATCCGCTCGCCCGTTCCAACCCCAGGACACTTCCCGATGGCCAGTCCTTTCAGCATCTTCCGCAAGCACCAGAAGTTCATGATCGCCACCTTGTGCTTGTTGGCGATGATCGCGTTTGTCTTTCTGCCCATGGTGGTGCAGAGTCAGCAGGAGAGCCAGGCGGCCGAGAATCCCGTGGTCATTTCGACCGAGAAATACGGCGACCTGCGGGAATCGGACGTGTATGCCCTGCTGGTGCGGCGGCAGCGGCTGTTTCATTGCCTTAGCCAGGCCATGTTCGAGGCCGGCGCCACCGGTCCCCAGGCGGAGGCGATCCTCAGCGGGCTACTGGGCAACCAGAACGAGGAGGCGGCCGTCGTGTCCTGGCTGCTGGCTCTGCGCGCCGAGGAGATGGGCCTCGTGGTCGACGATCAGATGATCAGCCGGCTCCTTTACGATCTAACCGACAAGCGCCTGGTCGCCCAGGATTTCCTGAATCTCTATCGGCGGTTGGAGATGTCGGAGAAGGAGGTCTTCGATTCGCTTCACGACGCCCTCTTGGCCACGAATCTGCAAAACATGACGTACGTGGGTCTGACCGCCAGCACGCCGGCCCAACGCTGGGAGTTCTACCAGCGGCTCAATCGAAAGGTGAACGCCGAGGTGCTGCCCGTGGCCGTAGCCGGCTTCACGGGCGAGGTGCCCGATCCCGACGACGAAGAGCTCAAGGCGTTTTTCGAGAAGTACAAGTCGGACTTCGCCGTGCCCGGCTCGCCCGAACCCGGATTCCACGTGCCCAAGCGGGTGGCCTTCGAGTACGTCAAGGCGGACTATAAGAAGTTCGCGGACTTGGAGGCGGTCACCCGCGAGGAGATTGAGGAGTACTACAAGGAGCACCGCGAGGATTACCAGAACATCTCGCTTCCGGGATTGGACTTCGATCTGCCAGCTTTGCCGCCCACGACAACGCCGCTGGAGCCCGCGGAACCCAAGACCGAAAATCCCGACGTTTCCGCGCCCGAGAAGGCAACGCCGGAAACGGCCGAGCCCACTCCCGGCGACACGTCGTCGGCCGCGGGACCCACGTTGCGGCTCGTTTCTTTCCAGGAACCCGAGGCGAAGTCGGACGAAGCCACGCCGGCCCAACCGACCGACGAAGCGAAGGGTGACGAGAAGGACGAAGCGTCCAAGGGCGAGACCACGCCCGCCGCCGAGGAAACAAAGGCCGCCGAAGCGCCCAAGGAGGACGCGAAGAGCGAACCGCCGATCCAGCTTCCCGGCCCTCTGCCCGAGTTGCCCGGCGAAGCGCCGGGAACGCCGACCGTGCCGCCGGCCGCGCCGGCCGCCGCGCCATCCGCGCCATCCGCGCCGGCCGCTCCAGACGCTCCCAAGCCGAAGTACAAGCCGCTGGAAGAGGTCGAGGGCGAGATCCGTCAGATTCTGGCCGGGCGGAAGGCGACCGAACGGATCCTCTCGGCGATAGGGCCCATCGAGTCGAAGATGCGGGAGTTCCGTTCCGCGCGGATCCGTCACGAATTCGACAAGGCCGAGGGCAAGGACGTCAAACTGCCCCCACTCGATCTGGCGTCGCTGGCCGCGGCGGCCGGAATGACGTTCCACCGCGTGGACTTGCTCGACGCGGAACAGGTCTGGGAGACGGACATCGGCAAGTCGCTCATTCTCGAATTTCCCGCGGACGAGCCAACCGGCCGCGTCGGCCGGAGCTTCCTTGAGACCACCTTCGAGGGAATGCCCGAGTTCCAACCTCGCATTAGCCGCGACGCGCAGGACAACCTTTATCTGTTCTGGATGACCCAAAGGGCCGACGAGCGGATCCCCGAGTTTACCGACGAGGGCGTCCGCGAACAGGTCCTTGCCGCCTGGCGGATGGTCCAGGCCCGCAAGCTGGCCGTCCAGCGGGCCGAAGAGCTTGCCGAAAAGGCCCGCAAGAGCGGCCAGTCGCTTCTGACCGCGCTGGGCGGCCAGAAGGGCGTCGAAGTCTTCCAGACGGGGCCGTTCACGTGGATGACCACGGGCACGGTTCCGCTGGCGCAGTCGCGGGCGTTGCCGCGGATCAGCCGCGTCGAGCACGTCGAGATGGCCGGCCGCGACTTCATGCGGGCCGTGTACGATCTGAATGTGGGCGGGATCGGCGTCGCCCTGAACGCGCCGCGGACGGTCGCCTACGTCATCCGCCTCACCGAGACCACGCCCGACGAAAAGGTCCTCCTGCAGGGATTCAAGGCGGAAGACCCCAGCCGGTACGACACGGTCGCCCTGGACGACTACCGCGAGGTCTTCAAGGCCTGGCGCGACCAGATCGAGCGCGACGCCGGCCTCCAGTGGCAGCGCGAACCCCGTCGCCCCGAGCCAACCCGGCAGTAGCGCGTCTTCTCATTAAGGTATTGTGACGGAATAACGCACGGAATTGTCATTCCGAGCGCAGCGAAGAATCTCCCGCGATTCTCGGACGAGATCCTTCGCTTCGCTCAGGATGACTCGTTCCATTCTGTCACGTTATTCCGCTACGATGTCTCATGATCTCCAGTGGAAGCCGCGGCATCCACCCTGCCCGCGGCAAACGCGCGGGACGCCCCACCGGCACGAATGTGGCGAAAGACGCGCTAGGGGCTTGGGACGGCGACGGGACCGGGGGGCGCCTCGACATCGCGGCCCAAGAGATGTTTGGCGAAGAACGCGCTAACCCGCTTCTCCACCTCGGGACCGCCCAGGCCGTGGCCGGCGCCTTCGACCTCGAACAGCGTTGCATCGACCCCGGCGGCTTTGAGCGCCGCATGCAGCTTCTCCGCCTGGGCGATGGGCACCAGCGGATCCTCCGTGCCGTGAACGAGCAGAAACGGCGGATCGCCCTGGCTTGCCCAAACGACCGGCGAGGCCGACTTGGCCGCTTCGCGCTTCTCGCGAGCCGGCCCGCCGAGCAGTTGCTCGACCGGATTGCCCGCCGCGCCGCCCAAATGGCGCAGATCCGACGGCCCGCAAAACGCGACGACGCAGGCGACGCGGCTGGGGGCGTCGGGCGAGCCGCAATCGCCCTCCAGCGACGGCTCGTCGCCGGTCGTGCCCAGCATATTCACCAGATGCCCGCCGGCCGAGATGCCCCAAACGCCGATCCGCTTGGGATCGATGCCCAGTCGCTCGGAGTTGGCCGCGAGCCAGCGGATGGCCGCTTTGCAGTCGTGGATCTGCGCCGGCCAGATCGCCTCGCCCGACAGACGATAGCCGACCGATGCCCCGACGTAATCGCCGCTGGCCGCGAACCTGGCCACCAGCGCGACGCCGTGCGACTTGTCGCCCGCCTGCCAACCGCCGCCGTGGATAAACACGATGACCGGCCGAGGCTTGTCCGAGGGCTTCTTGGGCAAAACCAGGTCGAGTTTCAATGATCGCTCGCCCGCCTTGCCGTACTCGACGTCCCGCTGGACCGCGACCTTGTCCCACAGGGCCGGATTGCCGCCGCGGAGCCGGTTGAGCCGCTCGCGCGCCTCCTTGGGCAGGGCGAGCCGCCCGCTCTGGATGTCCTCGCGAATGGCCCGCCACTCGCCTCGCTCGAGCTTGCCATTGCCGTCCTTGTCATACCGCTTCAGAAGCGCCGCCCGGTCGAACGGGTCCGCCTTCTTAGCCGGCGGCTGGGCCCAAACGGTCTGACACGCGAGCGAGAAACCGAGAGCCGCAAAAAGCAATCCGCATCGTAGGGACCGGTTCATGGCAGGAGTCTCCGGGAGTGGAAAGAAGCGCGCCGTGCTCCCGATGGAACCCCGCCGGCGGGCTGGAGTTCCGAGAGGCGAGCACGTCCTGAGCATAACAAAACCGTGCCGGCGGGAGTTGAGATATGCCGCTTCCTTCGGCACGTCGGATGCGGCCGGGGCGAACCGCGTCCCCGCCCCCGCCGCCGGTTGACAAGTCTTGCCCCAGCGTGCTACATAGGAAGCTCTACAAACGTCGGTCTCCTCTCCCTCCGGGAGAGGGTTGGGGTGAGAGCCAGGGCCGACACATGTTCACATCTTCCAGAGGTCAGCCTGAGCGAAGCGAAGGATCTCGGCGGGAGGGAGATTCTTCGCTTCGCTCAGAATGACAATTCGCTCAGAATGACAACGCAAAGGGAGAGGGGAGTTGTACACCGATTTGCCCCACGGACCACTCTTCTTTGAGCCAAATACTGTTGAGGACACACGATGCGCGTACTGGTCGCCGGTGGGGCGGGATACATCGGGTCGCACGCGGCCAAGCAGCTTCTCGAAGCGGGCCACGAGGTCGTCGTGGTCGATAATCTCTTCCGCGGCCACGAGCAGGCCGTGCCCGACGGGGCGGTCTTCCGCCGCGCCGAACTGGCCGACACGTCGGCGCTGACCGGCATCCTGGGCGAGCACCGCATCGAGTGCGTCATGCACTTCGCCGCCCTGACCAGCGTGGCGGAATCGGTCGCCCAGCCGCTGGACTACTGGGCGAACAACACGGCGGGCACGATCAGTCTTTTGCGGGCGATGCTCGCGGCGGGCGTGAAGCGGATCGTGTTCAGCTCCACGGCGGCCGTGTACGGCGAGCCGGAACAAACGCCCATTACGGAGGACTGCCCCCGGCGGCCGATCAATCCCTACGGCTGGTCGAAGGCGTGCGTCGAGCAGATCTTGCAGGACCTTTCGGCGGCGGACGGCGAGTTCGCGTCCGTGGCGCTGCGGTATTTCAACGTGGCCGGCTGCGCCGCGGACGGTTCGCTGGGCGAGGATCACCGCCCGGAGACGCACCTCATTCCGCTCGTGCTCCTGGCCGCGCTGGGCCGGCGCGACAAGCTAACCGTGTTCGGCACGGACTACCCGACGCCCGACGGCACCTGCATCCGCGACTACATCCACGTCGAGGATCTCTGCGCGGCGCACATCCGGGCGATGGAGTCGCTGCGTCCGGGCAGGGCCGCGCGGTACAACCTGGGCATTGGGCGCGGCTATTCCGTGCGGCAAGTGCTCGACGCCGCGCGGGCCGTCACGGGCGAGGCGATTCCCGTGGCGATCGGGCCTCGCCGCCAGGGCGATCCGGCGGTGCTTTTCGCCGACTCCCGCCGCGCGCAGGCCGAGCTGGGTTGGTCGCCGCGCTACACCGACGTCGAGCCGATCATCGCCACGGCCTGGAACTGGTTCCAAAAACACCCCGACGGCCATGCCCCCAACGCAACGAAAACTCCCGCGCGCTGACGACGCGGCCGCGTCCCGCTCGGACGATCTTCCGCTGGCGTTCGTCGATGGGCCCATCGAGGGCGTCGTCGTCCGGCCGCTGGCGGCGCACGTCGATCCGCGGGGATGGCTCATCGAGGTGTTTCGCCAGGACGAGATTGCGCCGGCCAACTGGCCGATGATGGCCTACGTCAGCCAATCCGAGCCGGGCGCGGTTCGCGGACCGCACGAGCACGTCGCGCAGTCCGACCTGTTCGCGTTCCTCGGGCCCGGCGACTTCGCCGTGTATCTATGGGACATTCGCCCGGACTCGCCCAGCCGCGGCCGGCGGATGAAGCTCCTGATGGGCGAGTCGAACCGGCGGAGCGTCTTGATTCCCGCCGGCGTGGTCCACGCGTACAAGAACACCAGCGCCACGCCCGGCTGGGTTATCAACCTGCCCAACCGGCTCCACGCCGGGCCCGGCCGAGGCGAGCCGGTGGATGAGATACGATACGAGGATCGGGGGGAGACAAGGTTTGGGGTGGAGTGAGGAGATAACCCCAATGACCAAACACCAATGACCAGGAAATGACCAAGTGTCAATGACCAATGGACGTTGGTGCTTGGGGCTTCGTGCTTATTTGGTCATTGGTGCTTGGTCATTGGGGTTTTGCTTTCCGCTGCTTTTCTCACATCGCGTTTGGCCATGAAGATAGCCACGTGGAACGTCAACTCGGTTCGCGCCCGGCTCGACCGGCTGCTGGCGTGGCTCGAGCGGGCCGCGCCGGACGTGGCGTGTCTCCAGGAGATTAAGGTCACCGACGAGGCGTTTCCCCGCGAGGCGATCGAACGGGCCGGCTACCGCGCCGCCGTCTTCGGCCAGAAAACGTACAACGGCGTGGCGATCCTGAGCCGGCGCGAGCCGGACGCGGTGCATCGCGGCCTGGGCGACGATCCGCAGGCGCGGTTTCTCGCGGCCGCGTTCGGCAAGCTGTCCGTGCTATGCGCCTACGTGCCCAACGGACAGATGGTCGGCTCGGACAAGTGGGCGTACAAGCTGGACTGGCTCGCCCAGCTTCGGGCGTATCTGGAGAAGAACCACAAGCCGAGCGGGCAGGTTGTCCTCTGCGGCGATCTGAATATCGCGCCGGATGATCTGGACGTCGCCGAGCCCGAGGTCTGGGCCGATTCCGTGCTGTGCCATCCAGAAGGCCGCGCGGCGCTCGAGTCCGTCGTGGAGTGGGGCCTGGTGGACGTGGTCCGCAAGCACCATCCCGACGGCGGCGTCTACTCGTGGTGGGACTACCGCCAGCTGGCGTTTCCCAAAAACCGTGGCCTGCGGCTGGATCACATCCTGGCCACCGAGCCGCTGGCGTCGCGTTCGACGGAGGCCGCCGTCGACCGCGCCGAGCGCAAGGGCGCGAGCCCCTCCGATCACGCCCCCGTGGTGGCCGCGTTCGACGCGCGGTTGTAGCGGCGTCCGGCCATGCGGTTGTTGTCTCATCCTGTTGCCTGCCCAACGCGAGCACGGGCGAATCCCGTGACACACTCGCGAAATCCCGTGTTACCCCGGCGCGAAGCCCGGGGCATGCTCGCCGGTCACGGCTTGCGCCGATAGGTCATCACCGCCGCGCCGGGTTTGTCGTCGATCTGGATCAGGACGCCCTGGGTCATGAGTTCCGCGCCCGTGGCCTCGCGGGCTTGCGAACCGTCGACGTTGGCGACTTCGTATTTGGCGTCGGGTACAAGCCCTTGGAGTGGAAAGCGGGCGCTCTGGTAGGGGCTGTCCGCGCGGCGGAACGCCTGGATCATGCCCCGGCCTTCTTCCGGCAGGTCGAATTGCCAGGCCGCCCACACGTCGCCGGTTTGGGTGTAGGGCATCAGGGGATAAAAATCCCCGGCGTAACACGGATTGATCTCCTGCCACTGGCCGATGAGCCGGCGCAGCGCGTCGTAATCCAGCCCGCGCTCGCGGATGTCGATGCCCAGGCCGGTGCTCGGCGCGACGTTGCTCCAGAACACATACGGCTCGACCGGCGTGACCCCGCCGCCGTAGTAGCCCACGTTGGCGCAGGCCACCGTGCCCGTCCCGTGGTACGGAAGCCAGAAGGAGATGCCGTGCGTCATGCACTGCTGCGAGATCGGCACGTAGGGGTGGTCGGTTCGCCACAGCGGCACGGCGCGACGCATCGTCTCCAGATCGTTGCGCCGCCCGCCCGAGGCGCACGAGTCAATGAGCATGTTCGGGTGTCGCTTGCGCAGCGCGTCCCAATAGGCCAGATAGCCGGTGACGTGGCGGATCTCGGTGATGCCTTGCCGGTCCGGGGCGTCGTTGCGCCGCCAGAAGTCCAGCGGGTCCATGTTGAAATCCTGGCGATACAGGTCGATGCCCTGCTCGGTGATGAGGAGATCGACGTGCTCGACGAGCCATTTCCACGCCTCGGGATTGCCGAGATTCAAGAGCCCGCCCTGGGCCCCGCCCAGGATCCACTCGGGATGGTTCTTCGCCAGCCACGTGTCGGCGGCCACTCGTTCGGGCTCGAACCAGACGAGGATCTTCATCCCCTTGGCGTGGGCGTGGTCGCTGATGGGGCGGAGGCCCTTGGGAAATCGCTTCGGGTCCACCTCCCACGTGCCGACCTGGGGCCAGCCGTGCTCTTGGACGTACCAGCCGGCGTCCATCCACCAGTAGGCAATCGGGATCTTCTCCTCGCGATACCGGTCGATGTGCATGATCTGGTTGGCCTCGGTGGCCCCGATCATCTCCTCGTACGCGCGGGAGCTGCCGGCCACGACCATCGGCGGGGGCAACTCGCCGCCGGGCTTGGGCATCCCGTGGGCCCGCATCCAGCGCCGCCACACGTTCTGCGAGCGGACCCGGTTGCCGTGCCAGAATTGCAGGAGCACCAGCGGCGAGCGGACCTCCTCGCCCGGCAGGAGCTTGAAATGCGTCAGCTCCTGGCCGGCCACCAGATGGATTGACGTCCCGGCGTCGCGGGTCATGTTGGCCGCCCACTGGCCGGGCCACCCGACGACGACGATCATGCCGCGCGAGCCCCAGTCCAGATTGAAGTAGGGCATCTCCGTGTTCGACGGTCGCCCGCCCGCCGCGGCCAGCCGTTTGGTCGCCCCGGGTCCCAGCGGTGTCACCAGCGGCCCGTAGTCCGACGGACTGGCCAGCGAGCCGACCGCGTGGTGCAAAACAAATTCGCCGATCGGCCCCCGATTCCACGCGATGTCCAACGCCTGAATGTTCTCCAGGATGGGCGAGTCCGCATGGCCGGCGTTCTTGAAGTACAGCGTCCATTCGACCGTCGGGAAATCGAGATACTCGATCGCCTCGCAGCGGACCTCGAGCTTCGACTCGGGATCGGTCCATACGAGCGTGTGCCCGCGACGATTGTTGTCCAGCGAGCGGATCTCGCGCCGGCAGGGCCATTGGGCCAGCAGTTCGGCCGACGGCTTGCCGCCGTAGGTGAACGAGAACGGCGGGTCGGTCGCGAACAGTCCGGACTCGCCGGCCACCATCGGCAAGTCGCCCAGCCAGACGACCGTGCCGTCTTCCAGCGTCGCGCGGGCGTCGGCCCAGTCGGCCTGATCGCACGAGATCCCGTCGCCGCCGTCGGACACTTTGAGCACCAGCTCGCTCGCGCCGCCCAGCGGCACGGCGATCGGTGTGCCCGGCATGCCCTCGCGGATCAACTCGGAGCGATAGGCTTCCTTGCCGGCCACTTCGACCGAGAACACGACACTTCCGCGACCGGGCCGCGTCTGATCGTTGCTGTCCACGCCGACCGTGGCCTCGAACGTCTTGCCCGGCCCGGGCAGACGGACGACCACGTCGCTGGGCGCGTGGCAGTAGAGCCCCCGGGTGAATCGCGCCTCGCCCAGGGCCAGCGGCTGGCCGCCCCGGGCGTTGCGGTGCACGGGGTCGTGATTCGCCCGGACGAAGATCCCCGGCTGGGCGTCTACCGGCTCGGCCTTGGCCTGAAATCGCGCGTCCGCCCACCGGCCCGCCTCGGCCATTTCGTCCGGCAGGACCTCGACCGCCCAGGCCTGTGCAGAGGCCAGGAACAGAAGGCAAATGGTCGCGACCAAAACGGTCCATCGAACGCACGCGCCTGCGCGGAAGCGGATCATGGCGACACTCCTTCGGAAGGAAACGGAATAAGGCGGCAGGGCCCGCGTGAAGGGGCCCTAACGGAGGGGCAATGTGTAGGGCAGGCAGCTTCAGGCAGGGGGGCACACCGAGGCCCGCGCCTCGCCCCAATCGACCGCCAGTAGACGCCCCCGGTGCGGCGGTGTCAAGCCAGGGGGCGGGTCGGCGGGCCGTATTCCAAAACCGCAGTCCAGCCCGTTGACGGGGAGACCGGCTTAGGACTTCGAGCCGAAAGGGGGAACCAAAGCGGCACTTCATCGAAAGGGCAACTTGATCCGCTATGCGTTTTCAAAAGGGGTCAGAACTGTTTTGTCGCAAAATAGTTCTGTCCCTTTGTGCGTCCCTTTGTGCGTCCCCGACCCTTTGTGCGTCCCCGAAAAACACGCGAATTGCGCCGTTATTGTCGCGCGGCCGGCGGCGCATGGCAAGGGGGCCATCCAAGCGGACGAAGGACGCCTACGCGGCCCGTTTATGTCGCCGCCACGCGGCCACCAACCCAAAAACGCCAAGTAGCGACCAGATCGCCAGCGCGGCGGGCTCGGGAACCGCCCCGGGCGTGTAGTCGATCGTAAGGATGGGCCGAAACTGCTCGGACGAGTCGGACGATCGGAAGAAGGCGGTCGCCGATCCTTGGACGGGGATCTCCTCGATCCACATTCCGAAGTTGCTGTACGTTCCGTCCACCCAGCCCTGCACCAGGCCGGTTACGTTCCAATTCCTGTACAAGTCGACACTGCTGTCGGGAATCGTCAAGGAGGAGGCGGCCACCGGATCGAACGTCGGCGCCGTGTTGAACGTGACGGTGGATTCATCCCATGACGACGTCACGCGGAAGATGTCGTATTGGCTGTTTAGACTTCGGTTCAAGCTGTGTAAGAGCGACAGCGTGGCGGAGTTGATCGTGGAGCCAGCCGGAACGATCCCCAGCGCGAATTCGATCAGCCCGATCGAGCGGGCGTTGTCGACGATATTAGTGATGAGATAGGGAAACGCGCCGGAATTGGTAGCGCTATCGATTCCGCCAATAAGCTGCGCGTCCTTCCCCGCGACGGGGTCGGGCTTGAGCACCACGACCGCGGCCGCCCCCCGCTGGGCCACGGCTGCCAACAACGCCACGGCCACCGCCACGCCAAAACCGGATCTCATGTATCGCATTTCAGTCCCTTTCTGGCAAAAAAACGATTTGACCCTCCTGGCCGTTCGCCGCGCGAAGGCCTGAGGCCACTACCGCTAACGGTCAATTCTAGGCAGCCCGGCAAGGCCGATGCCGTGGGGTGCGCGCGTCTCGAATCCCCTCACCCCCAGCCCCTCTCCCGCACGGCGGGAGAGGGGAGATGCCGGCATGTCCACGCAAACGTGGACATGGCACCCAGAGCCGTTTGGGCAAGGTTGACCTCGCGCCGCCGATGTCTTGCCCCCTGTACACATGTGCGGTAAAATCCAGGATTCGCCGACGTGGGCACCCCCCGGCCGGAACTGGAAGTCATGGCTGCCTCGGATATCGTTATCACCGGCGCGCGGGAGCACAACCTGCGAGACGTCAGCCTGGTGCTGCCCCGCAACCGGCTGATTTGTTTCACGGGGGTGAGCGGGTCGGGCAAGAGCTCGATGGCGTTCGACACGCTCTACGCCGAGGGGCAACGGCGCTACGTCGAAAGCCTGTCGAGCTACGCCCGGCAGTTCTTGGGCCAGATGCCCAAGCCCGAGGTGGACTCGATCGAGGGCCTGAGCCCGTCGATTTCGATCGCCCAGAAGTCCACGGGCCAAAGCCCCCGCAGCACGGTCGGCACGATCACGGAGATCTACGACTTCCTCCGCGTGCTGTACGCCCGGGTGGGCCGAGGGCATTGCCCCGAGTGCGGCCGGGCCCTCGAAGCGCAGACCCGCGAGCAGATCCTCCAGCAGATCCTCGGCCTGCCGGATCGGACGGCGATCCTCGTGCTCGCGCCCTTGATCCGCACGCAGAAGGGCGAGTTCCGCGACCTGTTCGCCGACTTGCGCCGGCAAGGGTTTGTCCGCGCCCGGGTGGACGGCCGCGTGGTCCGCCTGGGCGACGATCTGAACCTCGACCGCCAGATGCGGCACAACATCGAGGTGGTCGTCGACCGGCTCGCGGTCGGCGCGAAGGTCCGCGCCCGGATGGCCGAGGCGGTCGAACTGGCCTTGAAGCTCGGCGAGGGCAATCTGATCGTGGCTGGCGAGGAGGGCGGGCAGGACGTGAGCCTGTCGGCCCACTACGCCTGCACGCACTGCCGGCGGAGCTTCGAGCCGCCCAGCCCGCAGATGTTCAGCTTCAACAGTCCGCAGGGCATGTGCCTGGCGTGCGACGGGCTGGGCGAGATCTACGGATTCGATCCGGACCGCCTGATCGCCGACCCGGCCAAGTCGTTCCAACAGGGCTGCGTCGAGCTGATCGGCCGATGGCGTCAGATGGGCCGATGGCGCCGGCACATCTTCCGCGGCGTGGCCGACACGCTCGAACGCGAGTACGCCCTCGAGCCCGGCACGATCCTCGAAACCGCCTGGGAAGAGTTGGACGAGCGGGTGCGGCGCGACCTTTTGTTCGGCACGGGCGATCGGCACATCACGTTCACCTGGCGGGCGGGCTCCTCCGGGCGCAAGTGGGGCGGCAAATACGAGGGGATCATCCCCAAGCTCCTCTCGCAATACCGCAACACCCGCAGCCGGATGCAGCGCCGGGCGCTGGAGAAGTACATGCGGGTGATCCCGTGCGGTCCGTGCCAGGGCGAGCGGCTCAACCCACAGGCCCGCGCGGTGACGCTCACCACCGCCTCGCCGGCGTTTGCCGACGCGCCGGCGCGGTCGCTGCCGCGGCTTTGCGCCATGCCGGTCACCGCCGTGAAGGAGTTCTTCACCGCGCTGGAACTGGACGCCACCGGCCGGGTCATCGCCGAGGACGCGCTGAAGGAGATCCGCGGGCGGCTGGGATTCTTGACCGACGTGGGGCTCGACTACCTCACGCTCGATCGCACGGCGCCGACGCTCTCCGGCGGCGAGATGCAGCGGATCCGCTTGGCCGGGCAGATCGGCTGCGGGCTGGTCGGCGTGCTGTACATCCTGGACGAGCCGTCCATCGGCCTGCACGCCCGCGACAACGACCGGCTGCTGGCCACGCTCGCGCGGCTTCGCGATCAGGGCAACACGGTGGTGGTGGTCGAGCACGACGAGGAGACCATGCGGGCGGCCGATCACGTGGTCGATTTCGGCCCCGGCCCGGGAGTGCGCGGCGGGCACGTCGTGGCCGCCGGTCCGGCCGATCGCGTGGTGAAAGAGCCCGAAAGTATCACGGGCGCGTTTCTCTCCGGCAAGCGCGCCATCGCCGTCCCCGAGCGGCGCCGCTCGGGCAATGGCCACCGGCTCATCGTCCGCGGCGCGACGCACAACAACCTCAAAGACATCGACGTCGAGATCCCGCTAGGAAGGCTCGTGTGCGTCACGGGCGTGTCCGGCTCGGGCAAGAGTTCGCTGGCCAGCGATATCCTCGTCGAGGCCCTGCGGCGCGACCTGAACGGCGGGCTGGGCCAGCCGGGCGAGCATCGGGCGATCGAGGGACTGGAACACCTCGACAAGATGATCGCCATCGACCAGTCGCCCATCGGCCGCACGCCGCGGAGCAACCCCGGCACGTACATCAAGGTGTTCGACGAGATCCGCCACCTCTACTGCCAGCTTCCCCAGTCGAAGGCCCGGGGCTACAAGCCCGGCCGGTTCAGCTTCAACGTCTCCGGCGGGCGTTGCGAGGCGTGCGAGGGCAACGGGTCCACGCGGCTCGAGATGGACTTCCTGGCCGACGTGTGGGTGACCTGCCCCGTGTGCAAGGGCCACCGCTTCAACCGCGAGACGCTCCAGGTGCAGTTCAAGGGCAAGTCGATCGCCCAGGTGCTCGAAATGGACGTCCAGGAGGCCCTGGCCCATTTCGAAAACATGCCCAAGATCCACCACAAGCTCCAGACGCTTCACGACGTCGGCCTGGACTACATGAAGCTGGGTCAGCCGTCGCCCACGCTCTCCGGCGGCGAGGCCCAGCGGGTGAAACTCGCCCGCGAGCTGGTCAAGAAGAGCACCGGCCGGACGCTTTACCTCTTGGACGAGCCGACCACGGGCCTGCACTTCGCCGACATCGAGCTCTTGCTGCGGGTGCTGGATGGATTCGTCGAGGCGGGCAACACCGTGCTGGTGGTCGAGCACAATCTCGAAGTCATCAAGACCGCCGATTGGATCATCGACCTGGGGCCCGAAGGCGGCGAGGAGGGCGGGCGGATCGTCGCGGCGGGCACGCCCGAAGAGGTCGCTCGCGTCAAGGAGTCGCACACGGGCCGGGTGCTCCGCGGCGCGCTGGATGGGTCGGCGCCGCATCGGCGCAAGCCGGCGGCGCGAAAACGCGGCGCTCGATCCCGCCCGATCGAGGCCATCCGCGTCCGCGGCGCGAGGCAGCACAACCTCAAGGGCGTGGACGTCGACGTGCCGCGCGATCGGATGACGGTCTGCTGCGGCGTGAGCGGTTCGGGCAAGACCTCGCTGGCCATGGACACGATCTACGCCGAGGGCCAGCGCCGCTACGTCGAGAGCCTAAGCGCCTACGCCCGGCAGTTCGTCGGCCAGATGCAAAAGCCCAAGCTCGATCAGATCGAGGGCCTGTCGCCGGCCGTGGCCATCGAGCAGAAGCATGCGGGGCACACGCCCCGCAGCACGGTGGGCACGGTGACGGAGATCTACGACTACCTGCGGATCCTGGTTGCCCGGCTGGGGCAGCCCTATTGTCCCGAGTGCAACGTGCCCATCGGCACGCAGTCGGCCGACGAGATCATCGGCAAGATCATGGCCCTGCCGCAGGGCACGAAGCTGCACCTCATGGCGCCGCTGGAGATCCAGGTGGGCGAGCGATACGAGACGTTTTTCGAGGAGATCCGTTCGTCGGGGTACGTCCGGGTGCGGATCGACGGCCAGACCTATCCGATCGACGAGGCGCCCTTGATCGATCGCCGACGGCGGCACGCGGTCGAGGTGGTGGTGGATCGCGTGACCGTCCAGCACGACGCCCGCAGCCGGATCGCCGACAGCGTGGAGAACGCTCTGTCGCTGGGGGCGGGCGTCTTGCGCGTGGCCCACGTGTGCGAGGACCGGCCCGAGCCCGATTGGCCGGTCCAGACGCACAGCCAGCACTACGCCTGCGACGGTTGCGGGCGGAGCTTCGAGCCCTTGGCCCCGCACCACTTCTCGTTCAATAGCGCCTTGGGCTGGTGCCCCGCGTGCGAAGGGCTGGGCACCCAGATCGGCGCCAATCCGGCGGCTCTGCTGCACGACACGAAGAAGACGCTGGCCCAGGGCGCCGTGGATCTTTGGCCCAGGACGGACAGCCGGCTGTTCCAGCGGATGCTCGAAGCGTTCTCCCACGGCACGGGCGTGCCGGTGGACGTGCCCTACGAGCAACTCGCCGCGCGGCATCGCCGCGTGATCCTGCACGGATCGGGGACGCAGTGGTTCGACGTCCGCGCGGGCGCGGGCAAGCACGCGCAGACGGTCTTGCGATTCCAGTATAAGGGGCTCTACCCCGCCCTGGACGAGGCCGCCCGGCTGTCGGTGCGTTTGCGCGGGCAGCTTGAGCATCTGGTGGACGAGGTGGAATGCTCCGAGTGCGGCGGGAGCCGGTTGCGCGACGACGCGGCGGCCGTGCGCTTTCGCGGGCAGACGATCGACGAGATCTGCCGCAAGCCGCTGGGCGCGGTGCTCGAGGAGTTCCGCCAGTGGCAGCCGGATGAAGTCGAGCGGCAGATCGCCGGCGAGGTGGCCCGCGAGGTGGTCAACCGGCTGACGTTTTTGGTGGACGTGGGGCTGGAGTACCTGACGCTCGCGCGGCCCGCGCCGTCGCTCTCCGGCGGCGAAATGCAGCGGATCCGCCTGGCCGCCCAGGTCGGAAGCGGACTGTGCGGCGTGCTCTACGTGCTGGATGAACCGACCATCGGGCTGCATCCCCGCGACAACCGCCGGCTGATCGCGGCGCTTCATAAGCTCCGCGACCTGGGCAACACGCTCCTTTTGGTCGAGCACGACCGCGAGGTGATCCGCGGGGCCGACCGACTGTTGGACTTCGGCCCCCGCGCCGGGCGGCTCGGCGGCCAGATCGTCGCGCAAGGCACGCCCGAGGAAATCGCCCGGCGGCGCCAGTCGGTCACCGGACCGTATCTCTCGGGCAAGCGGGCGATTCCCGTGCCGACGAATCGGCGGATACGCTCGGAGGATGACACGCCGCCCGGCGGCGGATGGCTCGAAGTGCTCGGGGCGCGGCACCACAACCTCAAGAACATCGACTCGCGGATTCCGCTGGGCACGTTCACGGTGGTCACCGGCCCGAGCGGCAGCGGCAAGAGTTCGCTGGTGGACGACGTGATCCACGCCGAACTTGCCCGGACGCTCCATCGGGCCAAGGCGTTCTCCGGCGCGCACGACGCCCTGCGCGGCGTGGAGCGGATCAGCAAGGTGATTCAGGTGACCCAGCAGCCGCTGGGGCAAACGCCCACGTCGAACGCGGCCACGTTCACCGGCGTGTTCGACTTGATTCGCTCACTTTTCGCCCAACTGCCCGAGGCCCGAGTGCGCGGCTACACGGCGCGGCGGTTCAGCTTCAACGTGCCCGGCGGGCGGTGCGAGAAGTGCGAGGGCAATGGGCAACTCAAGATCGAGATGCACTTCCTGCCCGACGTGTGGGTCGAGTGCGATGCCTGCGGCGGCAAACGCTACGACCGCGAGACGCTGGAGGTAAAGTACCACGGCCAGTCGATCGCCGACGTCTTGGACATGCCCTGCGGCGAGGCCCTGCGGCTGTTCGCCAACATCCCGAAGATCCGCCGGATCCTGCAGACGCTCTCGGACGTGGGGCTGGACTACCTGACGCTGGGCCAGTCGGCCCCGACGCTTTCCGGCGGCGAAGCGCAGCGCGTGAAGCTGGCCGCGGAACTCGCGCGGCCCGAGGGGGGCAACACGCTCTATTTGCTCGACGAGCCCACGACGGGCTTGCACTTCGACGATCTGGCCAAGCTGTTGGACGTGCTCAACCGGCTGGTCGAGCTGGGCAACACGGTCGTCGTGATCGAGCACAATCTGGACGTGATCAAGACAGCCGACTGGGTAATCGACCTAGGCCCCGAAGCCGGCGACGATGGTGGCTACGTCGTGGCCGCCGGCACGCCGGAACAGGTCGCCCAACGCGGCTTGCGGGCGTCCGAGACAAACACCGCGGAACAACCGCGTGCACGACGGAAGACGACGGCAGTTCAACCGAAGCGCGGCGCGGCCGTCATCCTGAGCGAAGCGAAGGATCTCAAAAAGAAGCGGATTCTTCGCTCCGCTCAGAATGACGGACGCAAAAAGAGTGACGGACTCGCTCAGAATGACATGTTGCGTTCCCACACGGGCGAGGCCCTCGCGCCGGTGCTGGCCGCCGGACCGCGCGAGCCGCGCAAGGCGCACGATTTCGTCCGCGAGGGCCGCACGCGCCAGGGCGACTTGGACATCGCCGAGGTGGGCGGCCAGACGCGGATGCCCTGGGAAGCGGACGGGCGGCGGTGGCACACGCGCGATCGCGTGGGCCACAACGGTCGGCCGTGCCGCTGGGACGGGCGGATCCTGGCCGAGGTGGTCGATCGGATCGAGCAGGCCAATCTGTTCGGGCCCACGGACTGGAGCGAGCGGACCATCGTCGAGATCCGCCCGGAGAAAAAATCGCTCGGCTGGTTCTTCCACGCGCTAACGGCGGAAGAGTGGCTTCTGAAGATGAAGTTCCGGATCGCGCGGAGCACGTTCCGCCGCGACGATCTGGTCGAACGGCTCGACCTGAAGCCGCTCAACGACGTGCCCGAGCTGCCGCTTTACGGCACGGAGCCGCGGGTGCGCTGCGGCAACCTCGCCGGCCCGTGGCAAGAGGTCGAGCTGCGCGTGCACAACTTCGCCGAGATCGACCGGCCGGCGTTTTGGGAGTTTTTGGATCGGGCGATCGACGGATTCCGGCGGTTTGTCCAGCACGCCGAGAAGAAGCCTTCGGATCTGATGCCCTGGAAGGCCCTGGGCCGCAAATGGCACTTCCTGCACAAGGGCTTCCCCCGGGGTAAGACGCCGGCCTGGCACGCCGACACGCTGGAGAGCGTGTGCGCGCTGGTGGAAAAGACGGCCGGCCGCGGCGAGTTTGCGTGGACCGCGAAGCAACTGGTCCACTTCACGCTGCCCGGCGTCGAGGGCCCCTGGCTCACCGTGCTCACCAAGAAGGTGGACGCGGTCCACGTGGTGCTCTATGGCCCGGCGGGCCGGTTTCCGCTGGGGCGGATCAAGGACCTCGGCCACGAGGCCGAGCTACTCCCGCAGTCCGACGGCCGCGACGCGCTGCGGCTTCGCTTCCGCAACGGCGCGGACCTCGCCCGCGGCGATCTGCCCCGGTTTCTCAAGGAGCACCTGGCGGCCGTGCGGGGGGGCGGTGGTTAGGCCGCGGGCAACACGCCGGTTGTGGGTGGCACGCTCCCAAGTGAGGCGAATCCCCTCACCCCCGGCCCCTCTCCCGCAAGCGGGCGAGGGGAGACGTGCGCCCTCGCCCCAAGTCCCGCGTGCGTCCTCGCCACACCGCCCCCAACGTCACACTTCCTTCGCGTTGATCCAGGGCATGAGGCGGCGGAGGCGGCGGCCGACTTCTTCGATGGGGTGCTCGCGCTCCAGGCGGCGCAGGGCGAGAAACGACGCCGCGCCGGCCTTGTTTTCGAGGATCCACTCGCGGGCAAACTCGCCCTTGCGGATCTCGGCGAGGATCCGGCGCATCTCGGCCTTCGTCTCGTCGGTGACGATCCGCGGGCCGCGGGTGTAGTCGCCGTATTCGGCCGTGTTCGACACGCTGTAACGCATGTAGTTCATGCCGCCCTGGTAGAGCAGATCGACGATGAGCTTCACCTCGTGCATGCACTCGAAGTAGGCCATCTCGGGCTGATAGCCGGCCTCGACCAGGGTTTCGTAGCCGGCCTTGATCAGCGCGGTAAGCCCGCCGCAGAGGACCACTTGCTCGCCGAACAGGTCCGTCTCGACCTCCTCGGCGAAGGTGGTTTCGAGCACGCCCGCCCGCGTGCCGCCGATGCCCTTGGCGTAGGCCAGGGCGACCTTGCGCGATTTGTCGTCGGCGCCGGGTCCCAGGGCGATGAGGCAGGGGACGCCGCCGCCCTTGACGAACTCGGAGCGGACGAGGTGGCCGGGGCCCTTGGGCGCGACGAGGATGGTGGCCACGCCGTCGGGAATTTTGAACTGGTTGAAGTGGACGTTGAAGCCGTGCGCGCAGACGAGGACTTTGCCCGGCGCGAGGTTGTCGCGGACCTCCGCGCGGAAGACGTCGGCCTGCACTTCGTCGGGCAGGAGGATCGTGATGATGTGGGCTTTCCTGGTGGCCTCGGCGGCCGAGAGGGGTTTGAATCCGTCCTTGACGGCCTGCTCGTGGTTGGGCGTGCCCTCCAGCTCGGCGACGATCACGTCGCAGCCGCTGTCGCGGAGGTTTTGCGCGTGGCCGTGGCCTTGGGACCCATAGCCCAGGATGGCGATGGTCTTGCCCTTCAGAAGTCCCAGATCCGCGTCCTTATCGTAATAGACCTCGGCCGGCATGTTGAACGCTCCTCAAACGTAAAGGGTGAACGGTGAATGCAAGCGGCCCTACGCCTCGGCGTCCTTGGCCTGGGCTTTCGAGGCGTGGTTGGTTCCGCGGACCATGGCGATCCGGCCGGTCCGCACGAGTTCGACGATGCCAAAGGGGCGCATCAAGTCGATGAAGGCTTGAACCTTGCGTTCCTGGCCGGAGATTTCGATCATGACCATGTCGGCCGAGACGTCGACGATCCGCCCGCGGAAAACCTCGGTCAGCTCGCGGACCTCGCTGCGCTGTCCTCGGGCGGCGGCCACGCGGATGAGCATGAGATCGCGTTCGACGTAGTCCTGCGAGCTGATGTCATCGACGCGGACGACGGTGACGATCTTCTCAAGCTGCTTGCGGACTTGCTCCAGGACGCTGTCGTCGCCGACGATGACGAAGGTCATCCGCGACAGATCGGGGTCCTCCGTCTCGCCCACCGCGAGGCTGTCGATGTTATATCCCCGCGAGGCGAGCATGCCCGAGATGTGCGAAAGCACCCCGGGCCGGTTCTGCACCAAGGCCGACAAGACGTGCCGCATGGGCCGGGTTCCTCCAAGGAAGCCAAAAATTGCATGGTATGGGCCACCCCCAGCTTGGACAAGGCCCGAAGCGGGAAGTTCGCTCCGCCAGAGCGATACCCCCCGCGCGGAAAGCGATTCTCGCGACGGAGTCAATTCCACCCGATGGAGTGGCTGTCGCAAGAAGTGTCGCCTGGCTGCGATAAAACGCTTGATCGGCGCGACGGGGTGGGTATATTGGGGGCAGTTTTCTTGTCAGGTGGGGTGGCATGATCCGGTTTTGTTGCCACCGGGCTGTAACGCAACAGACTTCATAAGGGTGGTTCAGCCATGTATCGCCACAATGGGATTGCGTTGGTCGGATGCGGCATTCTCTGCACATTGATGGCCGGTGCGGTCTCGGCAGATGTCTTTTCGATGTCGGGCGGGGCCTACAGTCTGGAATTCGTCACCGTGGACAATCCGGGCAACGGACCCGACGCGACCGGCTACGGCGCGGTTGATCGCACGTTTGGCATCGGCAAGTATGAGGTGACCGCCGCGCAGTACACCGAGTTCCTCAACGCCGTGGCGAGGACATCGGACCCCTACGGCTTGTGGAACTACAACATGCAAGGGGCATTATACAAGCCGGGCATTATCCGAGGCGGTTCGGCGGGCAACTACCAGTACACGGTCTCGGAAGACAAAGCCAATCTGCCTGTTGGCAACATTTCGTGGGGTGATGCGGCTCGGTTCTGCAACTGGCTGGCCAACGACCAGCCCACGGGCGAGCAGGGCCTCGGCACGACCGAGGATGGCTCGTATTTCCTCAACGGCGCGACGACGGACGCGGCGCTCATGGCCGTCACGCGCAAGCCGGGCGCCGCGTATTTCCTGCCCAACGAGGACGAATGGTACAAGGCGGCCTACCATTGCGGCGACGGCGACACGGCCAACTACTGGGCCTACCCAACGGCAAGCAACGAGGAACCCAGCTCCGACATGTCGGACCCAGATCCCGGGAATACGGCGAACGTGTGGCGCTCATCGGGCGTTGGCTTCGCGCCGGTTGGCGGTTGCGAACACTCCCCCAGCGCCTACGGCACGTTCGACCAGGGCGGCAACGTCTGGGAATGGAACGAGGCCGTCATCGGAGAGAAGCGCGGTCTGCGGGGCGGCGCGTTCGGCGATTCCGTGGATCGCCTCGCGGCCACCTATCGCTATCAGGCCTTGCCGACCAAGGAGCACATCTCCTGGTCCTGCGACATCGGGTTCCGCGTGGGCACGATTCCCGAGCCTTCGGTGCTCGCGGCGGCGATCGCGGGTCTTCTGGCCCTGGGGGTCGTGGGATTGCGGCGCCGGCTCGGTTGAGCCCTGACCCATCGCGGGACCTGCACGGGATTCCGCGTCACGGGCTACACCGTGGCGTGCCAGTTGTACGTCCGCTGCAGGGCTTGGGTGACCACGCCGACCAACTGCCCTCGGCTGACGGGCTTGCGGAGCACCGAGAACGCCCGCTCGCGCCGCGCCTGCTCGGCCAGCACCTCATCCAACTGGGCCGATAGCAGGATGCACGGCAGAATCGCCCGGAATTGACGGACCATCCGGAGGGTCTCCAAGCCCGTCATTCGGGGCATGTGCATGTCCAAGAGGACGACATGCACCTCTTGGGTCTTCACGATCCGCAGGGCTTCCTCGCCGTCGCCGGCCAGCAGGGTGCGACACCCCAACGGCTCGAACACGCTGCGGAGCGTCTCGCGCAGCGCCGCGTCGTCGTCCGTGATGAGCAGGGATGGCAGAAAGGTGGCTGGCATCGCACTGGCTCCAGCGAGCCCCGACAGAGGGTCTCGGAAGGATACGTCCTCGTGCTGAAGGTGCAAGTCGGGTGCCAATGCGGTCCAACCGGGCGGCGAGCGTGCCGAAATCGCCATAAGACGCATATTGGCAATGGTTTATAAAGAGCGCGTCCGGCTGGATCAGACGCCGTTCTGAAGGACCTCGGCCACCACGGGGACGCGTGCCCTGCCAAATCGGCAGGAGTCCGTCAGGCACAGCCTGACCTACGGGTGATTGTCTTGCGGACGTGCCGGCCCCCCGCTTGGATACGCCCTCCGGCCTACACTACCCCAGGCGGGATGGTTTGTTAGAATCCGGGCTTCGGGTCCGGCTGGACGGTCAGAAGTCACGCAAGCGAACGGGAAAGGCTGCCCCATGTCAGAACAAGGCGCACACGGCGGATTGGACGCGGCACGGCGCGGAATCGACGGTTTTCTGCAAAACGCCCGGGCGGCGGGCCAGATCGACCAGCAATCGTACGAGCAGGCCAACCGCAACGTGGTGGCGCGGCTTGCCGAGTGGCTCCAGGACGAGTCGATCGCGGCCATCTCGCCCCATCTGCCCGAAGGGCTCCGCCGAGCCATTGCCGAGGAGCGTTGGGAGGACCTGGTGAACGCCTTCCGCCAGCCGGCCCGCTTCGGCACGGGCGGCATCCGCGGCATGATGGCCTTCCACAAGAAGGCCATCGAGCAATTGGCCGCCGAGGGGATCGGCGCGCCCATCCTCAAGGGCACGAACACGATGAACGACGTCGTGTTTCTCTTGACATCGGTGGGCGTGGCCAAGTTCGGCAAGCAGCAGCGGCCGGCGCTGGACCGCGTGGTGATCGGCTACGACAGCCGCATCCGCGGGCAGGACTTTGCCCAAGCGATCGCCGAACTATTCCTCTACTACGGCTACACGGTCTACTTCTTCGACGAGCCCTGTCCGTATCCCGAGATGACCTTTGCGATTCCCTATAGCGAGATCAAGGGCGACATCGGCATTCTGATTTCGGCCAGCCACAACGATTACCGTTACAACGGGTACAAGCTATCCTGCGCGAACGGGTCGCAGTTCGACCCCAAGCAGCGGGACGAGATGTACGAGCAGCACATCGCCAAGGCCCGCCCGGCCGACGCGCGGCGGATGCCCTTTGCCGAGGCGCCGCGGGATAAGCTCGTTTTTCTGGGTGGAAACGAACCTCTGCCCGACTTCGACTATCTGGGCCGGGAGGACCGCATCATCAACGTACATCGCGCCCACTGCGAGCACGTCAAGTCCTTTCTGCTCACGCCCGACCTGGCCAAGCGGCAGAAGGCCTCGGCCTCGCCGCTTTGCATCGCGTATTGCGCGTTCCACGGGGCGGGCCGCCGGGCCGTGCCGCGGCTGTTGAAGGAGGTGGGCTTTAACGACGTGCGGGTGATTACGCACGGCGGGCTGAATGACTTAAACGGCCTCTTTCCGTCGTTTTCGAGCGAGGCCGGCAAGGAGCAGCAGCCCGATCCCGGCGACCCTCGCGCCGCCAAGACGGCCGTCAAGGCGTTTGAGGACCAGAAAGACCTGGGCAGCTTCGACGACGTGGATATCTTGATCGGAACCGACCCGGACGCCGACCGCTGCGGCGTGGTGGTCAAGGTGCCCCAGGATCAACGATCGCTTTGCGGCGGCGAGGATTGGACGCTTCTGTCGGCCGACAGCATGTGGGCGCTGGTGCTGTGGTACCGGTTCCAACGCGAGATCGAGCGGCACGGCCGGGTGCTGGACGCGGATAAAAAGTTCATCGTCCTGTCGCACACCACGTCCGACAGCATCGTGCTCTTGGCGCGCAAGCACGGCCTGGGCGTCATCAAGACGTGGGTGGGCTTCGCCGCGCTGGCCGCGGCGGTGCGCGACGTGTGGGAAGGCAAGGAAGTGATCGACCTGGTCGAGGGCCGCACGTCGCCGCGGGCGGAATTGTGCCATCCGTTCGTCTGCGAGTATCAGGACGTGAAGCAGGGGGCTCGATCGTTCAACGTCGCCGCGATGGAGCAGAGCAACGGTTTTTCCATCCTCGGCGGTCCTCCGCCCGACGCGCGGTCGCTCGGCGTGGGCGGCCACGTCCGCGACAAGGACGGCACGTTGGCCGCGCTTCTCATTGCCGAGATCGCGGCCTGGGCCAAGGAGCGGGGCGCCACGCTCTTCGAGCTGATCGACCGCGAGATCTTCCTCGACCCGGCGATCGGGCTGTTCGTGAACCACTACGAGCCCGATCCCTTGGACGGCGAATACCCCGGCATCCAGGGCGACCGTAAGAAGAAGGACATCCTCCGCCGCGCGCTGGGCTACTTCCAGCTTGCCCTGGCCGGCGACATGACCATCGCCGGGCGAAAGGTGACGGGCGCGGCTCTCTACCGCACCGGCAAATACGACGCCATCTACGAGCCCACCCACGACTTCCAGTTCCCCGACGAGGGCGTCCGGCTCTACCTCGGCAGCCCCTTGAGTCACCTTACGGTTCGTCCCTCGGGCACGGGCAACTCGCTGCGGTTCCACGTGCAGCTTCACGAGCCGCACCCCGGCCCGGGCCTGCCCGAGTTGATCGAGAAGAAGAAGGACCTCGCCGCCGCGGCGGTGGCCGTCGTCGACGAGATCCGCCGCATGCTCGACGCGCCGCGGGCGTAAGGCCTCCACTCTCCCCTCTCCCGCCTCGCGGGAGAGGGGCCGCACGGTGAGGGGATTCTCCCGCCGCGTTGGCCGCGGGCTTTTCGACCAGCCGGGCGCGTCGGAAGAACCGATACGCGCGGCGTTTTCGTGCCGGACGCGCGGTGGGAGGCGTTCGGCTTGGAAAAACCGCGCCAGTCGGACCCGGCTCGAGCGGGCCGCCGCGCGGCTGGTAGCGGGCGTGTCCGAAGTGCGCGATCTGCCGGTTCGTGCGGATGCCCGCGATGTGTGGCGGGCCGTGGAATCGCTCCGCCGCCGCCCGTCGATGGGCCGATACCTCGGGTAGTCCAGCCGTACAGCCGCTCGATTGCCGCGAGCGGGTGGAGTCATTCGAGGAGCACGCATGAAGAAAGACACCTTCCGGATTGTCACGCGAGGGACCGACGGAAAAATCTTGATTCGAGATTACGACAGCACGGAGGCGATCATGAAACGGCACATCCAGGTTGGCGTGGACGATTGCAGCACGGACCTGGATCTTCGCGGCCTGCCCGTCTTTCGCGGCCTGATCGGCCCGATTCCGGAAGGCGCGAACGTCATCCGCTACGAGTCGCCGGAGGTATTCGAGACGCTCACCAAGGAGTGGACCATCGAGAAGCCGCAACGTCGCGGCGGCCCGCGACCCCACAACCACGTGCCCAGCGCGTAAACCGCGCCGCACGCGCCACGTGAACCCCACGCGCATGGCCAGGCTCGCTTGGCCATGCGTTGTTTTTTGGGCCGTGCATGTCACTTCACGGCCGAGGGCGGCGGCTTGGTGATCTGCTCGTCGACGCAGACGGCCTTGTGGCCTTTGTACGCGCCCGGCTGGGCGAGGAATTTGGCCAGACCCTCGACGGTGACCAGAAGCGGCCGGTGCACGTCCTGCTCGGTCGTGATGACGTCGCCCACGCGCAGGCCGATCAGTTCGCCCGTGCTAATGTTCGTGCGGGCCAACTGCACCCTCAACTCGACCAACGAGCTGCGCAGGGCTTCGGAGATTTGCCGGATGGTGTCGGGCGTGGCCTCGCGGCGGCCGTACGCCACCCAACTGTTGGCCGAGAGCTTGCTGCTGATCCGTTCGATCGTATTGTACGGGATGCACAAATTCACCATCCCGCGGACTTCGCCGATCGTGAGCTCGAAACTGATGAGCACCACCACTTCGTTGGGCGGCACGATCTGGACCAACTGCGGATTGCTCTCCACGCGAATGACTTCCAGATTCAGGTCGAGCACGTTTTCCCACGCGCGGTGGAGCTCTTCGAGGAAGAGATTCGTGATCCGCGAGACCAGGCGCAGCTCGATTTCGGTCAGCGGTCGGCGGGCAAGCGGCCCGCCTTCCCGCCCCCCGCCCAGCAGGCGGTCGATGATGGGGTAAAGGATGGAAGGGTTGATGTCGAGGATCAGATTGCCTTCCAGCGGCTCGGCCTTCAGCAGGTTGAAGCAGGTGGGGTTTTCGAGGCTGAAGACGAACTCGCTGTAGGTGAGCTGGTCGACGCTGGTGAGCTTCACCTCGACCATGCTGCGGAGCATGGCCGACAGGCCCGCCGCGAAATTGCGCCCAAAGCCCTCGTGCAGCGTCTGCAGCGCCCGCATCTGCTCCTTGCCGACGCGCTCGGGCCGCTTGAAGTCGTAGGGCGTGATCTTCTCGCGGGGGCGCGCGGCGCCGGCCGCCGAGGGCATCGGCGGGGCCTTGGGCATGTCCGGCGGCGGCGCCATCTCGGTCGCCAGGTGGCCCCCGGCCGACATCGCGCTGAGCAGGCTCTCGACTTCCGCCTGGCTGAGAACGTCTCCGCTCATCGGCTCGCCCTTTTCAACCCCGTATCTGCCCCGTGCCGTAACACACGTACTTGTAGCTGGTCAGCTCCTCCAGGCCGCAAGGCCCGCGGGCGTGGAACTTGTCGGTGCTGATGCCGATTTCCGCCCCCAGGCCGAACTCGCCGCCGTCGTTGAACCGCGTGCTCGCGTTGATCATCACGGCGGAGCTGTCCACCCGCGCGGCGAACTGGCGGGCCGCGTCCAGGTCGCGCGTGACGATCGCGTCGGTATGGCGCGAACCGTACGCGTTGACGTGCTCGATGGCCTCGTCCAGCGACCCGACCACCTTGATCGAAATCACCGGCCCAAGATATTCCGTCCGATGATCCTCGTCGGTCGAGTCCAAAGCACCTGGCAGATGCCGCTTGGCTTCCGCGTCGGCGCGGAGCTCGATGCCGCGGTTGGCCAGCTCCTCGCCAATCCGCGGCAGGATCGAGCCGGCCACGTCGGCGTGGACCACGAGCGACTCCGCCGCGTTGCACACGCCCATCCGCTGGCACTTCGCGTTGACGACGATCCGCACGGCCACGTCGGGGTCGGCCGCCTTGTCGACGTAGACGTGGCAATTGCCGGCGAAATGCTTGATGACGGGCATTTTCGCCTCGGCCGTGACGCGGCGGATGAGCCCCTCGCCGCCGCGGGGAATGGCCACGTCGATCAGCTCCGGCATATTGAGGAAGTGGCCCACCGCGTCGCGATCCGGCGTGTCGACCAACTGCACGGCGTCGCCGGGCAAGCCCGTCTCGGAGGCCGCCTCGGCCATGATCTGGGCGATCGCCCGGCTGGAATGGGCCGCCTCCTTGCCCCCGCGAAGAATCACCGCGTTGCCGCTCTTGACGCACAGCGCGGCCGCGTCGGCCGTCACGTTGGGGCGCGACTCGTAGATGAAGAAGATCACCCCGAGCGGCACCCGCACTTTTTGCACTTCAAGTCCATTCGGCCGGATCGACGAGCGGATGATCTCGCCCACCGGATCGGGCAGTTGGGCCACCTCGACCAGGGCCGCGGCCACGGCCTCGATCCGCTCGGGCGTGAGCCGCAGGCGATCGATCTGGGCGTCGGATAGGCCATAGTCGGGCGCGGCGGCCAGGTCCAGCCGGTTGGCCTCGGCCAGGGCCACGCCGCGCTCGCCCAATAGATCCGCGCCGCGGCGCAGCCACGCCTGCTTCTGGGCCCCGGTAACCAGGGCCAGCTCGGCGGCCGCCCGCTTCGCCCGCTGCGCCATGGCCTGACAGTAGGCCCGAAGGTCGTCCTGCCCTGCGCTCATCGTCCACCCTCGCGGTACACCATCCGCCACACCCCGGCCAGAACAATCCGCCCCGCGAGGAAGTATTGCGAGAACCGTTTCCCGAGTCAACGGAGATTGGGAGGGCTGGCGCGACGGCGAGGAATAGCGAACGCAACACCTTGCCACCCCGCCAATGGGAGGGCATTCATGCAAAATAGAATAAGCCCAGATTATACCCCGTTGACAGGGGGGCTAAACCCTAACACAATGGAGCCTGATTGGGCCGACGCCAGGGATCCAGCAGGTCGGGTCTCCGAGCCGACATGCGCGGTTCCCGCAGCGCCGCGTCGGATCGATCGAGGCGTCTTCGTCTTCTTCCCGGGATAGGCGAGATCACAAGGAGCACCAGAGGTGAGAAAATCCATCATCGCGGCATTATTGGCGGGCGCGTGCGTCGCGTTTTTGCCGGGCGTGGCGGCGCCGGCGGACTATTCCTGGACGGGCCCCGTGTCGGGCGACTGGTCCGACCCGGCCCTGTGGACGCCAACCGGCGTGCCCGGGACCGATCCGGCCGACACGGCCTCGATCACGGCGGCCACGGGCGTACCCTACACGGTGACCGGCCTGCGATCGCTTTCGGCGTTCACGCTCGACTCGCTCGACGCCACGGTGCTGCTGGCGACCGCGATGCAGCAAGTCTCCGTCAACGGACCCTATGTATTTCAGAACGGCACGGTCGCCTGCGCCCGCTCCATGACCTGGGCCGGCAGCGGCACGTTAACAAACCGCGCGGAGATGTCGATCCTCGACAACGTCTGGATGCACTGCCCCTTCGTGCAAAATGGCATTCTGGATATCAAGAGTGTCGTTAACTCAACCTACTATTCCGGCGCGAGGTTCACCGTGGACAACGGCTTCACGAACATCGGGAACATTACGCTCGGTTCCACCGATCCTTTGTTCGGTAGCCGACTCACGGTGCTCAACGGGACGTTGGCCAACAAGGGCTGGATCATGACTTTCGCCGGCGCGGGCGGTGCCCGTGAGATTGACGCCACGGTGGTCAACGACGGCGACATCCTCGTGTACGCTGATACAGCCTTCATCAAATCGGGTGGCGTACACGTCAACCGCAACATGGTTCAGGTTGACCCCGGCAAGACGCTCACCATCACCGGACGCGACAACGACATTGGCCTTGTCGGCGGCCAGACCTTCAGCCAGGACGCCGGCACGCTCCAGATCGACGGCACGCTAGCCATCACCAACGGCGCCACGTTCAACTACAACGGAGGGACCATCCTGGGGACCGTGCTGTTCACGGAGGACGCGGACTCGTCCTATCCAAAATACATCAACTACCTGAATATCGCGGCCGGCGCGACCGAGCCGGCCGCATTCCTCGTTCGCGGCATGTGCGTCCTCGGCGGCGACGTCCACGCCGGCCAGACGATCACGGTCGGCTCGCGCGACTGGATCTGGAGCGGCACGATCGCCGGCAGGATCGGCGGCACGCTGGGGATGCAGGGCAGCCACACGAACCACGGAACGATTACCATCGGCGAATACGGCGGCGCCCTGAGCGGCGACACCCTCGTCAACGCCGGCCTCCTCAACGTCAACGCGGCCTCGGCTCCCGGCAACACGAGCGGCATCGCTCTCAGCCTGACCAACAACGGAGAGGTCAACGTCGTCACGCCCGTGATGCTCGCCAAGAACAACGGCGAGTACACGAACAACGGCGTCTTCCGCCTTCACAACACCGCGATGACGCTGAAGCAGTGCCGTCAATTCACCAACGGGCCGGACGGCACGTTTTCCGGCGCGGGCACGATCGACGTTCGGGAGGCGACGTACTTCCCCCCGGCCAATGAAGGCGTGTTCATGAACGAAGGAACTCTCGCCCCGGGGCTCTCCATCGGGACGCTTGCCTTCAATGGGTTTCAGTCGCCCAAGGCGTTCGCCCAATCCGATTCCGGCGTGCTGGAAATCGAAATCGGCGAGGCGGGCCACGACCTCTTGGCCATCACCGGCACGGCCGCGCTGGCCGGCCTGCTCGACGTGCAGCTTTTCGACGGATTCACGCCGCAGTGGGGCGACGCGTTCGACGTGGTGACCACGACGCGCGGCATCACGGACTACGGCCTGGCCCTTGCGCCCGAGGACCGAGGGCTGTGGACCGTGCAGTACGTCGACGACGGCAACACGCTCCGGCTCGTGTGCGTGCCCGAGCCCGCGACCATTGCGATGCTGATCGCCGGCGGTCTGGGTTTGCTCGCGGTCGCGAGGCGACGACCGTGGTAGATCCTCTTGGATAACGATACCCATTGGGCTCTCGTTCGGCATTCTCCATACCATGCGTGCTCTCCTTTTCCCGTGGAGACGGATTGATGAAAACGCTCGTTGTTACGGCTTCGGTGATTGGCGCGTGCGTGCCGTTCTTGGCTGATGTGAACGCGGCAGGCGCGGTCGACTATACCTGGGCGGGCCCAGTGTCGGGCGATTGGGCCGACGTGGCGAAGTGGAATCCAACCGGCGTGCCCGGCGGCGATCCGGCCGACACGGCCTCGATCACGGCGACCGGCGCGGCGTACACGGTCAACGGCATGGGGTCGCTTTCGGCGTTCACGCTCGACTCGCCCGACGCCACCGTTCTCCTTGCGACGACCAGGATAATCCCCGTCAACGGGCCGTATCGGTTCGAGAACGGGTCGGTCACCTGCCGCAGTTACATCAATTGGTCTGGCTCGGGCACGCTCACGAATAACGCCCAGATGACGATCCTCGACCACGTGAACGTGTCCTGCCCCTTCGTCCAGAACGGCCACCTGCTGATCCAGGGCGGACCCGTGAACGACGCGCACATCTCGTCGGGCAACTTCATTAACGCGGGCACCATCACGCTCGACTCCACCGATCCCGCCTTCGGCAGCCGATTGAGCGCCGGGGATTTGACGAACGCCGGTACGATTCACAGCGCCGCCGGCGCGGGCGGCGCCCGGGACATCAACGCCTTGGTGACGAACGAGGGCCAAATCTTGATTGACGCGGATACCGTGCTGACCCCGACCGCGGGCGACCACGTCAACCGGAGCTTCACTCGCGTCGCGGCCGGCAAAACGCTGACCGTGATGGGCGCCAGCAAGCACTACGGCCCGGTTTTCAATCAGGACGCCGGCACGCTCCAGATCGACGGCGAGCTGGTCCTCAGCAACTCCGCCACGTTTAACTACAACGGCGGGACGATCCTCGGCCCGGTCGTGCTGGCCGATACGTTCATGGAAATGACGCTGTTGCACCCCAATCACCTGAACATCGCGGCCGGCGCGACCGATCCGGCCGAGTTCGTGCTCCGCAGTTCGTGCGCGCTCGGCGGCGATTTGCACGCCGGCCAGACGATCACGCTCGATATCCCCGTTCCGATCCAAGGCATGTCGGCTTGCACGCTCTACGCGGCCGGCAGCACCAACTTCGGCACGATCGCGCTCGCCGGACACGGCGGCGTGTTGAGTTGCGGAACGCGGCCCGGCGACACGCTGACCAACGCCGGCATCCTCAACATCAACGCGACCCGTTCTCCCCAGATTGGCACGTACATCGAGGGCAGATTAACAAACAACGGAGAGGTCAATATCAGCTCGCCCGTGGCTTTCATCGAGCCCCTGGGCGGCGCCCCCTCTCGGCCTTTCGGAGCGGTCAACAACGGCCACCTTCGCCTCCTGAACACCACGATGACGTTTAACATGGGCTGCAAATTGACGAACGGGCCGGAGGGAACGCTCAGCGGCGGCGGCACGATTGACGTGAGGCACGCGCTCGGCCAGAAGTTGACTAACGAGGGCGTCCTCGCGCCGGGCTTGTCCGTCGGGACGTTGACTATCGACGGGCTGGGCGTGACCTTCCATCAAACCGACTCGGGCGTTTTGGAGATCGAGATTGGCGAGGCGGGACACGACGTTTTGGCCATCACGGGCGGGGCGTCGCTGGCCGGCTTGCTCGACGTGCAACTCCAAGACGGCTTTGTACCGCGACCCGGCGACGCGTTCGACGTCCTGACCACGACCCTCGGGTTCATGGACAACAGCCTGGTCCTGTCGCCCGAGGATCGAGGGCTGTGGACCATGCAGTACGTCGATGAAGGCAAGACGCTCCGGCTCGTGTGCGTGCCCGAGCCCGCGACGTGGGCGCTTCTCGCCCTGGGCGCGGCGGCGATGGCTGCCGTCCGGCGGCGGCGGGCGACGACCTGACGTCTCGGCGCCGGAAGGACGGGTTTTGCGCGGGCGATCCGCGGCGCGGCCCGTTGACAAGATCGGCCTGGCTGCCAAAATAGTGGGCGGCGCGTCTCGCGCGCCGAGACGCGGATCCGACAACGCGACCGCTCGCCGGTCCCCAACCACGGCGCCGCCCATGAGGCTCCTGGATCGACTCGAACGACGCTGGGGCCGCTGGGCCGTGGGCAATGTGACGCTCGCCCTGGTCATCGGGCAGATCGCCTGCTACGTCCTTGGGAAGGCCGACGCGGCCGCCCTCGATCGGCTTGCCTTCGTACCGAGCCTCTTCCTGGCGGGCGAATTCTGGCGCCCCTTCTCGTTCGTCTTCCAGCCGCCGCAGTGCCACCCGGTCTTCGCGTTTTTCGCCTGGTATCTCTTTTACCTGATGGGCACGGCCCTGGAGCATACCTGGGGCGCGTTCCGTTACAACGTGTTCCTGTTGACCGGCTACGTCGCCACGGTGGCCGTCGCGTTTCTCACGCCGGACGCGCCGGCGTCCGTGGCGTTTCTCGGCGGCTCGGTCTTCCTGGCCTTCGCGTATCTGTATCCCAACTTCCAGCTCCTCTTGATGTTCATCCTGCCGGTCCGCATCAAGTGGCTGGCCCTGATCACGTGGATCGTGTACGGCTGGGTCATGATTGTCGGACCGATGCCCGCCCGCATCCTGATCGGCGCGTCGGTGGTGAACTTTTTCCTTTTCTTCGGCGGCGACGTCGCGCGGCGGATGTGGGCGGGCCACCGGACCATGCGCCGCGGCGTCAAGCAGATCGCCCAGCGCACGGCCGTCCGGCATCGCTGCGCGATCTGCGGCGTGACCAATCTGACCGACCCGACGATGGAGTTCCGTTACTGCTCGAAGTGCGCGGGCACGCCGTGCTACTGCGCGGTTCACCTGCGCAATCACGAGCACGTTGTGGACGCGGCGTCAGTCCAGCCCGCCGGCCGCGGCGAAGAGGAGTAGCGCCTGGCGCGCGGCGGCCACGTCGTGGACGCGGAGGATCTGGACGCCGGCGCGGGCCAGGGCCAAGGCGACGCCCAGCGTGCCGGCCGTCCGATCGGCCGACGGATCGCCCAGCACGTGGCCGATGAATCGCTTGCGCGAGGGGCCCACCAGCACGGGGCAACCCAGCGCGTGCAGCCGGCCCACCGACGCCAAAAGCGCAAGGTTGTGCTCCGCGGTCTTGCCGAAGCCAATGCCCGGGTCCAAGGCGATCCGCGCCCGGTCGATGCCCGCCGCGACCAGCCGATCGCGGCATCGGGCCAAATAGTCGAACACGTCGGCCACCACGTCGTCGTAACGCGGCGCGTCCTGCATGTTTTCGGGCGTGCCTTGCATGTGCATCGCGCACACGCCGACCTCGCTTTCGACCGCCACGGCCAGCATGTCCGGATCGCCCGACAGGGCCGTCACGTCGTTGATCACCGTCGCGCCCGCCTCGACGGCCGCCCGGGCGACCGCCGCCTTTGACGTGTCGATCGAAAGCGGCACGGCGGTCTGGTCCGTGAGGCCGCGGAGCACGGGCAGGACGCGGGCGAGCTCCTCGTCGGCGCCGACCGGCGCGGCCCCGGGTCGGGTGCTCTGGCCGCCGACGTCCAACAGGTCCGCCCCGTCGGCCGCCAGCGCCAGCCCGCGGGCGATCGCCGCGGCCGGCTCGCGATACCGGCCGCCGTCGGAGAAGCTGTCCGGCGTGACGTTCACCACGCCCATCAGAAGCGGCAGCCGGCCCAGCGCCAGCGTCCGCCCCCGGCCAATCCGCCAGCGTCGGGCCCGCTCGGGCAACGCGAAAGGAGGGTCTGGGCACATGTCACTGGAACCGTTGGAAGTCCGATGAAAGGAGAGCCTGTCGGTTTGGTCAAGGAAGAAACCGCAGATGGACGCGGATGAACGCAGATTACCGCAGGCAGAGGCGTTTGGCTAGACGCCGCGAGAAGGAAAGGAAAGGGAAGAGAAGGGAAGGGAAGCGAGGCGGACGACCGGGGCAGATGCGGCATTTCGAGGATCGTCCGACCATGCAGTCGCACTGGACGAAGTTATTGCGGGGAAACATTACAGATTCCTCGCCCCCTGGCTATCTGCGTTTATCCGCGTCCATCCGTGGTTCCTTTCACTCCTTTCCTCCCCACGGCGCTTCCATCATGCTGACGATCTGCTCGGCGACGCTCTGGATGGCCTGTTGCTGCGTCGTGGCGACCGATTGACCGACTTCGGGCATCATGTCGGCCGTGGCGCCGACGGCCACGGCGGGCGGAGGAAGCTCGATCGCGCCGCCCTCGCGCAAGGCAACGCCCCGCCGGTCGATCCAGTTCACCAGCACCTGCATCCGCGCTTCGACCTGCCGGGCGTCGCCGTAGCGGTTCTGCGCCACGACCCGCTTGCCTTCGTCCACGAGCACGCCGGTCAGAACGCTGTCCGCGTCGGGCGTGCCGACCACCTTGTACGGCGTCTTCAGCTCGATCTCCTTGACCACGGCCTCCGTGAGCCGCTCGCCCAGGTCGCGGCGGAAACTGGTCGAATCGAACGTGGGCACGTAGACGGTGTGGATGTGCCGCGGATAGAGACCCTCGTTGCCAAGCTGATACCCGGCGCAACCGCCAAGCGCCAGCATCGCGGACGGCAAGAGTAGGAGGGCGGTTCGCATCGCGCTAACGATCATCCGGAAATAGATCCGTCAGGAACTTGAACCGGTTGGGCGGCTTGTCCGGATAGTCCTTGATCTCGGCCAACCGCGCCTGGGCCGCTCGGGCCATCTCGCCGCCGGGATAGTCCTTCAAGATCTGGCGGTAGTAATACTTCGCGGCGCCGTACTGCCGTCGCACCTCGTAAAACTTCGCCATCTGCCAATCGCGCTCGGCCATCTTGGCCTCGAAGCGATTTCGGGCGTGGACCACGTTGGCTCGCTCCTCGCCCAACTGGTGGCCAAACTGCCGCAGCGCCTGGTCGGCGATCTCGCTGGCCTCTTCCAAGGGCTTGCGATCGTACATCGCCCCTTGATAGACCTGCTCCTTGCTCTTCATCCCCAACAGGTGCGCCTCGACGATGTGCGCGCTATTGGGATACTCCTTGCGAAGCCGGTCGTACTGGAACGCCGCTTCCTCGAACCGGCCCTTGCGGAAGTAGCTGTTGCCCAGGGCCATCAACGCGTCGTCGGCCAACGGGCCGGTCGGGTCGTGCAAGGTGACCATCTCGTACGCTTTTCGGGCATTGCCCAGCGTGTCAAAACGCGGCCGGCCCGCGTCGTTCAGGTTGGGCGTGACCGGCCAGTGCGGCTCGGCCTCGTGCAGGTCGTCCCAATACTTGGCGATATCGAACAATCGCCGCGAGACCTTGTCGAGATGGCGCGTGTTGTCGTGCTTCTTGAGGAGATTGCAGAGCGTGTCGAACGACTTCGAGTATTCGTCGGCGAAGAAATGGCTCTCGGACGCCATGAACAGGGCGTTTTCCTCCAGCGACGAGTCGGGCCAGCGGCCGGCCGCCGCGCGGAATTTCACCGCCGCCTCGCGGTAACGCTTCTGTTGGTAGAGGGCCCAACCCTCCTGGTAGTATTGCTTGGCGATCCCCTTGTCGGCCCCAAAACCCGCGGCCGCCTTCAGATTCTCGTAAACCCGGTCCGGGGCCAAATCCGCCAGGTCAAAGCCCGACTTCTCGTCCTTCTTCTTCGGACCGTCGTCCTCGTCAAAGGCGTCGGCGTCGAGCACCGGGATGGCCGAGGCTTCGTTCAGGCCGTCCGCGCTGGGCAGCGGCTGCACGGCCGAGGTCTGCTGAACGCCGGAGTCGGAGGGCCGCGCGACCTCCGACGCGGCGGGCGAGCGACCCCGCAGCCGGTCGAACAGCCACCCGCCGCCCGAATCGTCGTCGTACCCGCCGCCGGAGCTCGCCGAGGGCAAATCCGGCCGGACGGCCCCGCCCGTGGGCGCCGGGGGCACGGAATGGCAGCCCGCGACCGCCAGCGCCAGCCCCAGGGCCGATCCCAGCATCCGCCATCCTTGCGCTACCGAGTGGGACATCCGTGTCCTGGGTGGTAATCGACTGTGTTGTGAGAAGAGACCGGGTTATCCGTGTGCCACTGGCTCCGCCAGTGCCGAATTCCGCAAGTGTGTCACTGCTGGCTTGCCCAGCAGTGCCTTCCCTGGAGCATTGGTTTCGTTCCTCGGCCACTCCCCATGCCAGTGCCGAATCTCCCGTGTTGTTCCACACTGGCGGAGCCAGTGGCACTCAAGGATCGGGCCTTCTTTCTATTCGCAGCGGCAGGTCAGGTACGGCTGCAATCGCGGCCGCCGGCCGATCAGATGAGCCATGTAATGATTCATTACTCCCCGCAGCCGCCCGCCGGTCTGGACGTTCCACGCGGCCGTTTGCCACGCCTTGTCGTCCGGCTCGGCGAGCCGGCGCATCGCGTTGATCACGTCGGCCTCGACGGAGGCCACGGTCGTTCGTCCCGCGCGGCACGCCGCGCAGAGCACGCCGCCGTCGAGATGCCCGAAGGCGACCCGCCGGCCCGAAGGCACGCGACAGCCGCATCCGGCGCACACGTCCAACGAAGGCAGCAGTCCAATGGTTCGCAGCAATGCTAGTTCAAACCGTAACACCCGCCGCCCGACCCGGTCGCCCGCCGCGAAGGCCGCCAGCGCGTCGTCGGCCAGGTCGAACACTTCTGGATGAGGGTCGTCATCCTCGGTCAACTCGCCCAACAGCTCGGCCACGTAATAGCCGGCGTAGAGCCCCGCCAGGTCCCGCCCGGCCGGGCGGAACCGCCGCAGGAGCTTCGCCTCGGTCACCAGGTCGAGCGCGTCGGACGTTTTGCGGAGGAAGACTATTCGACAGACGGCCAGCAGGTCAAGAGCAGACTCGAAGGGACCCTTGAGCCGCCTGGCCCCCTTCGCCAAAGCCCCCACCTTGCCAAACTCCCGCGTGAAAAGCGACACGACAAGGCTCGTCTCGCTAAACTCCGTCGTCCGTAGGACAATCGCCGTGGCTTTTTCGGTGGACATGGGCAGGCAGGATGGCCCAATACCGGTGAGAGGGTGCTGACAAGACGTGTGGCCCGTGAACATCAATGACCGTGGTTCTGCCCAAGACTTGTCACGTTGTGGCTACCTCTTGAACAAAACCATTGCCAAAACGAGCACGACAAAAAGGGGGACAAGTTCAATCACTGAACTTATCCCCCATCGTAGTGTCGGGGCGACTGGATTTGAACCAGCGACCTTCTGACCCCCAGTCAGACGCGCTATCCAGGCTGCGCCACGCCCCGGGGTTGGGCTGGCGGGGACGAGACTCTGCCCGCGACGGCCTCGAGGACCTGGCTTGCGAGGATGCTGGGTGAATGGGCCACGGCAACATCTCTCTCAAGTGGGGCTCCGATCGCCGCAACCTCGGCCACGTCGAGCCAGCTTGGCTCGTCATCGGGAACCGCCGGGCCGCGCCGCGCGGGCACGTCCGACGACAGGTCCCAGGACGAACCCGTAGTATGGCAGATCCGGAGCGGCCTGGCAATGGTGGCCGTCACGTTGGGGGAGAGGGGTCGTCAACGGCCCTCCGAACGGCGACAATGATGCCCTGGCGTGAGAATGCCAGGCCGTGATCCGCTCGGAGAAGGAGATTAGGAAGCATGTTCGCCGACCAATTGGCGGAACACGTTCGCCAGCGGGGAAACCCGGTGCTGGTGGGGTTGGACCCCCGGGCGTCGATGCTTCCGGCGGGGTTATTGCAGGGGGGCGCGGCGGCCCCGCCGGCGCGGCAGGCCGAGGCGTACAGGCGATTCTGTTTTGGCGTGATTGACGTGGTCGGCCCGCTGGTGCCGGCCGTGAAGCCGCAAATGGCGTTTTTTGAACAGCTTGGTCCCGCCGGCATGATCGTACTGGCCGAGGTGGTCCGACACGCCCAATCCAGAGGCATGTTGGTGATCCTGGATGGGAAGCGGAACGATATTGGCACGACGGCGTCGGCCTACGCCGAGGGGCTGTTGGGGCGCGAGAGCCCCTGGGGGGCCGACGCGGCGACGGTCAGCCCCTACCTGGGCGCCGACAGCCTGGACCCCTTTGTCGAGGTGGCCCAGGCACGCGGAGCGGGGATCTTCGTGTTGGTGAAGACCTCGAATCCGGGCGGAGGCATGCTTCAAGACGTTGTTGCGGACGGACGGACGGTTTACCGGCGCGTGGCCGAATACGTCGAGCGGCTTGCCGAGCGGACGGCGGGCGGCTCCGGCTATGGACTGGTGGGCGGGGTGGTGGGCGCGACGTATCCCGAGCAGTTGGCCGAACTCCGCGAGGCCATGCCGCACGCGTGGTTTCTCGTGCCGGGCTTTGGCAGCCAGGGCGGCACGGCCCACGACGTGGCCGCGGCGTTCGATCCGCGCGGCGGCGGCGCGATCGTGAACAACTCGCGGGGGATCATTTTCGCCCACGCCCGAGCGCCCTACGCGGAGCGTTTTGGCGCGGCGCGGTGGCAGGAAGCGATCGAGGCGGCAACCCGCGACATGATCGACGAACTTCGCGGCCAGACGCCGGCGGGGCGATTGACCGGCGGCTGAAACGGGCTGGTGGCGCGGTGGGGCAACAATCAGACTGGACCAACCCCTTGCCCTTGGGCCGGCCGCGGCGGCAAATCCTGCTCCGTAGTCCAGCGGGCAGGGCCGCTGTCTTATTGGTGCGGCTGGCGCGTCGGCCAACCGGACTCAACCGCAGTTGATGATAGGCCAGAATGCCCCCCCTTTGCGTGGGAGCCTCGGCCGTTGTCGCACGACGTGGCGGGGGATGACGCAGGCGGGCGACATCGGGCCAAGCGACGTTGCCCTTATGCAACGCACGGCCACCGCAAGCGGGAACGCGGAGGCGGCGCAACGTTCGATGGCTTTTCCGGTTACGTTGACGTCGCCGCAGGCGCCGGGGGTTGGCATCGAACTTGCTCCCTTCCCGTGGCGTCTGGTCCGGTAGCTTGACATTTTGACAGTATTGGATCATGCTGTGGGGATAATGCGGTGTTCTGTCGCGATTTGGCTGCCTTATCACGCCGGGGACGCTTTTTAGCGCGGCGGGGGCGGGGTGTGCGCGGGAATGCACCGCGGCAGGACGCAAGGCGGCTAGGGGGGGTTCGCCGAGCCGTCGCCGGCGTGGATTGTTTGCCTTATTAGGAAACCGGTTTTCGCGGCCGGGCGATGTTCGACATCGCCACGGAAAGGGCCGCGCCAGGATTTGCCATGCACGCTTCGCCCTCGAATGCCATAACCGGTCGGAAATCCCAGACGACGTTTGTCACGGCGTTTGCCCTGGTGGCGGTTCTCGCGGCCGTGGTGAATTGGGAGACGATGGCGTGGTTGGTGGGGATGTGGTGGCATTCCGCCGACTACACCCACGGGTTCTTCGTCATTCCGTTTGCTTGCCTTTTGTTGTGGGACCGGCGCGACATGCTCGCGGAGGTCGATTTGGAGGGCAGCCTCTGGTCGATCCCGTTTTTGGCGATTGGCGGGGGCCTGGCGTGGTACGCGTCCTACGAATACCGACTGACTGGCGCCGCATTGGCCATGGTGCCGCTTCTTTTGGGCGTCGTGCTGTTGTTGGGAGGATGGAAGGCTCTTCAGTGGGCGTGGTCGGCGATCGTCTTTCTGGTGTTCATGGTGCCTCTGCCGGGAGCCGTCGCGGGGTTGCTCCGATTGAAGCTGCAGTTGTTCGGCACGCAGGTGAGCGTGTTCACGTTGCAGACGCTGGGAATGCCGGCCGTGGCCGAAGGAAATCTGATCATACTGCCCAACTCGCAGCCTTTGGAGGTGGCCGACGCTTGTAGCGGGATCCGGATGTTGATGTTGTTCTTCGCCGCGTGCATCGGAGCGGCGTTTTATTTGCGTCGCGAGATCATGCTCATCCGGGTGCTCATCGCCTTAAGCGCCATTCCCATCGCCATCATTTCGAACGTGGTGCGGATCACGGTGACGGCTTTTTTGCACCAGGCGGTGAGCCAGGCGCTTGCCGACCGGGTATTTCACGACTTGGCCGGCTGGTTCATGATGCCCTTGGCCATCGTGATCCTTTGGGCCGAGACGGCCTTGTTTACTCGATTGTTCACGGCTCCCGAACGGGAGGCCCCGCTGGCGTTCGGCGTGGGGGCGCCTGCGGGCGCGAACCGAGCCGGCGCCCCATCGCGCCCTCGCGGCGACAACGCGCCCTAGGATTCGGGTTTTTCGCGGCCGGCCGCCCGCGGACGTTCGAACGCGGCCATCACCTCGGGAAGAGGACCTTATCTGACATCTACTCCGTACCGTGTATTCGTTCTGAATGCGACTCCCGAAACCCGCACCCTAATCTGAGAAGTCGAGGAGAGGTTCATGTCCGTCAAAGACGAAACGACGTCCCTGGAACGTGGCGCCAACGGTCAATCGTTGGTCGTGCAGCGCAACGCGCCGTTGGGGGGCCTTGACGCCGAATGGTCCATGCTGCCGCCGGCGCCGGCAATGGCTCAACGCGATCCCTCGGCTTATCTGCACGCCATTCGCCGGCACTGGCTTCTGGGTTGCGTGCTCGGCGTGATCGCGGCGGTCGCCCTGGCCACGACGACCTGGTTCGCGCTGCCCCGGCACTACACCGCGACCGCCCTGATTAACGTCGCAATGTACACGAACAGCTTTACGGGCAGGGATCAGCGGTACCTTCCGCCGCAGGAGTACGAGAACTTCAAGGCGACGCAGGTGCAGCAGATCCGAAGCACCGGCGTGCTCAACGCCGCCCTGCGCGACGATCCCAAGATCACCATGCTCTCGATCTATCAGCGCGAGAAGGCCGACCCGATCACGTGGCTTCAGGACGAACTCGTGGTGGGCTACGCCGGCGACGGCGGGCTCATGATGGTGAGTCTGACGGACAACGATCCGAAGGAGGTCACCACGGTCGTTCAGGCCGTGGTCGACGCGTACGACCGCGTCGTGATCGAGGCCGAGGCGAAGGCCAAACGCGACCAATTGACCCAGCTCGGCCAGATTCTCGTCGAGCGGGAAGCGAAGGAGCGGGCCGTCCGCAGCCGCGTTCAGAACCTCTCCGAGCAAACCAAGGCCACGGACAGCCGAAGCATCAGCGTCGCGCAGCAGGTGGCCGTGCAGCGGCTGGGCGACTACCGCCGCGAGCACGTCCGCGTCCAGTTCGAGCTGCGCAACGCCCGGGCCGATCTCTCCGTCGCGGATGCCGCGCTGAAGCGGATCGACGACGATGAGACGGGCAGCTTCGCCGAATTCGAGATCGAGCAGCTCCTGTTGCGGGATCCGATCTACAATGAATACAACAAGATGATATCCGGTCTCGGCATGGCCGTGGCCCAGACCGAGGCGGCGGCCCAGAAAGGCATCGACCGTCCCTTCCTGAAACGCCTCAAGGAGCAGCAGGAGGCCGCCCAGGCCGCCTTGGATGAGCGGGTCGAGGTCCTGCGAGAGATGATGAAGAAGGGCAAGCGGTCCGAATTGGACGAGGAGGCCGCCGGGCTGCGGGTGAAGGTCGCCATCCTGGAAGGCGACGAAAAGGTCCTTCGCGAGGAGGTCGCCGCGCAGGAGCGCGAGGTCGAGGAGCTGACGAGATCGTCCGTCGACTTCGAGATGGCTCTGGCGGAATTGGATAACATCTCGGCCACGCGGGCCAAGATCGCGGAGGAGCGCGAAGCGCTCGAAGTGGAAACCCGGGCTCCGGCGCGCATCGAAGTGAAGCAACCGGCGTTTGAGCCGATGAGCCACGATAATCCCGGCCTTATCATCGCCGTGACCGTGTTGGCGGGCGTGGCGGGGCTCGTGCTGCCGCTGGCGGGCATCGTCTTGTGGGACGTCCGGAAGCAGAGGATCAACTCGTCGGAGGACGTGGCGCACCGCCTGGGTCTGCCGGTGATCGGCTCCGTGCCCGTGATTCCCAGTCGAACGATCCGACGGCTTGGCTCGCCGACGAAGACGAGCCGGCAGTGGAACGTTCGGTTGACCGAGTCGATCGACGCCATTGCGGCGAAGCTGTTGCGCAACGCGGCCATCGACGAAGACCGCGTCGTGCTGATCACCAGTGCCGTCAGCGGCGAGGGGAAGACGACGCTGGCCACGCAGATTGCGATGAGCCTTGCCCGCGCGGGGCGCCAGACGGTCCTCGTGGATTTCGACCTCCGGAGGCCGGCGATCGACAAGGCGTTTCAATTGCCCCTGCAGCCCGGCGTCAGCGAAGCGCTTTGCGGCGAGAGCGAGATCCACGATCTTGCCCAGGCGACGGGCACGAAGAACCTGTCGGTGATCACGGCGGGGCGCTGCGACCGGCACGCGCTGCAGGCTTTGGCCAACGGCATGGATCAGCGGATTCTGGACACGCTTCGGGCGGAGTTCGAGTTCGTGATCGTCGACGGCAGCCCGATTCTGCCGGTGGCCGACTCGCGCTACGTCGCCCAGCACGTGGACTCCGTGGTGCTATCGGTCTTCCGCGACTACAGCCGCGCTCCGAAGGTGATGGCGGCCTGCGAGATTCTCGAGACGTTTGGCGTCCGCGACGTGGAAGCCGTGGTGACGAGTTCGAGCGAGGACGGATACGGCGTCATGGACAACGTGCCGCAGGAGTAGGTCAACGAGGTTTGGGCTTCGTGCCCGGTGCGTGAATGATTTCGGGAGCGTCCCCGACTTCGCCCGGCGAAGCGGGGACCGTTCCTTTCGGCCAGCGCGGCCCATCCCATCGTGGAATAAGCACCCTCTGGATCGTCCTTGCTTGCCATGGGTCCTCAATCCGAACCGACGATCTTCCTGGTTGCCTGCGCCGTGAGTCTGGCCCTGACGGGACTGATTCGCGAGATCGCTCCGCGGATCGGGTTGACGGACAACCCGGACGGGCGCCGGAAGCTGCACGGCCGGGCAATCCCGCTGGGCGGCGGCTTGGCCGTCTTCGTGACGACGGCCGTGATTCTCGGGTCTCTGTGGATCATTCCCTCGGGAAACGACGCCGCGGTGGCCGCGCCCGACGCCGCGGAACGCGTCGAGGAGTCGGGGGAGTCTTCGGACGCTGCCCCAGCCGAGGCGGATTCAGACGCGCCGGAGGCGGTCTACACCGACGTTCGCACGAAGCTTCGCGTGGGCTGCCCCAACTTGCCGGCGCTTCTGTTGGCCGGCCTCGTGATCGTGATCGTTGGCCTGATCGACGACTGCAAGGGGCTGCCCGGCAAACAGAAGCTGGTGGGCCAAATGGTCGCCGTCGCGATCCTATTGTTGGACGGGTTGTTGATCCGCCGCATCGAGCTTTTCGGAAGCTGCATCGACCTGTGGTGGTTCGCCTATCCGGTCACCCTCCTCTGGCTGTTGGGGGCCATCAATTCGCTGAATCTCCTGGACGGCATCGACGGTTTGGCCGCCATGCTGGGGATCATCCTGAGCTGCACGATCGCCGCCATGTCCGTGGTCACCGGAAACCACGGCGTGGCGATTATCGCCATGGTCTTTGCCGCGAGCCTGTTGGGATTTCTTCGGTTCAACTTCCCGCCGGCGTCGATCTTCCTCGGCGACACGGGAAGCATGTTGATCGGGCTCGTGGTGGGAGCTCTGGCGATCCAAGGATCGCTCAAGGGCGCCGGCACCGTCCTGTTGGCGGCGCCGCTGGCCGTTTGGACGCTTCCGTTCTTCGATTCGTTCGCGGCCATCCTCCGACGGAAGCTGACCGGCCAAAGCATCTATGCCACCGATCGCGGCCACCTGCATCATCGCATGTTGGCCTTGCTGGGAAGCAATCGCAAGGTGCTCGGCTGGCTCGCCCTCTGCTGCGCGATCCTTTCCTTCGCCACGCTCGTCGGCTTGGTGCTCAGAGACGACCGGATCACCGTATTGACGTGCCTCTCGGTCGTCCTCATCTTCATCGCCACGGGCGTTTTTGGCCGCGTCGAGTTGATGCTGGTCGGCACGCAGTTGCGCAACGTCGGGCGGAGACTGGTCGCGCCGATCATCTGGCGAGGCCCCAGGGCCTGGCAGACGAGTGTCCGCCTGCAGGGTTCGCGGGAGTGGGACTTGCTTTGGACCACGTTCATCGAATCGGCCGACAAGCTCAGTCTGACCGACGTCCGCTTGGACGTGAACCTTCCGACGGCGCACGAGGCGTACCACGCCGCGTGGGAGCGCCCACGGCGTTCCAAGACCGAGTTCTCTTGGCGGGTGGAAGTCCCGTTGGTGATGGGTGGCTTTCCCGTGGGGCGAATCCGGATCGCGGGAGAGCGGAATGGACAGTCCGCCTGCCTCGACATCCAACAGCTCATGGAGCTTATCGAACCATTTGAATCCCGGCTTTGCACGTTGGCCGATTGGCGCCAATTGCGGCCGGATTCCGACGGGCAGGGTGAATCCTTGCCCGACACGCGCGGCAAGAACCACGGCGCGGGGTACGTTGCCGGAGGCGGCCACGCGCCGCGGCCGCACGTTTCCGAGGGACCGCCGATTCCCTGATGGGCGAAAGGATCGGCAAGCCACGGTGGATCGGCCGCCGCGGCGCCCCATTGGCAGCGCGTCCTTCCGCGGCATTGCCCGGCGAAGGCGCCACAATAATCTGGAGAACGCAACGCAATGAGAGCGCTGGTGGTACGAACGACGATCACCGTGGCTGTCGTGGTCGGGATAGGCATCGGAAGCCAGGTTTTGCTCGTGGCCAGCGGATCCAAAAAGGCCGTGGCGCCGCCCGAGCACACGCTGTCGTCGTTGCCGTTGGAGATTGGATCGTGGCGCGGCGAGGAGGTTCCCATCGCCGACGAGCGCAGGGAGGAAGCGATCGGCGCCGACGAGACGATCAATCGACGCTATCGTAACGCGTCCGGCGACTCGATCTCGTTGCACGCCGCTTGCTTCGTGAAATTTGACCGATCGGTGCCCCATTCCCCCGACGTCTGTTATCCGGGCAACGGCTACACGAAGATCACGGACAAGACGGTGGAGCTGCCTTGCAGCGAGGGCGCGCCGGGCCGCGCGAAGCTGGTCGCGTTTGAGATGAACGGTCGCCGCGTCTACGTGCTGTTCTGGTTTCAGCTTGGGGATCAGATCTGCCTGGGGATTGACGACATGGCCGCCGCGCGACGGGAACTGCGACCGCGTTCGACGGAGTGGCCGTCGATCCTGAAGTTCCTTCTCGAAACGCCCATCGACGATCTGGAAGCGGACGAGGCGCGCCTTGTCGAGTTCGCCACCCGATTGCACGAGAAGTCCAGGAATTTGCAGGGGACGTCGTATCTGAAGCCGGCTGCTTCGACAACGCCGAGTGACGCGTCAAACGGCGGCGTCCCGGACTGAGGCGCAGCAGGCCGATGGATCTCTCTACGTCAACTGTCTCGTCGGAATCGCCGGCCGACGCCCCGGCGTCACGGACTCCCTCCGTGGCGCGGTCCGTTGCCAAGCTCGTGTCCGGCCGCACGGCGGCGACGCTCGTTACGGCCGTCTCGTTGCCCATTCTTGGACGTCTCTACGACGACCAGAGCATGGCCATTTTCGGAATCTTCAGCACCTTGGTTCTCTGCCTCCAACCCGTCAGTTGGGGATTCTGCTACAGTCAGGCCATGCCGCTAGCCAGAACGCTCTCGCAGCGGCGCGATCTTTTCGTGCTCTCGCTCTTGCTGGGCGGCGCCTCCGTTTTCGTCTTGGGATTGGCGACAATGCTCGCCGGGCCGGCCGTCGTCGCGGCGCTGGGAAAACCAGAACTGGCTCCTTACCTGTTCTACCTTCCTCTGCTTTGTCTCGGCACAACCATCGGCGGCGTGACCTCGATGACGCTGAATTGCGAACGGCAGTTCGGCCTGCTGGCCCTGAGGGCGGTTACCCAGGACGTGGTGCGTCGAGGCTTCCAGATCGCCAGCGGCCTGCTCGCGCTGGCCAGGCCGGCCCATGGGCTGCTCGTGGGAGGTCTCCTGGGCACGTACTGCGATTCGTTCGCCTTCTCCTTCAAGGCGGTCCGGTCGCTTTGGCGCCGCGGCGAACAGCCGCTTTCTTGGCGCGGCCTCAAGGAGGCGGCCTACCGCTTTCGGTCGTTTCCGATGTTCCGGTTCTGGAACGACACGGCGACGGCGTGCGCGGGCAATTTCCCGCTGCTTTTTCTGGGCGCGTTCGCGCCACTGAAGGTCTCCGGCACGTTCTGGATGGCCAAGACCCTGCTTATTCTGCCGGTGCGCCTGTTCACGATCTCCAGTCGCGAGGTGTTCTACGTGGAGGTGGCGCAGCGGTTGGGCCGCGGCGAGTCGACCGGCCGTATCACCGAGGACTTGCTGCGATGGCTGAACGTGCTGATGGCCTTCCCGCTGACTCTGGTTCTCGTATTGGGGCCGTTGCTTTTCGAGGTTGTCGTCGGCCCCCAGTGGCACGAGGCAGGCGTGTACGCCCAGATTCTCGTTCCCTGGATCGTCTTGTCCAGCATCAGCCAGCCGCTCTCCGCCATGTTCGACGCCACGAACCGGCTCGACGAAGGGCTACTTTTCAACGTCACGTTGCTGGCGTCTCAATCGGCCGCGATGGCGGCGGGCTTGTTTCTGGTCGGCCCGCGCACGGCGCTGGCCTGCTGCACCGTCGTCACGGTTGTCGTTTCGACGTCCATTCTGGCGCGGACTCTCCGCTTGGCCGGCGCGGGCCGGCGGCGCGTGGCCCGGTCTCTGGTGTCGTCCTACGGCGAGGTCGGGCTGTTGCTGGCGCCGGCGGGGTTGCTGTATTGGTGCGGCCCATGGCGTTGGCTCGCTCTGGCCGCGGCGGGCGCGGCGGGCGCCGTCTACACGGTCATTCTGGATCGGCGTCTGCCGCAGATCCGGCGGTCCATTGTCGCCCGGCTGCGGCGTGGCTAATTGCACGAAGGGGCCGAGGACGATGGGTTTTCACTTGGTGGAACAGCCAGTAAAGTCGCGTCAATGCGGTCAAGCCCTAGAAACCAAAGAAACCGACGACCTTCCCCGCCCGGTTCCGGCGGGGCTTCCGACGGGACGGCTTGGGAGGCCTTTATTCACTATATAATGGAGAGTACGAGGACTACGACGGGATCGCATGACGCGGATCGGTCGCCCACGCGCCGAGAACCGGCCGAGAGACGCCACTGGCCGAAACGCGCTTGCGCGCAAGACGAACCCGGTGAGGCTGCGTCGGAGAAGCCTTTAGTAGTCCCAGTTTCCATGGGAATATCGCGATGCTAGAGACCCTCCTCGTTTTCTTGAGTTGGCTGTTCATCCTAACGATGTTCTTGCTGATTGTCGTCCCGTACCTGCGGGGACGGGCCGATCTGGTCACGGCATGGAACATGTTTCTGGCAGGTTCGGCGCTCTTCGTCGGCTACGCCACCATTGCCGCCGTGGCGCCGCGAACGGGCGGCTTTGGGGCGTGGGGGTTCACTCGGTACGTCGCGGCCGATTACCTCCGATACTGCGCGGGCGTCGTGGTGTTTTTCGCGACCATAATCGTTGTCTACTACAAGGCGAGACTCCCCCGCCGGCTCGCGGGACGCCTTTTTTTGAAGTGGCCTCCCAATAGCGCGGGTGTTCTCTATCTGATGTTGCCCGTCTGCGCCCTCCCGATTCTCGCCATGTTTTTCGCGCCGAACGTCCACGGTCTCGGGCCGTTTCTCACAAGCATCGGGTTTCCGGTGATTGCCTTTGTCGTCGTCTTCTCGTTTGTCGCCTGGTACAAGCACCCCATCAATCCGGTGCTGCTTGCCACGTTCGTCGTTGCCCTCATGGGAATGTTGATTCTCGCGTCGATCGTCTTCGGACGGCGTCCCTTCGTGGGCGTTCTCGCCTCGATTCCGATAGCGCTATATTGGCTTCGATGGCGATATCGACGACCACTCAGGGTGTTGGTGGCCGTGTCGTTGGTCTCTTTTGCCGCTCTTTGCCTCGTGGGAGCTTATCTTCAGGTTCGCGAATTCGGCGTCAACCTGACCCTGGCCACCGTGATTGAACGGACGAAGAATATCGTCGCCCGAGTTTTCACGCCCAATCTCGGCAGCGGAAGCATGTTGGTGCAAGACACGGCTGCCTGCTCCTTGCTTACAATCCACATGTACACGCACGAACTGTCCCCCAAGCCATTCAATGCCGCCTACTTCGTTCTGGTCAACCCCATTCCGCGCGCGATCTGGCCGGGCAAACCCGACAGCCTCGGGCACACGCTTCCCGCCGATTCCGCCGAGTTGTATGGCCTTCGCGGCATGGATCCCTCTTTGAACCTGGGACCGGGAATCATTGGGCACGGCTACCACGAGGGGGGGCTGATCATGCTCGTGTTCTATGCGATCCTCGCGGGTCTTGCCCTTCGATTCATCGACGAGATTTTGATGCGGCAGCCCGACAATCCGTACTTCCTCGGGTTCTTGGCCGCTTCATCGGGCCATATCGTCGGCTGGGCGCGGGGCGACATCGGCAACTTTTCGTTGAATATCATTGGCGCGGGAATCGCCATGGTCGTCTTGTGTTGGATGGGTCGCCTGGCCTTCGGAACCGGATTGGTCTATCCTCGCACCGAGAATCGCGATGCGCCGGCACTGGGCATGGTCCGACGGCGTCTCGCCGCAATGGCCGGAGCCCAACGACTTTGGAGAAGGCGCATTCAGCGTCGCCGAGGCTGAGAGAACATGGAACGATTGATGCCGCGAGGTAAACAAGGCGCGTCGTCGGCATGATTCGCGGCGCCTTCGGCCCGCCGCCGCGCGGACGCGACGCCCTTGAGTTGGAACGCCCCATGCAACGCGCAACGAAAAATCTGGTTGTCGACGTGCAGGCCGTCCGCCCCGACTCGGCGGGAGCGCTGACCTACATCCGAGGCATGTTGGAGGGGTTGTCGCGGGTCGAGCACGACTATCGGGTAATCCTGGTTGGCCACCGCGCGAGCTTGAACGTCCTGTCTCGCGACGTCCATGCCGGGGTTCTGGAATTACCTCTCAACACGCAGTCCACTTTCAACCGCCTGCTTTACGTGTGGCGTTTGAGGCGTCGGATCGAGGAGGAGTTCGAAGGCGGTAACACGGTCTATTGGATGCCCTTTTCCATGGGCATCGTTTCCCCCTTCAAACGCATCAAGACAATCGTGACCGTCCACGATCTTCTCGTGTTTCAACACCCAAAGCGCCTTCCGTGGCGTCGTCGGATTCCTCGGAAATACGGCATGCGGAAGGCGATCGCGTATGCCGACGCCATCGTCTGCGTGTCCGAGTTCACGAAACAGCAGCTTTATTTGCTTTTCGGGCACGTGATCGCCGACAAGAAGATTGACGTCATTTACGAAGGGTACAAGGTTGCGCCCACGGAATGCGAGAGGACGCATGCCATCCTCGACCAGCGCGAGCCCTTCCTGCTGATCGTTGGCGTAAACAAGAACATGGAGTTTCTCCTGCGGTGTTTCCACCGGCTTCGGCGCGAACACGGATACGCGGGCAAACTGTATATCGTGGGAAACATTGGTTCCCATAAGGAGATCCCCCTCGCGATACGCCGTTACGATCTGCATCAGTCGGTTCGGTGCCTGGGCTTCGTGGACGACGCGGAACTGCCGTCGTTGTACAGGGCGTGCGACGCGTTTGTCTTTCCGAGCGACTACGAAGGCTTCGGACTCCCGATCCTGGAGGCCAGCTACTATGGCGCGAGGATTTGCACGTCCGATGCCGCCTCCTTGGCGGAAGTGGGGCCTCTCTGCAAGGCGCAATGCGCCAATCCCTTCAATGAGAAGGAATTCACGCAAGCCATCGACCGCACCTTGAGAATGGAAAAACCCTCGCCCACCGTGCATGACGGCTTCAGTTGGACGAAGGCGAGTCAGGCGTTGGTTCGGATTTGCGACTCGTTGTTGGCGGGTGACTAGCCCGCCCACGCCGCGGGGCGATTCACGCGAACGCAAGGTCGAGGAGTTGCCGAAGCGCCAACGCGCGAGGACGATCATGACGAAAGTGCCCGTCACCGTCATCATGCTCACTCTCAACGAGGAGTTCAACCTCCCGGGCGCCATGGAGAACGTCCAAGACTGGGCGGAAGAGGTCTTCATTGTCGATAGCTGCAGCACGGACCGCACCGTCGACATCGCGATGGAGAAGGGCGTGGGAATCGTGCAGCGCCCCTTCACGAACTTCGGCGACCAATGGAACTTCGCGCTGGAGCGCCTGCCCATCAAGACGCCTTGGACGTTCAAACTGGATCCCGACGAGCGACTCTCGCCGGAACTCAAAAGCGAGATCGCGGATCTCTTGGCGGGCGAGCCCGAGCACGACGGCTTCTGGATGGATCGGCGGCTCTGGTTCATGGGCAAACCGCTCCACGTGTTGGCCCCGGTGTTGCGGCTGTGGAAAACGGGAAAGTGCCGCTTCTCGGACGTTCTGGTCAACGAACATCCCCTGATCGACGGCTCCGTGGGAGGACTCCGGGGCCTTATCGAGCATTTCGACAGCCCGGACCTGCACCATTGGTGGGACAAACAGAACCGGTACACGACCATGGAGGCGATCATGAAGGCCCGGGGAGCCGCTCCGTCTGCCCAACCGAGGCTGTTCGGATCGCGTCTGGAACGACGCGTCTTCTGGAAGAAGGTCTTTTACCGCCTTCCGTTTCGCTATCAGTTGCAGTGGATTCACGAGATGCTCGTCCGCGGCGCGTGGCGCGATGGTCCGCAGGGGCGACAATGGGCGCGCCTGCGCATCGAAGTGCGGCGCATGATTGAATTGAAGGTGAAGGAAATGCGGGCGACGGGGCGTATTCCCGAGATCCCCAAGGCGCCCCGCGGAGGGTTCGACCCGAGGATCCTGGCGTCTCCCCTGCAGAAACAGGTGCTTCCCCAATGACGATGGCGGCGTTTCTCGGCGACTCGGCCAAGGGGCAGACGCGGCGCGGAAATGCCGTTAACATGCTTTGATGGGATTTGCCGGAGTGCACGGCGATTTCGCCCCGGCCGGAAGACTCCGGTCGATCCCGAAACGCCAATTCGGTAGGTTGCGTTAGAGAGGGCGGCCGACGATGTTGCGCCGGTTGATTCCATTCAGTCGCTTGAAGGCGTGGTACGAGGGAAGCCCAACGTGGCTCAAGGCGGCCTACGCGGCCGTCCCGTTTTCGCTCCGCATGGGGCGGGTTTACCGCCATACCCAACGTCTGATCGAGAAGACCGACTTCGCCAGCCGGGAGGAACTCGACCACATGCAGGCCGAGTCGCTGGGACGCCTTATCGAACACGCCTACCGGCACGTGCCACACTATCGGCAGGTGATGCGGCAGAGGGGACTGGGACCGAACGATATTCGGTGTCCCGCGGATCTCGCCAAAATGCCCCTCGTCTCCAAGTCGCGGATGCAGCTCCATATCGAACAGTTCGCGGCAACCGGCGGACTCCGCGAACGCGTCTTTTGGGACAACACGGGCGGGTCCTCGGGAACTCCGTTTCGGTTTCTCGCCCTGAATAGCACGTATCCTGTCGAGATGGCCTACATTCTGGCGCAATGGAAACGCGTGGGCTATTCGCCCCGCGAGCGCCGGCTCACGTTGCGAGGACGCGTGGTCGGCGCCGGGCACGGAGAGGCGCGATGGCAGTACAACCCGATCTACAACGAGCTGCGCGCGTCGTCCTACCACATCGACGCCGACGCAATCGCCCGGCTCATGCCCGAATTGAAGCGTTTTCGCCCCACCTTCGTTTATGGGTATCCTTCCGCCGTCGCGCTGTTCCTCCGAATCCTGGACGAGAACCACGTGGAGTTCCCGTGTCGGGTCAAGGGAGTCTTGTGCGGCTCGGAACCGCTCTTCGATTATCAACGGGAGCTGATCCGCCGCGTGCTGGGGTGCCGGGCATACTCGTGGTACGGCCAAAGCGAGCGCGTCCTCCTCGCCGGCGAATGCGAGCGCACGACGGCCTATCACAGCTTCCCCCTCTACGGAATCGCCGAGCTCGTCGACGACGCCGGCGATCCGATCACCACGCCCGGCATGGAAGGCGAAATCGTCGCCACGTCGCTGCACAATCTGGCGATGCCCTTCATTCGCTACCGCACGGGCGACCGAGGCGTGTTCGACACGAACGATACTTGTATTTGCGGACGAAACCACCAACGCATCAAAAAGGTGGTCGGCCGGACCCAGGACTACGTCTACACGCGGGCTGGAAGAGCCGTTCCCGTCACCGCCATCGTTTTCGGGCAACACTTCCGAGCATTCGCGCGCATGTTCGCCATGCAACTGGCGCAGGATACTCCTGGCGAGGTGACCGTCCGGATTGTCAGGGGGCCCGAATTCACGGACGCCGACGAGAAGGAAATCCGCGATACAATGGAAAACGCGGTGGATCGCGAGATCCACGTCCGCGTTGAATACCCAAAGGAGCTTTCGAGGACCGATTCGGGCAAGACCCCGTTCGTGATTCAGGCGATCGCGAAGGAAAGCCTGCCTCCTCGTTCGCAATAAACAACGTGACAATCGCACCACCTTGGTTCTGAAAGACCGCTTCAGAATTCGTGACACCCGCGCAAAGGGGATCAGGTCGCCTCCCATGAAACAAATGCTCCAAAACCTCAAGTCCGGCAAAATCGCCGTGGCCGACGTGCCCAGGCCGCTGTTGCTGCCCGGCGGAATCGTCGTCCGCACGCGCAAGTCGCTCATCTCGGCCGGCACCGAGCGCACCGCGCTCCAATTGGGCAAGAAGAGCCTGCTGGGCAAGGCCAAGGAACGGCCCGACCTCGTTCGCAAGGTGCTCGACAAGGTCCGTCGCGACGGCATCCTGGCCACCTTCAAGGCCGTGCGCGACAAGCTCGATAGCGACATGCCGCTGGGCTACAGCAGTTGCGGCGACGTGGTCGAGGTCGGCGCCCGCGCCCGCGAGTTCCAGGTCGGCCAGCGCGTCGCCTGCGCCGGAGCCAAATACGCCAACCACGCCGAGGTGAATTTCATCCCCCGCCTCTTGGCCGTGCCGGTGCCCGAGGGCGTTTCGACCGAGGCCGCCGCCTACGCCACGGTCGGCACCATCGCCCTGCAGGGCGTCCGCCTGGCCGATCTCCGCGTGGGTGAAACGGCCGTCGTGCTGGGTCTGGGGCTCATCGGGCAGTTGACCGCGCAGATCCTCAAGGCGGCGGGCTGCCGCGTCGCCGCGCTCGATCTGGCCCAAGGGCGCGTCGATTTGGCCGCCGCCCACGGCGCCGAGCTGGCGCTGACGCTCGACGGCGAGAAGACCGAACGCCAGGTGCTCGACTTCACGCGCGGACGCGGGGCCGACGCGATCCTGATCACCGCCGCCACGTCGAGCAACGAGCCGGTCGAGCAGGCCGCCCGCCTGGCCCGCGACCGCGCCCGCGTCATCATGGTCGGCGTGACCGGCATGAACATCCCGCGGACGCCCTACTTCAAAAAAGAGCTGACCTTCATGGTCTCGCGGAGCTACGGCCCGGGCCGCTACGATCCGGAGTACGAAGAGCACGGCCACGACTACCCGGTGGGCCACGTCCGCTGGACGGAGAACCGCAACATCGAGGCCTTTCTCGATATGGTGGCCGCCGGCGCGGTCCGGCCCGAAGCGCTCACCACGCATCGCTATCCGATCGCCGAGGCCGAGAAAGCCTTTGAACTGATTCTGCGCAACGCGGAGCCCTATCTGGGCGTCGTGCTGGAGTATCCGGAGGCCGACGGCGGGCCGGCGGCGGTCGAGGCGGCGCGGATCGAGCTTCCCAGGACAACCGCGCGGGCGACCGGCGACGCGGTGGGCGTGTCGTTCGTGGGCGCGGGTGGATTCGCCCGATCGTTCCACCTACCCAACCTGGCCAAGCAGCCCCGCGCGCGGCTGCGGGGGATCATGGACGCCTCGGGCGTGGCCGCGCGATCGGCCGGCGAGAAGTTCGGCTTTGCCTTCTGCTGCTCGCAAGAAGAGGAGGTGCTCGACGACGCCCAGACGCACGTGGTCTTCCTCACCACGCCGCATTCGCAACACGCCGACGGCGTCTGCCGGGCGCTGGCCGCCGATAAGGCCGTCTTCGTCGAGAAGCCGCTGGCCTTGGACGTGGCGGGCTTGCGCCGGATACACAAGACGCTCGCGGAGCATCCGCAAACCCTCATGGTCGGATTCAACCGGCGATTCGCGCCCTTGGCGGTCGAAATGAAGGCGCATCTGACGGGGCGCGGTCCCCTGAGCGTCCAATACCGCTGCAACGCCGGCCCCGCGCCCGCCGAGCATTGGATCGCCGATCCGGCCGAGGGCGGGCGGATCCTCGGCGAGGCGTGCCACTTCTTCGACTTCTTCGCGTTCCTGACGGACGCCGCGCCGGCAACGGTCTTCGCCGCGGCGCCGCGGACCGGCTCGACCGACGACGCGGCCGTCACGGTCGCCTACGAGGACGGATCGGTTTGCCAATTGGTCTACGCCACGACCGGCCCTCCGTCGTACAGCAAGGAGCGCGTCGAGGCTTTCGCCGGCGGCGCGGCCGGGGTGATCGACGACTTCCGCGTGCTCGCGCTATGCGGCGGCGCGGCGCGGGGTAAGCCGCGCAAGCTCATGCAGGCCGACAAGGGGCACGCCCAGGAAGTGAAGGCCCTGCTCGATGCGCTTGCCGAGGGCGGCCCAGCGCCCATCCCCGTCGCGTCGCTCTTCGACACAACGCTGGTCGGCATCGCCGCCATCCAGAGCATCCAGCGCGGCGAGCCCGTGGTCATCGCCGCTCTGCGCCAGGAAGTGGCCGCCGAAGACACAACGACGTGAACCTTTCCCGCTATCTCCGCACGTACCGCACGCTCCGGCGCCTGCGCCCGTCGCAGGTCTATTGGCGGTTGCGCTACCAACGCGAGCGCGCGAGACCGGCTCGGCCGATCCGCGTGCCGTTGACGTTGTGCCCGCGGGCCGGGTTTTCCGAAGTGCCGGGCGTTCACGATCCCAGCGACGTCGATGAACAACTCGCCGATCGGCTGGACCGCGGCGAGTTCGAGCACCTTGCCGAGCGCCGCGCGCTCGGAAAAAGCCAAACCGACTGGCTCTTGGGCGAACAGGCGTCCGGCCGGCTCTGGGCCATCACGCTGCACTACCACCAGTGGGCGTGGGAACTGGCCGTGCTGGCGCGGCGAGGAGGGCCGGCGGCGGATCGGGCCGGAGCCCTCTTGCGCCACTACCTCGGCGACTGGATCACGCGATGCGACCTGACCGGGCCGGGCAGCCGCGAGTTGGCCTGGAACGTCTACGCCATCGCCACGCGGCTGGGTTGGTGGTGCCGGCTCTGGCACGTTCTCGGCCCCGAGGGCCGACGCGATTGGGGCCCGCTGGAACGACTTTTTCTCGAAAGTCTCTTCAGCCAGGCCGTGTATCTCGACGGCCATTTGGAATACGACCTTCGGGCGAACCACCTGCTGCGCGACGCGGTGGGGCTCGCCTGGGCCGGTCGATTCCTGGAGGGGCCCTCGGCGCGGCGGTGGCTCGATCGGGCCACGCGCCTGGCCCTGGCCCAGGCCGACGAGCAGGTGCTGGCCGACGGCGGCCATTTCGAGCGGTCGCCCATGTACCATCTGCACGCCATGGAGGACTTTCTTCAGTTGGCCTTCCTCGTCGAACGACCGGCCGCCCGAGAGCATCTCCGGCGGACGTGGTTGCGGATGGCCAGCTTTTTGACCTGGGCGCGCCACCCGGATGGACGGATCCCGCTCCTGAACGACGCGGCCCTCAATGGCGCGTGCTCGCCGGGAATGATGCTCTCCACCGGCGGCGCGGCCTTCGGCCAAGCGTTCGCAACGGATCTGCCTCGCGGGGGCAGATGCTTTTCCGACGTCGGCCTGGTCGTCTGGCACGGCGAGCCGTGGACCGTCTTCTTCGACGCGGGACCCGTGGGCGTCGATTACCAGCCCGGCCACGCCCACGCGGACACTCTCTCGATTGAAGTCTCCTATCGCGGCCAACGGCTGTTTGTCGATCCCGGCACGTTCGGCTACGACCGCGACGACCGCCGCCGCTACGATCGCGCCACCGCCTCGCACAACACGGTCGCGATCGACGGCGTCGATTCGAGCGAAGTGTGGCACGTCTTCCGCGTCGGCCGGCGCGCCGTGCCCGTGGACATCGAGACGGAGATCCGCCCGGACGCACTCCGCGCCGCCGCCAGCCACACCGGCTATGACCACCTGCCGGGTCGCCCAAGACACCGGCGCGTTGTCGCGGTCTCCGACGACGACGCACTTGTCCTGAACGATTCATTTCGGGCGCGCGGCCGGCATGCGATTGCCGGCGCTCTGCTTCTCGCCCCTGGCTGGGAGGCAAAAGCCGCGGAAAGCGGCTGGATTCTGTCCCGCGGAAACATTGCGTTGCGGGTAGCCTTTGATGGCGGCGGCGGATGGGAATTGTCGCAGTCGGCGCAACCCTGCCATCCGGGCTTTGGAGTGGAGGAGATGACCACGCGCCTGCAATGGCGCGCCGTGCTAGCTTTGCCGTGCGAAACGGTCCTTCGGATCGAGCCGTTCGCCCCGGACGAATAGAAGAGGTCTGCCCCGTGCGCATTCTCTACGTTTCGCAATACTTCCCGCCCGAGATGGGCGCTCCGTCCGCCCGCGTGTACGACATGGCGAGGAACTGGGTCGCCCAAGGGCACGAGGTGACCGTGCTGACGGCGTTCGCGCATCACCCCGTCGGCGTGAAGGCGCCCGAAGACCGCGGCGTCATCACCCGGCGCGAGACCGTCGACGGCATCGACGTGGTTCGGACCTACGTCTACGCCGCGCCGAACCGCGGGATCGCCAGACGCATGCTCTCGTATGCCTCGTTCATGATGTCGGCCACGGCGATCGGATTCTTCCGAGTGCGCCGACCGGACGTGGTGATTGCCACGTCGCCGCAACTGCTCTGCGGCGTCGCCGGATATCTGCTGGCGTGCCTCCTGCGGCGTCCGTTCGTGTTTGAAGTCCGCGATCTTTGGCCCGAATCCATTCTGGCCACGGCCGTCGTCCAGCGCGAGAACGCGTTCATCCGCGCGCTCAAGGCCGTCGCCCGCCACCTGTACCGCCGCTGCGACCGGATCGTCGCGGTGGGCGAGGGCTACGCGACGGGCATCCATGCGCTCTACGGCATCGATCCGGGAAAGATGAGCATCATCCACAACGGAATCGACGCGTCGCTGTTTCGGCCCGGCCCGCGCGACAACGACGTGCGGCGCGAGTACGGTTGGGGCGACAAGTTCGTGGCCCTCTACCTGGGCACGCACGGCCTGGCTCACGGCCTGGAGAGCGTCTTGCGCGCCGCGCGCACGATGCGAGACGACCCAAACACGTTGTTCGTCCTCGTTGGCGAAGGCGCGGAGAAGGACCGGCTCAAAGCGCTGGCGGCCGAATGGGGCCTCCCCAACGTCCAGTTCATCGACCAGCAGCCGCGCCGCCGCGTCGTGGACTTTTACGCCGCCTGCGACGTCGGAGTCGTCTGTCTCCGCGACGCCCCGCGATTCCAGGAGGTCCTTCCCTCCAAGATCTTCGAGTATTTCGGCATGGAAAGGCCAATCGTGCTCGGCGTGTCGGGCGAGGCCGCCAAGCTCGTCCGGCGCGCGGACGCCGGCGTGTGCGTGCCGCCGGAGGACTCCGACGCCCTCGTGGCCGCGATCCAACAACTTGCCGACGCCCCCCGGCAACTCGAGGAAATGGGACGCCGCGGCCGGGCGTTCGTCCTCAAACACTTCAACCGCGCGGAGTTGGCGGCCAAGTACGTGCGCGTCCTCGATGCCGTGATCCAGCGAGGCGAGGCGCCGGCCGAATCGGCATTCACCATCGGACGGCCGGCTTGCGGCAACGGTCCAGACGGATGACAATGGAGCGTCCGGACTGGCCCATTTCACCAAGACAATCCATGGCAAGAGAACACACCGTGACCCATCCGCGTTTCGCCTGCATCGTCGGGGCCCGTCCCAACTTCATGAAGATGGCCCCGTTGCTCCGCGCGCTCGGGGCGCATCCGGGCGTCGAAACCGTGTTGGTTCACACCGGCCAGCACTACGACAAAAACCTGTCCGACGTCTTCTTCGAAGAACTGGAAATGAAACGGCCGGACGTGAGCCTCGATGTGGGCTCCGGCTCGCACGCCCAACAGACCGCCCGCGTGCTCGAACGTTTTGAAGAGGTCCTGCAAAACGCGGCGGCCGAGGGCAAGCCGTTCAATCGGGTCATCGTGGTCGGCGACGTGAACTCGACCATGGCCACCACGCTGGCCGCCGTGAAGCTCGGCGTGCCCGTGGCCCACGTCGAGGCCGGTCTGCGGAGCTTCGACCGAACCATGCCCGAGGAGATCAACCGCATCCTGACCGACGCCGTGGCCGATCTGCTGTTCGTCTCCGAGCCGGCCGGGATGGAGAATCTCCGCAACGAGGGCCACCGGGAGGAAGAACTCAAGCTGGTCGGCAACGTGATGATCGACACGCTCCTGACGCTCCTGCCCAAGGCGCGAAGCCGCGACACGCTCGCGCGGCTGGGTGTCGCGCCGGGCGGGTACGGTCTGGTCACGCTGCACCGGCCGGCCAACGTCGATCGGCCCGAGACGCTTGGCCCCATGCTCGACGTGCTCGCCGAAACGGCGCGACGGCTGCCGCTGGTGTTTCCGATCCACCCCCGCACGCGGGCGCGGATCGCCGGCTTTGGCTTGGCCGACCGGCTCGATGCCGCGGGCATCGTCCAGACGGAGCCGCTGGGCTACCTCGACTTCCTGGCCCTGTCGAGCCAAGCCCGCGTGATCGTGACCGACTCGGGCGGCCTGCAGGAAGAATCCACCGTGCTGGGCATCCCCTGCCTGACCGCCCGACCCAACACCGAGCGGCCCATCACCGTCGAACAAGGCACGAGCACCCTGGTCGGTAGCGACGCGGCCAAGCTCCGCGCATGCCTTGCGGCCGTCCTCGACGGCACGTACAAACAAGGCGCCTGCCCCGCCCTCTGGGACGGCCGCGCCGCCGAGCGGATCGCCGAAATCCTGGTCGAGAGCTAGTGTATTGCGTCACCCAGTTGGGACATTATCCCGTGTGTGCCACTGGCTCTGCCAGTGCGGACTTCTCTGTACTCGCTAGCACTGGCAAATCCAGCGGCACACGAAGTACGGCCAGAAATACGATCGTACAACCATGACGCACTACACTAGGCGCCCGAGCGAGGCATCGTCATCCTGAGCAAAGTGGAGGATCTGGCGAAGCGCAATAAGAGATGCTTCGCTTCGCTCAGCATGACATTCAAGGTGAGTATCGCCCATGACCACGCCGCACTACTTCCCGAAAGGCATCGTCCTGGCGGGCGGGTCGGGGACGCGGTTGCACCCGATCACGCGGGCGGTGAGCAAGCAGCTCCTGCCGGTCTACGACAAGCCGATGGTGTACTACCCGCTGTCGGTCTTGATGCTGGCCGGCATTCGCGACATTCTGCTCATCGCCACACCGCGGGACGTCGGCGCGTTCGAGCGGCTCTTGGGCGACGGATCGCAATTGGGCATCTCGATCCGCTATGCCGTGCAGCCCAAGCCCGAAGGATTGGCGCAGGCCCTCCTGATCGGGCGCGACTTCATCGGCTCGGACAACATCGCGCTGATTCTGGGCGACAACATTTTTCATGGGCACGGCTTCCAGTCGAAATTGGATCGGGCCACGAGCCGCGGCGCGGGCGCGACGACGTTTGCCTACGCCGTGAAGGACCCCGGCCGCTACGGGGTGATCGAATTGGATGCCGCGGGCAATCCTGTTTCGATCGAGGAGAAGCCCGCCCGGCCCAAATCGAACCTCGTGGTGACTGGCCTCTATTTTTTCGACAACCAGGCGGTCGGCATGGCCGAAAGGCTAACCCCCTCTGTTCGGGGAGAGCTGGAGATCACCGACGTGAATCGGGCGTACCTGGAACGGGGGCAGCTACATGTCGAGCCCCTCGGTCGGGGGTTCGCGTGGCTCGACACGGGCACGGAGGCCTCGCTCTTGCAGGCAGCCGATTTCGTCCAGACGATCGAGGAACGGCAGGGGCTGAAGATCGCCTGCATCGAGGAAGTGGCCTACCGCAAGGGGTATATCTCGGGACGACAACTGGCCGCGTTGGCGTCGGCCTTCGCCAATAGCTACGGGGAGTACCTCCTGAGTCTATTGGGTGGGGAATTGAACCCGCCGCAATGACCCCTGGCGTGGTCGGCGTCGCTGGATGCGTGGTACAATAAGAGGGATCGTTTTGTGCCCACAATACCACGCCACGGCGATTGGCCCGTGCGGGGTAGGTCCGCCGTCGCGGCATCGGGAGACCCCTTGAAAGGACTGTCTCGGACGGTTCTTTCCCGGCGTGTGCGCGGCGCTGGCGACGGTATCTGACTCGTCACTGAATCGAAGGTTCATTCATGAGAACGTTGAACACCCGGCTTCTTGCCATCCTCGTCGCGTGCGGGGTGGTTCTTGGCGTGCTGGTCTTCGGCCTGCACTACTTCCAGATGAGGCGGCATTCCGATTTCTTCCTGGAACAGGCCCGCGAGTCGCGCGAAAAGGAAGACGTCGCCGAGCGATTCAAGGCGGTGGATCAATACGCGCGGTATCTCTCGTTTGCTCCGGACGACGTCGATGCGATGGAGGAGTTCGGCGTTCTGCTGGTGGACTACGCTTCCCTGGGGCCCCAATGGGCGTCGCGGGCGTACACGACGCTCGAGCAGGTTCTTCGCGAGGATCCAACGCGAAGCGAAGCGCGGCGGAAGCTCGTGGCGCTCTCGATGGTCATGCGGCGTTTTGACGACGCCCAAACCCATCTCGAGGAGCTTCGCAAGGCGTCGCCGGCGGACGCGGAGATTTTGGAGCTTCTGGCGCAATGCCAGGTTGCGCAGGGCAAGACGGCGGAGGCGGAGGCCACGCTTTTGGCCACGATCGAGAAGGTTCCAAGTCATCTGAACACCTACGTTCAGTTGGCCCGAGACGTCTACCGGGCATCCGATCGCCGGGAGGAAGCCGACGCGATCATGAACAAGATGGTCGAGGTGAATCCCGACAACGCGGAGGCGTACTGCCTGCGAGGCCAATACAGTCTCGCAATGAACAAGCCGGACGAGGCCGGCAAAGACGTCGCCAAGGCCCTGGAGCTGGCGCCCGAGGACCCAGACGTGTTGATGTTCGCGGCTCAGTACGAAACAAGCCGGAAAGACTTCGACGCGGCCCGTCGGTACGCCCAGCGCGTTGTGGACCTGGAGCCGAAGAACGCCCGAGGATACTACCAACTCAACGCCGTCGAACAGCTCGCGGGAAACGTGGACGTGGCGCTGGAGTGGATCAACAAGGGGCTCGCGGCGACCGAAGGCACGGGGGACGAGACTGGCTTGCTTGTGGAGAAGGCGATGCTCCTCGTCAACAAGGGCATGTCCGATGAAGGAGAAGCGATTCTCGACAAACTCCGGAAGCTGCGGCTTCGCGAGTCCGACCAGGCCGTGGTCGGTTTTCTCCAGGCCAGGGTGGACCACGCGCGCGGGGAATGGTCGAAGGCCCTGAAGGGATTCGACCAGGTTCGGCCCGTGCTGCAACGGAATCCGCAGCGCCGGCAACTCGTGGCGTGGATTCACCAGTTGTCGGCCGACTGCCAGGGCCGCCTGGGGCTTCCCGAGCAGCAAAAGAATTCGTTGGCCCGGGCCAGGGAGTTGGGAATGGTCGTCGCCGCGCGGGCCCCGGACGACGCCGTGGCGAAGGCCCGGGCGATGGCGCGAAGCGGCCGCGGGGACGAGGCGATCGAGGCCTATCGCGTCGCGCTGGCCGCCGAGGACGCCCCGCCGGAGGCGTGGATCGAGTTCATCCGGCTGTTGCTCGGCAAGACGTTGCGCGTCGAGGACAAACAGCAGCGGGACTGGGGGCCGGTCGACGAGGCGCTCGTTCAGGCAGCCAAGGCGATGCCGGACGACTGGCGCGTCGTCGCGCTCGAGGCCGCCGTTCGCCGGGCGCAAGAGCGCCCGGCCGACGCCGACGCCGCGTTCCGCGAGGCGTTCGAGGCGCGCGTGCCTCAACAAGAGCGATGGACGGCCCTGATCGGCGGCGTGACCAGCGCTCCCGACGCGGCGCAGGCATTGGAAATCGTCGACCGCGCCATTCAGGAGTGGGGCAAGGCCGACAAGGATCTTGCGCAGGTCAAGGAGCTTCTCGAAGGGGACGAAAAGGGACGCGCGGAACGGGTGCTTTCCTCCGCCTTCAGCAGGAAGGCCGATTGTTGGGTCTACGTGCAGCTCCTGGCTCAATCGGCCATCCAGGCGAAGGACTGGGATAAGCTGGGGAGCCTTCTCGACGACGCCGAGAAGCGACTCGGAGACGCCGTGGCGCTGCGGCTGCTGCGGGCACACCTTTGGGTGGAGCGCGACGGGAAGAAGGCGGCCGCCGCCTTGAAGAAGCTCCAGGAAGGCGCGGACGCGTTTCCGGAAAACCAGCGAGAATTGTTGCAAGCGGGACTGGCCGACGAGGCAAGGCGAGCCGGCGACTACGCGCAGTCGCTGGCGCTTCTCGAGGCGATCGCCGAGAGACACTCCAACAACCTGAAGGCGCAGCGACAGGCTTTTCACATGGCCCTCTTGGCCCACGACGAGGCGGCCCAAGCGAGAATACTCGCGCGGATCAAAAAGATCGAAGGCCCCGGACCGTGGTGGCATTGTCTCGAAGCCCTGCGTCTGACCTCCGCGTCCGACGATTCGAAAAAAGACAACGAGAGGGCGCTCGATCATCTTGCCCAGGCCAAGATCCTCCGCCCCAACTGGGGTCTTCCCGCGGTTTGCGAGGGGAACATCTACTACGATATGGGGAATCAGACGGCGGCGATGAAGAGCTACAGCGAGGCCATCGACAAGGGCGTGGGCAGGAAGCCGGCCGCCAGCGAGGCGGACGAGGCCCTCAACCCCGAATTGGACGAGGCTCTCGAACACGGGGCGAGGAAGGTCATGGCCCTTGCCCGCTACGAGCAGCTTCTTCGACAGAACGGACGCCTGCAGGAAGCCAACCAGATCATCGGCCTTCTCGAGCAGCAGAACGTGGCCATTACGCCCGCCAGGCTGTTCCAACGCGGAGTCGAAAGCCTTCGAGAACGCAAGACCGAGGAAGGCCTTGCCGACATCCGCCAGGCGGCCGACGATCTGCGCAAGATCGTGCCGGAGTCGGAGGACTTTCATGAGTTTTTGCAGCTCGCGCAGTACGTGGCCATTCTGGCCGAGTTCGACCGTTCGCGCGAGCGGACGGCGGAGGCGGAAGAGGGCTTCAAGGAGGCGGAACACGCGCTGCGCCGCGCCGCGGAATTGGCGCCCGCCGAGGCGGCGCCTTGGGTGTCGTTGGTGGTGCTGATGAACACGCGACAGAAGACGGACGCGGTTGAAATGGTCCTCGCCGAGGCCCGTCAAAAGGTCCCGCAGGACCAGCGGCCGCTCGTTCTGGCGCAGTGCCACGAAAAGATCGGGCGTTTTCCGGAGGCGGAGCAACAATATCAAGAGGCGATACGCGCCGCCAAGTCCGACTCATCTTCCGTTCGGCGCCTGATCGCTTATTATCTGCGAGCGGGAGTAACCCAACCGACGCTCCGCGACAAGTACTTCAAAGAAGCGGAACGGATGCTCCAGAAAATGGTGGACGCCTCCGAGGGCACGTCCGCCGAGGACGTGGCCTGGGCGCGAAGCTACCTGGCTGAACTGCTCCTGGGACGGGGAAGGCCCGCCAATCGGACCGCCGCATTGAAGCTGGTCAACGAACAACTGGCCGCCGATCCGAATTCCACGACCGCGCTCCGTCTGAAAGCGCGCATTCTGGCTTACTTGGGCAGCCGCGCGGACCGGGAGGAAGCGAAGCGCATCTTCGATCGTTTGCTGCGGGAACCCAACGCCCGGCCGGACGACCGCTACGCGCTGGCGCGACTGCTCTTGTTCGATGACGATTGGACGGGCGCCGCGCAGCAGATGCAGGTGCTCTTGGGCCTGGGACACGTCAATCCGGAATGGCTCCGTTTTTACATTCAGGCGCAGATTCGCCACGGGGAACTTGGCGGCGCCGACGCGAACCTCCGCTGGCTCGATCGGATCGATCCAGGCAAGTACATCAATCTCTTCTTTCGCGCTTGGATCCTGTCGGAACGAGGCGATCACGACGGGGCGCTGAAGGTGGTGAAAACGCACGTCGACGGCGCCGACGCCCAATCGGCCGACCGACCGGAGCGCCTGGCGCTGGGCGTCACGGCGCTCGAGGCGCTCGATAAGCGGCTCTCCGGACCGGAACGCGCCGATGCGTCCAAGAAGTACCTGGCTCAGGCCGAAGTCTGGCTCCGCGAGCTGGTTCAGTCCCAGCCGAAACAGGAAATGCAGTTGGTCGCCTTCCTCGCGCGACACGGCCGGCACGACGAAGCGCTCGAATTGGCCGAGACCGCTTGGAAGCAGGGACAGCCCATCATCGTGGCGACGACCGTGGTCGGTTTGCTGAGCAAGGGGCAGCCGACCCCCGACCAGATCGCCCGAGTCGAGGCAATCATTGACGCCGCGATAGAGAAAAAGGGGGAACAGGTGCCCCTGTTGCTGGGGATGGCCGAGCTGCGAACCATCCAGAAACGGTACGACGACGCCGAGAAGCTCTACCGTCGCGTGCTCGAGTTGGAACCCAACAACTTCTTGGCGCTGAACAACCTGGCGGTCTTCCTGGCCTTGCGCAACATCAAGCTCGACGAGTCGCTCAAGCGGATCGATCAGGCGATCGACGCCGCCGGGCTCCTGGCGACGCTCTACGACACGCGCGCCACGATCAACGTGGCCCGAGGCGACTGGAAACAGGCCCTGGAGGACATCCAGATCGCGCTGGCCGAGGAGCCCAGCGGCGTTCGCTATTTCCATCAGGCGCGGGCATACTTTCTGGGCAACCAGAAGGAAGCCGCCGCCGCGGCCTTGAAGAAGGCCAAGGACCTGGGGCTCACGGTGGACGAGCTCCCGGCGCTGGAACGCCCGGCGTACCGGCAACTCGAAACGGACCTTGAGTAGTCTCTCGCGCGGCGACGCGCTCGACGCGACCCATCGGAAACGCCATGGACACGCCTTCCGACAGCCCACGAAAGGCGGCTTCCGGCCCCGACCTGACGGGTTCGCAGATCGGCGATTATCGCCTCCTGCGGCGTCTGGGCCACGGCGCGATGGCCGAGGTCTATCTAGCCGAACAGTGCTCGCTCAAGCGCCGGGTGGCCTTCAAGGTGCTCCGCGACGAGTTGACGGGCGACGAGACCTACGTGAAGCGGTTCCGCCGCGAGGCCGAAGCGGCCGCGTCGCTGATCCACGCCAACATCGTGCAAATCCACGAAGTCGGCTGCGTCGACGGCGTCTACTTCATCGCGCAGGAGTACGTCGAGGGCCAGAACCTCTCCCGTTGGATCGCGCGGCACGACCGGCCCGATCTACCCCACGCCCTGAGCGTCATGCGTCAGGTGGCCGCGGCGCTGGCCAAGGCGGCCGCCCACGGCATCATCCACCGCGACATCAAGCCGGAGAATATCCTTTTGACGCGCTCCGGCGAAGTGAAGGTGGCCGATTTCGGCCTGGCGCGATGGCCCCGCCAGGACGACGGCGTCGAGCTCACCCGCGTGGGCGTCACGCTGGGGACGCCTCTGTACATGAGCCCCGAGCAGGTGGAGGGCCGGTCGCTCGATCCCCGGAGCGATCTCTATTCGTTCGGCGTGACGTGCTACCATCTGCTCACCGGCGCGCCGCCTTTCACCGGCCAAACGCCGCTAAGCGTGGCGGTGCAGCATCTGAAAAAAGAGCCCCAGCCGCTGGCCAGCGTTCGCAGCGATCTTCCGGCGGAGCTGTGCCGCGTCATCCATAAGATGCTGGCGAAGGACCCCAAGAACCGGCATCAATCCGCTCGCGATCTTCTGCAAGAGCTGCGACAACTCCAGCGCGACGAGTTGGGCGACGAGTGGCCCGACAGTCTGCCCGGCTGGGAAACGACCGGGCCGGAGGAGGACACGCTCGGGCCGATCCAGGCGACGCAACGGATCCAAGCGGTGATGGACACGGCCGCCATGGCGGCGCGGGGCCGGTGGCGCGGGGGGGCGTTGATAGCCTCCATGCTCGCGGCCTGCGTGGCCGGGGGATTGTTGGCCTGGTGGACGACCCGGCCGGTCTCGATCATCGCCGGCGCGGCGATTGAAGCCGCCGCGCCCGTCCCGCGGCAGAAATCCGTCCAGTTGCAGACGATCCAGGCTGCCCGGCTGGGCACGCTCGCGGCCTGGCAGGCCGTCATCGACAACTACCCCGATCAGCAGTACTACGTGTGTTGGGCAAAACAACAGATCGCGAGAATCCATCTGCTCAGCCGCGATTTCGGCGAGGCCTTGCCCCTGTTTCGCGAGCTGGCTGAGTTCGACCCGGCCAACCGCCGGCTCCGCGCGTTTGGCCTGGCCGGCCAGGCGGTGGTGCTCACGCACCAAAAAAAGTACAAGCGATCGGCCGAGATCCTCAAACAGCTCGCCCCGCTCAACGCCGATCTCAAGGACGACGTCCTCCGCCAAGCCGTCAAGCTGGCTGCCCAACGCAACGCCTCGGAGATCGCTCCCCCGGCGGGTTAGCGCGGCCGCGGTCCTATCCCGATCCGACGCTCCCTCGACGTCGTCCCGCGAGGTACTCCCTTGGCCAACATGGACGAAGACTCCCTTCCGCCGCCAAGTTTCCTCGTGCTCGCCGTCGCGTTCGAGAGCGGCCTGGCCGTCGTGGCCTTGGCGGCGGGCTGGGCGCTCGGCTTCTCGCCCAGCCAGACGATCCACTGGAACGCCGCGGCGATCGGCGCCGGCGCGCTGGCCGCCTTGCCCCCCTTGCTCCTATTCTGGGCGTGCGTCACTTGGCCGGTGGGGCCCCTGGCCGAAATCGTCCGCGTCGTCGACCACGCCCTGACGCCCTTGTTCCGCCACTGCCGGATCGTGGACCTGGCCGCCATCTCCGCCGTGGCCGGGGTGGGCGAGGAGTTGCTCTTCCGCGGGCTGGTCCAAGGCGGCATTGCCCATTGGATCGGCGGATCGCAAGGCACGTGGATCGGCTTGCTCGTCGGAAGCGTCGTCTTCGGCATGGTCCATCCCATCACGCGGACCTACGCCCTGCTGGCCGGCCTGATCGGGCTGTATCTGGGCGGGTTGTGGCTAGCCACGGGCAATCTCGTCGCGCCCATCGCGGCCCACGCCGTGTACGACTTCCTGGCACTCGTCTATCTCGCCCGCCTCCGCCGCCGACCTCCGGAAGCGCGGGACCCGACGGCGTGAGGGCTCCGACCGCACCGCCTTCGATCCTATTGAAGTGCGTCATGCGGATGTATCATCATCCAACGTGTGCCACTGGCTCCGCCAGTGCTGAATCACCCGTGTTTCCGAGCACTGGCAAAGCCAGTGGCACTCAAAACGGGCGTTTGACACGATCCCTCAATTCTGACGCGCTACACTATGTTCTCCCCAGCTCCACGCGGAGCTCCGGATCCAGCTCGACCAGCGCGTACGATCCCGCCGCGGCCGCGCCGCAGTTGACCACGATCGTGCGACCCATCCGTTCGACGCCGCGGGCTTCGTGGATGTGGCCGCACAGGACCAGCTCCGGCTGCGTGCGATCGATGAACTCCGCCAGCGCCGTGCTGCCGACGTGCCGCCACAGGCGCGTCCGGTCCACCCGCCTTGCCCGCGGCGGCGCATGCGAGAGCACGACGCGCCGCCGCGCCGCCGGGTCAATCCGCGCGTGACCGGCGGCAAGCATCGCGGCCAGCTCGTCCTCGGTGAAGTGGTACATATGCGGGATCCACGGTGGCATGGCCGGGATGCCGTGAAACCCGACGTTGCCGATGATCGCGCCCCGCCCTGCCACGGAGACGCCCAGTTCGACCAGCCTCTCGTCGATGGCCGCCGAGTCGCAGTTGCCCGCCACGGCCAGCACCCGCGCGCCGAGCGACCCGGCGACGTCCGCCAGTTCGCCCGCCTCGCGCGGCGTTCCGAAGTTGGTGATGTCGCCTCCGAGCAACACGACATCGACCGCGCCCGCCTTGTCGAGAATCTCCGCCAGCGTCCGCCGGTTGCCGTGCAGATCGGTGATGCCAAGCAGCTTCATGGGCGAACTTCACGCCTGTAGGAGACACTCCCGTCGCCGACATGAACTCGCTCGCGGAAAGGTCGGCGACGGGAGGCCGTGGGGTGGGTCGAGGTCGCGAGAGTCTTGGATGGGCCTCGCAAGCCAATCACCTCACAAGAAAACCGGAACGGCGGACACGTCAAATTGCCGCGACCGAGCCCCACCAGGAAACCGGCCGAGCCGGCGCGGATGGTCCGCCCATCCTAGCGGCTCGCCCAGGGCATCGCAAGTTTCTCCACAAATCGGGCAAAGTCTGCCAAAAGAACGCTTCATTGGCCCAGTGACCAGCGGGCGCACTGGCAGAGCCAGTGGCACGCGGCGCGCCGCAACTATCCCTACGACGCGGCATTGCGCGGCTCCGCACGCCCTCCCCCGGTCTTTTCGGAGGGCCCAGGCATCCCCTTGTCAAGGCGGATGGGTTGTGGGACAATGCCGTTATGAATGTCGCCAAAATGTCCGAGCCCTACCAACCACCCGATTGGGACCTGATCTACCGGGAGGGCTGCCCCCCCTGGGAGATCGGCCAGCCCAAGGCCGAGCTGATCCGCGTCTTGGATGAGGGACACATCAAGCAGGGGACCGCGCTGGAGCTGGGCTGCGGCACCGGGGCCGACGCCGTCTATCTGTCCCAGCGGGGTTTCGACGTCACCGCGATCGAGTCGTCGCCCACCGCCCTGGAGCGGGCCCGGCGCCGCGGCCAGCAGGAAGACGCCCAGGTCCACTTCGTCCTGGACGACGTCTTCACCTTCGCCGAGACATCCGAGCCGTTCGACCTGATCTACGACGCCGGATTCTACCACTACATCCGCCGCGTCAAATTGCAGCCCTTCCTGGAAATGCTCTGGCGGCTCACCAAGCCGGGCTCGTACTATCTTGCGCTGGCCGGCAACGCCGACGAGCGGACCGAGCAGGGCCCGCCGCGCGTCTCCGAGCGCGAGCTCCGCGGCGAGCTCGGGCGGATCCTCGACGTGGTCCAACTCCGACCCTGCCGCCTCGAGAGCCCCCATCGCCCCGAAGGCTACCTCGCCTGGTCCTGCCTCGCCCGACGACCCCAGCCGATGACGTAGATCGACAACGCGAGAAGATCACCACGGAGATACGGAGGCACGGAGAAGGAAGAGAGGGAGGACGACAGGGAACCGCGAATGAACGCCAATCAACGCGAATGAGGGAGACAAGGGATTGAAGATCGGGATTGTCGGCGCTCACTTCCATCTCAAATCCCAAATCTGAAGTCCCAATTGGCGTTCATTGGCGTTCATTCGCGGTTCCTTCCCTTTTCCTTCTCCGTGCCTCCGTGTCTCCGTGGTGATCCCAAAACTCGATTGACCTCGTCTCATGCTCCACGGCGTCGACGTCTTCACGGTCGCGGCGGTGCTGTTGCTCATTCTGTTGGGCGCGACGGGCCTTCTCGGCGTCTGGGTCGCGCTGGGGCGGGGGCACTGGTTCATCCGGACGCTGGGCCTGGCCGCGTGGCTGGGGATGTGGCTCCTGGTGCCCGCCCACGAGATCGCGGCCATCCTATTCTTCGAGAGCCTCGTGGTCGTCCCCCCGCTTCTCCTGGCCCGCCAACTCCGTGCCCGCGTGCCCGGCGGTCCGCTCGTGCAGTTCGGCCTTCGCGATCTCCTGCTCCTGGTCGTGGTCGTCGCCGTCGTCGCCGCGGCAGGCACGGCCGCGCCGAGGTCGGTGTGGACGTCGTGGGAGGTCTTCAAGCCCATGCTGGGCGTTGGGCCGGAGATGCCGCCTTGGCTGTTCTTCGCGATCGTCGGCACGGTTCACGGCCTTTTCGTCCTGCTAGGTACGTGGATCGCGTTGGGGCGGGCCCGGCTCGCCGTTCGGCTCTGGAACCTGTGTATGACGCTTCTCGGCCTCTCGCTGCTGTTCGTCGCCGGCGAACTCTCCACGCCGGGTCCCGCAATCAAGCCCGGCGGCCTTCGTAACGTTGGACCAGAAGCGTGGTTCCGGATCGCGCTGACAGTTTTTCTCGTCCTGGTGCTTCCCGTTGTTGTGCTGGGCGCGATCCGGCTTACGCGGAAGCCCCCGACAGATCACCCGAGCGAACGTCGAAGCACATGGCAACGTGTGCATCGGTGGACGGCGGGCGTCTTGGCGTGTGCGCTCATGGCGGGGCTCTTGGCACCGTCGCTGACGGTTTTCTACGTCCTGATGACACCCCCGCCAATCACAGAGGAGCCGCTGCCCGTACCCAATGGCTACGATACGCTCCTGCGCGTGGGCACGGTTCTGGAGGACCTCACGGCGCCGGAGGAGGATCCGTCGTTGACACCGGAGCAACGCGCCGAGCCGAGCGCCGCGTATCCGGCGTTTCGCAGACAGCGCGACGCCCTCGTGGCGGAAGCTCGGGCCGCGCTCGACATGCCTTGCCGCGCGCCGGTGATGTACGACCTGGACTACGCGTCCAACATCGTCACACCGATGATAGCGTTGCGAGGGCTTATGCGGATAATGGTGAGCGAGGCCAGCTTGGCGACTGCCAACGGCGACGACGCGGCTGCCGTTGACCTGCTCGTGGACGTGGTCCGGCTGGGCAGGAAGAGCGCCCAGGGCGGAGTATCCACCCATCGACTCGTTGGATTCGCAATTGAAGGGGCGGGCCTTTACGGGTTGCACGATATCCACGAGTCGCTGTCCGGTGCGGCCCGCCGCGATGTCCGGCGGCGATTGCTCGACGTGCGAAAAGACATCGAGCCGTTGGACGCGTGCTGGGATCGCGACACGGTCTGGAGAAATCACGTCCACGGCTGGCAGGGCCGACTGGTCTGCGCGATTCAGGAGACCAACGGGGAAGATACCGCGATAAAGGCGTACCATGAGGACGCCGAAAAGCGGATGGACGCTCAATGCCAGATCCTCCTCGCCGAGCTAGCCCTGGCCGATTACCGGGACGAGCACGGGGCGTATCCGGAGACGTTGGACGCGCTGGCGCCGGCGTATCTCGACGAGACGCCGAGGGATCCCTACGGCGCCGGGCCGCTGGTGTACCGGACGACCGACAAGGGCTACGAGTTGTACAGCGTCGGCCAAAACGGCCTGGACGACGGACGCAAGTCCGTCTTCACCAATATTGACCCGACGGGCGACGACGTGTGGTTCTGGGAATGACATCCTCCCCTCTCCCGCTTGCGGAAGAGGGGACATGCCAGGATCACGCCCTTCGCTATGCTTGAGAGCGTGTCACCAACAATCGTCATTCTGAGCGCAGCGAAGAATCTCGGCCATGTGGGAACGAGATCCTTCGCTGCGCTCAGGATGACGAGAACGCAGCCTCTCGCTTGAGATGAGAAAGGACGCACTCTTCCGGCTCACAATGGCAGCAATCCCCCCTGTTGATCCCGCGCTGCTCGACATCCCGCCCGATCCGGACCGGCGGGGCGTGATTGGGGTCGTCGTGCGCGAGGGCCGGCTGCTTCTGATCCGACGGGGGCCGGGCGTCGTGGCGCCGGGGATGTATTGCTTTCCGGGCGGAGGGATCGAGCCGGGCGAGTCGGAGCCGGAGGCCCTCGTGCGCGAGTTCCGCGAGGAGTTGGGCGTTGGCGTCGTGCCCGTCCGGCCCATCTGGAAGAGCGTGGCCCCGTGGCAGGTCCGCCTGAGCTGGTGGCGGGCGGAGTTGGCGCCAGACGCCGTGCTCGCGCCCAATCCGGCCGAAGTGGCCTCGGTCCACTGGCTCGCGCCGGCCGAGATCGCCGAATTGCCCAACTCGCTGCCGAGCAATTTTGAGTTCCTCGACGCCCTGCGCGCCGGCCAGATTGATCTGGGCCCCGGGCTGTCGCCAACGTAATGTCGCGTCGCGCCCGGTATCGGAACGAATAACCATGCGATCCCCGAGCCTTCGGTCCCCCTGGGCGCGCACTGGCGGAGCCAGTGGCACACGCGCGAATCTCGGAATTCGTTCCCCCAGCCCCCAGCCCCCAATCCCCAATCCCC
>JAFGDS010000060.1 GCA_016931995.1 Pirellulales bacterium
CGCGAGTACCACATCCGCATCGCGCCGCGAGAAACGGAGAAGAAACGCGGTGTAAGGGTCGCTACGGAGACACGGAGATATCCTCCCCGAAAAACGGAGCACTTCCGTTCCGCGTTCATCGCCGCGGACATCGACAAGTCGTTGGTCATCGGAATCTTTTGGACCACCTTGATTCATCTTTGTCTTCCAATTCAACCCAGATTATCAAAAATCTCGCAACTTCAAAGGCGGAAGTCGCCTCCCACAGTGATGAGTGGCGCGACCGCATGAATCCGCCGGCTCCCGTTTACACGTTGCCCGAATCCGGGTATGACATGCGGTAGTTGGGAAAGATGCCGCCTTTGCACGGAAGGAATGGACTCATGACGGAGACACCCGATGCCGCGCCGGCCGCCGAGGGCCACGCGTCCCGTTGGAGGCCGCTGAACGCGATCGACCGCCGCGTGCTGGGCGTGCTGGCCGAAAAGGCCAAGACCACGCCGGACGCCTATCCCCTGTCGCTCAACGCCGTGTGCACCGGCTGCAACCAGAAGAGCAACCGGGTGCCGCTCATGCAGCTTGAGCCCGACGACGTCGAGCCCTCGCTCGACCGGCTTCGCGAGATGGGAGCGGTCGGCATCGTTCAGGGGTACGGGCGGGTATCCAAGTACCGGCACTACCTGTACGAATGGCTCGGCGTCGACAAGGTCGAGCTGGCCGTGATGACGGAGCTCTTGCTGCGGGGCGCCCAGACCGAGGGCGAGCTTCGCGCCCGCGCGGCGCGGATGGAGCCCATCCCGGGGCTGCCCGAGCTGCGGCCGGTGCTCCAATCGCTCAAGAACAAGAATCTCGTCATCGCCTTGACGCCCGAGGGCCGCGGGCACGTTGTGGCGCACAATCTCTGTCCGCCGGGCGAACTGGAACGTCTCCGGGCGCAATACGCCCACGCGACGCCAGCCGATGAGCCGGGCGACGACCATGATTCGCATGCCGCGCCCCGACCGGCCGCGGCTGGTCCTTTGGCCCCGCGCCACGATTGGGCCGCGCTTCGCGACGAGGTGGCCGAACTCCGTCAGGAGGTCGCGAGTTTGTCGGAGCAACTGCGCCAATTGACCGCCGACTTGGAGAGCCTTCGCCAGTCGTTGGGGGCGTAAGACGGCAACGCGTGTCGGTGGCGTGCCCTCCAGTTGAGCAAAAGGTTGTGCCACCATCGGTCCCCTCTCCCTTTGGGAGAGGGGAGAATGTCGGATCGCGCCAGCCATGAACGAACCCTACGACGCGCTCCTGGTCGTCTCGTTCGGCGGGCCGGAACGGCCCGACGAGGTGATGCCGTTTCTCGAGCGGGTGTGCCGGGGGAAGGACGTGCCGCGCGAGCGGATCGAGGCCGCCGCCCGACGCTACGAGGTCTTCGGCGGCGCCAGCCCGCTGGGCGCGGCCGTGCGGGCCCTCTTGGCCGCGGTGGTGGACGAATTGAACCGTCGCGGGCCGCGCCTGCCGGTCTACTGGGGCAACCGCAATGCCCCGCCGCTCCTGCCCGACACGCTCCGCCAAATGGCCGACGACGGGGTTCGCCGCGCGCTGGCATTTGTCACGTCGGCGCTGGGCTCCTATCCCGGCTGCCGCCAGTATCAAGAGGACTTGGCCGCCGCGCGGGTCGAAGTTGGCGCCGGTGCGCCGCGGGTGGACAAGCTGCGCCTGTTCTACAACCATCCCGGCTTCATCGAGGCCATGGCCGATCGGATTGCCGCGGCGTTTGGCCGACTGAACGAGGTGGACTGCCCGCAAGGCCGTCTCGTCTTCACGGCGCACAGCCTGCCCGTGGCGATGGCGGCCGCGTCGCCCTACGTCGATCAACTCCGCGAAAGCTGCCGGCTTGTCGCCGAGCGGTTGCACCGCGCCCAATGGGACCTCGCTTACCAGAGCCGCTCGGGCTGGCCCGGCGAGCCGTGGCTCGAGCCCGACGTGGGCGATCTCCTTTGCCAGATGCGCGAGCGGGGCGAGCGCGCGCCGGTCGTCATTGCCCCGATCGGTTTTATCGTTGAACACATGGAAACGGCCTACGATCTGGACGTCGAGTTGGCCGCGCTGGCCGAGCAGTTGGAGATCCCCATGGTCCGCGCGGCAACGGTGGGCAATCATCCCCGCTTTGTGGCGATGATCCGCGAGCTGATCGAAGAGCGGATGTCCGAACACCCGGACCGCGCGGCCCTGGGCGCGCACGGCCCCCCGCCAGACGTTTGCCCGCCCGGCTGCTGCCGGCCCCGCGGCGGCAATGCGTAGGACGGCTTGCGGGGGATTCATGCCGGTCTGTGTCGTTGCGAAGCCGCAAGCGGCCGGAGATGGGTGCAGCGCTGATCTGGCGTCTCTTGCACGCGCCCGTTCGGTTGTGGTAGGAAGATGGGCGCGGCGCGGAATCCTTCCTCAACTTCCCTCCCACACAAAGGAGCCTGCCATGAGCGAGTCGCTCAGCCGTCGTCAGTTTTTGGGTACCACCGCGGCCGGTGGCGTGTTGTTGGCCGGCCAGCTTGCCGCCGCGGCCGACGCGGCGCCCGCGGAAACCGCCGACTGGGCCGCTCCGCTCCCGCCGGTGACCATCCACAAGACTTACATTGGTCGCACCGGAGGAATCTATCTTTCGCGCCCGACCGACGAGATCCAGAAATTCGAGGCATACCTGGCCAACATCGAGAAGCAACTCGGCGACGTGAAGTTCGTCGGGGGCGAAACGATCCCGCCCGCCGACGTGGCCGCCGTCGCCGCCAAGGCCCGGGGGGCCGACGCGCTATTGCTTTTCCATCTCTGCGGACACGGCGGCGACGCCCCGCCCGTGGACGTGTTGGCGCGTCTGGGGATGCCCACGGCGGTGTTTTCGCAGCCCTTTAGCGGGCATGGGTGGATGGACTTCCCGGCGTGGCAAAAGGCGGGCAAGCCGGTCGTGGTTCTGCCCACCAGCGACTGGGGCGAGCTGGACCAGATCGTGCGTCTCATGCGCGTCGGTCCGCACATGAAACGGACAAAGGTCCTGGCCATTGGCAAGCTGCAGGGAACCGACGCGGCCTGCTCGCCCGAGAAGGTCAAGAAAGCCCTCGGCACCGAGGTCGTTCAGATTGAATCGACCGAGGTGATCGACGCCCACAAGGCGGTGCCGCTGGCCGAGGCCCAGGCCGAGGCCGAGTCGCACTGGATCAGCCAGGCCAGGAAGATCGTCGAGCCCACGCGGGACGAGATCGTCAGCTCGGCCCGGTTGTACCTTGCCGTGAAAAACCTCATGCGCAAGTACGGCGCTCGCGCGGTCGCGAGTTCGCATTGCATGGGCGCGCCGGCCAAGGGCTGCCTCACGTTCAGCAAGCTCAACGACCTGGGCCTGGTCGGCGCGTGCGAGGGCGATATCGACTCGACACTCACCATGCTCTTGTTCGGCTACGCCTTCGGCCGGCCGGGCTTCATCAGCGATCCCGTCTTCGACACGGCGCAAAACGCCCTCATCCACTTTCACTGCACCTGCGCCACGAAGATGGACGGTCCGTCGGGCAAACGGCTGCCGTTCACGATCCGCAACCAAGGCGACAGCGACCAGGGCGTCGCGCTGGACGTCGAAATGCGCGTCGATCAGCCGGTCACGTGCGCGAAGTTCGTCAACCTCGACACGATGCTCCTATCGACAGGCACGATCCGCAAGGTGACGCACGACGAGCTGGGTTGCCGCACGCAATTCGTCACCGAGGTGGCCGACGCCCGACGGATGTTCCACAACTGGGGTGGCGGCGTGCTGGCCGGCGGCACCATGACCCGGCTGCACCGCACCGTCTACTACGGCAACCACGCCCAGAACATCGAACATCTGGGCACCCTGATGGGATTCAAGGTTGTGACCGAGGCGTAGCGCGCCCGCGCGATCGGAAACCGCGAGTGCCACTGGCTCTGCCAGACGAAAGACCCCGGGAAGGGACGGGAAGAAGGGACGGGGACAAGAGTGGTGCGGCGAACACAAGGTCCAGGTGTGGGCCTATTGCCTGGTGAAGGTCGCGCCGCTTCTGGCCCTGGCGCCGAACTGGCGTCAACTCTTGACCAGCGCGGCGACGGACGAGCAGATCCGAACATTCCGCGACCACGAGCGGACCGGCCGCGCCCTGGGCGGCGACGCCTTCCAAAAGCGTCTCGAAAAGAAGCTCGGCCGCGTCCTCCGCCGCCAAAAACCCGGCCCCAAGAGAGCCGGCACGACATAATTAAGTATGGTGATGCTATAACCGCCGCGTGTTGAGGCCTCTTGCTGGTGGACTACGTTTGAGGTGTGCAACTTCATCCATAGCCCACCA
>JAFGDS010000061.1 GCA_016931995.1 Pirellulales bacterium
AATCCCGAATCCCGAATCCCGAATCCCGAATCCCGAATCCCGAATCCCGAATCCCTAGCCTCCCGTCCCCCACTCATGTACCTCGGCTACAACACAAACGGACTGGCGCACCACGAGCTGTTCGACGCCGTGGCGGTGGTGGCCGAATGCGGCTACCGGGGCGTGGCGATCACGATCGACCATCATGCGCTCAACCCGCGAGAGAAGGATCGTCAGGAGCGGCTCGAGCGGCTCCGCCGCCGACTGGAGGACTTGCGTCTGCGTTCGGTGGTTGAGACGGGCGCCCGATTTCTTCTCGATCCGCGGCACAAGCACGAGCCGACGCTCATTTCGCCCGATCCGGACGGCCGGGCGCGGCGCCGGGCGTTTTACGAATACGCCATCGACTGCGCGGCGGCCTTGGGCAGCGATTGCGTCTCGCTTTGGTCGGGCAGGCTGGCCGAGGGCGTCCCGCCGGACCGGGCCACCGCGTGGCTTGTCGAAGGGCTTGAGTCGTTGGTCGAGTACGCGGAACAACGCGCCGTATGGCTCGGTTTCGAGCCGGAGCCGGACATGCTCGTCGATTCCATGTTCCGCTTCGAGCAGCTCCTGGGCCGGATCGACGCCCCGCGACTGCGTCTGACGCTCGACGTGGGCCATCTGCACTGCCAGGGCGAGACGCCCATCGCGCACTACGTCCATCTTTGGGCGTCGCGGCTGGTCAACGTCCACCTGGCCGACGCCCGCGGGCGGACGCACGAGCATCTCATGCCGGGCGAAGGCGAGATCGACTTCGCCGCCGTTCTCGCGTCGCTGGATCAGGTGGATTATCCGGGCGGCGTCTTCGTCGAATTGAACCGCCACGGCCACTTGGGCCCCGAAGCCGCCCGACAGGCCATCGAATTCCTTCGCCCCCTGCTGGTCCATGCCACGAGGTCGTCATGAACGAATCGGTAATCCTGTTGTCCATCCCCGGGCTTCGCGAGACCGACGTCGCCCGAATGACTCGGCTTCGCGAGATGACCGCCGGCGGCGAGATCGCGGATCTCGAACCAGGCTTTCCCTGCGTCACCTGTCCCGTGCAGGCGGCCATGACCACCGGCGCGCGGCCGCGCGAGCACGGCGTGGTGGGCAATGGATTCTACTGGCGCGACCAGCGTCGCGTTGAAATGTGGACCGCGCCGAGCGGCTGCGTCGAACGCCCGCGGATCTGGGACGTCCTGCGCCAGCGCGATCCGGCCTGTTCGTCGGCCGCGTGGTTCGCGATGCACCTGAAGCAGTGCCAGGTGGACTTCGCCTGCACGCCCGCCCCGATCCACAATCCCGACGGGTCCGAATCCCTCTGGTGTTACACGCGCCCGACCGAGCTTTACGGCGAGCTGCGCGACGCGCTGGGCCACTTCCCCTTGATACACTATTGGGGCCCGATGGCCGGCGCGAAATCGACCGCGTGGATCGTCGATTCGGCAGTGCGCGCGGCCCGGGCGTGGCGGCCTCGCTTCTTCTACATCTATCTGCCGCACTTGGAATACGCCGCGCAGCGCACCGGCCCGGACAGCCCCGAGGCCGTCGCGGCCGTGGACGAGCTGGATGGCTTGCTGGGCAAGCTCGAGGCGGGATTCTCGGACGCTTACAGTCCGGGGCGGCTCCTTTGGCTCGTGGCCGGCGAATACGCCATCACGCCGGTCGCGCACGTGAGCTATCCCAACCGCGTCTTGCGCGAAGCAGGGCTCTTGGCCGTGCGCGAGACGGACGACGGCGAAGAGCTCGATTTCGAGGCGAGCCGCGCTTTCGCGATGGTGGATCATCAGTTTTCGCACGTTTACGCGGCCGACGCGGCGACGGCGCGTCGCGTCGCCGAGATCTTCGCCCGCCACGAGGGGATCGACGAGGTCCTGGTGGGCCCGGATCTCGCCCGGTATGGCCTGGACCACCCCCGAAGTGGCGAGGTGGTGCTGGTTTCGCGGCCCGACAGTTGGCAAGCCTATTACTGGTGGTTGGACGACGCCCGGGCGCCGCGTTATGCGCGGACGGTTGACATCCACCGGAAGCCGGGTTACGATCCGGTTGAACTACATTTCGACCCACCCACCCGATCCATCCCCCTGGACGCCGCGCTGGTGCGGGGTTCGCACGGCGCGCCGGCCCGCGACGCGGCTCAGCGAACCGTCCTGATCGCCAGCGAGCCGGGACTGTTTCCCCGCCCCCTAATGACCGACACGGACGTGTATTCCGTCGTGCTCGGACGCTTCCACCCGTAATCGCGATCCTGCCTTGACCCCGGGAGAACTGGCGATGAAACGAGTCTCTTGCTGCGCGCTGTTGTTGTTATTCGCGTCACCCGGCGCCGGGCACGCGGCGGCGCAATCGGGTCCACCCGAGCCGGCTCGGGTGGAAGCGTACGCGAAGCTCTTGCCCGAGGCGGCGCGCGGGGTCGGCGCTCCCATCGACGATCGCGCCGCGTGGGACGCGATTGCCGGGCGCGGCGACCCGGCCAAGGCGATTCGGGATGCCGAGCGGCTGATCGGCAAACCCCTGCCGGAGCTATCGGACGATCTGTATCTGGAGTTCTCCCGCGAGGGCAACCGCACGCATTATCAAAAGGCGTTCCACGACCGCCACGGCCGACTCGGCGACCTGGTTATCGCCGAATGCGTGGAGAATCAAGGCCGGTTCGTGCCCGAGATCGAGCGCGTCTTGCGGGCGATCTGCGAGGAGAAGACCTGGGTGTATCCCGCGCACGATCGGGCGCTGACGAATTTCAAGGGCACCCAGATCACCGTGGACCTCGTCTCCTCGGCCATCGCCTGGGAGTTGGCCACGGCCGATTACTGGCTGGCCAAGCGGCTGAGCCCGGAGATCCGCGATCGGTTGCACGCGGAGTTGGAGCGGCGGATCTTTGCCCCCTTTGAGCGGATGGTCCGCACGGGCAAACCGGCCATGTGGTGGCTTCGCGGCACGAACAACTGGAACGCCGTGTGTCTGGCCAACGTCACGGGCGCGGCCGTCACGGCCATCGAATCGCGCGAGCGCCGCGCGTTCGTGGTGGCGTCCACGGAGAAGTACATCCGGTCGTTTCTCCGCGGCTTCACGCCCGACGGGTATTGCTCGGAGGGTTTGGGCTATTGGGGATACGGCTTCGGCCACTACGTCATGCTCGGGGAATTGATGCTCCAGCAAACCGGCGGCCAAGCGGATCTGTTTGGCGAGCCTCTGGTGCGCGCGGTCGCCCAGTTCGCCCGGCGGATGGAGATTCTGCCCGGCGTGTATCCGGCCTTCGCCGATTGCAACCCGTCGGCGCAACCCGCCGCCTGGATGATGACCTATCTGAATCGGAAATACGATTTCGGCTGGCCGTACCGGCGCGATCCGATCGTCGCGGTGGGAGGCGCCGACGGACTGGCCATGCTGGGTCTGTTCGGCTTCCCGAACTCCGTCTCGGATCACCCCGCGACAGAGACGGCCGAAGAGCAACAGCAGCCGCTTCGCGACTACTTCTCCGACGCGGGCGTGCTCGTCTGCCGGACCGCACGGGGGGCAAAAGACGCCATGGGCGTTGCCCTGAAGGGTGGGCACAACGACGAGCACCACAACCACAACGACGTGGGCTCGTATGTCGTCGCGTTGGGACGCCGCGCGCCGCTGGTCGATCCCGGCAACGAGGTGTACACCCGACGGACATTCAGCGGCGATCGCTACAACAGCGGCGTGCTCAACTCGTGGGGGCATCCCGTGCCCCGCGTCGCGGGCGAGCTGCAGCGGACGGGCCGGCGGGCCAAGGCCGACGTGCTCAAGACCGACTTCACCGACGAGATCGACACGTACGTCCTGGACCTGAGTTCGGCGTACGACGTGAAGTCGCTGGCGAAACTCGTGCGATCGTTCGTCTTCGCCCGCAAGGACCGCGGCAGTCTCGTCGTGCGCGACGAGGTCGCCTTCGACTCGCCCCAGAGCTTCGGCACGGCCCTGATTACGTTTGAGAAATGGCGCGAGGTTGCCCCGGGCGTGCTGGCGGTTGGCCAGGGGGCCGAGGGCGTGGAAATCCGGATCGACGCGGGCGGGGCCGCCTTTTCGATCCAATCCGACGCGATCGACGAAGACGTGCCCGGCCGCGTCAAGCCCACCCGCATCGGCATCGACCTGGACGATCCCGTCCGCGAGGCGGCGATCACGCTCACGATCCGGCCGCTGGAGCCGTGACGACCCGGTCATTCCGCGGCGGCAAAGCGCTCGGCGTATTCGAGCACCCAGCGATCGACCAGATCGAAGAAAAGGGGAAGGTCCACCTCGGCCAGGCGCTGGAAGTAGTTGCGGGCGAGGATTTCCTTGTTGCGGATCGTGCCTTTGACGGCCAGATCGAGGACGAAGTATTCGGAGATGGGCCGCACCACCAGCTCCAAGCGGCTGAAGAAGTTCTTGCGCTGCCGCTTGCGGTCCACCTCGATGTCGTCGCGGCTGACGGCGGCGCCCCAACCCCGCGGGCCGACGATCGTCTCGAAGCGGAAGCCGGGAAACTGGTCGGGCAAGGCCCTCAGGCAGGTCTCGATTCTCTCGGAAAGGGCCATCCGGTGTTCGCTGTGCAGCCGGCGAAGCTCTTTCTGGCTGGTCCGCCGCCGCGCTTCCGCCTCCGCCCGGCGATCGCCCGCCTGCTGGCCGCGTTGGGCCGCCTCGGCCAGGCGCTTCCTGAAGTCCGTCATGGTGTTAGGCGATGAGGGTTCCGGTGGGTCTTCCACAAAGTCCGCGTCCACGTCGTTCGCCGCAAGGCCGCGCGCGGCCGGCTGGCAGCCCCGCCGCAACGCCGTCAACAAACCGCTATTGTTCCTTGTGATCCTCATTCGCCGGCGGCTGCGCCGCCTGGTCGCCTTCTTCCTCCGGCGGGTCGTCCTGGGCGCTTTTTTGCTGATATTGGAAGAACTGGGCGAGGTCGCCGAAGGTCCGCATGGGCTCGGCGCCGGCTTTCATCTTTTCGGTGATGGGCACGACCGGTCGCGACTTGGGTCGCATCTGGAAGCTGCCGTGCCGCGCCGGCGCCTTGTCCTTGCCGCGCGGCGGGCCCTTGGGCCGAGGCGGCCTGCGTTGGCCGCCGGCCGGCGGCCTAGCGCCGCCCGACCGCCTCGCGCCGGCGGGGGGGGCGGCCGCGTCAGGCGCGACGGCGCCCTCGGGCTTGCGGCGGCGGTGTTGCGGCGGTCGCTCGGGCTTCTTCGTGCCCGGCGGAATCATCGTCAACGAGACGCGCCGCCGCTCCTTGTTCACCTCGAGGACCCAAACGCGAACGACGTCGCCCACGGCCACCACGTCGTGCGGATCGGGCACGAACCGGTTGGCCAACTGGCTCACGTGGACCAGCCCGCTGTCGTGCATGCCGATGTCCACGAACGCTCCGAAATCGACCACGTTGAGCACCGTGCCGGTCAACTCCATGCCGGGCGCGAGGTTCTCAAGCTTCAACACGCCGTGTTTGAACACGGGGGCGGGCAAATCCTCGCGGGGGTCGCGCCCCGGGCGGGCGAATTGCCGGACGATGTCCTCCAGCAGCATCCGGCCGACCTGCAGCTCCGCGGCGACGGCGTCGAGGTCCAGCCCCTCGAGACGCGAGGAGAGCGACGCCACTTTCGTCTTGTCGCGCAGGTCGTCCACGGTGCAATCGAGCCGGGATAGCACGCGACCGGCCGCCTCGTAGCTTTCCGGGTGGATCCACGTGGCGTCCAGCGGCTGGTCGCCTCCGACGATCTTGAGGAAGCCGGCGGCCTGCACGAACGTCGCGTCGCCCAGCCCAGCCACTTCCCGAAGCTGCGCCCGATTGCGAAACGGTCCCTGCTTCATCCGGTGTTCGTACACGCGTCGGGCGGTGAGCTGGTTCATGCCCGCCACGTAGCGCAGCAGGGCGGGGCTGGCCGTGTTGACGTTCACGCCGACGAAGTTCACGCACGACTCGACCACGCCGTCGAGCGAGTCGCGAAGGTGCTTCGCCTTGATGTCGTGCTGGTATAGCCCCACGCCAATGTTGGGCGGATCGATCTTCACCAGTTCGCTCAATGGGTCCTGCAGCCGGCGCCCGATCGAGATGGCGCCGCGGAGGGTCGCGTCGTAGTGGGGGAACTCCTCCCGGCCCAACCGGCTGGTGGAATAGACGCTCGCGCCCGCCTCGTTCACGATCACGTAGGCCAAATCGCGATCCTTCAATTCGCCTTCGATGAGTTCGGCGAAAAAGCTCTCCGTCTCGCGGCAGGCCGTGCCGTTGCCGATGACGATCACCCGCGGCTTGTAGCGATCGACCAGCTCGGCCACGACCCGCGCGGCCTTGGGCTTCCGGGCGGACTTGCCCACGAGCAAGATCAAGGCGTTGTCCAAGACGTTGCCGAACTGGTCCAACGCGACCAGCTTGCATCCGCTGCGGTAGCCGGGATCGACCGCCAGCACGCGGTGGTCGTGGATCGGCGGCTGCAGAAGCAGATGGCGCAGATTGCGGGCGAAAACCTCGACGGCGTGCGCCTCGGCCTTGTCCGTCAATTCGCGGCGGACCTCCCGCTCGAGACTCGGGAGCACCAGCCGCGTCAGGGCGTCGCGGGCGCAGCCGCGCAGGAACGCGGCATGAGGATGGTCGGAAGGGATGAGCGTCGTTTCGACGGCCGCGGCGACGGCCGCGGCATCCGCCTCGACCTTGACCCGGAGCACGCGGGTTCGCTCGCCCCGATTGATCGCCAGGACGCGGTGCGGCGGGATCTTCCGGATCGCCTCCTCGTAGTCGAAGTAGTCGGCCAGCGCCTTGAGCCGTTTTTCCTGGGCCTGCTTTTTCTTAAGCTGCGCCTTGCTCAGGCCCGCCGACCCGTCGTCGGCCGCCGGCTTTTTCCCCCTGCGATTCCGGTTGGCCTTGGCCGCGTTGTCCGACAACGCCGTCTCGGGCGCGCCGATCAATCCCACCACGATGCCGTCCGACTCGGCCGGCGGAACGTCGACCACCACGGGATCGGTCTCGGTCGGATCGATCACGATAGGCTCCGGAACCGGACATTCCGCGCCAACCGGCTCGACGGACGCGACATCCACCGCCGGGGTTTCGATCGCGGCCACGTCGATCGTGGTGACTTCCGACGTCGCGACTTCCGGCGCGAGAACCTCGACCACCGTGGGCTCGACGGCGGCGGCCGCGGCGCCCTCCGCAACGGACTCGACCGGCGCGGAGGACGAGGCGTTGGCCTCCGACGATTCCGACGCGATCCGTTTGCTCGTGAGCTTGCCGGTCCGCTCGAAGATGTCGCGAAGCGCCTGGCGGAGATCCGCCCGCTCGCTGAACTCTTCCGCGAGAATGTGTCCCGCGCCCAACAAGGCATCGGCCGCCGTGAGCACCTTGCGGTCTTCGCTGATGAAGTCGGCCGCGCGGGCGTCCAGATCCGCGCAGGACGGCGCCGCGACGAGGATCTCCCGGGCTAGCTCCTCCAGCCCCCGGGCGCGGGCCTGGGTGGCCAGGGTTTGCTTCTTGGGTTTGAAGGGTAAATAGAGATCCTCCAGCCGACGGGTTGTGGTGGCCTCGCGGATCTCGCGGGCTAGCTCCTCGGTGAGTTTGCCCTGCGACTCAATCGAGCGGAGGATGGTCTGCTTCCGCTCGGCCAAAAGCCGCGACTGGGTCAGCTCGGCCTGGATCTGCCGGATCCGCTCCTCATCCAACCCACCGGTCTGATCTCTGCGGTAACGGGTGATGAAGGGGACCGTGTTTCCCTCATCCAGCAGCTCGACGGCAGCCTGAACCTGGGCCAAGGGCAAGCCGACGCGCTGGGCCACGTGCTGGAGATTGATCGGTACCGAGTCAGCCATTAGGGGGTTCACCGAGGGGGATGTGGACGCGATAAGCCACGATCCAGCATGGACTTAACCAACCAGGACTGTAGCGCGGCGCGGCCGGTCTGTCAAGGTTCGGCCGCCGCACATGCCCATCCGTCTTGTCACGCACCACCACGACGGCGGGATCATCCAGAATAATTGCCATTTTCGTCGAAAAAGATCAAACCCACAAGACGCTCATTGCCGATAAACGGTTCCGCACAGGGTGGGCACGTATCCGCGCCAATTGCGCCCTCGCAGGGAAGGAAGTGCACCATGCGGTCCGGTCATCTTCGCGTCTACCACGGTCCGGGCGGGGAAGCAGGCGGCGTGGACGTGGCCCCGGCCCCGGCCGCCCGCAACACCGTGACCGTCCGCCTCATGGACGTGTTGCCCCTTCTGGCCGACGCCGTCGAATCGAAGCGGACGTGGCTGCGGGACTTCGAGGACGACGAGGTGATCATCTCGATGGATCTCTACGAAGTCATCCTGGCTTACCAGCATTACCGCCGCCCCTCCGCCTGAGCGGCTCTCTTCGCGGGATGGGTCGAGATCGCGACTGGGCGCCACTGGCCTTGCCCGTGTCTTGGAACACCCAGAGGTGGGCGCTGGCGGAGCCAGTGGCACACTCGCGATGCGCATGTCCACGCGAGTGCGGACAGGGCGCCCCGCACTCCGCGAGTACTTCTAGAAGTCGTCCACCGGCGTGGAATAGACCTCGGGCTCGTTGGGACCCAGGTTCTCGGCGTCCGCCGTTTCGGCTTCGGCTGCTTCCTCGGCTTTCTCCGCTTCGCGGGAGTGCTCGGCCGAGATCCACGCCACCCGACCCAGCAAGCGGAAGTAGAGGAATTGGGCCCCGATCAGAAGCAGCGACATCGTGCATGCCGCGAGCAGCACGAATTGAACCAGTAGCGTGCCGCTCTTGATTGCCCCGGCCACGATGCCGAACATCGCTCCGACCGCGATGACCAGCCCGCCAAGCAGGCTCGTCTGAATGTAAAAGATGAGCCAGCTTCCCCAGCTTCGTCTCATGCACGCCAACACCACGGGCGAGCACGGCGCAAGCGGGGACTGGGCCTCGAGGGTAGAAAGCATCACGATCGGGAAGAGCAGATACACGCTCACGCCGGCGCACGCCCGGATGGCGGGCGGCGACAGCCCCGCGATCCAGCCCACCGCGTAGCCAAGCGTGCCCGCGATAATCAGGCTGATGTACACGTACAGCGCGTCGACGACCCAGTCGATCCAGGTGGACTCCGGCCAATTCTCGATCCTGTCGTTGCCGGCCGCGGAGTCGCGCAGGATGGCCAGGGACGCCCCGGCAAGACCCAAAAGCCAGAACGCGCCGACGAACACCGTGACCAGAAGGCAAATGAGCCCTCGAATCCAGTTTACCGCGGCTTCGAGCCAGAACATCTGGATGCTCAACCACGCCAGCGCCAGACTACCCAAACCCGCGACAATTGTCCCGGCCACGGCCAGGATGATCCATCGGACCAACGTGTCCGGCTGGCGGTAGAACGTGAGTACGCGAGTAAACATTGGCCAGGGAGGCAGCTTGGGTCGCTCGGAATGCGGGCGGACGTCCTTGCGCGGCCCGTGCTCGGCGGGCGCCTCGTCCACGGCTGGCGGGGCTGCTTCGGACGGGTTGATCGTGACGGGCACAACCGGCCCGGAGTGCTGCTCGGGCGGCAACTCCCGGACGCCGTGCGTCATGTCGCGCAGGGCGTATTCGTCCGTTTCGGGGGCGGGTGGCGCGATCCCGGCCGACGACGGGGAAATAGGGACCGGCTCGTGGCACCGCGGACACGGCAGGCTCCGGCCGATCTGCGTCACGCGGGCACGAAGCGGCGCGCCGCAACGCGGACAAAACAAACGCACCGGAGCCTTCTCGTGGGAAGCCATTCCGGAGCCTCGGATCGTGGAGGAGACCGATCTGGATCGAGCGCGGCGACGGGGCCACCACGCCGCGGGTCAGCCTACCACGCGGGCAACGGGTCCGGCAAGAAAGATGCCGCGATTTCCGGTTCGAGCGAGGGGGCCTTACCAGCCCATGACCATGTTCGACTCGATCACCTTTCGGGCCTGGTCGAGATCTGCCCCGGTGTTCTGCATGTAAAGCCGAATCGCCTGGACCTTGTCGCCAGCCGCCTTCGCCAGGCAGTCGCGGGCGGTGGAGCAGGGATCGGTCGGCCCCTGAATCCCCAACGCCGCCTTGGAGATCACCCAGGTGTTGCGGGGACGCTTGGTGGTGCGGATGGGCGTCTCGTTGGGGTAGGCCTTGGCGACCGCCACCGCCGCGGCTTCGGCGTCGTCGGCCCAGGTGATGATAATGTGCGCCTCGGTCTCAATCTCGAAAAGCGGCATGGCACCTGTCTTCTTTGTTAGGTGATCCAGATTTTGATTTTCTGCCAAGCGATCCTAACGAACCCGACGCGATAAGTCAACCTCATGCCCCGGAGACCCCACAAGCCCCCTGTCGTTGCTAGACCCGGGACAATATCAGGCCGAAAAACACGAGTCGCGGCTTGTGCGGCACGCCCGTCGTGAATTATAGGAATCGGCCCTTCCTCGCCCGAGAATTGACCGCCAGGGCAGGTTATTGCGGTCCTGCGGCCGCCATCGCCTGATCCAGGTCGTCGCGGAGGTCCTCGAACGCCTCCAGCCCGACCGCGAGGCGAATTAGGCCGTCGGGGATGCCGTGGGCAAGCCGGACGTCGCGGTCGTAGCTGGCGTGCGACATCGACGCCGGCTGCTCGATGAGCGATTCCACCGCGCCCAGGCTCACGGCCAACTGGAAAAGGCGGGTCCTTTCCACGGTCCGCCGGGCGGCCTCGAAATCGCCGGCCACCTCGAAGCTCAGCACCGCGCCGAACGCCCCGTCCATTTGCCCCCGCGCGATCTCATGGCCCGGATGATCCGGCAAACCCGGATAGTTCACCCGGGCCACGCGCGGATCCGCGTCGAGGAACTCGGCCAACTGAGCCGCCGTCTTCGATTGCTCGCGCACCCGCAGCTCCAGCGTCTTGATGCCGCGGGAACACAAGAACGACTCGAGCGGGGCCAGAATCGCGCCGGTCGCGTTCTGAAGAAAATACAGACGGTCGTACAGCGCCTTGTCGCGGACCACCAGCGATCCGCCCATCACGTCGCTGTGCCCGCCGAGAAACTTCGTCGCCGAGTGCATGACGATGTCGGCGCCGAGTTCTAGCGGCCGCGTGAGCACCGGCGTGGCGAACGTGTTGTCCACGCCCAACAGCGCGCCATGCTCGTGGGCCATCTCCGCGCAGGCGCGGATGTCCGTGATCGACATGCCGGGGTTGCCCGGGCTCTCGATCCACACCAGCCGCGTCCGCGGCCGGATCGCCTCCTCGAACGCGTCCAGGTCCGTCGACGGAGCGAGCGTCACCTCGATGCCGGCGCGATCGAGCACCTTGTGCAGGAGCCGATACGTACCGCCGTAGATATCGGCGCCGGCGAGAATGTGATCGCCGGACGAAAGCAGCATCATCGCGCCGTGGATGGCCGCCATGCCGGACGCGAAGGCCAACGCCCCCACGCCGGACTCGAGCGACGCCAACGTCGTCTCGAACGCCTTGCGCGTGGGATTGCCGCTGCGCGAGTAGTCGAACTCGCGCCATTGGCCGGCGCCGGGCTGAACGTACGTGGTGGAAAGATGGATCGGGCGGACCACCGCGCCCGTGTGTGGATCGTGCTCGTTGCCCTCGTGGATGGCGCGCGTGCGGAACTGCATCGAAAGAGACCCTGTTGCGGCGGAAGACACTCGTGGTTCGGAGCCGGTCGGCCCGATACAAGTATCTTCCCATCGCGACGCCTAGACGTCCAGGGCCTGGGCCAGATCGGCCACGAGATCCTCGGGATTCTCGATCCCGCAAGACACCCGGATCATGTTGTCGTGGATGCCCATGGCGTTGCGCTGGGCCTCGGTGTAGTTGTGGTAGCTCATCAGCGAGGGCTGCTCGATGATGGACTCCACGCCGCCGAGGCTGGGCCCGATCCGCGGGATCCGCACCCGGTCCACCACGTCCGCCGTCCGCCGCCAGTCGGCGTCCTTCACCTGGAACGTGAGCAACCCGCCGAAGCCCCGCATCGTCCGCCGGGCGATCTCGTGATCGCGGTGGGTCGGCAGGCCGGGGTAGAACACCCGCTCGACGCGCGGATGACTCGCCAGAAACTCGGCCAGCGCCTGGCCGTTTTCGTTGTGCCGGCGAATGCGCAACTCGAACGTCTTAAGTCCACGGAGCAAGAGATAAAAATTGTGCGGGGCGTTGATCATGCCCAATATGCCGCGCAGATCGCGCACCGCCGCGAGCTTCTCCTCCGATCCGATCACGACGCCGGCCAAGAGGTCGTTGTGCCCGGCCAGGTACTTCGTGCAGGAGTGGACCACGTAGTCGATCCCGTATTCCAACGGTCGGACGTTGTACGGCGTCGCCAGCGTGGCGTCGATGATCGTCTCGACGCCGTGCTTGCGGCCCAGCTCGGCGAATCGGGCCAGATCGACGACGCTCAAATGCGGGTTGGTCGGCGATTCGCTGACGAGCAGCTTCGTGTTCCGGTTGATCGCCGCTTCCATCCGGTCGTAGTCGCACGCGGGCGCCTGATGGGTGATGATGCCGAACTTGCCGAGTTCCTGCTTGCAGAACTGCCGCGTGCGGTGGTAGCACTCGTCGAACAGGACAATCTCGTCGCCCGCGCGGAGCTTTGCCAGGAGCAGCCCGCCGACGGCCGCCATGCCGGAGCTATAGAGCACGGCCGCTTGGCCACCCTCGAGCGCGGCGAGCTTCTGCTCGGCGACCTTTTCGGTGGGATTGCCGTAGCGGCCGTATTCCTCCCGGGCGAGCTTCTTCTCGGCGAAGTCGAGCACGGCCTGCGAGTCGGGAAACGTGTAGGTCGCGGCGCAGAAGATGGCGTCGGTGATGGCGTAGCCCGGCTTGAGGCGGTCTTCCCCGGCGTGCACGGCCAGGGTCGAGAGCTTCGGATCGGGGCAACCGTCGGCGATGTAGGGGGGCTTGTTGGACATGATGATCCTGCTGGACAAAGATACGATACGCATCCGCTTCACAGGGATCATCCCAACCAAGAACGAAAAAACCGCGACGGACGAACGCTCGTCGGTCGCGGCACGCTTCGCTCGTGTTGGCCCATCACCGCCGGGCGGCAACGGTGGCACTTTAGCAGATACTGGCTGCAAGCGGCCGCAAATCCCACGGAACCAATAATTCTATTCCGAGGAGGACTTTGCGGCAAGCGGTTGGGAAGGCGGGTAGTGGTATGGTGTGGCCCAGAACGCCAAATCGCGAAAGGGGAGACATTCAGAGACTCAAGTAACCCCAACGGGTGGCTCCAATCTCCTTGAGGTGCCCTTGGCCTGCTCCCCAAAAGCTGATCCACGTGTAATGAGATGAACAGGTAGTGTCCGTCAAGTTGCGCACATTTGGTTTTGGGTGCCTTTCTCCCAAAAACCGGACCAATCCTACCAGGGATTCGACTCAAAGTCGTGGTCCAGTTTCTTGGGTCCACTATAACCGCGACGCAGCCAGTATTTTGGTTTCTGGGCATGGCGGGAACGTCGCCCCGCCGAACACCTTCACGCGATCTGATACCGCTCGACCTTGGCGCGATCGACTTGGACGCCCAGGCCGGGGCCTTGGGGGACGGCGATCATGC
>JAFGDS010000009.1 GCA_016931995.1 Pirellulales bacterium
ACCGGATTCATGCCTCAAAAAATCCATCGGCGAGAGCCGCTTCTAACGTAACGATTTGCGTTCGCGCGCGCTTCAGTCGGATGAACCTTAATTGCATGACGTACCACTACCACAACGTCTGCCTCGAAACGATCGCGCACCTCCTGCCGGAGGAGATCGTCACCTCGGACGAGATCGAGCGCCGCCTTGCGCCCCTCTACGCGCGGTTGCGATTGCCGGAAGGAAGGCTTGAGCTGATCAGCGGCATACGCGAGCGCCGCGTCTGGCCTCCGGGCGCGCTGCCCGGCGAGAAGAGCGTCGAGACGGCCGCCGCGGCAATCGCCCGATCCGGACTGGCCAAGGAACGTATTGGGGCGCTCGTGCACGGTTCTGTCTGCCGCGACTATCTCGAGCCCGCCACGGCCTCGGGCGTGCATCACGGTCTCGGATTGCCTCGCGATTGCCTGGTGTACGACGTCTCCAACGCGTGCCTGGGGTTGCTCGACGGCATGGTCCACGTGGCCAATATGATCGAGCTGGGGCAGATCGGCGCGGGCGTGGTCGTCGGCACGGAGAGCAGCCGCGCCTTGCTCGAAACCACCATCCGCCAGCTCAACGCCGACGCCTCGCTCTCGCGCAACGACATCAAGACGGCCGTCGCCTCGCTCACCATTGGCTCGGCTAGCGCGGCCGTGGTGCTGGCCGACCGCCGGCTGAGCAAGACGGGCCACCGGCTGCTGGGCGGCGCGGCGGCCGCGGCGACCGAGCACTGTCGTCTGTGCCGCAGCGGTCGCGACGAGTCGGCCGACGCCGCCATGCGGCCGCTGATGTCCACCGATTCCGAGACCCTGCTGCACGAGGGCGTGGCGGCGGCCCAATCCACCTTCGCCACCTTTCTCGACGCGATGGGATGGCGCAAGGAAGACCTCGACAAGACCTTCTGCCACCAGGTGGGCAAGGCCCATCGCCAACTCTTTCTGGATACCTTGGGCCTCGACCCAGCGATCGACTTCCCGACGTTTTCCTGGCTGGGCAACACCGGCTCGGTCGCCCTGCCCATGACCGCCTCGATCGGCGTCGCCGAGGGCCACCTGCGACCCGGCGACCGCGTCGGCCTTTTGGGCATCGGCTCCGGCATCAACGTCGTCATGCTCGGCGTTCAATGGGCGGCGTGAAGGGGTCGCGGCACTCCAACTCGAGCCACCGCGGCCACCGCGAGACGCATGGGTGAGGCGCTCTAGCGCGACGTCATTGCGATGTCGATCTGGTTCGCGCCCGGCCCGACCATGAAGCGAAGCTTGCTCCCCTGCCGCGTGCCGTATCGGATGGGCGTCAACAACGGACCGGGCCGGGGCGGAGCGCCGGGCAGGGGCTTGGGACTCGGACCCGTCGCCACGACGGTTACAACGTAGTCGCCCGAGCGAATCCCGCTGGCGTGCCCCGTTTTCAAGACGTAGGTTCCATCGGGGGCAATCGTGGCCTGGGCGGCCGGGCCACCCTGCGCGGGATAGAACGACACCGTGCCCGAGCCGTCGCCGACCGCCAAGGGCTTGCCGTCGAGCGTGACCGTGCCGGAAACGGATGAGTCGAGCGACGAGCCGCAACCGGTCGCGAGGCCCAGCGCGGCCGCGACGGCCGTCGCGGCAAATCGAAAAGGAATCGTCGGCTTCATGTTTCCCTACGGCACATTGGCGACCTCGCCGCCGGCCTTGGTGCTCAGCGCTCGATAGAGCATGTAGTCGATTTGCTCGCTCAGCGGTCGGACGGAGCCGTCGACGAGACAAAAATGGACCACGTCCGCGTGACGGCTGCGAAACGACATGACGTTCCACCAGGCATTCGGCGTGTCGGGGAAGTAATTCAACGGCGCGTGACAACTGGCCCAATCCCCGTTGGCGTAGTACGCGACCGAATGATGGTTCTGCGCCGGCACGTCCTCGCCGACCATCAGCGTGTTGCTGGCGCCGTCGGAGACCTCCTCGATGCCGAACGGCTCCTCGTAGTTGTGGCGATAGAAGATGCCGTTGCAGCCGATCGTGAAGTGCGTGTCGGGCATCGTGCCGTCGTGAACGCACGCTGTTCCGCCCAGACGCGAGTCGCCCAGCACGCCCTTGTAGTTCGTCAAGGCCACCTCGATGCCCGTCCATTGGTACTCGTCCGTCGAGTTCTCCATGGCCGATTCGTCCGAGGGACAATGCAGAAAATCGCACTGCGTCCGCATCGCCACGCGGCACTCGGGGCGGCCAATCCCCTGGCCGCTCAAAAGAGCGCCTTGGAAACCGGGAATGAACTGCTCGTAAAGCCCCATCTGCTCCATGTACGGGAGCACGCCGATGATCCACCCCTTGCCGTTGGGTTCGGCCGTCGGCCGGGGGCTCTCCGTGGTCCAGGGACCAATGCTGATGGGGAAAAACACGTGGGCCGCGAGGTAGCCGTTGATGCCCAAGCCGAACTGCCTGAGGTTGTTCGAGCACTGGGCCCGGCGGGCCGCCTCGCGCGCGGCCTGAACGGCCGGCAGCAACAGGGCAATGAGAACCCCGATGATGGCAATGACCACCAGGAGCTCGACGAGCGTGAACCCCTTCGCCGGGGTGGCGGAGGGTTCCGAAGAAGTCTCCATCGTTGTGCCCCCGCACGCGAGATTGTGGAGAAGAGGGTCCGGCAACTAGAAAGCGATTATCGCCACGGCGTCGAAATCGGACCATGACCGGGCTTAGCCAGACCATGCACAATATTCGCCTTCCGCGTGGAATTTACTGGGAGATGTGGGTACAATGGGCGTCCAGCCATGGACCAATTTCCCGTCTCACGTCCCGCCGTCGGTCGCCTTGAATTGGCCTACCTCTATGGAGGCGTCGTGCAGTATTGCGCGGGCGAAACGCTCGGGCCCCGCATGCTGGGCGACTACGAACTGGTGTTGATCATCGAGGGGCAGGTCTCCTACCGGTTGGATCACCGCGAGCACCGCGCCCCGCCGGGGAGCATCCTCCTCGCCAGGCCGGGGTTCCACGAGGCCTACCGCTGGGATCCCGTCGTCCCGACGCGGCACGCCTACTTCCACTTCGACATCGTGCGGCCGGCGTACGATTGGCCGCTGCCGGCGTCGTGGCCTTTCCTCCGCACCCGTCCCGCGCCCGTCCTCGGCGCGATGTTCCGCCACGTGATCCAGTTGATCTATTGCCATCCGACGTGGCCGGCCGTTCCGCCGGGGCCGGCCGAGTGCCGGGTGGTCGAGACGCTTATCAGCCTGTTCCTCGAGGAGCAGGTGGCCGAGAACACCGAGTCCGAATACGGACGGCCCGAACCGGTCCACCGCACGCTCCGTTGGATGCGGCAAACCCTCGACGACGATCCGCAACGACCCGTCGGGCTGGACGACCTGGTGCGCGTGGCGTGCGTGACCGACAAGCATCTGTGCCGTTTGTTTCGCAAGACGGTTGGATGGCCGCCCATGCGGACGTACAACCTGATGCGTCTGCAATTGTCACTGGCGCTTTTGACGCGGACTAATCTGACGATCAAGCAGATCGCCAGCCGTTGCGGATACGACAACCAGTTCTACTTCACGCGCTGCTTCACGAAGGTGTTTGCCCGCTCGCCAAACCGCGTGCGTCAGGACCTTTCGCGGGGCGTGCCGCCGCCGCCCAGCCCCCTGCCGGTCGATATGACTCCCCGCGTGCGTTGGTAGCGCGATTCTTGACGGAGAAAGGCCGCCGGGATATCCTTCAGGTCGAAGAGGCGCGCCCATCCCGCTTTGTTGAACCCCTTGAAACGGGGCCCTCGCCATGAATCGCCTTGCGCTGGCAATCGTCTGCGCCGTCGCGTGTCGCGGGTTGTTTGTCGCCGAGGGTTGCCGCGGCGACGAGCGCGCCGAAGCGGAGGCTCTCGCCAACGGCGGGTTCGAGAAGGGCGTCGAGGGTTGGGAGCCTCTGTGGGTCCGCGAGGCCGGGGCGGGCCGCGCGACGCTCGACACGGACGAGCGTCGCGGCGGCGACAAGGCCCTGCGGATCGACCATCGAGGCGACAAGGACTGGAGCCTGGCCCATGCGCTGCGACTGGAGGTTCAGCCCGGCGATATTCTCGAACTGACCTGTTGGGTCCGCGTCCGCGGCGAGGGCAGCGCCACCCTCGGCGTCGTCACGCGCGACGCGGCCGGCAACGTCGCCGATTGGGTCCACGGCGCCCGGCGCGCCGGCCAAACCGATGGATGGCGCCGGTTGCGTTCCCGTTTCGTCGTCCCGCCGGGCATCGCGACGATCTGGCCGCGGCTCATCGGCGACGGACCGGCCACCGTGTGGTGCGACGACTTCGCGCTGGCGCGCCAGGGGAGTATCGCCGAGCTTCGCGGACGAGATCTGCCCGCGTCGGTCCGCATCCGCAATGCCACCGTCGAGGCGACGTTGCGGACGGACAACGCGACATTCGCGTTTCGCGATCGTCGCTCGGGCCGAACGTGGGCGCAGTCGGCGGGAAGAGCGTCTCCCATTGTCCTTGAGGCGAAGGCGACCGGTCCCGCCGTGGACCTGACGTTGCTCGATCCCGCGTCGATGCGCGAAATCACCGCCAGCGCCAGGCTCGACGGCGACGCGCCGGAGTTGGTGATCTCGCTGGAAGGCCAAGGCGCCATGGAGGCCCCGCTGGCCTGGCCGGCCCCGATGGCCTCCGCGCCGGGACAACTCTTGATTCTGCCGGTGAACGAAGGCATCAGTTATCCGGCCGACGACGCCTCGCTGCCGGAGATGCGATACCACTTGTACGGCGGCCACGGGCTGTGCATGCCGTGGTACGGGGTGACCGACGGCGCCGCCGGGTGGATGGCCATCGTCCAGACCCCAGACGACGCGGCCGTCTCGCTTCCGCGCCGCAAGGGATTGCTCGCGCTCGCGCCCGAGTGGGAGCCGCAAAAGGGGCAATTCGGCCCCCGGCGGGTCGTCCGCTACGTGGTCTTTTCCGACGGCGGCTACGTCGCCATGGCCAAGCGCTATCGCCGGTTCGCCCAAGCGGCGGGTCTTTTCAAAACCCTCGCCGAAAAACGCAAGGACGTGCCCGCCGTGGACCTGCTCGTCGGCGCGGTGAACGTTTGGTACCGGGATCGCGACGCCGTGGCGCGGTGCCGGGAGCTACAAGCGGCCGGCATCCGGCGGATCCTGTGGAGCAGCGCCCTGCCGCCGGAGCAGATCCGGATGCTGAACGACCTCGGCGTCCTCACCAGCCGTTACGACATCTACCAGGACTCGATGAACCCTGGGAACTTCCCGCGCTTGCGGGGCGTCCAAGCCGGCTGGACCAGCGAGGCGTGGGAAAACGACGACCTGACGACCGACGCGAATGGCCATTGGGTTCGCGGCTGGGAGGTCGAGGCCAAGGACGGAACGCGGATTCCCTGCGGGACGCTTTGCGACCGGCAGGCCGTGGCCTACGCGAAGCGCCGGATCCCGCCGGAACTGGCCACGCACCCGTACCGGTGCCGGTTCATCGACACGACGACCGCGAGCCCCTGGCGCGAATGCTGGCACCCCAAGCACCCCATGACGCGATCCGAGAGCAAGCGGTTCAGGATGGACCTGCTCGCGTACGTCAGCGGCGAGTGCGGTCTGGTCTGCGGGAGCGAGACGGGCCACGACGCCGCCGTGCCGTTTGTGCATTACTTCGAGGGCATGATGAGCCTGGGGCCCTACCGCGTGCCCGAGGCGGGTCGCGACATGGCGCGCGTCTGGAACGACGTGCCCGAGCGGGTCGCGAAATTTCAAACCGGGCACGCGTATCGCTTGCCGCTGTGGGAGCTGGTCTACCACGACTGCGTGGTGGCCCAATGGTACTGGGGCGACTACAACAACAAGCTGCCCGCCTTGTGGGATCGGCGGGATCTTTGGAACGCGCTGTACGGCACGCCGCCGATGTTCATGTTCGAACGGACGATCTGGACGGCGAACAAAGCGCGATTCGTCGAGAGCTACCAGACCATCGAGCCGGTCGCCCGGGCGTGCGGCTACTCCGAGATGCTCTCGCACGCGTGGCTCGCGCCGGACCACGCCGTGCAGCAAACGCGCTTCGCCAACGGCGTGACGGTGACCGCGAACTTCGGCGACGCGGCCTTCTCCCTGTCCGACGGCGCGACGCTGCCGCCGTTGACCCACCGCGTCGAAGGGCTCCCTCGGCCATGACGCGGCGCGGCGGGGGATGAGGACATGCCGTAATGAAACGCTCGCATCATGATTCCGATACACTGGTCCTGATTGCTGTTGGTTTATGCATGTGCGGACTTGCTCTGCCTTATGTAATGAGTCAGTGTTATCTTGGATATCTGGCTATCGCGGCGGGAGTTTTGTTGGTGATCGTCGGCGTTCTCCGCCGCGGATTATTATGAACTTCTTTGTCGGCGGGCGAGGCGCTCGCGGCAACGGGACAAGCCTTCGACGCCGCGCCGTTTGCCGACGCTAGGCTTTCCGAGGATGGGCGGGAGTATTCGTTGCGTTGGAAACATCCGCGGCCAGATCCACCAGCCAGACGTTGGCCGGCTCTTCGGCGAGAATCTCGCGGACGAGATTGACCCACGGGCCGCAGCGGTCGAGGATGACGCTGTCGGCGGTGGCCACCGGCGGTCCCGGACGGGAGAGAATCGCGTCGGGGTCGGCGACCAGCTCAACCCGCCACGGCCAGCCGCGCGCGGCGGCCAGATCCTCGACGATCGCGCGGAGCCGACCGCTATTCGAGACGGGTCGGTCCAGATACCAAAGGCACTCCGCCGGCCCCGCCTCCGAGAGTTTCTGGCCGATCCGTTCCAGCGCGGGCAACGTCTCGGCCACCTTGCGGTAGCTGCCGTGCATGCTGGCCATGTCGCGCAGGCACCCGTCGCGAGCCGCCAATACCACGCCGCCGGCCAGCGCCGCCTCGACGGTGGTCAAGACGTTGTAGCCGTCCAGACGAAGAACCTGACCGCGGATCGCGTCGGATCCCATCCGCCGGCTCTGGCGGTCGGCCGCTTGTCGATCGCCGCACGCCGAGCGGGCAACGGCCGTCCGTTGCCGGGCCACGAGGCGGTGCCGATCGCCCACCAGCTTGAGCGAGGCGTCGGGCGGATACCCGCGGGCAAGGAGCCACGACAGCTCGCCCGTCGCCGCGCGAAGCCGCGCAATCGCGTCGGCGCCGAACAGCCGGCGGTCGAGCGTGTGCGGACCGCGATGGGTCCTTCGATCCGGCACCGGCTCACCTCGAATAGACGCCGACCAACTCCCCGGTGGCCAGCACGTGATCCTCGATCTCGGCCAGGAGCTGCTTCTTCGTCATGCTCGGTTCGAGCACGGGGCTGGCGTCCAGGGCGTAGACGACGAAGTGGTAGTGGTGCGTTCCGGAGCCCGGCGGGGGCATCGGCCCGCGGTAGCCCACCGCCGGCTTGCCCGGCGTGGACCACGACGTGGCCCCTTGCAGGATCTTCTCCGGCGGCTTGAGCCGGGCCTTGCGGGGCATGGCCTCGGGCAGGCCGGTGGCGTTGCCCGGGATCTTGTAGATCACCCAGTGCACCCAGGGCTCGGGCGTGGGCGCGTCGGGATCATCGCAGATCAGGGCGAACTCCTTCGTGCCTTCCGGCGCGTCGGACCAGGCGATCGGCGGCGAGACGTCCTCGCCTTCGCCGGTGTGCTTGGCCGGGATGCGCTCGCCGTCGGCAAAGGCCGGACTGGTGACTTGCATTGTCATCGGCTTTTCTCCTTGGGGACCATTGACCGCCGGCGCGACCTCGGCCGGAGCCCGAGGCCGGTCGGCCTCGGCGTGGCACCCGGCCAGCGCGGCGGCAAGAGCCAGCGCCGCGACGGCGCCGGCCCAGGTCGAGACGGACACGCGGATTTCCATGGCAGCCCCTCCCCTTTTGTCGCGCTGGACCCGAGGAGAACCGCGGCCGACGCGCCGCGTCACGCCTTGTCGTTGAGCATGACGTGCAAGACGTTTTCGTTGCCGCGAATCGAGGCCAGGAGTTCCTTCGATGGCGCCTGGTCCAACAGCATGGCGCAGCAGGCGGCTTGTGCTCCCTCGAAAATCGTGTTTTCCATTTCCTCGACGTTGATGCCTTCGCTCCGCAGGCCCGTCAGCACGGTGGCCAGGATGCCCACCTTGTTGAGATGGCGGACCACCAGGCCGCACGTGGCGGGCGACTTGCGGCAAAGGTTGACCGTTCCCGGCGGATGGCCCGACTTGAGGAAGACGTCCACGATCCGGACCACTTCGTCGGCGATGGCCTCGGCGGCCTGATCGGTCGAGGCGCCGACGTGGGGCGTGGCCGTCACCAGGCCGGCCAGCTCCGTCTGATCGAAGGGAGCCTCGCCCGGGGCCGGCTCGTTCTCGAATACGTCCATGCCCACGCGAAGGCCCTTTTCGGCAATGGCGGCTTTAAGGGCTTCCGAATCCACCAGTTCGCCGCGGGACGTGTTGATCAGGATCGCGCCGGGTTTCATGGCGTCCAGAAACGCCTTGTTCACCATGTGCTTCGTGTCGGGCGTCATGGCCAGGTGGACGCTTACGGCGTCCGACTCGGCGGCGAGCATCTCGGGCGTATCGGCATACCCGACGCTCTGCTCCTCGGCCAATTGAGGCGTGAGACTCCGCGACCAGGCGATCACTTCCATCTCCAGACCCGCGGCCCGCTGGGCCACCGCCTGACCAATCGCGCCAAACCCGAGAATACCCAACGTCCGCCCCTTGAGGCCCCGAGCCTTGCCGAATTCCTTCTTCCGCCAGGAGCCATTGCGAAGCGCCGTCGTGGCGTCCACGATCCGCCGGTCGGCGGCGATCAACAACCCGACGGCCAACTCGGCCACGGCGGCGGTATTTTTGCCAGGACAGTTGGCCACGTACACCCCCCGCGTGCTCGCGGCGGCTAGGTCGATCGTGTTCACGCCCGCCCCGGCCCGGATCACCAACGATAGGTCCTTTCCCGCCTCAAACGTGGCCGCGATCACCTTCGTGGAGCGCACCACCAGGATGTTGGTGTCTCCGATAGCCTGGGGCAGGGCCTCGGCCGTAAGGTCGGGCTGAACGCTCACCTCGAGCCCCAGTTTCTCCAACGCCGTGACGGTCGCGGCGGAAAGCTTGTCGGCGATGAGAACCTTCATCAGATGGTCTCCTGTTGCGGGCTAGAACCTTATTCCCTGTTCGGGGTGGCACGCACCGAGAGTTGGGGAACGTGCCTCATGCCGGGCTGAAACGCCACGATCGATCGCCGGTCATTATCGTGTCCGTCTGGCCCGAATGCAACCGGCCGGACCGCCAGAAGCTCGGTCATCGGTGGCACGCTCTGAGCAAAGCGAAGGGCGTGGGACCAAATCGAGCAGGGCGTGCTAACAAGTCGATGAGGCTGGCGGGCTAACGACTATTCCCACGCCACCACCACGGGGGACCCAACCTGGATGCCCAGCCGCGCCGCGGCCGACTCGCCCACGATGGCCAACTCCAAGCAGTTCTGCGAGCTGACCAAGGCGATGAACGTGCCATGGGGATGCTCGCTGTAGGCGTTGTATATACCCCATGTTTCGTAGATATTACAAACCACGCACGCTCTTTCGTCCATGGGTCGGCCCGCGAGCATGTCCGCCGTGATGTTCGTCACGAGGTTGCCGAATGAGTCGATCCGCAGCACCACGCCTTCGACGCGATCCTGCCTCTGGACAGGGTTGGGCCAATCGAGGGAGCCGAGCAGGGGGTGCGCCGATCCCAATAGCGTCGGGTCCAAGCCCAGGCTCAGATGGGCCGCCACCGGCGCGATGATGTCGCGGCCGTGAAACGTCGACGAGACGGGTTCAAGCCAGTACTTCGGATTCTCCAGCCGGACGAGCAATTCCGGCGGATGGCGCCGGGTGACGCGGCTCAACAGGCCGTTGTCCGGCGCGACGAATCCCCGGCCGGCCACCCGGGCGAAGACGATCGGACGACCGCTGCCTACCCCCGGATCGACCACCGCCACGTGGATGGTCCCTTCCGGAAACCGCGTGGCCACGTCCTCCAACACGATGGCTCCCTCGCGAACGTCCTGCGGCGGGATGGCGTGGGTGATGTCCACCAGCGTCGCGGCCGGGTTGATCGAGAAGATCACCCCTTTCATGATCGCCACGTAGGGGCTGCCCGTGCCGAAATCGGTCGTTAGCGTGATGATGCTCACAGCTTCTGGACCAGCCTGAGACAGGTTTCCTGGACCTGGCCGGGGTTGACGTTGGGATTGCGCCGCTTGGCCTGGCCAACCAGCGCCCCCACCGCCTTAAGCCTACCTTCCTTGAGATCCTCGACAATCCTGGGATTGGCGTCAAGCAGCTCGCGGCAAAGGGCTTCCAACTCCGACGGGGCCACCTGCTGGATGCCCAGGGCCACCGTGGCTTTCTCCAGCGACTGGCCGGTTTCCATCATATGGGCAAGCACCTCGCGGCCACGACTGGTGGTGAACTGGCCGGCTGCCACCCGCGCGAGCAACTCGGCGAGCGACTCAGCCGCGACCGGGAAGGCCTCGATCGCGATTTGCCGCTCGTTCAGGGTCCGAAGAACGTCCTGCTGGACCCAGTTGGCCGCGGCCTTGCCATCGCCGGCGCCGTCGGCCACCTTCACGAAGTAGTCCACCACGCCGCGGCCCTGGCCCACCAGCACGTCGGCGTCGTAGGGCGTAATGCCGAAGGTCTGCTGGAGCCGCATGCGCAACGCGGAGGGCAACTCGCCCAATTCGGCGGCGATGCGTTCGACTTGTTCGACGGTCGTGGTGACCGGCACGAGGTCCGGCTCCGGCAGGTAGCGGTAGTCGCTCGATTCCTCCTTGGTCCGCTGCGGCTTGGTTGCTTGCGCGTCCTCGTCCCAGCCCCGCGTGGTCTTGTGTCCGCCGGGCCCGCCCAGTCTGACGCTGGTTTGCTGAAATAGTTCGTATTGCCGTTGCGCCTCGAAAGCCATCGCCCGTTCGACCGCGCGGAAGCTGTTCATGTTCTTCACTTCGACGATCGGCGTGGCCGCCGTGCCCCCCGGCGTCTCGACGTGCAGGTTGATATTCGCGTCCACCCGCAAACTGCCCTCCTGCATGTTGCAATCCGACACGCCGAGGTAGTTCAAAAGGAGCTTTAGTTCGGTCAGATAGGCTCTCGCCTCGGCGGGCGAGCGGAGGTCGGGCTGGCTGACGATCTCCAACAGGGGCGTGCCGGCGCGGTTCAGGTCAATCCGGCTGTCGGCCCTGCCGGCCGCCTCGTCGTGCATGCTCTTGCCCGCGTCCTCTTCCAAATGCACGCGGAGGATCCGCACGTCCTTGGGCTCGAATTGGTCCTTCGCGTCGCTGATTGCCAGCCGCCCGTTTCGGCCCAGCGGCAGGTCGTATTGGCTGATCTGGAAGCCCTTGGGCAGATCGGGATAGTAATACTGCTTCCGGTCCCACTTTGAAAAACGCGGGATCTCGCAATCCAGCGCGGCGGCCGTCTTCAGGGCCAACTCCACCGCGCGGCGGTTCATCACCGGCAGCGCCCCCGGCATGCCGATGCACACCGGGCACGTTTGCGTATTGGGCGGCGCCCCGAACGTCGTGGGGCACCCGCAAAACAGCTTGCTCTGGGTGAGCAACTGCACGTGGACTTCCAGGCCGATGACGATCGTGTAGGGGGTGGACATGGGGATTGGGGGATTGGGATCAGAAACCGCCGGCGGCTTTGCAGAAACCTGCCGCGTTCGCCTCCGTTTCACGGTTACGCAGGTCGCAGCCGCACGCGTCCTGGCTCGGCGATTGCCAACCGGCCTGGGAGCCGTTTGAGGATGGCCCCGTCCGCGAAGAAGGCGCCCACGAGGCGGAGGATGCTCTCACGGTTGGCGTTGTCGGGGAAAACAAACACCACAAGACCCGCAAAGTCTTCCGGTGGATAAACCCGGACGTCGGCGAAGTCGAAATCGCCCGTCACGAGACACAGACCGTTTTGCCGAGCAAATGCGGCGATGCGATCGTCGGATGCTGCCCCGAGACCAATGTCGCGGACATCGGTCGCCTCATGCCCCAGGTCGCGCAGGAGATCGGCAGTGGGACGCGGGAGATCGGCGTCGATCAGGACCTTCATGGCGGCTTGTCACGCCGGGAGAGGATGGTGTTGCTCGCGATTGAGTAGCTCGGCTGCGTAGTCCAGCGCAGCCCGCACGTCCTCGGACGTTAGATCGAAGTCCTTCTGGACGTCCTCGAGGCTCATGCCTCCGGCAAGATAGCCAATGACTCGAGCCACCGGCACTCGCGTGCCTCGAATCACCGGCTTGCCGTGGCACACGTGTGGGTCGATCACAATTCGATTGTTCATGGCCTTGGCCGCCCCCTCATTCTTCATGCCCACGGAGCTTCGTTCATCGCTAGCAAAACCCTACACCTCCGACGGCTCGACCTGCGATCTCTACTCCATTCTACCAGGCAATCCCCTTCCCGTCCAGGGGATCACCCCAGCTCCGGCTGTCGCGTGTGCCAGGCGGTCGCCGATTGAAACATGCATGCGCCGCGAAGCAGACGCTCTTCTTCAAACGGCGGCGCCTGCAATTGCAGCCCGATGGGCAGTCCGCCGGAACTGAAACCGCACGGGATCGAGATCGCCGGAATGCCGGCGAGGTTCGCGGTGATCGTGTACAGGTCGAACAGGTACATGGCCAACGGATCGTTCACCTTCTCGCCCAGGCGAAACGCCGGGCTGGGCGTGACCGGGCCCACCAACAGGTCCACCGATTCCAGCGCGCGATCCACGTCCTGGCGGATCAGCCGGCGGACCTTCAGGGCCTTGAGATAATAGGCGTCGTAATAGCCCGCGCTCAGGGCGTACGTGCCCAGCATGATCCGCCGCTTCACCTCGGGCCCCAGGCTCTCCGCGCGGCTCCGGCGGTACATCCGCACCAGCGCCGTGTCGAGCGACTCGAGCGCCGCCGCATCGCCGGATTTGGTCAACGCCTTGCGCTCGGCCTCGAGCTGAGCCGTCATCCGCGCCACGTCGGTGCGATAGCCGTAGTGCGCCCCGTCGTATCGGGCGAGATTGCTCGACGCCTCGCTCGGAGCAATCAGGTAATAGGTGGCCACGGCGTACTTGCCGTGCGGCAGCGAGACCTCGCGGACCGTCGCGCCCAGCGAGCGGTACACGTCCAGCGCCTCCTCCATCGCCGCGGCAATCTCCGGATCGAGCCCTTCGCCCACGTGCTCGCGCACGACTCCGAGGCGCAATCCTTCCAGCGGCCGCGCGACCGAGTCGGTGTAGCGGGGCACGGGCCGGTCGACCGACGTGGCGTCCAGCGGGTCGTGGCCGGCAATCACCTCGAGCAAAAGCGCAACGTCCTCAACCGTTCGCGCCAGCGGCCCGATCTGATCGAGACTGCTGGCGAAGGCCACGAGTCCGTAGCGACTCACGCGGCCGTAGGTCGGCTTCAATCCCGTCACGCCGCACAACGCCGCCGGCGCGCGGATCGATCCGCCCGTGTCGCTGCCGATCGAAAGCGGCGTCATGCCCGCCGCCACCGCGGCCGCCGCGCCGCCGCTCGATCCGCCGGGCGTCCGCGCAAGATCCCATGGGTTGTGCACCGGGCCAAAAGCCGAATTCTCGTTCGACCCTCCCATGGCGAACTCGTCCAGGTTCGTCCGACCGATGAGCACGGCGTCGGCCGCCCTAAGCCGGGCGACCGCGGTGGCATCGTAGGGCGGGCGGAAATGTTCGAGCATCCGCGAGCCGCAGGTGGTCAACTCGCCGCGCTGGCAGAGCAGATCCTTCACGGCGACGGGCAGACCGGCCAGCCGCCCCACCGGCTTGCCCTTCGCCCGGCGCGCGTCGATCTCGGCTGCCTGGGCCAGCGCTGCCTCGACATCGACTCGCAGGAACGCCCGAACCGCGCCGTCGTGCCGCGCGATCCGGTCGAGATATGCCTGGGTCACGTCGACCGCCTTCAACCGGCCGGCCTCGAGTTGGGCAAGCAGTTCCGTCGCCGACAGCTCGGTCAACATGTGAGGGGATCCCAATAGGAATCGTTCCGGACTACACCTGTAGCACCGCCGCCCTCGGCCGTGTTGAGCGCAACCCAGCCGAGGGCGGTGTTAATCGCAACCCAGCCGGGGGCGGCTGGGCTACACGTCGCCGCACAAGAGATTATCATGCATCGTGACACGAAACAACAGGAAGACCCCGCATGACCACCCGTTTCCCCGCCCTCCACATCGGCCCGCTGGCCATCGGCCCGCCGGTGGCGCAGGCTGCGCTGAGCGGCTACAGCGACGCTCCGATGCGGGTGATCGCCCGGCGGTTGGGGGCCGGTTACACGGTGGGCGAGGTGTGGCTCGATCGGTTCGTTGTCGAGGCCAGCCACGGCCGTAGGGGCCGGCGACTGCTGGCCGTCCGCGACGAGGAGCACCCTTGCGGCGCGCAACTGATGGGTAGCCGGCCGGAGGAGTTCATCCCGGCGGCGCTCGCGCTCGTGCGCCTCGGATTCGACGCGATCGACCTGAACCTCGCCTGTCCCGTGCGCAAGGTGCTGGCTCGGCGCCGCGGCGGTTTTCTGATGGGCCAGCCCGACGTGGCCCTGGAAATCGTCTCTCGCGTCCGCGACGCCTTGCCCCCGGAGATCCCCGTCACGGTGAAGCTTCGCAGCGGGTTGGACGAGAGCCCCGAGAGCCGCGAGCGATTTTTCGCGATCTTCGACGGCGCCTTCGGCCGGGGCGCGGCCGCCGCCACGGTCCACCCCCGCACCGTGGCCCAACGCTACGCGGGCCGCGCCGCTTGGGCGTTTCTCGCCGAGGTGAAACGCCATGCCATCGGGCGGATCGTGCTGGGTAGCGGCGATCTATTTCGCGCGGAAGACTGCCTGGCCATGCTCCGCCAGACGGGCGTGGACGGCGCGTGCATCGCCCGCGGCGCGATCGGCAACCCGTGGATCTTCGCCCAGGTCCGCGCCCTGCTCGAAGGCCGGCCGCTGCCGCCTCCACCCAGCGTTTACGAGCAGCGCGACGTGATTGTCGAGCACTATCGGATGGCCGAGGAAGTGTACGGCCCGAAGCGAAGCGGCCGGCGGATGCGCAAATTCGGCATCCGCTACGCGCAGCTTCATCCGCAATACGCCGAGGTCCGCGCGGCCTTCATCGCCACGCGCCGGCCCGGCGACGTCCGCGAGGTCCTGCGCCGCTGGTACGCCGACGACCTACCCGGCCGTTGGCCCGATGTGGAATCCTTTGGCCGCATGGTAGAGGGCCACGTGGAGTGCGACGATTAGGGCGTGAAATACGTCGGCTCAAGGACGCGCGTGCCCCGCAAAAGCCGGCCGGCGAGCTCCTCGGGATCGAGGGCCAAAAGCGGGCTGATCTCGACCGGCACGCCCTCGCGAACCTCGACGCCCGCCGCGCGAAGCCACCGCGCGTGCTCCGCCACGAGCTGCGCGCGGACCCAGTCGGGCGTGTCGGTGGCCGCGCCGGGCGCGTTTTTCAAGGGGGCAAACGCCCGGGCAGGATCGACCTCCACGACTATCGCGTTCTCGGCCGACGGCAACAGATCGAAAATGAACCGCTCGAACTTGATCGCGTTGGGCGCGTCCGGCTCGATCCGCTTGCCCGATGCGTCGACGTAGGGCACTTTCTTTTTCGCAATATGAAACGGCAAGGCGTCGGCCCGATGGGCCATCCGATCGAGAAACGCCACGTCGAACACGTGCACCGCTATGCTGCCGGCCCAGATTTCCAACGAACCGTCGGCCGCGCGGCGCCGGGCCACGTCGTCGGGCAGGTCGCTGTATTCGATCACGTGCAGCCGGCCGTCGATGTCGACCACATTGCCAACCCGTTCGAGCGGATCGCGCTTGGCGATCACCTGGCTCGACGCCTCCGACCCGGCCAGCAGGTGATACCCGAGGAACTCCGGTCCGGCGATATCGACCAGCGGATTATCAACCTGGAAGTAAAAGAGCTGCTCAATCCCTCGCGATTGGGCGTCTGCCAGCGAACCGCCGCGCACCAGCGCCGCCAGCGTGCCGCCGTGGCCGTCGGGGCTCAGGGCCAGGTGTTCCGGGCCGTCCAACAGCAGCTTGCCCGTCGTGGCGTCCACCGCCGGCATCGTTCCTTGGCAAAAGACGCGGAGATCGCGTTCGGGCAGCCCGAACCGGTCGTGTCGGGCGAGGAAATCGACCGTTTCGTCGTGCGTGACCGGGCTGGTCATGAGGTAGAGCGGGACGGGTTTGCCGTAGCGCCGCGCGGCGGCAAGCATCTTTTCGATGTGGAACTGAAAGAGCGACTTGCCCGACACCGGCCCGATGGGAAACATGCCCTTGGGATGGTTGAACCCCAGCCTCGTCCCCTGCCCTCCGGCCACGAGGATGACGCCGACCCGGCCGTCGCGCAGGGCCTCGATGCCCCTTTGCCTGGCCTCGTCGGCGGAGAACCGATTGCCCTGGCCATTCAACCGGAACGCCGCCGGCGGCCTCGATCGCTTGGCCATCGCGCCCAAATCGCTCAGCGCGTCCCGCTGCTGGTACAGCCGAGCGATCCGCTCGAAATCAATGGCCCGGATCTCGGCTTCCAGCGTCGCTTGCCGCGACGCATTAAGCTGATTCCAGAAGGCGATCAGGTGCATCTGATCGTGCATCTCCAAAAGGGTTTCAAGCGAGGACTTCATGGGCTTTCTCTGCTGGCTGGCTTCTCACGAGGTTTCGTCGATGGGTTACGTTGGTTTATGAACGAAGACCGAAAAATGATCTCCTCCCTCATCTCAATCCCGTGAATCTTGTCAATCCTGTCTATTCCTTTGGTCTCTTGGCAAACCGAGCCTGGAGCATCGTCCTTTTTTCAAAGCGACACCTCCAACCCGTCGTACGCCGGCTCCATGCCCTCGGGCAATTGGCGGGCCAGGGCGTCGTGTTCGAGGCGGTGGCACATGTGGGTGAGGATGGTCCGTTTCGGGGCCAGGCGTTCGGCCGTGGCGATGGCTTCCTCGACGTTCATATGGGTGACGTGCGGCGTGTGGCGGAGGCAGCCGAGGATCAGCGTGTCCAGCCCTGTTAGCTTCTCCATGCTTTCCGGCGGAATTTCCTTCACATCGGTGCAGTAGGCCAGGTTGCCGAAGCGGAAGCCCAACACGTCGTAGCGGCCGTGGCGCAGGCGGATCGGCGTGATCCGTGCGCCGAGGGCCTCGAACGGCTCGGTGTCGATCCGGCGGAATTCGAGCTTCGGCACGCCGCCGGCCGGATAGGCCATTGCCACCGGATCGAAGGCGTAGTCGAACGCCGAGCGGATCTTCGCCTCGACCGATTCCTCGCAGTAGATCGGCACGTCGGCTTCGAGATAACGGGGCAGGATCCGAAGATCGTCGAGCCCGAACAGATGGTCCGCGTGCGAATGCGTGTACAACACCGCGTGGACCACGCCGATTTGCGCGCGCAGCAGTTGCAGCCGCAGCTCGGGCGTCGTGTCGATCAGCAGATTGCCCTCGGGCAGGCCGATCGCGACGCTGGAGCGCATGCGGTGGTTCTTCGGGTTGGCGCTGGTACAGGTCGCGCAGTCGCACCCGATCACGGGAACGCCGTGGGACGTGCCCGTGCCGAGGAAAACAAGCTTGCCGGCGATGTCGCGCGTCACGGGAGTTTTGCCTGGAGCTCGTTGGCCCGGGCGAGGTCGGCCTCGGCCTGGGCCGTTTGGCCCAGGGCCATCCGCAGCCGGCCGCGCAGCTCGTACGCCTCGGCCAGCGTGGGACAAAGGCGGATCGCCTGGTCGAGGTCCGCGCTGGCCTCGGGCAGGCGCCGGGCCACGGCATACGCCCCGCCGCGGGCGCAGTACGCCCGCGCCGCGCCGGGCACGAGGCGGAGCATCTCCGACAGGTCGGCCGCGGCCGCCTCGGCCAGCTTCGTGTCTTGAGTACGCAGGGCCCTTCGCATCCGCGCCAGCGCCCGCTCGTGCACGGCCGCCACGTACTTCGGATCGAGCCGCAACACCTCGTCGAAGTCGCGAATCGCCGCCTCGAAATGCGCCATATCGGTCCGGTTGTCGAAGTGATCCGCCCCCGCGTGGGCCTGCCCGCGATGAAGCACGGCCGTCGGACAGCCCGGCGCCAGCTCGATCACGCGGTTGAAGTCGGCGATGGCCTTGTCGAAGTCTTCGACGTGCTTCAAGGCGAACGCCCGCGCGTTGTAGGCGACGCCGCGCTGGCGATAAGCGTGCGCGTCGCGGGGATTGCGCCGGATCGCCGAGGCGGCCAGGCCGATGGCCGCGTCGAAATCCTTCGCCGCCGCCTCGGCGTCCTTCTTGCCGGCCAGGGCGCGGCCGCGCTCGATGTAGGCGTCGATCTCCGTCGGGTCCAGCCGGATCGCCGCAGCCAGATCGGCGGCCGCGCGGTCAAATTGGCCGCGGGTTTGATGGGCCAACGCCCGGGCGCGGTGGTGCGCGGCGTCGTTGGGGTTTATGGCAATCTTCCGATCGCAAACGCCGATGCCGTAGTCCAGGTCGGCGACCGCACGGTCGCGCTCGCCGCGTTTCCAATAGAGTCCTCCGCGCCGGATGTGCGGCAGCGCGGTCTTCGGTTTCAGCCGGATCGCTTCGGTGTGGTCGGCGATGGCCTGATCCCAGTAGCCGACGAACTCGTTGACCAGAGCGCGACCGAAATACCCGTCGGCGCGGTTCGGGTCGATGCGAATTGCCCGATTGAAGTCGGCCGTCGCCTCGGCAAGCCACCAGGTCTTGCGCAAGGCTTCGCCGCGCCGGCGGTAGGCCTCGGCCGTGCCGGCGCCCTGGTCGATCGCCGCGGTCAGCTCGGCAATCGCCTGGTCGTACTGCCGGGCCTCGATCAGGCGCGCGCCCGCCTCGACGCGAGCCTGGGCGCCCGCCCCCGGCGCGGCCGCCTGGTCTGTTCCCCGCGCCGCGGCGTCACAATCACTCCCGACAATCGCGACCAACACGGCCGCCGACCGCCACCATCCTCTTCGCCAATCCATGGTCCATCCTCCCTCCATTTGGGTTGCAATATCTTAGTTCCCCAGGCGAATGACGAACAAGGGCGGTTTCCTGGAATCCTCCATCCCCGAAGGCCACCGAGCCGATCGTCCCGGCCAACGTCGTCATGCGGAGCAAAGCGAAGCATCTCCCACCAAGCGGCGCGAACGAGGAGATCCTTCGCTTCGCTCAGGATGACGCCCAACGAGATCGGCAGCGGAACCCCGCAATGGCACTTATGGGGGGTAAATGGGGAACAACTCTCCTTGACCGGGCGTAGGGATACCGGTAGATTCTATGATTGGGTTATTTTATACACACTACAGCCTATGCTGTCTCCCCCGCTCGGCGGAAAGTCATGGATACTCTGGAACGCACTTGGGAAGTCGTCGCGGACGGTTTTGGCGGGCTGACGCGCGGGTTTGAACGGGCGGTGACCGCCCTGTTCGGCTCGTCCAACGCGCGGCTCTTGCGGCGGCTGCAACCGCACGTGGACGCGATCGGCGCCCTCGAACCGAAATGCCAGGCAATGACCGCCGCGGAGATCAAGGAGCAAACCGACAAGTTCCGTCGCCGCCTGGCCGCCGGCGAGACGCTCGATGACCTCTTGGTCGAGGCGTTTGCCCTGTGCCGCGAGGCGGGCCGCCGCGCGCTGGGCATGCGCCACTTCGACGTCCAGTTGATGGGCGGCATGGTGCTGCACGGCGGCAACATCGCCGAAATGGTCACCGGCGAAGGCAAGACGCTCGTCGCCACGCTGCCAACGTATCTGAACGCCTTGGCCGGCCCCGTGCACGTCGTCACCGTCAACGACTATCTCGCCCGGCGCGACATGGAGTGGATGGGCCCCCTGTACATGGCGTTGGACCTTTCGGTCGGGGCGATCCAGGCGAACATGGACGGCGACGCCCGGCAAAAGGCCTACGCCTGCGATATCACCTACGGAACGAACAACGAATTCGGCTTCGACTACCTTCGCGACAACATGCGACCGGCCGCCCGGGGCGACGACCGCTATCCGAAGTACATGCAGCAGGTGCAGGGGCCGCTGAAGTTCGCCGTCGTCGACGAGGTGGACAACATCCTGATCGACGAGGCGCGGACGCCGCTGATTATCTCCGGGCCGGCCCACGACGACGTCACTCGCTACGCCAAGGCCGACCGCATCGCCCGGCAACTCCACAAGGACATGCACTTCGAGGTCAAGGAGAAGGAGCATTCCGCGCATCTGACCGACGAAGGCGTCCGCGCGGCGGAGAAGCTGGCCGGGGTCGAGAGTTTTTACACGGCCGGCCACATGGAATGGCCGCACCTGATCGACAACGCCCTGAGGGCCCACCACCTCTACAAACGCGACGTCAATTACGTCATCCTCAACGGCGAAATTGTCATCGTCGACGAGTTCACCGGCCGGTTGATGCCTGGGCGAAACTGGAGCGACGGGTTGCACCAGGCCGTCGAGGCCAAGGAAGGCGTCCGGATCAAGGAAGAAAACCAGACTCTCGCCACGATCACGCTGCAAAACTACTTCAAGCTCTACGAGAAGATCTGCGGCATGACCGGCACCGCCATGACCGAGGCGGCCGAATTCAACAAGATCTACAAGCTCGACGTGATCGCGATTCCCACCAACCGGGATCTCCAGCGGCTCAATCATCCCGACGTGATCTACCGCACCGTCAAGGAGAAGTACACGGCCATCGTCGACGAGATCGAGGAGTTGCACCGGTTCGACGTTCTTGAATTGGATAAGGATCGCGTCGTCCGCGGCAAAATCCTCCGCGAATACGACGACTCGATCGAATTCCAGGCCGAGGAGGAACGCGCACGCCAGACGATCCCCCGCGACCGCGTCACCGACGTGCAGCGGGCGGGCCGGCCGATCCTCGTCGGCACCGTGTCCATCGAGCGGAGCGAACTCATCTCCGAAATGCTCGACCGCCGCGGCGTTCCCCACCAGGTGCTCAACGCCAAACACCACCAACGCGAGGCCGAGATCGTCGCCCAGGCCGGGCGCAAAGGCGCCGTGACCATCGCCACGAACATGGCGGGCCGCGGCACGGACATCATCCTCGGCGGCAACCCCGAGGCCATGGCCTGGGCCATGCTCCAGGAAAAATACGCCACGCGGCTGGACGTTCCGCCCGATGAATGGGACGCCCTGGTCGCCCAGATCGAACAACGCGAACAGATGAAGGCCGAAGGCCGCGACGTGGCCGGCATGGGCGGACTGCACATCATCGGCACCGAGCGGCACGAAGCCCGGCGCATCGACCTGCAGCTTCGCGGCCGCTGCGGCCGGCAAGGGGACCCCGGCTCCAGCCGATTCTACCTCTCGCTCGAAGACGATCTCATGCGGATCTTCGCCGGCGAATGGGTGAAAAACGTGCTCACGCGCCTCGGCATGAAGGAAGGCGAGGCCATCGAAAGCCGCATGGTCTCCCGCCGCATCGAAGGCGCGCAAAAGAAAGTCGAGGAACGCAACTTCGAGATCCGCAAAAATCTGCTCGAATACGACGAGGTGATGGACGAGCAGCGCAAGCGCGTCTACGGCTACCGCCAGGCCATCCTCGACGGCGCCGACTGCAAGACGCTCATCCTCGACATGATCGACCGGCAAGTGGACCGGCACCTGTCGGAATTCCTCACCCGCGACTACGGCAGCGAGTCGTTCGCCCGCTGGGCCGGCGGCATCCTCTCCGTCGAGCTCGACGCGAGCGACTTCCGCCAGACGGACCACGCCACCGCCCAGATCGTCGCCAAGGATCAGGCCGAGCGGATGGCCGAAGGGCAGGTGCTCGACGCGATCGAGGAAAACCTGCCGGAGGACGCCGAGCCCGACGACTGGAACTGGGAAGCCCTGGCCAAGATGGCCAACACCCGCTGGCGGCTGAGCCTGCGCGATCGCGACCTGAAGCGGCTGGGCCGCGACGCGGTGGGCGAAATGCTCATCGAGAAGGCCCGCGCCGCCGTCGCGAGCACCGACTTGGCCGCCGGCGCGCGGTTCCTCGAGCCCGATTTCGGCGTCCAGGCGGCCTGCGCCTGGGTCAAGCACAAGTTCGGCATCGAACTGGAACCGGACGCCGTGCGCGGGCTCGAGCCCGAACCGTTTCGGGCCATGGTCCGCCAACGCGCCCACGAGATGTACCGGCAAAAGGAGACGGAATACCCGGTGATGGCCGGGCTGTACCACTTCACCACGCGCGACCCCAGCGGCCATAAACGCTACGACCGCGAGAAGCTCGCCGAGTGGGCCCGGGACCGCTTCCACGTCGATTTCGATCTGGAGGACCTCCGCAACAAGCAGCGCGATGAAATCCACGAGGCGCTCGTCGCGCAGAGTCGGAAGGACGTCGATCGGTCGAGCCAAACGATGGCCGAACTCGACGCGCGGCTCGACGACCTGTTTTCCGACGGTCCGACGCCGCGGCAGGCCCTGCGCGCGGCCGGAGAGAACGGGAAGCTCGACGTGTTGGCCGACTGGGCCCAGCGGGAGTTCGGCTGGAGCGTGCCGCCGGAGGACGCCGCCCGGCTGACCCCCGACGCGCTGCGGCGCGAGCTCGTCTCGGCCATCGAGGAGCGTTACCGCCCGGAGATGCGGCGGATGGAGCGGGCGCTGGTGCTCCAGTTGCTCGACGCGGCGTGGAAAGAGCACTTGTTGGTGATGGACCACCTGAAAAACAGCGTCGGCCTGCGCGGATACGCCCAGGTGGACCCGAAAGTCGAGTACAAGCGCGAGGGCATGCGCACGTTCGAGGCGATGTGGGACGCGGTGTCCGAGCGGGTGACGGACCTGGTGTTCCGCATGGAGCAGCTCGACGAGCAGTTCGTCGGCTCGACCTGGACCGGGGGCGAGGCGATCCACGAAGAGGCCCCGCCGGCCGACGAAATCGCCGACCAGCAGCAGGCGGCCATCGACGGCACGCAGACCGACCAGAAGATGGAGCCCTTCCGCAACCGCGCCCAGCGCGTCGGCCGCAACGACCCCTGCCCCTGCGGCAGCGGCAAAAAGTTCAAACAATGCTGCATGCGCAAAGGCCGCGCGGCGGGGTAAGGGTGGAGTGACGAATGGCGGATGATAGGAGGGACGCGATGAAACCTCGCGTTTACGTCGAAACCACGATCCCGAGCTTCTATTGTGAAACGCGCGCCGATTCCGAATCCGTCGCCCGACGGAACTGGACGCAACATTGGTGGGACTTCAAACGGGCGGCGTATGAGATCTATATCAGCCCGGCGGTTCTCGACGAACTCCATGACGGCGACTATCCAACCAAGGAAATCGTCTTGTCCTTGGTGGCCGGAATCGCGGTGTTGCCCGTTGATGACGAGGTCCTTGACATTGTGGCAACCTATATTCGCCGCGCGTTGATGCCAGCGGACCCTACTGGCGATGCGCTCCATCTCGCGCTGGCGTCGTACCATAACTGCGATTTCCTCTTAACCTGGAATTGTCAACATCTCGCCAACGCGAACAAGTTCCAGCACATTCGCGTCGTCAACAATATGTTGGGGTTGCACGTTCCAAACCTCGTCACACCCCTTGAACTCCTTGGTGAGGATACCTGAAATGGAACCTGATGCCACGATTACACGAATTCGGGATGCGCGACACAGGATTTCCGAGAAATGTGGCCACGATCCCGAGAGATTGGTCGAGTACTACATACGACTACAAGCGGAGAAGTATGCCGATCGTCTCGTCAGACCCCCAATGCGTCGTCATACGCCCGAGCAGGAGGGTCAGCGGTAGTGCTTGCGGTTCGGCCGGATTCTCACGCATTGCTCATCTCCAAATAGGGTGAGCGGATCGCGTCCAACCACTCTCCGCGAAGAGTGTGGCGAGGGGATTGTCCTCGTGCCCTACCTCCTCAACCTCCTCTACCTCCTCGTTCTCCTCGCCGCCGCGCCGTGGCTGGCGTGGAGGGCCGTGCGCACGGGGCGCTATCGGGAGGGGTTCGCCGAGAAGGTGCTGGGCCGGGCGCCGCGGCGCGGGAACGGCGCGGGTTCTGCTGAAGGGTCTGCTGAAGGGTCTGCTAAAGGGTCTGCTAAAGGGTCTGCTAAAGGGTCTGCTAAAGGGTCTGCTAAAGGGTCTGCTAAAGGGGACAGTCCCATTTTCGCTGAGACGAAAATGGGGACAGTCCCCGCGAAAATCGGGGCAGTCCCCCGCTTCTGGCTCCACGCCGTGAGTGTCGGCGAGGTGAATCTGCTCACGCGGCTGGTCGAAGAGATCGACCGGGGCGATTCCGGCGTCGAGTGTGTCATCTCGACCACGACCAAGACGGGCATGGACCTGGCCCGGAGGAAATTCCCCGGGCACACCGTGTTCTACTGCCCGTTGGACTTCAGTTGGGCCGTCCGCCAGGCGATGCGGCGCGCGCGGCCCGACGTGCTCGTGCTGGCCGAGCTCGAGCTGTGGCCCAATCTGATCCGCGCGGCGGGCGAGGCGGGCGCGCGGGTGGCCGTGGTCAACGGCCGCTTGAGCCCCCGGAGCTTCCGTGGCTACCGGTGGATCCGGCCGCTGGTGGCCCGGGTGTTGCGGCGGATCGATCTCGTGGCCGTGCAGGACGAGCAATACGCCGAGCGATTCCGCGCGCTGGGCGCCCGGGCGGAGACGGTCCACGTCACCGGCTCGATGAAATACGACGGCGCGCGGACCGATCGCGCCAATCCGGCGACGCGGCGTCTGGCCGAGTTGGCCGGGATCGGGCCCGACGACGTCGTGTTCCTCGCCGGAAGCACCCAGGAGGGCGAGGAGGCCGCGGCGCTGGCGGCGTTTGGCCAACTGGCCGACGCCTGGCCCCGGCTGAAGCTCATCCTCGTGCCGCGCCACCCGGAGCGGTTCGACGCGGTCGCCCGGCTGCTGGACGAATCGGGAGTGGATTGGCGTCGCCGCGGCGAGCTGGAGCGCCGGCCGCCGGGGCTCGGCACGCGGGTGTTTCTGATCGACGCCGTGGGCGAGCTCGGCGCGTGGTGGGGTACCGCCCGGGTGGCCTTCGTCGGCGGCAGCTTTGGCCGTCGCGGCGGGCAGAACATGATCGAGCCGGCCGCCTACGGCGCGGCGGTGTCGTTCGGCCCGAACACGTGGAACTTCCGCGACGTGGTCGCCACCCTGCTTGCCCGCGACGCCGCCGTGGTGGTGCCCGACGCCCCGGCCCTGGCCCAATTCGTCCGCCGCTGCCTGGAAGAGCCCGACTACGCCGACGCCCTCGGCCGCCGCGCCCGCCAGACGGTCGCCGCCCAGTTGGGCGCCACCGAGCGGACGGTGCGGCTTCTGAGGGGGCTGGGGGCGGGGGGCGGGGGGTTCGGGACTCGGGGTTCGGGGATCGGGACTGGGGGTTAGGGGCTAGGGGCTGGGGGAACGGCTGTCCTCTGAGTCCGACCTCCGAGTTCCGACCTCCGACCTCGAAAGCCGCTTGCGGCTTCGCGCGGCGTCACGATCACGGCACGCGGAATAACAACCGACTACCGCACGTCGCCCAACTGCAAAAGGCGGTATCGCCGGGCGGCCAACCCGGACGAGGCGGCCCGGAATGCGGCGATCTCGCGGACGGTGGGGTCGGCTTCGGCCAGCTGGGTAAAAGTCGGGTCGAACCCCGCGCCGCCGTCCAAGCGTTCGACCAACACCAGATGCGTGAATCCCGCCCGGCGGAGCACCCGGCTCAGATCCGACGGCTCGCGGACGGCCCGGTCGTAGCCGGCCACGCGGCGGAAAACCGGCTCGCAAACCACGGGCGGCTCGAAGTAGAACGCCCGACCGTCTTGCGACAAAAGACGCCAATGGCCCTGCGCCATGAGGTTCGTCACGGAAGCCGCGGCGAAGCTCGGCTCGCGCCGGGCGAGGTACTGCTCGCGCGGTTCGACGCCCGCCGCCACGGCCCATTGCTCGCGGGTGTGCGCCATCGCCACCACCGCCGAAACCGAGAGTATCGCGACGCCGACCGCTGCCGCCATCCGCCGCGGCGCGGCCGCCATGCGTCGCGATTCCATGGCGACCCACGCCACGCCCACGGCCAGGCAGCCCGCGATGGGCAGCAACGATCGAACGTCCCGCGCCAAAAGATACCACGCCAGAACGTACGCGCCGGCAACGGCCAGCAGCATGCCCAGCCCGCGGAGCCGCCGGGCAAACGCCAGCCCCGGCAACGCGGCCAGATAGACGACCCCCAACTGATCGGCCCGTCCGCCGAATCGTTCCGGGCGCATCGTCACCTGCCAGGGCGCGGCGGGTAGTTCGAGGAGCGCCCGGGCCGACGGCGGCGCCGGCGCGGTTCCTTGCACTGGAGTGACATCGGCCGCGACGTCGGCCATCCGGTCCCACGTCGGCGGCAAGGGATTCTCGCCCCGCCATGCCGCGCGGGCGTACCACGGTCCGGCCGTGGCCACGGCCACGGCCATCGCGATGGCCGCGCCTTCCAGCAGCGTTCGTCGCGGAGCGTGGCGGCGGACCGCGGCGCCGATCCACGCGGCGCCCGTGGATAATACGAATAACACCGCCACGGGGGTGACGCCCAAGGCCGCCCCGCCGGTCAATCCGGCCAGCGCGAACCACCGCCGATCCTCGCGGCCGACCGTCGCCCGCCACCACGCGGCCAGCGCCAATGTGGCCAGTGCGGCCAGCGCCGCGACGTCCAACGCCGCAGTCATCTGGTGGTTCACGCCGGGTGTCAACACGACCAACCCGCCGGCCAGCCACGCCCAGCCCTTGCCCAGGATCGGCCGCGCCAAGACCACCGTGGCCAACGCGAACAGCGTGCCCCAGGCCCAATGGACCAATTGCGCCGCGACCGGTCCCTCGAGCGCCAGCCCCCAAAGATACCCCATCTCGACCAACAGCGGCCCGGTCGCCCCGTCGTGATACGGCAGATCGACAAACCCGCCGGCGGCGAGAAAACGCTTTGCCAGTTCCAGATGATGCGCGAGCGCCTCGCCCGAGGTGGGCGGCGCGAGCGCGCCGGCCAGCGACCCAAGACACGCCGCCCCGGCCAATGCCCAAACGAGCCGCGCGAGCCATCGCGGCGGGCCCTGGCCAGCGCCGGCGCCCCCGCCGGGCCACGCAAACTCGATTTCCCGGGGCTTGCGCGCCGCGCGGTCCGCCGAAAGCCGCTCCCAGACAATTTGGCCCGCGCCCCAAAACGCGGCCGCCAACGTGCCGATGCCCACAACCGGGCGCCAGATCGCGCCGACCAGTCCGAGCAAACCCAGCGCCAAGCCAAATGCGATCGCGCCGATTGTCGCGCTCCAAACCGCGACTTCCAAGGCGTCCTCGGCCGGAACACCCAGCCGCCGCGCGATCGGACGGCCCAGCCCAAAGGCCGCCAGTCCCATCGCCCCCAGCGCCAGCAACGAAACCACCGACTCAAGCATCTTTGGAGCGCGGCGACTCGTCGCCGCTTTCTATCGTCGATCATCCACGAGAAGGAAAAGAGACCACGAAAGACACGAGATGCGCGAAAAGGATTCGTCGTGGTCCGTCCAGTAAGTAGTAAGTAGGTCAGGCTCCGCCTGACGATTCCTATTTGTCAACAGTAAGTAGGTCAGGCTCCGCCTGACGATCCTATTTGTCAACAGTGGATTTCGTCAGGCACAGCCTGACCTACGGGGCTTGCGACTACCTGCTTGTTTTCGTGTCTTTCGTGTGTTTCGTGGTTTCTACATGTCTTTTTTGTGGTGGCTCTCAAACGTCATAAGGTCAGTGGAGCTCGTCAGGCACAGCCTGACCTACGAGGCGCTCTCCGACCTCCGCCTTAGCGCCCGATCCATCCCAGCGCGCTCAGCCCAAACGCGACCGTCGTGACGACGAGCCACGCGACGAAAAGCCACGCCTGCCAGGCGGGAATCGCGGGGCCGTGCGAGGCGGGTTTGTCCTCGAGCAACGTCGCCGCCACCAGACGACGCGCCTCGCGCAGATGTCCACAATCCTCGCGCGACGGCGCCTCGGGCGTGCGAAGAGGAGCGATCATAATTCAGTCCTAAGGCAGGTCCATGCCGTGGTGGCATCCGTCCGACGCGCGGCCCAGCTCGGTGAAGTCCACTTCGTATTGCAGCGCCTCGTCCACCGCCCGGGCGACCGCTTCCGGCAAGAGCCCTCTCATGCACGGATGGCCCGCCACCGGACAAACCTCGCGGTGGCACGGCCGGCACGGCGCGTCGTGGCGCAACACCGTGACGCCGCGTCCAACGGGCTGCCACTGCTCGGGGCAATTCGTTCCGCTAAACAGAGCCACCACCGGCGTGTCCACGGCAGCCGCCAGATGGGCAGGACCCGAATCCGCGCCCACCAGCGCCGCCGCGCGCTCCAAAAGCGCCGCCAACTCCATCACGCCCAGCCGACCCGTCCAGTCGCGCGCGCCGGGCCAGTCGCGGCCCTCCAAAATCCGCCGCGCGATTATACGGTCCGCCCGGCTTCCCACCAACACGAGTTCCCGCCCCCCGCGAAGGATCAATCGGCCCAAAAGCTCCCGCCAGTGTTCGATCGGCCACTGCTTGGCGGGCGTGCCGGCCGATACGTGAAGAACCAGAAACGGAGCGGCGACGTTCGACTCGGCCAGCAGCTTGTCCACCGTCCGCCGCGCCGCCACCGGGGGTCGCAGCCGCGGACGCACGTCGTCCTCCACCGCCTCAATCCCAAGTTGCGCAAGCAGCGCGCGGCGCGATTCGACTTCCGGCCGGTCGGGCACGTACGCCGCGCTGTCGGTGAGCAGAAATCCGCCGCCGCCGGCCGCCCAACCCAGCCGCCTTCGCGCGCCGGCCAGCCAAAGCAGCAAGGCCAGCGGGAATTCGCCCCGCACGTCGATGCCCAGGTCGTACCGCTCGCGCCGCAGCCGCCAACCCCACCAGCACGTCGCCATTGCCCAACCCAACCGCCCGGCGCGCGAAAACCGGTTCACCCGCGACGCGAACACCCGATCCACCTCCGGCATCGCCTCGAACAGCGCCCGATTCCACGCCCCGGCCAACACGTCGATCCGCGCGTCGGGATACCTTTTCCGCAGCGCCGCCAGCATCCCGCTCGACAAGACCGCGTCGCCCATGTGATCGAGCTGAACGACGAGGATCGACTGCACTCCGGGGACTGTCCCAATTTTCGTCTCGGCGAAAATGGGACTGTCCCCTTCGATCGCTGTGGCGGCGTGCGAAGCCGCTTGTGTGCCACTGGCTCCGCCAGTGCTTGCTCCCGAGGCGGAGGGAGAACCACGCTCGCTGGGCTGGTCTTGGTTCTCGTTGATGTCACACTGGCAAAGCCAGTGGCACACGGCCCTCCCCTCTCCCGCCCGCGGGAGAGGGGTCGGGGGAGAGGGGATTCTCCATCGAACCGCGCGAAACAACCCCTCCCCGATCCAGTCAATCACCCCAAACAGCACGCGCCAACGAAGCCGCACGTAGCGATACTGGCCCAGCGGGCGGCGTCGGAATCGCGAAGGACCGCATCCAAACACGTCAGAGAACCTCCATGTACGCCTCGTGCGTCGCCCGGGCGGCCGCCGCCCAGGTGTAATGCTCCACCGTCCACCGGGCCAGCTCGGGGTTGCGATCCCGCGCCGCCGCCCGCAACAGAGCCCGACGGATCTCGCCGATCCGCCCGGGCCGAACGTACTGGGCCCAATCGCCAAAATACTCCCGGGCGGCTCCGCCCTCGGGCAGCACCAGCGGCGTGCCCGACATGGCCGCCTCGATCGCCGCCAGGCCCGGCGTCTCGAACCAACTGGCTAACGCCAGACACCGGCACGCGGCATGGCCCGACGCCAGCAGCGGGTCGTCGTGGTCGATCCGCCCGAGGAACGTCACCTCCGGCCCCGCCTCGCGCCGGCATCGCGCCTCGTACGCCTCGTGGCCCGGCACGGCATCGCCCAGGATCACCAACCGCAACCCCGTGCCCCGCACCGCCCGAATCAGATCGAGCTGGTTCTTCCGCGGCTCGATCCGCGCGGGGCACAAAACAAAATCGGGCACTCCAACAGGGGCGAGGGGCTCGGGGCGGGGGACGGCCCTGTTTCTCCCCTCGCCCGCCCGCGGGAGAGGGGCCGGGGGTGAGGGGACCATGCCCTTGCCCGCTTGCGTGCCACTGGCTCCGCCAGTGCTCCCGGATTGTGTGCCACTGGCTCCGCCAGTGCTTGTTTTCGCTGGGCCCCCCTCGTTGTCTTCCGCAGCCAGCACTTCCCCATACCGCTCGGCAAACGCCTCTGGCCTTGCCGCCGCGAACCGCGGATCGGCCCCGTTGGGTACCACCCGGATCCGCTCCGGCCGCACGCCGAAATACCGCACGAGTTGCCAAGCCTCGGCCTTCGAGTTCGGCAGCAACAGGTCCGCCGCGTGATAGAGCCGCCGCCGCCACGACGGCAGCCGAGGGCACGCCGCCCGGGCCAGAAACCGCCCACACGCCGCCACCCGGCCCGCCAAGGTCTTCCCACCCCGCCAATACCCCGCCAGATCGAACCACGCGATCGTCGAAACCACCACCCGCACCCCCCGCCGCCTCGCCTCCTCCGCCACCGCCACGAACTCCGGCCGGCTGCCAAACAGGTGAAGTATGTCTACCTTGGCCAAAAGGTCGTCGAGCACCGGCCGTGTGCCACTGGCTCCGCCAGTGCTCCGGAATCGAGTGCCACTGGCTCCGCCAGTGCTTATTCCAGAGCCGGACAGAGATCCACGCTCACTCAGACGTTCCTGACTCCGCTTCGTTTCACACGGGCCAAGCCCGTGGCACGCTGGTGCCGCGACGTGCGAAGCCGCAAGCGGCTTTGGAGGAGCAAAGGCCGTCCTCCCCTCTCCCGCTTGCGGGAGAGGGGCCTGGGGTGAGGGATTGCCGCTTCTCCCCTCTCCCGCCCGCGGGAGAGGGGCCGGGGGTGAGGGGATTTCGACACCGACCGATCCATGCCCCCCCCCCACGAAAACAACCTCCACCCCCATCTCCGCCAGCGCCGCTCCCGTCTCCTCCATCTGCACCTCGCCCCCGCCGGGGGAGGTCACGGCCCGGCAACCCGGCAGGAGGGCCACTCGGAAGCCCTGGGCCCGAGACACGCCTGCAAGGTGGTATTTTATGGCCACCGATCGAGGTATTTCAAGGGCGTTTGCCACACCAAAACCAACTCAAGCCGACAAAGGACCTCTTGTAAAAGCGAGGCGCCATCTTGCGCTTTCACGGCGCGGAGGTCGAGCCCAATCAGTTGGGGGCATTGGGAATAGCCATAAACCGTTTTCTAAATACATCTTATGGCGATTCCCATACATGCTGTCGAGCGACGTGAAAAACCACCCTTTATGAGGGGGCCATGGCAAGAAAAATCCTCGGTTTTGTTTGTCAGGTAATAGGTGTGATCGGACAATCATAAGCAGTGAATGGGCGGGCGAGCGTGTTGCTTGTCCTGGCTGATTCATTGGGCATTTGAAAGTGACCCAGAATAAGTGGAACTACACCATACGGAGGAAGACGCAATGCGAAAGGGACTTTTATTTGGATTGGCGTTGTTCGCGTTGGCCCTGTTGATTCAGGCCCCGGCGGTCCAAGGCGCGGTCATTAACAGCTACATGGCGCCCGGGGTCATCAACCAGTTGCAGGACTTCGACGCCGAGCGTCTGCTGGATAGCACTGGCGCTCCGAAGCCACTGGTAGCCGGACAAAAACTCATTCAGGTGGGTGATTACATCGAAGCGATCGTGAAGTTTGACACGATCAACAGCACGAACATTCCCGCTACCCTCGGGGCCAGCTACCAGTTGACCGGATACTCCAAGGTGCAGGTCCTTGCATTGAACCCGACGGCGACGCCTGGTCTCTACAACATCATCATGGGGCCTGGCATCGACCGGGACGGTGACTTGGTCAATGAGACGTGCATCGAGCTCTACGAAAACACCAACGTCGTCGCCGCCACGGCGTTCGACGTGACCGTCGATCCGGATCTTGGCGGCATCGCCAGGGCTACGTCGGGCAACCTCATCGCGACGTTGGGTTTTGGCCAGGCGGCCGGTGTGTTGCCCCCGTCTAACGACGACTTCTGGGTGGCTCTCAACGCGCCGCAGGACATTTCCGTGTTTAAGACCACTGCTGCGGGAGGTACGTTTCACTTCGGCTTGACGGTCTTGCTGAATCCCGGCCTTCTGCCGATCGACACGGAGTTGCTGGGCGGTGGCGTTACAGTGTTGGCTGGGTTGGGCGGAACCACGCATGACGTTGCGGGCAACGGATCGCTGAAGATGGTGACGTACGACATGCACTCTGACTGGGATGCGCAGACGGACACGCTTGCCGTGTTCAAGGTCGTTCCCGAACCCGCGTCGGTAGTGGTGTGGACGATGCTGGCGGGGATCGCCCTCGGCTTGGTCTATCGACGGAGGAGCGCGAAGTAGCCTCCGCGGATTTGAATGCTAAGGGCCGCCCAACTGGGCGGCCCTTTTTTTTTCGCGCGGTAGACAAAACGGGCCCATCGCAGTCAGCCAGGGTGCCATGGCCACGCTTGCGTGGCCATGCGTGGCATTTCCTCGGGATAACATGTCCACGGCGAGCGTGGGCATGGCACCCAAGACGTTACGCCTATCCGTTATGTTTTGTGTTACCCACTTGGCGACGACGGTGTCGAGACGCGGGCGACCCGCCCCCTCAGCACCCACCGCTTGACCCGTTGCCAGGGGTTCCGGTTGGCGCCCAGCAGGCGGCCGGAGCGGAGGAGGCCGCGGTAGGGGTCGAATTGCCAGTAGTGGGGGGCGGGATGAAGGGGACCGCGGCCGAGGAGGATCTTGAGGGCTTCGACGGTTGCGACGCCGCTGGCCAACTGGCAGGCCAAGCCCGCGGAGGGAGCGGTGCGGGCGGTCAGGTCCACCCGGTTGAGGTCGAGATAGGCCATCTGCGTTGCCCGCGGGCAGAGGCCCACGGCAAAGGCCACGAGCTGATCGAGATGGCTCATGCCGTCCGACAGGTCGAAGTAGCGGTCGAAGCTCATGCCGGCCGGGTCGAACGTGAGCCAGGCCGTGCCGAAGCCGATGGGCCCGGCCGTGACCGACCAGATACCGCGATTGCGGGCCTCGGCAAACAGCATCCGCCGGGCTTCGATGCTGAAGAAGTCCACGCCATCGACAAAGAGATCGGCGCCGTCGAAGAACTCGCCGACGTTGTCGGCCGTGATCTTCTCCTTCCACACCCGCAGGTCCACCTCGGGGTTGATCGCCCGAGCCGCGTCGGCCATGACCTCGACCTTGGGCCGGCCGATCGTGGGCACGGCAGCGCCGAATTGCCGGTTGAAATTGGCGGTCTCGAATTCGTCCGGATCGGCGATGGAGAATCGCCCGACGCCCAGCCGGGCGAGAGTCGCGAGATGCACGCCGCCCACCCCGCCCATGCCCGCGATGGCGATGCGGCTGGCGCGGAGCCGCTCCTGCTCTTCGGCGGATAGGAGTCCCAGGTTGCGGGAAAAGGCTTCCGCGTAGGACCAGGGCGAGGGCTGCGGCATGGGGCTCGTCACATGGAACGGTGGATGAATTCACCACGGAGACACGGAGGCACGGCGACGTCGATGATGCAAAGAGTCCTCGGTGTCTCCGCGTCTCCGTGGTAAACTTGAGGTTATCAGCAATCCCGAATCGCGCCCGCAAGTCATCCTGAGCGCAGCGAAGGATCTCGGCGGTGTTCGTGGGAGACGAGATGCTTCGCTTCGCTCAGCATGACGGGCGTGTCCATTCCGAATAATCTCAGGACGTCTTCTCCTCATACACGTCGTCGACCGCGCGGCGGAGCGAACGGTAGCGCGAGGGCGCACTGTAGCCGACACGCAGGAGCAACGTCACCGTTCGACCGGAGGTCTCGGGCACGAGCTGCGAGAAGCGTTCGATGAGACGGTCGATCCTGGCTCGGTGCGCGGGATTGAGCTTGCGGCCTTCGTACTGCTGCACGTGCGCGAAGAAGATCGAGAGGCTCCCGAGCGGTTGGACGGCCAACGGCTCGGCGTCGGCCGCGAGCCAGAGCCGCTGGACCGCGCGGCCAGCGGCGAGGAAGCTCGCGGTATCGGGCTTCGCCACGCTCAGCACGGCGATGGCCCCGCTTCGCAGCACGGACACGGCCGAGGGCAGCGTCAACAGCCGGCCCAGCCCGAGTCGATGGATCAGGCGCATCCGCCGCCAATCGCGGAGCACCCGCAACAGGGGGCCCGCGCCAGGCGGCAAGTCGAGCGTGCGGAGGTCCAGGCCGTCGCGGGTTCGTTCGGCTTCTTCCGCCGAATACCGAATCTGGCGGAACAGCTCATTGTGGAACGGTTCGTACTCGAAGCGGATGCGGTCGCTGGCGGCGAGGATCCCGGCGGTGGCGCGGATCCGCGGCCGGTCGGCGATCCAGTTTACGTGCACGTCGGCCAGCGCGCCGGCCGCGTCGGTGAGTCGTTGGATCGCCGCCGGGTCGATGGGCCGCGCGGAGTACATCCGCCGGCACGTTGCGCGGCTGGCGAGATGCCCCGCCAAGGGATCGGGCATGCCGCCGGGGCTGAACGTCAGCCGCGCGATCGGCGCGGCGTCGTCCGTGCCCGGGGCGACCGACACGCGCGTCTCGTGGCCTAGTCCCCGCGCGGCGATCGAGATGTTCTCGATGGCCGCGCCCAGCCCCACCAGGTCGAACATGTGATTCACGTCGGACGGCAGTGCCCGGGACGTATCCAGATGGACGTCGAGCCGATCCGAGCGGGAGACGAATCGCCAGGGCTGGTTGTTGTCGGGCGTGGGCGCGAGGACCGCCGCTTCGACCAGAGCGCGGTGGGAGAGGAGTGTGGTTTCGGGAAGTGACGCTGCAGGGTTCATGGTTATCCCCTCACCCCCAACCCCTCTCCCGCTTGGCGGGAGAGGGGAGAGGGAGTTCATGACGATTATCCCTCACCCCCGACCCCTCTCCCGCTCGCGGGCGAGGGGAGAGGTTGCGACGAGCCCTCGTTGGATGAGTCCGCGGCCTGCTGGATCGGCGCGTCGATGACGGTGTCAACGCGGAGGCCGACCACCAAACTACCTGGTTCGTCCAGATCAATCCATACCTCGCGGGTCTTGGTGTCGAAGAGTTCGTCGGGGTAGCCGGTCTGGAGGGTTTTGCGGTCCATCCGGGGGCTCAATTGGGTGACGTGGCCCCGGTAGACGTGGTTGGGCAGGCCGTCGGCGGTAATCCGCGCCGGAAGGCCCAACTCAACCCGCGGGGCGTCCAACTCCTCGACGAACGCCCGAACGCGGAGTTTGTCGGTATTGACCATGATAATGGTGGGCTCTTCGGCGTCCGGGCCGGTCAGCTCGCCGGGCTTGACGGCCACGTCGAGGATCCGCCCACGGCAGGGGGCGCGAAGCTGGGTCCGCTCGTGTTGGACGCGGGCGAGTTCGCGTTGGGCGCGGGCGGCGCCGATCCGGGCCTCGGCCATGGCCAATTCGTCGGGTCGGGCGTGGGCCTCCAGCAGTTCGTGTCGTTGCTGGGCGGCATCGACCTCGGCTTCCAGGGCGGCGACGAGGGTGCGTTGGTTGTCGGCTTCCTGTTGGGAGACGGCGTCGGCCTCGTGCAGCTCCCTGATCCGATTCCAGGCGAGTCGGGCGCGTTCCAGCTCGGCCAGCTTCGCCCGCAGCAGGGCGGCGGCCTCGGCCCGCTCGTGGCTGCGGGCGCCGTTAACCAGGCGGTCGCGTCGGGCCTCGGCCAGGGCCACGTTGGCCTCGGCCAGCGCCACTTGCTGTCGGTGTTCCTGGTCGTCCAGAGACAGGAGCACGTCGCCCTGCTCGACGATCTGGCCCTCGTGGACGTGGACGGTGGCGATGCGTCCGGCCAACTGAGGCCGCAGCTCGATTTCCAGCGAGGCGCCCTCGACCCAGCCCGGCGCGGAGATGGCGCTCTGGCTGCGCGGCGCGACGGGCCGGACGGCCGTGCTCTTCGACTGGTGGTCGATGAGCACGCCCAAGAACACGACGCTGACGACGCCGGCGGTAATCAAGATGGGCTTGGTCATGGTTCACACTCCGGCCGTGCAGGCAAGTGCGTCGGAAGGTTGCTGTTCGGTGCGGACGATGCGGCCGCCGTCCAGGTGGAAGACGCGGTCCGCGTAACGGAAGATGCGTGGGTCGTGGGTGACGACGACGGCCGTCTTGCCGTCTTGCGCCGTCAAGCGGTGGAACAGTTCCATGGTCTCCTGGCCGCTTACCGCGTCGAGCGAGGCGGTGGGCTCGTCGGCCAGGATGACGGGCGGATCGGCCACGAGCGCCCGGGCGATGGCCACGCGCTGGCATTGGCCGGCGCTCAGGTTGCGGGGATGGGACCTGGCCATGTCGGCCAGTCCCACCGCGTCGAGCAGATCCAGGGCGCGCCGTCGCGCGGCGTCAGGCGGGGCGGCGCGCAGCACGAGCGGCACGCGGACGTTGTCGAGCACGCTGAGCCCGCGAATCAGGTGGAATCGCTGGAACACGAAGCCGATGCGATGGCGTCGCAGCGCGGCACGGCGGGGTTCGTCCAGGCCGGCAAGCTCCTCGTCGGCCACGCGGACGCGGCCGCGGTCGGCGGAGAGGATGCAGCCCAGGATCGACAGAAGGGTCGTTTTGCCGCTTCCCGACGGACCGGCCAGGAAGACGCACTCTCCGCGGCGGACGGCCAAGTCCACGCCGCAAAGGACGGGCGTAACCGTGGCGCCGGCGCGATAGGCCTTGTGGACGCCTTCGGCCCAGACGGCCGAGTCTTCCGCGCGGGGCGCGTCGGTGGCGCGATCGACCGTCATGACTGCAACACCATCATGGGATCGAGTTTGCGGATGCGATAGTAGGGCAGCAGCGAGGAGACGAGGCAAATCGCCAGGACCAGGACGCAACTGCCCAGCGAAAGCCCCCAGGGCACCATGATGGGCGCCTGGGGCGTGCTGTAGAAGTATTGGATGCCCGAGACGATCCCCAGCCCGAGGATCGAGCCGACCAGGGCCATGATGAACGCCTGAATCAGGAGGATCGAGTATACCTGGCGCTCGGTGGCGCCGATGGCCTTGAGCGTTCCGAACTCGCCGAGCCGGTCGAGCACCAGGGCGTAAAGCGTCTGGGCAACCATGATCATGCCGACGAGGAGCCCCAGGAGCGTGGCGGCGCCGAAGCTGATACCCAAGCCCGTGCGGGTCATCCAGTAGTCGATGGAGATCCGGCTATATTCGTTTCGCGAGAACGCTTCGAGCCGCGGGGCCACTTGCCGGATGCCGGCGCAGACCTGGGCGACGTCCGCCCCCGGCTCGGTTTGGACGAGGAAGTAGGAGCAGGCGTCGGGCTCTTTCCCGATATACTCGGCGGCCCGTTCGTAGGTCGTGAAGACGTAGGGCGTGACCAGAAAGCCCATGATCCCGTTGCTCATGGCGACAATGCGGGCGCGTCGGCCGTTCAGCTCGCGGACGTCGCCCATGCGCGGATGCTCGAGCTTCTCGCTCTCGCACTCGTCGAGGATGACGCCGTCGGTCTGCAGAATGGCCTCGGCGGAGCCCCGGGTGAGATTCCACGCTCCGCCCAAGAGGCTGACGCGGTCGACTCCCACGATGAGGACTTGTTCGAAACCGCCGCTGGGCAGCGTCATGTCGGCGAACCCAACGAGATAGGGCTCGGCGCGGCGGACGCCGGGCACGGTGCGGATGCGATGGACCCAGCGCCGGGGGACGTCGCGCGCGAAATCGACGTTGTGCATGCGCTTGTGCCCCACCCAGATGTCGGCCTCGCCCTGGTCGACCAAAAGGCCGGCCTTCCGGATCAGGCCGACAAACAGCCCGCCCTGGACGTTGACCAGCACGATGGAGAAGATCACGCCGACCAACGCCGTGAGGAGCTTTCCGCGGTCGGCAATCAGCGTGTGAACGGCCAGAGACCACACGTTACAGGCACCTCGCTACCATACAGCAATAATAGGTCACGAACCCGTCCGGCCTCGCGGGGGGTGGCGGGGGCTCTTCTTCCGCGAGGGCGCGTCGCGGCGAACGCCCGCCGGCGTGCCCCGTCCCGAGCGAGGCGAAGGATCTCGTTGGCGCAACGGGAGTTAAGATGCTTCGCCGCGCTGGGCGCGACGGGATGAGGCGAGCGCCCACGAGCCCGACAAACTCGGCGCCGTCGGCAAAGTTTGCGCAGTCGAACAATCGGCCCGACAAACCCTGACCAGGTTCGGGGGGATAACCCGCCGGGACGGGCGCATCCGCCACGACCGGCACATCCGCTACAAGCGGAACACCCTCGACGGAATCAGTTCCCTTGAAGACGGCTCTTCTTGGTAAAGTCGCAACGGTTGTGCCGATGTTTTGGAATACGACATCCAGAATCTGCGGCCCGCGCGGTCGCTTGGCCACCCACTCCACGAGAATCTCGACCGGACGAACCATGGTGCCCTTCCGCCTTAGGTATTTGTGTCTGTATCTGGCCGTCGCGTTTCCTTTGCTGGGCGCTTGCGCCGGTTGTCAAACGACGCCGAGCCGCCCGGCCGTGCCGGTCGACGGCGTGCCGATGCCTCGCGAGCTGTGCAAGGTGGTCCTTCCGACCTACCGGATCGAACCGCCCGACGTGTTGATGATTGACGCGGTGCATATCGTGCCCAAGTCGCCCTATCATCTGCGGACGCTCGACGCGCTTGCCTTGCAGGTCGGCGGAGCGTTGACCGACGCGCCGATCGAGGGCGTGTTCCCGATCGAGCCGGGTGGAATCGTCAAGCTGCCGCCGGCCTACGGATCGGTCCGCGTCGCGGGCCTGACCATCGAGGAAGCGGAGAAGGCCATCGAGGCGCATCTGCGCAACTATCTTCGCGAGCCGCGCGTTTCGGCAAGCCTGGCCCAAATGGCCGGCCAACAGCAGATCACCGGCGAGCACCTGGTCGGGCCCGATGGCACCGTCACGCTGGGTAGCTACGGCAGCGTGCCGGTGGTTGGCCTGACCATCAGCGAGGCGAGAGCCGTCCTCGAACACCACCTGTCGACGTATCTCGACAACCCGGAGATCTCGGTCGACGTGTTCGGATTTAACAGTAAGGTGTATTACATCGTCACGCAAGGAGCGGGGACGGGCGACCGGCTCTATCGCTTCCCCGTCACCGGCAACGAAACGGTGCTCGACGCGATATCGCAGATCAACGGCCTGGAGCAGGTGTCATCCAAGCGGATCTGGATCGCCCGGCCGTCGCAAGGAGTCGAACCGGTCACGATCCTGCCGGTCAGTTGGGAATCGATCACGGCCTGCGCGTCGGCCAACACCAACTACCAGATTTTGCCCGGCGACCGCGTGTTCATCGCCGAGGATCGCCTGGTGGCGTTCGACACGAGTCTCGGCAAGATCATTGCCCCGCTGGAACGCATCATGGGCTTCACGCTTTTGGGCACGGGCACGGCGACGCGGTTGTCGGGTCCGGTCCTCAAGGGCGGCGGCAATCCCACAAACAACTTCTAAGGGACCTCGCCTGACATCCTTTGGATTCAACAAATCATGAGCGGCCATATCCACATGAAGGCGCTATTGCTTCTATCCGGCGTTTTGCTGGGTCTGCCGGTCAGCGCGGGCTGCCAAGGCGTTTGCTCGAAGCGGCAGTTCTGCCCGTACGATCTGATGCCCCCGTGTTTCAGCACGCGCGTGGCCAGCGAGATCTGCTCGCCCGACCCGTGCTTTGGCCTTCGTCCGACCTGCTGGCAGGCCTGGAGCCCGTGTTGTCCGCCGTGTCCTCCTCCCTGGGCGGCCTGCCCGAACGACGAGGCGCCGACCGGGAGCAGCCTCGATATCCGCCCGATTCCGGAGGAAGGCGGCGAGATCGAGGAACTGGAGGCGGACGAGCCTTTGGCGCCTCCGGCGCCGGAGACGGCCGCGCCGGTCCCACCACCTCCACCGGCCCCGCCCGAGACGACGCTCTCGCCCGAGCCGCGCGCCGTACCGCGGAGCGCGGCGCCCGACGCGGAAAAACCCTCGGCGAACGACGGTTCCGACTCGCGGTCGTCGCCCCTGTCAAACCGTCTGGCGAGCCGCGCCGCGACCCCGACGAAGACGACCGTCCGATTTGTGTCGGCGGCGGAGCAGGTTGCCCACGTCGAGCCGGTCGAGCCGCCCAGCGAGGAAATCATCGTCGAATCGCGCGAATCGGCGAAGGTCCGCGTGTTGAGCAAACCGCCGCTGCGACGGTAAGGCGCAAAGGCACTCGGCGCGCGTCCAAGGATCCTCGCCGCAATCACGTGTTATCCCGAGCGCGGCGAAGGATCTCGTGGGCCGCGCATGCGTCGAAATGCTTTGCTCCGCTCGGCATGACGGGGGGCGTCGCGTCCCGCGATGGGTCTTCACTTCGGCTTCCCAAACAACGTCAGCAGGAGTCGCCGCGACCCCGCCCGACGGCGGTGCTCCCAAAGGAAGATGCCCTGCCAGACGCCGAGCCGGACTTGGCCGACCCCAATGGGCACCGTCAGGCTGTTTCCGGTCAACGAACACTTGAGGTGCGCCGGCATGTCGTCCGGTCCCTCGATCGTGTGCCGGTACGGGAGATCCTCCGACGCCAGAATGTTCAACGATCGCTCGAGGTCCAGAGGCACGTCGGGATCGGCGTTTTCGTTGAGCGTGAGCGACGCGGACGTGTGCTGAAGGAACACGTGCAAAATCCCGACGTCGATCTGGCTGACTTCGGGAACAGCAGCGAGGACCTCGCACGTGATGGGATGACACCCCCTTGCGCGCGGGGAGAGAGACAGTTCCTTCTGAAGCCAAATCATGCTCACACCTTCCACTCGCTCGTCGTGGCGGTTGCCCAACTCGCCCCCGGCATTTCGCGCGACCCATCGGGCGCGTCACTCCGTAGTACAATGATTGCCGAACCGGCAGTCAACGCCCCGTGTCCTGGCACGGGGAACGCGGGTGACGTGGCCAACGGGACCGGCGGGCGCAAAGCACGCCCTCATTTAGGAGAAAAAAACGGGGTTCTCGTTATTGACCAGGGGCGAAATCTGCGTATACTGATATGTTTACGTACAGGCTGGCCACCCCACTACAGAGGGTTTGTCAATACCCAGACTTCCTGGTCCGACAACTCCGCGACCGGGCATGGGGGCGGCCTTTGCAGCCCCCTCTGTTGTGCGGGTAGCTAGCGTTGTTATGTCCAACCTGGTTGGACGGAGAGTGGAGCGAATGCGGAACGTTTTTGAGGCAATTCTCGAGTGCGGTCACGACGAAGATTTTCTCCCGGTCGAAACCGACGACTTCCGGCCGACCGAAGCGCCGGCGGGCTCCAAGGCCAAGCTGGAGATGCTGGCGGATCGGGTGATGAAGGGCCTGCCCCTTTGGCATCCCCAGGACCGTTGCGACTACAGCGGCCTGACGGGAGCCGTTCGGCCGCGGGAGTAGCGAAAGACTCGCGCCGTCCGCGCAACGTGGCTCAGGCTGGGTGACGCGCGGACGCCGACAGCGCCCCGATTCTCTCACCCAGCAGCCGTGTGACTCGCGTCAACCTGATTCGGACGGTCCCCCCGAGGGAATCGCCCCCCGGTGTCGGTTCGCGCCTGTGCGGTATAATGTGCAGGGGCGCGACCGGCGGATGGCAGGGTTGTACGCCGAATTCCGAGCGCCGATAATTCACGAACCATCCCGGCTCGGCGGGAGCCTCGCCCTCCCGATGTCCTCCGGTCGCTCGGAGGCATCAACCGCGACACTCGCGGGAGGACGCTCGACATGAACGGCACGACGACCTGGACGCGGGCAACGGGCGCCTTGCTAGCCGCGTGCGCGGTGGGTTTGGCCGCGGCGCGGCTGCCGGCGGAAGAGCCCAGCGGCCTGGCGCTGGCTGCCGCCATGGAAGAGCGGCTGGTCGCCGCGATCGCCCGGGCGGAGAAGTCCGTGGTGGCCATCGCCCGGGTCCGCCGCGAAGCGCCCGGCGAATTGCTCGGCATCGAGCTGCGGCCCGATCCGTTTGGCCGGCGGTCGGCCGTGTTGAGCCAGCCGCAGCCGACCGATCCGGACTTCGTGCCGAACGAATATGCCTCGGGCGTGGTGGTGGATCGCCAGGGTCTCATCCTGACGACGTACCACGTGCTGGGCCAGGAGAGCGACTACTACGTCACGACCATCGACCGGAAGGTCTACCGCGCGACGATCCGCGCGGCCGACCCGCGCAGCGACCTGGCCATCCTGGCCATCGAAGCGACCAACCTCGTGCCGATCACCCTGGGCGACGCCGCCACGCTCCGCAAGGGCCGGATCGTCATCGCCCTGGGCAATCCCTACGCCATTGCCCGCGACGGACAGCCCAGCGCCGCCTGGGGCATCGTGTCCAACCTCACCCGAAAGGCCCCGCCCGCGACCGACGAGGTGGACGGTACGGGCAAGACGACGTTGCACCACTACGGCACGCTCATCCAGACGGACGCGAAGTTGAACCAGGGCACCAGCGGCGGGCCACTTCTGGATCTTCAGGGGCGAATGGTCGGATTGGTGACGGCGCTGGCGCCGCGGGCTGGGTTCGAGGCGGCCGCGGGCTACGCCATTCCCGTTGATGCCACGTTCCGCCGCGCGCTGGAGACGCTCAAGCAGGGACGCGAGGTGGAATATGGGTTCCTGGGCATCCAGCCGGCGAACCTCGCGCCGCACGAGGTGCTCGCGGGCGTCCAGGGGATGCGGGTGCAACGGGTACAGCCGGGTCCGGGTACGCCGGCCGCCCGCGGCGGGCTTCTTCCCGGCGACGTCGTCACGGCCGTAAACGACCAGCCCGTGTTCGACGCGGACAGTCTGGTGCTCGAGGTGGGCCGGCTGCCGGTCGAGTCGGTCGCGCGGCTGAGCGTTCTGCGCGACGGTCGGCCCAAGGTGCTCCACGTGGTGCTGGGCAAGTACCCGGTCCGCGAGAAGCCGATTGCAACGGCCGGTCCGCCGCCGTGGCGCGGCTTGCGGGTGGATTATCCCACGGCCGTGGCCAACGATGCGGCGTCGCCTGGTCAAGCATCCGCCTATTTCGAGGACGCCGTGCTGGTGACCAGCGTCGAGCCAGAAAGCCCCGCCTGGCAGGCCGGCCTGAGACCGGGCATGTGCATCAGTCACGTGGAATGGCGCGCGGTCCACACGCCCGCCGAGTTCCGCAAGCTCGTGGCCGGCCGTTTGGATCCCGTGCGCCTCCGGTTGACCGAGGAGCAGGACCCCTTGCGCGTCGTCCCGCCCGAGTCGTAGCCGCGCGAGCGCGTCATGCCCCGAACGATCCTTCTTATCGACGGTTACAATCTCATGAGCGTGGCCGGGGTTCCGTCCCAACGACGGGGGCCCGGCGCGCTGGCCCGGTCGCGCCTGGCGCTGCTGAATTTCCTGGCCGAATCGCTCCAACCGGAGCAGATCGCGCGGACGACCGTCGTCTTCGACGCGTCCGGCGGCCCGCCGGGCCTGCCCCGGACGGTCTCGCATCGGGGGATCACGGTCCGATTCGCGGCGGCCTATCCGGACGCCGACGCCCTGATCGAAGAGATTATAGGCCAGAACACCGCCCCGAGGCGGCTGACGGTCGTGACCAGCGACCATCGGCTGCAGCGGGCCGCGCGGCGCCGCCGCGCGACGTTTGTCGACGCCGACCAGTGGTACGCCCAACTCCTGCGCCGCCGCGACGCAGGCCGGCTTGGCCGCGACGCCCGCCCGAGTAAGCCCCCCAGCCCGCTTCTGGCCGAGGACGTCGAATACTGGTTCCGCCAATTCGGCGGCGAGTCGGTCCTCGGCGACCTGTGCCGCGAGACGCCCTCGCTGGAAGACGCGATGACCCGGGATCGAGAAGACCCCAGGTAGTGTAGTCAGTCTCGCTGTTGGGATCCTATTCGGTGAGTGCCACTGGTTCCGCCAGTGCGGGATTCCACGCGATTGCCCACGACGGCTCTCACCGGCAAAGCCAGTGGCACGCGCCGGACGTGAGCGTCTTCGACGCCGCTTCACGCGGCCCTGCGCCGGGCAACGGCGGCCAATCTCGCGACGTCGGCGGTCGCGATAACTCCGATCTGGACCTGCCCACCCGGCAGCACGCGCTCCATGAGCACGGTCGATCCGGCGTGGAGCATCCGCGGGAAATAAAACCACGCCTGGGCGAGGGCGTCCGCGTTTTGCCGCGCGGAAATCACCACCAGGTCCACGGGTCCCAATGCGTTGGCGCCGCGGGCCAGCGCCGTGAAGGGGTCGCCGGGCAGCAGCCGGACGTGGGCTCCCGTTGACGCGAGCACCCGGTGCGCCAGCTTCAGGGTCACGCCTGGACCGTCGCACGCCGAGCGGGCCTCGAACGGGTCGATGCCGACGAAATGCACGTCGGCGCCCGCGCCGGCGCGCCGCGCGGCGTCAATCATGCGAACCGCCCGCCGCCCCTCGCCGATGCCGCATTCGAGGATCCGGCGGACTTTGTTGCGACAGATCGTTCGATAGACGATCCGATCTGTCGGCGGATTGGAAAGATGCGAAAGATAAAGAAGCCTGAGCGTGTCGGCAATGGGCACCTTCGCCCTCCTTGGCGATCGTTGTGCAACTGCGAGAGAGCGCTTCCTGAAATTCCTTTCGGCTGCCGGTGGCCGCGAATCGAGCCCAACCGGAAGATCCACATGCGGGTCAACTGGCGTTCCGGTTATGCCGAAAAGACAGAGAAGGGAGAGTAGGAAGATTTTGACGGCGAGCCCATCAATCTGGGTCCGCAAACGGGGGGCAGTCCCATCGGGTTGGCGACACGATCGAGCCGGGTTCGCCACCTCCGGAACGGGATGGCCCAAAGGGGGGGCTAAATTGTTACGCGGTCGGCCCTTACGTTTCGAGCCATTGGAGCGGCGATGCCTGCTATCGCTGGGGGCGGTGGGCGACGACCTGCTTGCCCACCTAGCCGGGCAGGGCAATCAGACCACCTTTTCGCAGAGCCGCGCTCCCACGGTGGCGATGGATGCGGACGGCGATTTCGTGGTCGTTTGGGCCGACAGCGCCGCCGACGGCAGCGGTTACGGCGTGTACGGCCAGCGTTTCGATCCGGCGGGGTCGCCGCAGGGCGACGCCTTTCGGGTCAACGGCATGACGCTCTCCCCGCAGACGCTTCCGTCCGTTGCCATGGACCCGGACGGCGATTTCGTGGTGAGCTGGTCGAGCCTGTTGCAGGACGGGAGCCTTTACGGCGTGTACGCGCGCCGCTACAACGCGGCGGGCGAGCCGCAAGGCGGCGAGTTCCGCGTCAACCAGCACACGGCCGGCAACCAGGACTTCTCGGCCGTGGCCATGGATGCCCAGGGCGACTTCGTCGTTGCGTGGGTCAGCCAGGACCAGGACGGCGACCGCGCCGGCATCTTCGCGCGGCGCTACGACGCCGCTGGATCGGCGCTGGGCGACGAGTTCCAAGTCAACACAACGACCTCGGACAACCAGCGTTGGCCCACCGTCGCCATGGACGCCGTGGGCAACTTCGTGGTGGCGTGGACCAGCCAGGCGCAGGACGGCAGCGGCGGCGGCATCTTCGCCCAGCGCTATTACGTGGACGGCGCTCCGCTGGGCGAGGAGTTTTGCGTCAATACGACCACGACGGGCAACCAACAGTACGTCTCGGCGGCATTCGATCTGGACGGAACGATTTTCGTCTGGCAGAGCTACGACGCGGCTGGTTCAACCTGGAACGTCTGTTCGCGGCGGTACGATCTTGACGGCGCGCCCGTCGGCGACGAAGTCCTCTTGGGCGAAGGTCGCCACGCGAGCGTCACCAAGACGCCCGGCGGCGACTATGCCGTCGCCTGGGAGACGTTCGATCCCGCGAGGGTCGAGCCGTCGTCGATCCACGTGCGGCATTTCGACCCCTTCGGGTTGGCCGACGGCGAACCGGTGCGGATCACCAATCAGTTGGGCACCAATCAGTTCGGCCCGGCCGTGGCCTCCGACGGCGACCGGCTCGTGCTCATGTGGACCAACGACACAACGCTGGGCAACGGGCTCGACGTGCGGGCGGTGACGATGACGGTCACGCCCGCCCAACCGCGCAACCACGCGCCCTATTTCGCGCCGATCGCCGATCGAGAGATCGACGAGGGCCAGACGCTCTCGCTTGTCGCCTCCGCGACCGACCCGGACGATCCGACGGCCGCGCTGACCTACAGCCTCGCGCCGGGCGCGCCGGAGGGCGCCGCGATCGACCCAGCCACCGGCGCGTTCCAATGGACTCCCAGCGAGGCGCAGGGGCCGGGCACGTTCATCGTGACGGTTCGGGCAACCGACGAGGGCGCGCCGCCGCTCACCGGCGCGACGACGTTCCGCGTCACGGTGCGCGAGGTGAACTCGCCGCCCGTGGTCGATCCAATCGAAGATCAATCCATCGACGAGGGCGCCACCCTCTCGCTCGTCATCCCGGCGAGCGATCCGGACTTGCCGCCGGGAACGCTCACGTTCGCGTTGGCTCCCGATGCGCCCGAGGGAGCGCGGCTCGACGCGGCGACGGGGGAGTTCGCGTGGACGCCCAACGAGTCGCAGGGCCCCGGCGATTACGTCATCGCCTTCACCGTGACGGACGACGGCAGCCCGCCCTTGGCCGTCGAGGGCTCCTTCGTTGTTATTATCCGCGAGGTCAACGAGCCGCCCGCGCTCGATTCCATCGAAGACCAGACGATTGATCTCGGCCAGACGCTGGCGATTACCGCCGTGGCCCATGACGTGGACTTGCCCCCCAATGCACTAATCTTCAATCTGGTCGATCCGCCGGCCGGCGCGTCGATCGATCCCGTCACGGGCGAGCTGACCTGGACGCCCACCGCCGAGCAGGGCGCGGGCGAGTATCCATTCACCGTCATGGTGGACGACGGCCAGGCCAGCGACGCGGCGTCGTTCCTCGTCACGGTCGAGACCCCCATCCTCGAGGCGATCGTGGATCAAACGATCGACGAGGAACAAACGCTCTCCGTGCGGCTTGTCGGCACGCCGCCGTACGATCTGACCAGCGGCGTGACGCTGGCCCTGGCCGCCGGCGCGCCCGAGGGCATGGCGATCGACCCCGCGACGGCGATTCTCACGTGGACGCCCACCGAATCGCAGGGACCCGGCGCGTACCGCGTGACGGTTGTGGCCACCGACGCGACCGACCCGGCGGCGCGCGACACGGAGGCGTTCACGATCACCGTGAACGAAGTGAACCGGCCGCCGGAGATCGCGCCGATCGAGGACGCGACGATCGACGAACTGGCGATCTGGACGTTTCAGGTGGTGGCGGTGGATCCGGACGTGCCGCCGAACCAGATCACGTTCGGCCTCGACGCCGGCCCGGAGGGAATGGAGATCGACCCCGTCACCGGCGTGCTGACGTGGACGCCGGCCGAGGATCAGAGCTCCGACGTGCCGTACGAAGTGATCGTTCGGGCGACGGATGACGGCGAGCCCTCGCTCTTCTCGACCGCCACGTTCTGGATCACCGTCAACGAAGTGAACGCGCCGCCGGCGATCGCGCCGATCGCCGACCAGACGGTGGACCAAGGCCAGACGCTTACCCTCACTGTCGAAGCCACCGACCCGGACGTGCCCGCCAACGTTCTCGCGTTCAGTCTCGACGAGGCCCCCGCGGGCGCGGCGATTGACCCGATCTCGGGCGCGTTCGCCTGGACCGTGCCGATGGACGAGCCGGTCGGCGACCGCGACGTGGTGGTCCGCGTCATCGACGACGGCGATCCGGCCCTGTCGGCCACGGCGAGTTTCACCATCACCGTCGAGACGCCGCTCATCGACCGGCCCGACGACGTCGCGATCGACGAAGGACAAACGCTGCAGGTTGCCATCCAACCCACCGCGCCCTGGACCCTCGCCGAGCTGACGCTGAGCATCGTCGGCCTGCCGGCGGGCGCGACGTTCGACCCGGTTTCGGGCGTGTTGACCTGGGCAACCGCGGAGGAAGACGGCCCCAGCGAACGCACCCTGACCGTGCGCGCCCAAACCAGCGAGGCCGTGCCCCGCGTGGACACCGAGACGTTCACGATCCGCGTGAACGAGGTGAACCGGCCGCCCGTGCTCTCGCCCGAGGTGGTCGAAGACCAAACGATCACCGCGGGCGAGTCGATCGAGCTCCTTTTCACGGCCGCGGATCCGGATATCCCGGCCAACGTGCTGACGTTTTCGCTGGGTGACGAGGCCCCGGACGGCGCGGAGATCGATCCGGCGACCGGCCGCTTCTTCTGGCAAACGGCGGCCGACCAGCCGGGCACGTACCCCGTGACGGTTCGCGTCACCGACGACGCGGCCGAGCCGCTCTCCGACGAGGTGACGTTTTCGATCATCGTCGCCAATCCGAACGCTGCCCCCGCGATCGACCCCATCGAAGACCAGACCGTGGCCGAGGGCCAGACGCTCGCGCTGACCGTGACGGCCGCGGACCCCGACGGGCCGCCCGAGAAGCTGGCGTTCAGCCTAGCCGACGGCGCGCCGCCGGGAGCCTCGATCGACGCGGTAACGGGAGCGTTTACGTGGACGCCCGACGAAGCGGACGGGCCCGGCGACCATGACGTGACGGTGTGGGTCACCGACGCGGGGGCCGTTCCCGCTCAGGCGTCGATCACCTTCGTGGTCCACGTCACCGAAGTGAACCTGCCGCCCGCGCTCGATCCGGTCGGGGATCAGACGCTCGCCGAAGGCCAGTCGCTCGACCTGACGCTCGGGGCCGTCGATCCCGACGTGCCGGCCAATGCGTTGACGTTCCAACTGGACGCCGGGGCACCCGACGGGATGGCGCTCGACGCCCAGACGGGCCGGCTCACGTGGACGCCGGGTTCCTCGCACGGCGGGCAGAGCTACACGGTGACCGCCCGCGTAACCGACAACGGCGCCCCGCCGCTGGACGACGCCGTGACGTTCCTGGTCACGGTGACGGAGTTGAACCACGCCCCGGTCGTCGAGCCGATCGCCGATCGCTCGATCGCCGAGGGCGACCTGCTCGATATCACCGTGCTGGCCACCGATGGCGACGATCCGCCCGACGCCCTCACGTTCAGCCTCGATCCCGGCGCGCCGGCCGGCGCGACGATCGACGCCGCCTCGGGCATGCTGCTTTGGCAAACCGGCGAGGCGGACGGGCCCGGCACGTATTCGTTCACCGTCCGCGCCACCGACGACGGCGCGCCAAATCTTAGCGGCACGACCACGTTCCTCGTCCACGTCGAGGAGGTGAACGAGGCCCCGGCGCTCGAGCCCCTCGCCGATCGCTCGGTTGCCGAGGGCGAAACCGTCGCCTTCACGGCGGCGGCCGCGGATCCCGACGATCCGCCCAATGCCCTGATCTTCAGTCTCGACCCCGGCGCGCCCGCCGGGGCCACCATCGACCCGACCACGGGCGCGTTCTCGTGGACGCCGGGCGAGTCGCACGGCCTGGGGTCTTACAGCGTCACGATTCGGGTGACCGACGACGGCGCGCCCGCCTTATCCGACGCGGCGTCGTTCGTTATCCACGTGACCGAGGCGAACGCGGCGCCCGTCTTCCAGCCGATCGCCGATTGCTCGATCGCCGAAGGCACGACGCTCGAACTCGTGGCCGTGGCGTTCGACGCGGACCTACCGGCCAACCAACTCACCTATTCCCTGGTGGAAGGACCGCCCGGGGCCACTATCCACCCCCGGACCGGTCTCGTCCGTTGGTCCACCGCCAAGGGCGACGCCCCGGCCGCGCGCCGCTTCACGCTCCGCGCGACCGACGACGGCGACCCCGCGCTAGCCGACGAGGTCTCTTTCCTCGTCACCGTGGTCGACGCCAGCGAGGCGCCGAAACTGTTTTCCTTGCTGACGCGCGTCGCGGCCGAGCACGAACCGTTTTCGTGCGCGATTCCGTGGTCCGATCCCGAAGGGCCCACCACGCCGGTCACGTTCCGCCTCGAGCCCGGCGGGCCGGAGGGCGCCACGATCGACGCCGCCACCGGCGAGTTCCGCTGGACGCCCGGCGAGGAACACGGCGGCCTGACGCACGCCTTCACCATCTCGATGTTCAGGGACGCCGCGCCCCATCAGGTGGTCCAAACCCTGCTGCGGGTTCGCGTCAACGAGCGCAACGCATCGCCGGTCCTTGCGGTCATCGCGGACCAGACGCTTGTCGAGGGCGATTCGCTCGCGCTTGAGGCCGTCGCGACGGACGAGGACGTGCCGGCCGACCTCTTGACCTACTCGCTGGCCGCCGGCGCGCCGGAGGGCATGACCGTGGATCGTCGAACCGGCCACGTCGCGTGGACGCCCGGACCCGGCCAAGGGCCTGGCGAGTACGCCGTCACGCTCGAAGTGGCCGACAGCGGTTGGCCCGCGGGCCGCGACGCGCGGTCCTTCACCGTGACGATCGTCGCGGCGGCGCCCGGCGACGCGGCCGCCGCGCCCCCGTCGGCGCCGCCGATCGAGCCCCTCGCGGATGCCGGTTCGGCGGAGACTTCGCCCTCCCTGTCTGCCGGCGCGCGCGCCCTGGCCGGCAATGCCGGCTCGACCGCGGAACAAGCCGGCGACGGCGTCTCGCGGCGCGGCTATTTCGGACCGCTGCCGACGACGCCCCTGGTCGCGCCGCGCCGGCCTCTTCGCCTATTGCCGGCCCCGATCGTTGACCTGCTCTTGGTCCGCGGCGCGCTTTAGAGCGCCTTTAGCGAGACCACGAGCCGCGGCGCGACTTGGCTTCCCACGGCGGAAGGCCCGACCCGTCGGGCGACTCCTCGAAGATAACCGACGGCTCGATGTTCTCCGTGTTCGACATGGGCGCCACCCGCTCGGAGATCACCTCGCCCTCGACCACGTCGCCCGAGATGGATTCCATCGAAGAGCCGGAGAGGATGGAGCCCGCGCGGGCGTCCGGATCGCAAGAGTCGCCGCAACCGCCGGTGAAGGTCGGTCCGCAGTCGTCGTAAGGGTGGGCGCACATCGTGCAACCGGTTGTCCCGGCCGCCAGTCCCATTGCCGCGAGGAGAATAAGGGCGCGACCCATGAGAAACACTCCCCCGGCTTTGGCCCGGAAAGAGCCTTTCGCCGGCGCTATGGTTGGTGATGAGAAATCGAGTCCACGGTATTGTCGGCCGCAAAGCTTTCCCAATCCGCATCTTTTTACACAAGACGATGCAAAAACCGGCCAGTGGCAGGGGACATCACGAGAATTGTTCAATCCAGTTATCGCATACTACCCATCTTCTCGTTAACGGCGAAATCCAGTGGACCGCTACGGTTTCTTTCCTCTATTCCTTTGATTGCGGCCAATCATGGCCGCCTGTATGTGCAGGCTCCGGCGACAACCGTGAAGAGGAACCCATAAACCCCGCGGTACGCCTTCCCGGCGGCGTGCCAGCCCCGGCACCGTCGCCTCTGCGCCTCCGCGGCTCCGCGCGAGCATTGTTTGAATTGATTTTCTCGCGCGGAGACGCGGAGACGCAGAGTGGGATGAAGGCACAAAGTATGGCTGGTATAAGAAGAAGGGCAGGTTAGATAAACAGTGATGATCGAGTTGTTAATTCCGATCACGTAGGTGGCGGGTTGTTTTGAAAATTTGCCGGTTATTCCTGTTGTAGCGGCAAGAATTGGCCGATTACGCAGTGTACAGCGAACAACCGTTCGGACGCCGCGCCGCCAACGCGCCGCCGGCGGCCGGATTTTGGAGGAAAACCCTGGTGGTGGACAAGGCTATGAGACGCACTTCGATCTGTCTTGCGGTCGTCGCCGTGCTCCTTGTTAATACGGCGCGGGGCCAGATGCCGCTTCCGAGTGGGGAATACATCCTGCCGGGCAGCCAGCCGACCTTGTCTCCCACGCCACCCGCACCGCCGCAGACGCAGGCGGACCTCGTACCCCAGCCCGACCCCATGGCCGGCGCGGCCGAAAACGTCTGGTCGCAGCCGCAAGAGTACATCCCCTCGCCCACCCCGGAGCCCGCCCTCCGCGAGGCCAACGGCCTGGGCCCCTGCTGCGAGCGGACCGGCGAGGGCTACTGCTGCCCGAGGGATTGGTACTTCGTCCAGGGCATCCGCGTGATGAATCATCCGAAGCCCCGCGGCGTCTCCATCGGGCAGCGCGGGGCCATCGTCGAGGCCTACAACGGCATCACGTACGTGGACGTCTACCGCCAGAACACGAATCTGAACACGCGGTGCGCGGTGTTTGAGCCCAGCGGCGGCTACGAAGGCACCGTGGGCCACTACCTCGGCCGCGACTCGGACAACCGCGATCAGTACATCGAATTCACCTACTACGGCCTGCACGCCTGGCAAGGCGGCGCCGTGACCGTGGCCGACGAGGACGCTATTGCCCAGAGCACCACGCTCTGGCCAAACTCCGATAGGCTTAGTGGCAGCGAGGCACTGCTCTCGGGCAATCTCTTCAGCGCGTTCAACGCCGGCGTGGGCGGCTTCAACCGGGCGGATCGACAGGAAATCAACTACGCGTCGGAGTGGAACAACTTTGAGTTGAACCTCCGCATCGCGCCGCGGGACCGCCGCGACCGGCTCATCCTCGAGCCCAGCGGACGGTGGCGCCGCGAGGGACAGGACAACTGCCGCGTCTCCTGGTTGGGCGGCGTGCGGGGGATCTCGCTCGACGAGAACTTCCGCTTCTACAGCACGGGCCACCATCTCTTCTTCAACGGCGCCACCGTCGAGGAGTACGACGTCAGCGGTCTGTACGACGTCCGCAGCCGCAACGACATGATCGGCCTGCAGTTTGGCGCCGAGGTCACCAAGCGGTACGGCCTGGCCACGTGCGGCATGAGGGCCAAAGGCGCGGTCTTTGTCAACTTCGCCGACCACTTCAGCCACATCCGCACCCTCGGCGCGAATTCCGACCCGTTATGCACCGTCGCGGACTTCGACGTTGAAGGTCTCCCGCGGTCGCGCAACGTCGCCGGCTTGGCCGAGTTCGGGTTCCTGGCTTCGTACCAGCTTCGGCCGAACATCGTCGCCCACGCCGCCTACGATCTGATGTGGATCTCCGGCCTGGTCCTTGCCCCGGAACAGATCCAAGCCCAACCCATCGCGCCGACCGCGATCAACACGGGCGGCACGCTCTTGATGCAGTCGGTCACCCTCGGGCTGGAGATCAACTGGTAGCCCCGTGGAGTGCGGCGACTTGTCGCCGCCAGGCGCCACTGCTGGCTCGTCCAGCAGTGCGTAATGCGGCCGGCTTGCCACGGCCGGGCCCATGGGGGACAATGCCCTTTGTGTGGGGGGCATTGACTCCAGCGAAGGGCGCCGCCATGATCGCTCCACTCGTCCGTGCCGCGGTGGCCGCGGCCGTTTTCTCCGTTGGCGTCTCAGCGGACTCCCCGGGCATCGCCGCCATGCCCAAATTGCCCCAGGCGCCGCCGGCCTCCGTCGGCATGGACGCGGCCAAGCTCGCCGAAATCGACGCCGTCGTCGCCCAGGGCATCGCCGAGAAAAAGATGCCCGGCTGCGTGGTGGCCATCGGTCGGGGGGGCAAGCTCGTTTTCCTCAAGGCCTACGGCCACCGCCAGCTCGTGCCGCGCGAAGTGCCCATGACCGTGGACACGGTGTTCGACCTGGCCTCCGTGACCAAGCCCGTGGCCACGGCCACGAGCGTGATGGTGCTGGTCGATCAGGGCCGCGTCGGGCTCGACGATCCGGTGGCCAAGCATATACCGGAATTCGCCCAGAACGGAAAGGACGGCGTCACCGTCCGTCATCTTCTGACGCATCAGGGCGGGCTCATCCCGGACAACGCGATGGCCGACTACCGCGACGGGCCGGCGAAGGCGTGGGAGCGGATCTTCGCTCTCAAGCCTCAGTCTCCCCCCGGCACGGAGTTCGTCTATACCGACGTCGGCTACCTCGTGCTGGGCGAACTGGTCCGGCGGGTGTCGGGCAAGGACGTGAACGTGTTCTCGCGGGAGCACGTCTTCGGGCCGCTGGGGATGGAAGAGACGATGTACCTGCCCGGGCCAAAGCTCGCCCGGCGGGCCGCGGTCACCGAGAAACGCGGCGATCGCTGGATGCGGGGCGAGGTGCACGATCCGCGGGCGTACGCCCTGGGCGGCGTGGCCGGACACGCGGGGCTCTTCTCCACGGCCACCGACCTGGCCGTCTACGCCCAGATGATGCTCGGCGAGGGCCAATACGCGGGCGTCCGCGTGCTCAAGCCCGAAACGGTAGCCACGATGACCGAACCCTACCTGGCCAGCGGCGATCTCCGGTCGCCGGGTTGGGACAAGCTGACGGGCTATTCGACCAACCGGGGCAAGACGTTTTCGCCCCGGGCGTTTGGCCACGGCGGATTCACGGGCACGGCGATCTGGATGGATCCGGAGTTGGACTTGTTCGTCATATTCCTCTCCAATCGGGTCCATCCCGACGGCAAGGGCTATGTCAATCCGCTGGCCGGCCAGATCGGGACGATTGCCGCCGACGCGATCACCGGCCCGGTCCATCCGAAGCCGCCTGCCGTCCCGCGGGTGATGACCGGCATCGACGTCTTGCGCCGCGACGACTTCGCCAGGCTCGCCGGCCGGCGCGTCGGGCTCATCACCAACCAGACGGGTATTGCCCGCGACGGCACATCCACGATCAAGCTGCTGGCCGGCGCGAAAAACCTCAAGCTCGTGGCCCTGTTCAGCCCGGAGCACGGGCTGGAGGGCAAGCTCGACGTGTCCGATATCCGTGACAGCCGCGACGAGCAATCCGGTCTGCACGTGTATAGTCTCTACGGAAAAGACAAAAAGCCGACGCCCGCGAGCCTCGAAGGCATCGACACGCTCGTGTTCGACATTCAGGACGTGGGCTGCCGTTTCTACACGTACATCTCGACGATGGGCCAGGCCATGGAGGCGGCGGCCGAGCGGAAGATCCGCTTCGTGGTGCTCGACCGGCCCAATCCGCTGGGCGGCCGGCGCGTGGCCGGGCCGATGCTGGATCCGGGGCGGGAGTCGTTTGTCGCGTTCCACCGCCTGCCCCTCCAACACGGCATGACGGTGGGCGAGCTTGCGCGGCTGTTCGCCGCGGAGCGGAAGCTCGATCTGGACCTGCACGTGGTCGCCATGGAAGGCTGGCGGCGGGGTGACGATTTCGAGTCCACCGGCTTGCCCTGGGTCAATCCCTCGCCCAACATGCGAAGCCCCACCGAGGCGTTTCTCTATCCCGGCATTGGGCTGTTTGAGACGACCAATCTTTCGGTGGGCCGCGGCACGCGGACGCCGTTTGAGCTGATCGGCGCCCCCTGGCTTGACGGCCGCCGCCTGGTTGCGGAGTTGGCCGGGGCGGCGCTTCCCGGCGTGCGATTCACCGCCGTGGCTTTCAAGCCGGACGCGAGCACCCACGCCGGGAAGATTTGCGGGGGGCTGGAGATTACCGTGACCGACCGCACAGCGTTCGACTCCGTGCGGACGGGAATTCAAATCGCCCGGACCGTGCATCGTCTCTGGCCAAAGGACTGGAAGACGGAAGGGTACGACCGTCTTCTGTTGAGTCGCAAGACCTTCGAGGCGGTCTTGGCCGACAAGCCGCTTGAGGAGATCGAAGCCGCCTGGCAGCCGGAGATCGAGGCTTTCCTCGCCCGGCGGGCGAAGGTTTTGTTGTACAATGAATGAGTCGTATAACGTGTCGGGCGCCATGTCCACGCAATTCCCGGACACCCTCCGCAAAAGCTATCGGGCCACCCGCTAACTGGCATGATTGTCATTCTGAGCGCAGCGAAGAATCTCTCGTGATTCGTGGACGAGATCCTTCGCTGCGCTCAGGATGACTCGCTTAATCCAGTCACGATGTTCTGTTACGACGCCTTACACTTCCATCCGACCTTTTTCACGAGGAGGCGCGCCATGCGCAAGATCCTGCTTTGTTCGGCGTTGTTGTTGGGCGTCGTGCTGACGGCCAGGGCGTGGGCGGACGACGAGGCGACGAAGGCGCCGCTGGAGCCAACCGCCGAGACGTTCGTGCCCGTTCCGGTTCAACCGGTTCCCCCGCCGGCGGTGCAACCGGCCAAGCCGCCTGTGAGTATCGATCCGCCGCCCACCCTCGTGCCCGGCCCGCCAACGTGGACGGGGCCAACTCCCGCCGCGCCGCCGGTGTTGCAGGCGTTCGGCACGCCAACGACGCCCGACCAGCTGCGGGGCGTCACGCTCGACGTGGTCGCGGTCCTTCTGGCGGCCGGCCCGGACGGCAAGATCGCCGGCGAGCCGGCGCGGCCCGCCGGGATGGTGGCCGACCAGATCGTCGAGGCGGTGAACGAATCGAGCGACGCTCCGGACGTGCTGCCGCTGCTGGCCAAGCTCGGCGCGCTAGAGGATGTCGAGCTGTTGTACAATGTGCGACTCGCGACGCTGGTGAACCAGAAGGTGCGCGCAACCAGCGGGAAGACGGTCCACACGGTCACGGGCGTGCAGTTGGGGCCGAGAGGGATGGCCAACAGCACGAGAGCCCAGGAGCTAGGCATTCGTCTTCAGGCGACGCCGCGGGTCGCGTCCGAAAACGCCCTACTTGTGGAACTTTCGTTCGAGGCGTCGTGCCTCGGCCCGGAGGAGGAGGGCACGACCCTTTCCACGGACAGCGAAGGCAAGACGGTCCGCATGCCCGGCATGAACACGATCGTGATCGAGACCACCCTGGTCGCGCGCAACGGGCAAACGGTCGTCGTCCACCGCGGCCTGCGCGGGGACGGGCCGAAGACCCGGCTGCTGCTCGTTCTTGTGAAGCCGCGGCTCGATCCGGTCGAGCCGGTGCAACACTTCTTGCCCGAGCCGGTCCGAGTGCAATAGACGACCAGAGGCGTGTGGCGAAGCCGCAAGCGGCGCCCAATTCCAACCATGATCGACCGGATGGACGCTAGCCTGTCTGAACCGCGCACGCCGTCACCGCCGGCCCTTTGGCTCGGGTCGCTGCGGGTGGAGCCGCCGCTGTTGATGGCCCCCATGGCGGGCTTCACGAACTTCGCGTTCCGCCGGATCGCGCGACAATACGGCGGGGTGGGTCTGCCGGCCACGGAGATGGTCAGCGCGCGGAGCCTGTTGGAGATGGACGCCCGGCGTCGGGGCGATCCGGCGCGGCTCTGGGGAGTGCGCGACGAGCCGCGGCCGCTGGCCGTGCAGATCTGGGACAACGATCCGGGCCGGCTGGCCGAGGTCGCCCGGCGGATTGCCCGGGACTATCGGGCGAGCGTCGTCGATCTGAACTTCGGCTGCCCCGTGCCGGACGTCTCGAAGAAAGCCGAAAGCGGCGCGTACCTTTTGGAGTACCCCGAGCGGATCGGCGCTATTGTCGCCCGCGTGGTCGGCGCGGCCGCGCCCACGCCCGTGACGGCCAAAATCCGCCTGGGTCCCACGGCCGAGCGGATCACCGCGGGCGACGTGGCCCAGGCGGTCGAGGAAGCCGGCGCGGCGGGTCTAGTGGTGCATGGGCGCACGGCGGGCCAGATGTATCGCGGCCGGGCCGACTGGGAGCGGATCGCGGACGTGAAGTCGCGCCTGCGGCGGATCCCCCTGGTGGGCAATGGCGATCTACGCTCGGCCGACGACGTCGTCCGGGCGTTTCGCGACTTCGGCGTGGACGGCGCGATGATCGGCCGCGCGGCCTTGGGCCGGCCGTGGCTCTTTCGCCAGGCGGCCGCCGCGCTGGCCGGCGAGCCCATTCCGCCCGATCCGACACCGGCCGAGCTTCGCGGGCTACTGTTGGAGCATCACCGCCTGGTGGTCCAACAACACGGCCCACGCAAGGGGACGATCCTGATGCGGACCTTCGCGGGCCGCTACGGCGCGGGACTGCCCGACGTACATCGCTTTCGCGCGTCGCTCGCGCGGGCGACAACGCCCGAGGAATTCACGGCAGCCGTGAACGAATGGTTTGCCCCGCCGCCGGCTGGGTCCAACGGTGGCACGGTTTGAACTCGCGCGTGCCACTGGCTCCGCCAGTGCCGTGGACGGCTGGATGCGCGCCCTGGCGGAGCCCGTGGCACGCACCGTCGATCGACTGCCACCCCGCTATCTGCCCGCGCCGACGCAGGCGCCGGCCTTGGTTTCCTTCCGCGCGGCGATGACCTCGCGTTGGAGGTTGGCCGGAAGGCGGCCGTAGCGGGAGAATTCCAGGGTGAAGGTGCCTTGGCCCTGGGTCATGCTGCGAAGGCTGGTCGAGTAGCCGAACGTCTCGGCCAGCGGCGCCTCGCCTTCGATCCGGGCCGTGGGGCCCGCCATGCTCGTGCTCGTGACCATGCCGCGACGCGACGTCAGATCGCCCACCACGGACCCTTGGAATTCGCCGGGGCATTCGATCTCGATCCGCATGATGGGCTCCAGCAGCACCGGCCGCGTTCGGGAAAAGACCTCGCGCATCGTGGTTCGCGCGACCGTTTGGAAGGCCAAGTCGGAGCTGTCCACCTCGTGGTAGGAGCCGTCTTCGAGATCGACGTGCAGTCCCACCACCGGATAACCGGCCACGGGACCCTTGGCCAGGCTCTGCCGGAAGCCCTTTTCCACCGCGGGAATGTACTGTTTCGGAATCCGCCCGCCGGTAACGTGCTCCTCGAACAGGAAGACCTTCTCCTCGCTGTCCTCGACCAGCGGGCCCATCCGCCCGACGATGTGGGCGAACTGGCCGGAGCCGCCCGTCTGTTTCTTGTGCCGCACGTCGAACGCGGCCGTCTCGGTCGGCGCCTCGCGGTAGTTCACCTTGGGCGCGCCGACCTCGACCTCGACGCCGTACTCGCGGCGGATCCGCTCGATGTAGACCTCGAGGTGTAGCTCGCCCATCCCGGCGAGGATCGTCTCGCCCGTCTCCTCGTCGCCGGAGACGTGCAGCGTTGGATCCTCGCGACGCATGCGGTAGAGGGCCTTGCCGAGCCGATCGGCGCCGTCGCGGGCGACCGCGCGGATCGCCATCTTGATGACCGGTTCCGGCACGAACATGCTCTGGAGCGTGCAGCAGGGATACTCCGAGGCGTACGTGTCGCCGCTGGCGGCGTCGACGCCCAGCACGGCCACGATGTCGCCGGCCACGGCCTCCTCGACGTCCTCGCGCTGGTCGGCGTGCATCCGCACGATGCGACTGATGCGTTCCTTGCGGCCGGTCCGCTGATTGTAGTACGTGCCTCCGCGCGTGAAACGGCCCTGGTAAAGTCGCATGAACGTGAGCGACCCGTAGGGGTCCTCGACGATCTTGAAGGCCATGGCCACCGTGGGTTTGTCGGGATCGGCGGCCAGCCGGATCGGCTCGTCGGGCCGGCCGTGTGGGTAGGCGATCGCCTCGGCTTCCAGCGGCGAGGGCAGGTACGCCACCACGGCGTCCAAAAGCGATTGCACGCCCTTGTTGCGATAGGCCGAGCCCAGGAAGACGGGCGTGAACAACTGCCGGCCCACGGCCGAACGGATCACCGACTGGATCATCGCCAGCGGGACGTCCTCTTCCTCCAGGAGCAGCTCCATCAGCTCGTCGCTGTACATGGCCAGGGCCTCGAGCAGATGGCGCCGCGCCCGCCGGGCGGGCTCGACCATCTCCGCCGGAATGGCCTCGGCGCGAACGTCCTCGCCGTTGGCGCCGTCGAAGTGGAGCGCCTGCCCCGTGAGCAGGTCCACGACGCCCTGGAAGTCGGCCCCCGCGCCCAGCGGGAGCTGCATCAGGTGGGCGTCGCAGTCGAGACGCTCGCGGAGCTGCTCGGTCACGCGCGCCGGATCGGCCCCAATGCGGTCCATCTTGTTCACAAAGGCGATCCGCGGCACGCCGTAGCGGCGCATCTGGCGGTCGATTGTGAGCGATTGCGCCTGCACGCCGCCGACCGCGCAGAGCACCAGCACGGCGCCGTCGAGCACGCGGAGGCTCCGCTCCACCTCGACGGTGAAATCGACGTGGCCGGGCGTGTCGATCAGGTTGATCCGGGCGTCGCCCCAATCGACCGTGGTGGCCGCGCTGGTGATGGTGATGCCGCGCTCCCGCTCGAGATCCATGTGGTCCATCGTGGCGCCTTCGCCGCGGACCTCCTGCATCCGATGGATGCGGCCGGTGTAGAACAGAATCCGCTCGCTCAGGGTCGTCTTGCCCGAGTCGATGTGCGCGGAGATGCCGATGTTGCGAAGACGTGAGCGATCCATGGCCGACTCGATACTCAGTTGCCGCACGACAGGAAACGAAACGCGCCCTTGGGCTGCCCTGCAGCTGGTCCGAAGCCGCTGGCAAGCCGCCATTTCCGCCGGACCCAATACCCCGGCAGTGGTGTCCGGATGGCGCGCAGACCTATAAGTATAATCTGATCGTACAACCGCGGCTAGTGTGGTGATTCCGGATTGCGGGATCGTATTGAGAGCCGTCTTTTGAGTGCCGCTGGCTCTGCCAGTGCGGAATTCCACGGATCCCCACGACGGCCCTCAGGTGGGGGGGTGCCTCATCAGGCGCGCGGCATCGCGCATGGCGTCGCGCGCCTGCGAAAACGTGGCGCGCGTCCCATCCAGTCCCGGCGCGGCGGCCCTGCTACTTCGTCGCGTACTTGAGCATGAGCACGGGGCAGTGGGCCAGGCGGACGATGCGCTCGGCGACGGAGCCCAAGAGCAGGCGGCGCAGGGCCGATTTGCCGTGGGAGGCCACGACGATCAGGCCGGCATCGACTTCCTCGGCGTAGGCGACGACCTCGTGGCCGGGATCGCCGAAGAGAATCACGGCGTGGCCCGCGTCGCCGTGGCCCAGCCGGGCGAGTTCGTCGTTGAGGGCCGCGTCGGCGTGTTGGCGGCGGCTCTCGTCGTCGATCGCCTCCCAGATGACGCCGGGATCGGCCGCTTCGAGGATCGGCAGCACGTGGACCACGTGCAGATTGGCCGGGTCGCCGATCAGTTCACGGGCGGTCGCCAGCGCCTTGGCCGCGTCTTCGGAGAAGTCGAACGGGACCACAACGGTTCGGCGGGGAAGCCAGCTCATCGCGTGGGCTCCTTGGTGAAAAAGGAATCAACCTCGGCGGCGCCGGCCGGTTCGGGATCGGCCACCGGCACGAGGAGTTTCTTCCTCGCCGGCGGCGACTCGGCGGCAATGGGCGCCAATCGCGGCGGGATCCGCAGCTCCGCGCCGATGGGCAGCACATCCGGGCTGGCCAACACGCCACGGTTGGCGTCGAAGATCTCGCCGGCCCGGGAGGCGCTGCCCAGGTACTGCTGGGCGAGGCCGGCCAACGTGTCGCCGTCGGCTACCTTGTGGATCCGCGCCGCGGGACGCTCGTCCGCTCGTGGAGGAAAGTCGTTTCCACGCCGGGCATCGTCATGCGGATACGCCCGGGCCAGCTCGGGGGGCAAAACCTGCGCTTCGAGCCTGGCGCGGACCGTCGCCGGCGCGTACGCCGACGTCTCGGCCGCGGGAGGCGGCGCGTTGCGCACGCTGCTGGCCGGCGGGGCCGGCCCGGTGTAGCGGTGCACCACGAGCGGCTTCACCGGCGGCGAGGCCACGGGCCGGGGACCGCGATGGCGATAAGCCATGGCCCCCGCCAGTCCGCCCGCCAGCACCAGCGACGCCAGCACGATTTTGACGCCTCGATCCATAATCCAACGATTTCCGCGGCCCGTGCACGGTTCCCCCGGGGAAAGATCCTCCCTCTTCCTCATCGGGAATCGGAAGAGGCGGTATCGAGCCGCGGCAACGCGATAACGTGTCGCGACGGGCCAAGGCGGGCCGTTGGCGCCACGTGTAGCGGACGTGCGGGCATTGAGGTGTGCCACTGGCTCCGCCAGTGCTCACTTCACCCTTTGTCGGAAGGCACTGGCAAAGCCAGTGGCACTCCGCGCCCCCCGGGAATCTCGCGAGGCGGATTACTTCGTCGCCGGCTTGCTCATCCAGAGCAAGATAGGGGCGGCGATGAACACGGTGCTGTAGGTGCCGGCGACCAGGCCGACGAGCATGGCGAACGCGAAGGCGTGGATCGCCTGACCGCCGCCAACGTACATGATGAGCACCACGACAAACGTGGTCACGAACGTGAGCAACGTCCGGCTCAAGGTCTGGTTGACGCTCAGATTGATCATGTCGGCCGTGATGTGGGGCGACTTGCCGCGGATCTCGCGGATCCGGTCGAAGATGACGATCGTGTCGTTGAGCGAATAGCCCATGATCGTCAAAAACGCGGCCAACACCGTCAAACTGATCTTGAATTGCTCGACCATGAGGAACCCGAGCACGGGCGCCAGATAGACGCTCAAGGCCAACGCCGCGAACGTGATCAAGACGTCATGCACGATGGCCACGACCGCCGCCAGACCGAACATCACCCTCTGGAACCGAATCCAAAGGTAGAGAATGATTGTGAGGGTGGACCCCAACAGGGCGTATAGGGCCTTTATCTGCATGACTCCGGCCACTTTGCCGCCGATGCTGCTGGAGGCGGGGAAGTAGGCCGCGTCGCGCAGCTCGCCGTCAAGCGGCTCCAACACAAGCTCCCGCAACATCTCCTCGGAAAGCTTGGTTTTCAGGAGCCACCGATCCAGCGTGTCCTTTGCATCCTCGGCCGGTATCACGCGGGTCAATTCGATGGGCACGGACACGCTGGCCTTGGCTAACAGATCGTCGATTCTCTTCTGTAGCGACTCCTGGTCCACCGGCTGTTCGAAGGCCAATTCGGCCTCGACGCCGCCCGCGAAAGGACTGCGCGTCTTGGTCGGCTCGGCCGCGTCGGGCGATTTCTTTTCTTCGGGTTCCATCTTCTCGGGCGATTTTTCCTCGGTCGCCTTGTCCGCCGGCTCGGCCTGGGCCAAGAGCACGGCCGCCGGATCGGTCGACGCGAGCAGACTGTTGGCGGGCAGATCGACGCGAGACTGGTCCGCCTTCGCCGGCGCGTCCTTGGCCGGCTCGGTCTCGGCCGGCGGGACCGTCTTCTCGGGCGCTTTTTCCTCGGGCGCCGACTCCGTCGCGGGAGCCGCTTCCGGCTTCGCATCCGTCGTCTCCGCCGTGCCCGAGGCCTCGGGTTTCGCGTCCGCCGGCGTCTTCTCCACCGATTCCGCGGCAATGGGCGTCACCTTGCCGACGGTCAGGCTGTTGGTGGCCAGCGCGGCGCCAAACACCTTGTGGATGTGTCGTTCCACCACCTCGATGGCCGACAGACCCTCGTTTTCGGGAAGGTCGGGATCGACCTCTTCCGACGTGTTGATGAGGAAACGCAGGCCTTTTTTCTCGCCCTCGATCTGCACGTCGCTGACGGTCAGGTCGCGCAGGTCGGCGAGGTCCTCGCGGACCTTCGAGATGGGCTGCGTCTCCTTGAACAGGATGACGACCGACTCGCCGCCGGTGAAGTCGATGTCCAGTAGCCCCTTGCCGCGCACGAACGCGGCGCCCAGGCCGATGACGACGAGAACGACGGACAGCACGGTGGCCGGCTTCATGTAGCGGACGAAGTCGATCCGCGTGTGCCCGATCATTTGCATCATCGACAGCTTGGTGATCCATCGGCGCCGCTCGGCGATATCGAAGACGACGCGCGAGCAGAACACCGCGGTGAACATGCTCATGACGACGCCGAGGATGAGCACCACGGCGAAGCCCTTGATCTGCGTCGTGCCCACCCACCACAGGATGACCGACGAGATGATCGTGGTCAGGTTCGAGTCGACGATGGCCGAGAGGGCCCGCGAAAAGCCGTTCCGGATGGCCATGCGCAGCGCGGCGTCCCGGGCCAATTCCTCGCGCATGCGCTCGAAAATGAGCACGTTCGCGTCCACGGCCATGCCCACGGTGAGCACGAAGCCCGCCAGCCCCGGCAGGGTGAAGTCGGCCTTGACCACGATCATCAGCGCCAGCATCAGCAACACGTTGGCCAACAGCGCGCCGCAGGCCACGAGCCCCGCGAAGCGGTAGTAGACGGCCATGAACGCCAGCACCAACGCGATCGACAGCCCCAGGGCGAAGCTGCTGCGGCGGATCATGTCGGAGCCGAGCGTCGGCCCCGTGAGCAGCTCGCTGATGGGCTCCTTCTTGAGCGCCGCCGGCAGGCGCCCCGCGTTGAGCACGTCGGCCAGGTCCTTGGCCGACTCCTTGGTGAAATTGCCGGTGATCTGCCCGGAACCCTGAATCGCCGATAGCAGCCGCGGCGCGGAATACAGGTTGCCGTCGAGGATGATGCCCAGCTTCCGGTAGAAGCCTTCGACCTTGTCCGGCTCGTTCTCCTGCGTGAGATATCCGAAGCGACGGGCACCGTCCGAGTCAAACGTGAAGGTGACGCAGTTCTCGAGATCGCGGACCGTGGGGTAACACGAGTCGAGGTAGTCGCCCGTGACGTTGTACTCGTCGTTGACGACGAAGATTTCGACTCGCCGTTTGCCCTGGACGCTCACCACGCGTTGGACGACGCTGGGGTCCGCCTCGAACTCGGCCTCGCGGTCCTTGGCGACGGGGACCCACCAGCCGACCTCCTTGCCCTCGCGATCGAAGACGCGGTGTCCTTCGGTGTTCCGGGCGAGCTCGATCCTGTCGCGGTGGTCGCGTTCGTTGGCCAGGATGCGGAACGACAACGTTCCCGCGCTGACGATTTTCTGCTTGATCCGCTTGACCTCGTCCTCGTTCGCCCGCGGAATGGTCACTTCGATCTGGTCGCCGTACTCGCGAATCGTGATTTCGCGGGTGCCGCCGGGGTTGACGCGCAGGGCAATCGCCTGCGCCAGATCGTTCATGTTGACCTTGGTCTTCTCCGCCTCGTCCTCTTCGGCTGCTTTCTTTGGCCGCGCTTCCTTGCCCGGTTCCTCCTCCTCGGGTTCCTCCAGCTCGTAAACGAGGATCACGCCGCCGCTCAGGTCGGGCCCCAGGCTGGGCGGCCATTTCGCGTAGGTCACCACGGCCGCCGAGCACAACGAGCAGATCACCACGCCGATCTTCCAGCCGTGGTCCGGCATCCGCCACCGCGCCGCCAACCAGATCCCGACCATGAAGGGCACAATCAGCAGGGCCAACACGCCGAGCACCTTCGCCAGGGTCTCGTACCACGGCGGCAAGGGCGGCGTGGTCGTGAACTGCCCCAACTCCGACCACGTTTCCCCGCCCGGGTCCGTCGCCCGGACGCGGTAGCTATAGGTCGTCTCCGGCTCGAGATCCGTCAGCAAGGCGGAGTATTCGTTGCGGCCCTTCGTGTCGTCGTGTTGCACGTCGCCGGTGTTGTGCCCCCAGGCGGCCGTCTCGAGCCCCTTGTCCTCTTTGTCGTAATAGACGACCACCGAGGGTCGGGCGGTTCCCGCAAACGCCACGCGGAAATCGATCCGCGCCGACCGGTCGGCCACGACCATCGCCTTGCCCGCGTACGCGTTGAGCGTTTGCGCCGCCGCCCAGGGCGCGGTCAAGAGCAGGCACGCCAAGGCGCCCAACGCGATCCCGCCGAGACGATCGGCTCTTGCAGGCCAGTTCTTCATCATATCGTTAGGCTCCTGATCGCGGCGTCAACGTCCTTGCCGAACGGCGCCCATGTGGCGGAAGAGATTACTTGTCCTTGTCCGAGGGCGTCGTTTCGCCCAGCACGCGGGCGATCGACCCCAGGGTAACGCGCAGCTTGGTATTCGTGGCTTCGTCCACCTTGATCGTCACCTCGTCGGCCTCGTGGTGGACGTTGGTCACCACGCCGTAGATCCCGCCAGCCGTGATGACGCGGTCGTTTTTCTTCACGGCGGCCAGCATCGCCTGCCGCGTCGCCTGCTCCCGCCGCTGCGGACGGATCATGAAGAAGTAAAACAACACCCCGATGGGAACCACCATCGTGAGGATTTGGAACAGCGGACTGGGGGCGTTTCCGTCTGCCTGGGCCAGCAGCGCCAAACCCGTCGCAAAAAGCGCGTCCACGGCGTTCCCTTGTGGGGTTCAAGTCCAAAAAGACCGGGTCCCGCCGGCGGACCTGCCGTCCCCCGGCGCCACGGCCCGAGCGATACGCCCGGACAATAAGCTGTTCATAATAAGCACCCACCCGGGCGGGGACAAGGGGACTCGCGGGGTTGAATCCGGGCAAGTGCGACCGGTCCTCGGCGGCAAAACCTCGATCAGTGGCCCCAGCCCCGCAGCTTCTCCAGCCGGAAGGCCTCGAACCGGTCTTCGGCAATGGCGATGCGGGCGGCGGCCAGAAGACGCTGATAGTAGGTCACGTTGTGGATCGAGAGCAAGATCGGCCCGAGCATCTCGCCGGCCATGAACAGATGCCGGAGATATCCCCGCGACCGCCGACAAGCCGCGCAGGGGCAGCCGATCTCAAGGGGGGTGGAGTCCCTCTCAAATTGGAGGTTTCGCAAACGCAGGCGGCCCTGGTCGGTGAACGCCATGGCGTTGCGGCCGTTTCGGGTGGGGATGACGCAGTCGAACAGATCGACGCCGCGGCGGATGGCTTCCAACAAATCCTCGGGCCGCCCCACGCCCATCAAGTAGCGAGGTCGGTCGACAGGCAGGGCGGGCGTCGTGGCATCCAGCGCGGCATACATCTCGGCCGGCGTCTCGCCGACGCTCAAGCCCCCGATCGCGTAGCCGGGCAAGTCCATCTCGACGAGCCGGCGGGCGCACTGCGTTCGCATGTCGGGATCGAGCCCTCCTTGCACGATGCCAAAGAGGGCCTGGTCGGCGCGGTCGGCGGCGTCGCGGCATCGCCGAGCCCAACGGACCGTCCGCTCCATGGCGTCGCGGATCACGTCCGGCCGGTTGGGCAGGCCCACGACGTGGTCCAGCGCCATGGCCACGTCGCTGCCGAGGCGTTGTTGGATTTCGACCGCCCGCTCTGGCGACAGGACCATCGGCCGCCCGTCGATGTGCGACCGGAAGATAACCTCCTGCTCCGTGACCTGCGTCATCCGCGCGAGGCTATAGAGCTGGAACCCGCCGCTGTCGGTCAGGATGGGGCCGTCCCAGCCCATGAACGCGTGCAGCCCACCCAGCGCCGCCACGACGTCCTCGCCCGGCCGCAAGGCGAGATGGTACGTGTTGCCCAGAACGATTTGCGTGCCGGTCTGGCGGAGCTGGTCGACGTCGATACCCTTGACGGTCGCGAGCGTGCCCACCGGCATGAAGGCCGGCAGGTCGATCGAGCCGCGAGGCGTGTGGAAGCGGCTCAGGCGGGCGCCGCACCCGGCATCGACGTGGATCGGCTCGAACGTGAAGGAGGGCATCAGTCGCCGCGGAGCTTCAGGTCCAGCGAGGTCAGCTTCTCCCGCACTTCGTTGAGGCTCGTCACGCCGAAGTTCTTGCACTCCAGCAGATCGTCGCCGGTCCGCCGCACCAACTCGCCCAGCGTGCTGATGCCCAGGCGGATCATGCACTTGCGGGCGCGAACGGAAAGGTTCAGATCGGAGACCGGCCGGCTGAGCATGGCTTGCTCGTCGGGCGAGAGCATTTCGGGCTCGAAGAGGTCGCGAGTCGTCTTTTCCGCGGCCAACTGGCCCAGCCGCAAGCCCTTCGAGACCAGCATGTCGCGGATCTCGACCAGGCTCGTCTCGCCGAAATTCTTGCTGGCCAAAAGCTCCTGCTCCGTGCACCGGCACAGGTCGCCCAACGTCCGGATGTTCATCTTTTGCAGGCAATTGCGGCTGCGCACGGAGAGCTCGAAATCGGTCACCGGAATGCTCAACACCTGGCTGAGCCGGTCGCGGTGGCGCTGGGCGTCCTCGTCGTAGTACATGTCGCTCGACGCTTGCGCGTCCTTGAGAAAGAGCAGGGCCTGCTCGTTCATCGGGTCGCCGTCGAGCACGCGGCGGTAGCACTGCACGGCGCGATCGTATTCCTGCCGGTCTTCGTAAAGAATCCCAAGATTCAGGAGCGTGCCGGCGTGCGGCGGGAACCGCAAGGCCGACTTCTTGTACAAATCGAGAGCCTCGTCGTCGTTGCCGCGGCGGTCGTTCTCCAGGGCCAGGCCGAACAGGGCGCCGGCGTGCGCGCCGTCGGCCTCGACCGCCCGCTCGTAGAGCCGCACCACTTCCTCGGGATTGCCCCCGAGCACCGCCACCGTCGCGCCGCGCTGATAGAGATACTCGGCCGTCTGCTCGACGGCGCCGGAGAGGTGGTCGAGCGTGGCCAGGGCGGCCGTTGGGTCGCCGCCGAGCCGCTGCGCCTCGGCCTTGCCCAGGGCGCAGGCGTCGGCGTTGTAGCCCGCCTGAACGGCGGCGTCGAAGCTCTTTTGGGCCGTGCCGTAGTCGCGCACGGCGGATTGCGACTTGGCCAGGTAGAAATGGGCCAGGGCCCCGCCGTCGCTGTGGCTCAAGGTGGCGGCGGCCTGGGCGTAGCGGCCCAAGAGGAATTGGCACACGCCCAGGCGGACCTTGGTGGCAGGGCTCGCGTCTTCCTTCGCATCAAGCTCGGCGACCGCGTCGCGGAGGATCGCGTACTGGACGTGGCCGGCGGCCAGCGTGTTTTCAAGCTGCCGGATTTCCTGCGGCCCAAACGTGCCGTTGAACAGGACCATCTGCTTCAAATCGACTTGCACGGTCTGCACCATCCGCGACGTCTCCTGATGGACCCCTCCGCGGTAGCGGCGCGGGGACTCGGACATGAAAACACCCGGCCACGCGCGGTCCGCCGTGGCCGGAGCAAAGAGCCAGCGAAGGGAGTCGAACCCTTAACCCCCGCATTACGAATGCGGTGCTCTGCCGATTGAAGCTACGCTGGCAAGTGGTTGTTTTTCAGGTAGTTGTGACGAACCGAATTGTCCGCATCGAGACGTGCCCACGCCCAGGAAGCAACCACAATAGGGGGTTCGCAGGGGCGTTTTCTGCGTGCGAGATATGCGAAACGGGGTGCCACCAACTCGATTGAACTACGCATTCTAATCCAAACCGCGCTGGCTGCCAAGCCACCTTATGGGCCAGTTTTTGGTCAGTCTGGGGCCTGGCGATGGCAGAGGTTCCGGGAGGCGTCACCCTTGTATATTGACTTAATCAATGCCGGCCCGTGGGGCTTGCCTCATCGTAGTGGAGGCCACCGGCGGATACCAGCGAACGCTGGTGGTCCATCTGCTGGACGCCGGATATTGCGTGTCCGTCGTCAATCCGCGACAGGTCCGCAACTTCGCCAGAGCCCTGGGGCTGCTCGCCAAGACCGACGCGATCGACGCCGAAGTCCTCGCCGTTGTCGAACGTCACGCTTCGTCGCAACGCCGGCGGCGGATCTCTCATCCGGCGCGTCATCACGCGAGTCGTGG
>JAFGDS010000062.1 GCA_016931995.1 Pirellulales bacterium
CGCCACGCGTCGGCCGGCAACGGATTCTCCTTGAGTTCCTCGACGGCCTTGCCGCGGACCGCGCCGCGGTTGACGAAGATCCGGCCCACGCGAGCGCGGCCATGGCGCCCGCGGCGCTACGATGGGCCCAGCCGCCGGCGAAGTTGGCCGCAGGCGGCGTCGATGCGGTCGCCTTTGCGGTAGCGGATCTTCACCGCAAGGCCGCTGGCGGTGAGCGTCTCGGCGAAGCGCGCGGTTTGGCCCGAGGCCGGCGGGCGGTACGGCAGGCCTTCCACCGCGTTGAACGGGATCAGATTGACCAGGGCCGCGCGACCCCGCAGAAGCGAGACCAGCTCCCGAGCGTGCTCCGGCCGGTCGTTGACGGCGTCCAGCAGAACGTACTCGAACGTCACCCGGCGGCCGGTCGCGCCGAAGTACTCATCCGTGGCGGCCAGGATCGCCGCGAGGCCGATCTTCCGATTGGCCGGCACGAGTTCGTTGCGCAGGGCATCGGTCGGGGCGTGCAGCGAAACGGCCAGGTTGTAGGGCCGGCCCGATTGGGCCAGGCGGCGGATCGGCTCGGGCAGGCCGACGGTCGAGATGGTGACCCGCCGGCCGCTGATGCCCAGACCATCCTCGGCCGTGATCCGCTCCAACGCGGCCAACAGGGCGTCCAGATTGGCCAGCGGCTCGCCCATGCCCATCACCACGACGTGGCTGAGCCGCTCGTTTTCGCCCAACAGACTGGCCAGCGCCAGGACCTGTTCGAGGATCTCGCCCGAGGTGAGGTTGCGGACAACGCCGTCCAGGCCGCTGGCGCAGAACACGCAGCCCATCGCGCAGCCCACCTGCGTGCTCAGACAGACCGTCCGGTGATGCCGGTCGTCGCGCAGGAGCACGCACTCGACCCGCTCGTCGTCGGCCAGCCGCAGGAGCAGCTTCTCCGTACCGTCGGGCGATTCGTGCCGGGCGTCGATCCGGGCGGTGCGGAGGCGGAACGCCCGGGCGAGCTCCTCGCGAAGCGCCCCGGGCAGGTCGGACATCGCCTCGAACGACTCGGCCCGTTTCTGGATCGCCCAACGCCACACCTGCCCCGCCCGATACCCCGGCGCGCCCTGGGCGGCCAGCCACGCCCGAAAGTCGTCGGGCGACTGGTCCAGGAGGGCGGGCAGGTCGATCGCTTTCGGCGGGGGTTCGTCGTTCATCGCTGGGGGCGGCGTCTTGGCAGGGGAGCGCTATTACAGCTCCCCTCTCCCGCCCGGCGGGAAAGGGGTCGGGAGTGAGGGGATTGAGCACGCAGTCCCCGCTCGCGCCCCGCACGGATTTCAAACAGGCCCCACGCCCCCATTCTACATGCGAATCGCGTCTCCCAGAACCCGAGCGACCATGCCACTCTGCGGACGGGGCGCCATGTCCATGCTTGTGTGGACATGCAGCATATTGGGGAATCGCCGCACCCGCACTGACGCCCCGTTGCATTCCGCCGCATCTGTCGCCCCAACGAACGGGACAAGTCGTCCTGACGTCTTTCGGTTCGCTCGTGAATCCAGAGGGTGGCTTATGGGAACTCTCGCGTTATTGACACCATGGATCGCGTCCCATGCCATCCATATCGGTCTGGGGGCCGCCGAAGTTCTTCAGCACCGAAGCAATCAAGAGCCAAGCCGGCTTGGCTTGCTTACAGTCTCCTTCTTCGCCTCGATCCCGCCGTGGACGACGCTTTTTCTCTTTCTTATCGTCTTTGTCATTGGCGGCTCGTCGAACGTTGCTCAGCTCGCGGGGGACTCGGGATTCGGGCTCTGGTCGTTGTGGTGTAGCTGGTGGCTGTTGTTGTTCTTCGCCAACCCGATCGCCCTTGCCGTGCTCACCGTCACGGCCCTGTGCCCACCGTACCCGCCTCGGCACGGCAAATCGTTTGTGGCCCGCCTATGCTCGGTCGTCGGGGCGGCGCTGGCTTGGTACGTGGTGGTAACGTGGTTCCCCGACGCGTGACACGCGCCGACAACCAACGCCCCGGCTCTCAAGTTGGGTGGCAGGAAGCCCCTGGACAGGGCGTCTTGTCCACGCCTGCACGGAGAGAGCGTGGATTCCTCAAGGCTGCCTCTCCCGCTCACCGCAATGAGACTCTGAGCTTGGGGTAACCATCCCGCCTCGGAGTTGCCGTGGCCCCGTCGCCGGGAAGTTGGTACACTCTCCCCGGGCTGCGGTATGTCGGGACTCACGCACTGGCAGAGCCAGTGGCACACACACGAGGGCCGTTTTGCGGCAGCCAACACATGCTCACGCAAGCGTGAGCATGGCACCCATTATCAACGCACGTTGTCCGTGCGTCCCCTCTCTCCACGAGCACCCGCATGGCCCCAACGCAAGCCCGCTGGACCGGCTCGGGCGCCGAGGTGTTCGCCTGGGCGATGTACGACTGGGCCAATAGCGCCTATTCGACGCTGTCGATCACCATCCTCGTCGGATACATCCTCAACGTGGTCGTGCCGGGCGACCGGGGGCCGGTCGTCTGGGCCTGGGGCATCTCGGGCTCGATGTTCGGCGCGGCCGTGCTCTCGCCGATCGCCGGGGCCATGGCCGACGCCCGGCGAGCGAAACGCCGCTGGCTCGGCGTGACGGCCCTGGGCGGCGCGGCGACCGCGATCCTGATGGGTCTCGTGCCCCCGACGTGGCCCGCGGCGATTATTGCCCTGTTCGTCTTGACCAGCTTCTTCTTCGAGCTGTCGCTGGGCTTCTACAACGGCTTTCTGCCGGAGATCGCCGACGAACGCACGATGAACCGCGTGTCGGCCTGGGGCTACGCGCTGGGCTACCTGGGCGGGGCGCTGGCCTTGATCGTCGCGCTGGTGGTCAAGCAGTATGGCCCCGAGCTGGGCCTGCCCGAGCTGGCCGATCAGCTCCGTGCCGGCCTTGTCATCATGGGTCTTTGGTGGGGCGTGTTCACCCTTCCCACGCTCTGGATCTTGCGCGATCGCGAAAACGGGCCCCTACAGGAAGGCACCACCCGCGCGCTGGTGGCCGGGGCGCTGGGCCGCGTGGGCACGACGCTCCGCAACGTCCGGCGCTACCACATGCTCGCGCTGTTTCTGCTCGGCTTCCTCTTCTTCAACGACGGCGTGCAGACGGTCATCAGCCAGGCGTCCGTCTTCGCCGACAGGGCACTTGGCTTTGACGTGGCCGAACTCGTGAAGCTGATCCTCATGATCCAGTTTCTGGCCCTGCCCGGGGCGTGCGCGGTGGGCTGGCTGGCCGACCGCTTCGGGCAGATGCCCACGCTGCTGGGCTGCCTCGTCATCTGGATCGTTCTGGTGGCCGCGGCGTATTTCGTCACCACGAAGGACCAGTTCTGGGTCCTCGGCGTCGTGCTGGCCATGGTGATGGGTGGCACGCAGTCCGTCAGCCGGGCGATCATGGGTCGCATGACGCCGCAAGCCCGAACGGCCGAGTTCTTCGGTTTCTTCAATTTCTCCGGCAAGGCCACGAGCGTTTTCGGCACGTTTCTCTGGGGCGCGATGATGTGGGCGACCGGCAGCCCCCGGCTGGCAGTGGTCAGCCTCCTCGTCTTCTTCCTCCTCGGCCTGGCCATCACCGCCCGCGTCAACGTCGCCGAAGGCCGAAGGCAGGCGCTGGCCGACTCGCCGTAGCGGGTTGTCTTTCGTGGTTGTCTCCCCGCGTCACCCCAGCCACTGCCGGTGCCAGAGCTCAAAGAAAAGCAGCGACCAGAGCCGGTAGCTGTGATCGAAGCGGGAGGATTGGTGCTCGGCGACGAGGGTCGCCACGGCCTCGGGGCGGAAGTAGCCGCGGAGGCGGGCGGATTGGTCGAGCAGCACGTCGCGGGCCAAGCCGGCCAGGGGGCCGCGGAACCAGGCATCCAGCGGCACGCCGAAGCCCATCTTCTTGCGGCGCTGGATCGCCCGGGGCACGAGGTCGCCGAAGGCCGCCAGCAGGATCCGCTTGCCTCGGCCGCGGCGGAGCTTCAGATCAATGGGCATCCGCGCGGCTAGCTCGACCACGCGATGGTCCAGAAACGGCTGCCGGCATTCCAGCCCGTGGGCCATCGACGCGATGTCCACCTTCGTCATCAGATCGCACGGCAGATAGGTCACGAGGTCGGCCAGGCTGATCTGCGTGACCGGATCGCGCCGCGACGCCCGAGCGGCCGCCGAGCGAAGAAACTCGATTGGGTCGGCATCCGGTAGCGAGGCCACGAATTCGTCGGTGTATAGCTCCGCCCGATGGGCTTCCTTGAAGATCGAAATCCAGTCGAGATACCGTTCCAGCGGCGGACGGCCGAGCACCTCGACGAAGCGCTTCCAACGCCGCACGATGGATTTCTGCCGGGGGCTGGCCGGGATCGACTGCCAGAAGCCGCCGGCCAGCACGCGCCGCAACAGCTTGGGCAAACGGTCGAACCGCGCGCCCAGGTCCATCGCCCAATAGCGCGGGTAGCCGGCGAACAGCTCGTCGCCGCCGTCGCCGGTCAGGGCCACCGTGACGTGCCGCCGGCTCAACTCGGAGACGTACCACGTGGGCACGGCCGAGCTATCGCCGAACGGCTCGTCGTAGTGCCACACCAGCTTTTCGAGCACGCCGACCGCGTCCGGCTCGACGCGGAACTCCTCGTGGATCGTGCCCAGGCTCCGGGCAGCCAGCCGGGCGTAGGACGTCTCGTCGAACTCGGCCACGGGAAACCCGATCGAAAATGTCCGCACCGGCGCGTCGGAAAGCCTTTGCATCAGGCCGACGACAATCGTCGAATCCACTCCGCCGGAGAGAAACGCCCCCAGGGGAACCTCGCTTTCGAGCCGGGCCTGGACCGCGGCGGAAAGCGTCTCGCGAAGCTGGGCGATCCAGTCCTCGCGCGACTGCTCGGTTTCGGCGTTGAAATCCGGGCTCCAGTAGCAGCCCAGGCGCAGTTGACCGTCGTCCCAGAGGGCCCAATGGGCCGGCGGCAGCTTCGCGACGCCCGCGAAGATCGTCCGCGGATGGGGCACGTATTGATACGTGAGGTATTCGTCGAGCGCCTGCGGGTCGAGCCGCCGCGGCACGCCGGGAACCTCGAGCAGGCTCTTCAATTCGCTGGCAAACAGCAGCCGGCCCGGCTGGGGGCAGTAAAAGAGCGGCTTCTTGCCCAGCCGGTCGCGGGCCAGAAACAACTGCCCCCGCCGCGCGTCCCAAATGGCCAGGGCGAACATGCCGTCGAGCAGTTCGAGCATCGCCGGACCTTGGTCTTCCCAGAGGTGGACGAGCACCTCCGTGTCCGACTCGGTACGGAAGCGGTGGCCCGTGCCTTCCAGCCGGCGTCGCAGGCGGCGGTAGTTGTAGATCTCGCCGTTGAAGACGACCCAGACCGTCTCGTCCTCGTTGGCCATGGGCTGCCGGCCCGAGGTCACGCCGATGACGGCCAGCCGGCGATGTCCCAGGGCCACGCCGGGCAGGGCGTCGTAGCCGGCCCGCGTCTGATACTCGGAGACATACTGTCCCTCGTCGTCCGGCCCGCGATGCCGCAGCACCTCGACCATCCGCCCGAGCGCCGCCGCGTCCACGGCCCTCGACGGATCGTTCCAAATGGCGCCGGTAATGCCGCACATGGTCAGGTCTCAAGCAATTGAACCACGGAGACGCGGAGACACGGAGAAGGAGAAGGAACCACAGATGAACACGGATAAACACAGATAGACAAGGGGGGAAGGAAAGGAACCGCGGATGAACGCGGATAACAGGGTGTGGGAGAAGGGTGTGAGACCGTGGACGGATTTGGCGCGATACAAGGTGGCAGGCAGTAAGAGAAAGCGGAAAGCTGAAAGCGGACAGCGGTTCTCCAATCGTCCAATCCCCAAACCCTAATCCCTAATCCCCACCCCCTATCTGTGCTCATCTGCGTTCATCTGCGGTTCCTTCTCTCCGATTTCACAACCATCCGTGTTCATCTGTGTTCATCTGTGGTTTCTCCCCCTGCTTCCCCTCCGTGGTGAATCTCATTTTTCCAGCACGCGGCGGTACAGATCGGCGTGGCGGTCGATCATCGCGGCGACGGCGAAATGCTCGGCCATTCGTTGGCGCGCGGCCTGGCCCAGCCGGGCGGCCAGCGCGGCGTCGTCCAGCAGGCGGTTCGTGTGTCGCGCGAAGCCGGCGCGATCGCCCACGGGCACGAGGTAGCCGGTCTCGCCGTGGACGACGAGGTCGCGGGTGCCGGGCACGTCGGTGGCCACCACGGGCACGGCGGCGGCCATCGCCTCCATCACGGTGTTCGACTGGCCCTCGTACCCACTGGTGGACCAGAGCGCGTCGAAATGGGGCAAGAGCCGCGCCACGTCGGGCCGCTCGCCCAGGAAGTGGACCTTGTCGGCGATCTCGATTTGATCGCGGTAGCGGACAAGCTGCCGCCGCTGCGGGCCGTCGCCCACGATGAGCAGATGAACGTCCTTGCGGATCACCTTCAGGAGATCGGCCGCCCAAATGGCGTCCTTGACCCGCTTCTGCGCCCAGAGCCGGCCAACGAGTCCAACGAGGCGGCTGTCCTCCGGCAGGCCCAGCTCGGCGAGGATCTGCCGCCGCGTGGTCCGCACGGGACCGGCCGGCTCCACGCCGTTGGCGATCACCTCGATCTTCTCGGCGGGCAGGCCCTTTTCGACGTAAAAATCCCGCACACCGGGGCTATTGGCCACCAGCCGCGCGGTTCGCCGCGCGAGCAACCGGTCGAGGGCCAACTGCAGGCCGCTCTTCCACGGATCGACGCACCGCAAGCCGGTCACCATCGCCGGCACGCCCGCAAACATCCCAGCCACCCTGCCGTAGGCGTCGGCGGCGAAGATCCACGTGTGGACCAGGTCGGGCTTCAGTTCAGCCACATGCTGCCGCAGCCGCCAGAAGGCCAGCGGGTCGAGCTTACACCGCTTGCCAATCACCGTGGTGGGCACGCCGGCCCGGCGGAGATCTTCCGAGAGCGGCCCCCCCCGCGTGAGCGCGCAGACGCGGACGTCGAACTCGTCGCGGGCAAGCCCCCCGGCCAAGAGGCACATCTGTTTCTCGGCCCCGGCCCGATCCAACGTCGGAATGATCTGGAGAATGCGCTTTTTCACTGTAACGGATTTCACTAAGGGCTTTCGCGCTGGCGTTGAGTACGATCCACCCGGTGATGACGACAACGCCTTCTCATTCCCAAAAGAGGGAAGATCACCACGGAGACACGGAGGCCACGGAGACGACGATCAAAGGTGTGCCACTGGCTTTGCCAGTGCCGTGCGATACAGACGACTCAGCACTGGCAAAGCCCGTGGCACTCACCATTTTTGAGACAATCTCGGTCCTCCGTGTCTGCGTGGTGAACTCAATCTCGTGAGATTACCGTACGACGAAATTCACCATGCGGCCCGGGATGACAACCTCCTTGACAATCGTGCGGCCCTCGAGCAACTCGGCCACGCGGGGGCTGGCCTTGGCCGCGGCCAGCGTGGCGGCCGCGTCGGCCTCCGCGGGCACCTCGACGCGGGCGCGGAGCTTGCCCTGGATCTGGATGGGCACCTCGACCACGTCCTCCTTGATGAGCGCCTCGTCGAACGAGGGCCACGGCTCGTGGGCCAGCGTCTTCTCGTGCCCCAGCGTTTGCCAAAGCTCCTCGGCCAGATGGGGCGCGAAGGGCGACAACAGCAGCACCAGCCCTTCCATGGCCGCGCGGGGTCGGACCGACTCCTTCAGAAAGAAGTTCACAAACTCCATCATCCGCGCGATCGCCGTGTTGAAGGCCAGTTGGCCCAGGTCCTCCGTCACGGCCTTGATTGTCTTGTGCAACATGCGAGCTTGCTCGGGCGTGGGCTCGGCGTCGGCGACCGCCTCGTTGAGCGCCACGGCGTCGGCCCGCTCGTCGAGGATCATCCGCCAGACGCGATTCAGGAAACCATACACGCCGCTGACGCCCTCCATACTCCAGGGCTTCACGGCCTCCAGGGGGCCCATGAACATCTCGTACAGCCGCAGCGAGTCGGCGCCGAAATCGGCCACGACCTGGTCGGGATTCACCACGTTGCCGCGACTCTTGGACATCTTGTACGCCCGGCTGTCCACGGCAACCGTCGGGTTATTCTTGAGCACGAAGGCGTCGCCCTGTTTCTCGACGGCGTCGGCGGCCAACTTGACGGGCTTGACCTGCGCGCCGGTTTTTTTGACGACGAAGCCCGAATCGGCGGTTGACGCGACCTGCGATGCGCTCACCCAGTCGCCGCTTGAATCCTGATAGCCCGTGAATTCCATCTCGCCGAGGATCATGCCCTGGTTCACCAACCGCGCGAACGGCTCGTCGCCGCTCACGTAGCCGCGGTCGAAGAGCACCTTGTGCCAGAACCGGGCGTACAGCAGGTGCAGCACGGCGTGTTCGGCGCCGCCGACGTACAGATCGACCGGCATCCACGCCCGCTCGATCTCCGGATCGACCAGGGCCCGATCGTTCCTCGGGTCGAGAAACCGGAGATAGTACCAGCACGAGCCGGCCCACTGCGGCATGCTGTTCGTCTCGCGTTTGTAGCGTTTCCCGTCGATCTCGACGTAGAGCCAGTCGGCGGGGGCCCGCTCCAGCGGCGGCTCGGGGCTGGCGTGCGCGGCGTCGAAGGTCATCGCGGCGGGAAGATCGACCGGCAACTCGTTGGCCGGCACGGCCCGCAGCCGTCCGGTCGGGTGTCCGGCGGCGTCCAGCTCGTGCAGAATCGGAAACGGCTCGCCCCAGAAGTGCTGCCGGCTGAAGAGCCAGTCGCGGAGCTTGTAGTTCACCGCGCCGCGCCCCTGCCCCGCCGCCGTGAGATCCTCGGTGATCTTGCGTTTGAATTCGGAAGTGGCCAGGCCGTCATAGGCGTCGGACGAGTTGATCGCCACGCCGTCGGCGATCGAACACTGACGGCCGGCCAGCACTGCGTCGCGATCCACGGCGGGATCGTCGCCCGGATCGACCACGGCGACGATCGGCAACTTGAATTGCTGGGCGAACTCGAAGTCGCGGGTGTCGTGGGCCGGCACGGCCATGATCGCGCCGGTGCCGTAGCTGATGAGCACGTAGTCGGCCACCCAGATGGGAATTGCCTCACCGTTGACCGGGTTGATCGCGTGGGAGCCGGTGAACTCGCCCGTCTTCTCCTTGGCCAGGTCGGTGCGGTCCAGGTCGCTCTTGCGCGCCGCCCGATCGCAATACGCCCGGACGGCCTTGGCCTGCTCGGGCGTGGTCAGCCGCTCGACGAAGGGATGCTCCGGGGCGACGACCATGTACGTCGCGCCAAAGAGCGTGTCGGGCCGGGTGGTGTACACCCGCAACACGTCGTCGCCGGCCTTGCGGGGAAAGCCGGTCTTGCGGCGGCTCTTCACCCAGGCGTCGAACTCCTTGGGTTGCGAAGCGGCAAGCGGCTGGGCGCCGATGAAGAAATCCACCTCGGCGCCGGTGCTGCGGCCGATCCAGTTGCGCTGCAAGAGCTTGATGCTCTCCGACCAGTCGAGTTTGTCGAGGTCCTTTTCGAGCCGGTCGGCGTAGGCGGTGATCCGAAGCATCCACTGGCGCAGGGGAATCCGCGTGACCGGATGCCCGCCCCGCTCGCTCACGCCGCCTTGCACCTCTTCGTTGGCCAGCACCGTGCCCAGCGCGGGGCACCAGTTCACCGGCGCTTCGAGCTGGTAGGCCAGCCGGTGCTCGTCGCGGTACCGCTGGACGGCGTCGTCGCCCTGGTGTTTCACGTCGGCCGGGATGGGCAGTTCGGCGATCGTGCGGCCGCGGCCCTGGGCTTCGTCATACCACGTGTCGAAGAGCACGAGGAAGATGAACTGCGTCCAGCGGAAATAGTCGGTGTCGGTGGTGGCCAGCTCGCGGTCCCAGTCGTAGCTGAACCCCAGCATTTTGAGTTGCCGGCGGAAGTTGGCGATGTTCCGCTCCGTGGTTGCCCGGGGCGGCGTGCCGGTCCGCTTGGCGTGCTGCTCGGCCGGCAGGCCAAAGGCGTCCCAGCCCATCGGGTGCATCACGCTGTCGCCCAACATCCGCCGCCAGCGGCAGACAATATCCGTGGCCGTGTAGCCCTCCGGGTGCCCCACGTGCAGCCCGTCGCCGCTGGGGTAGGGGAACATGTCCAAGACGTAGAGCTTGCGACCCTTCGGGAGCCGTGGGCAGGCGAACGTCCGATGGGTTTCCCAGTAGGTTTGCCACTTGGGCTCGATCGTCGCCGGATTGTAGCGGGGCATGGTGCGGGGCCTGAAGGAACGGTGCCGAAGGGGGAATGCGGGAAAACAAGAGACCGATTCTACCGTTTGGGGGGCAGCCCGGCAAAGGCGAATTGGCCTTGAGCGGCCAGACCGTTTTCGGTACAAGCTCCCGGTCTACCTTTCTCATCTCGGGTTTTTCCCTTCGGCCAGGTCTTGGCCGGGAGGTGTTCGACGATGCGCCTGTCGCTTTTCGCTCTGTGGGCCGTGCCGCTGGTCGCGCTTGCCACGTCGGTTTGTTCGGGGGAAACGCTGTTTCCCTATAAGGCGTATGTCACGACGGACAACACCTATGTCCGCAGCGGCCCGGGCTCGGATTACTATCCCACGGACAAGCTTGCGGCGGGAACGGCGGTCGAAATCTATCGGCACGATCCGGGCGGGTGGTGCGCGATCCGTCCGCCCGAGGGCAGTTTCGCCTGGGTCTCGACACGGTATCTCAAGCCCACCGGAGACGGTCTGGCCGAGGTGACCGGCGATCGGGTGGCCGCTCGGGTGGGCAGCCGCTACAGCAGCGTGCGGGACGTGGTCCAGGTGCGGCTGCACCAGGGCGAGCTGGTCGAGATGATCGAGCCCCCGTCGCGATCTTCCGTTGCCGGCGACGAGGGCCTTTGGGTGAAGATTGCCCCGCCGGCGGGTGAGTTCCGCTGGATCGACGCGAAGCACGTGGACCCTGACTACCCCGTCGATGGCGTCCGCCGGGCGCCGGCCGAGGAGAGCCCGCTCTATCAGGCGGCCCGACCCGGCCGCGGCGGTGAATTGGCCAGTGCCCGGGATGCGGCCCGGCCACTCCGTGGCGAGCCTGGCGCGATTGCCCTGCCGGCCGACGCGCTTCCAGCCCAGCGGCCAGCGGCACCGCCCCTGTCGGCCGACGAGTTCCAGCGTCGGCTGGAGGAAACCGAACTCGCCCTGGCCACGATGGTAGCCGAGGAACCCACCGTGTGGAAGTTCGACCGGCTCGTGCCGGAAGCCGAAACGCTCGTCTCCCGGGCGGAAACCGCCGTCCAGCGGGGTCGGGCGAGGCTGCTTCTGGACAAGATGGATCGCTACGCCAGCCTCCGCGATCGCTTCGACGCGGCGGGCTCGATGCTGGCCACGCGCGAACGGCTCGACCGGCGCCTGGCCGATCTGCGGTCGCGACCCGACGACATGGGCACCGGAGCGGACGATCGCTACGACGGCCAGGGCCGGCTCACCCGTGTCGTCTCGCCCAAGCCGGGCGCGCCGCGTTATGCCTTGGTGGACGCCTCGGGCCAAGTCCGCTGCTACGTCACGCCGGCGCCGGGCGTGAACCTGCAACATTACGAGCAGCGTTGGGTTGGCGTCAACGGCACGCGCGGCTACATTCCCGACCAGCAGGCCCATCACGTTACCGCCCAACACGTCAACGTGCTGGACGATCGCGTGCTGCGATAGCGCGCCGTGTGCCACTGGCTTCGCCAGTGCGGGAATCGCCCGTGTTTCTGAGCACTGGCAGAGCCAGTGGCACTCAGCGCAATTGGCCGTGTGGCACAGCCGCCCTCGGCTGTGCATATCGCCCAACACAGCCGAGGGCGGCTGTGCCACGGAGAGCCTGCCGCGCGCCGCGGACCATAAGCCTTTATGCCACAACCGATTGCGCCCGCGGTCCGCTCGCCCGGATTGTCCTTTGTGGCCCCAACGGGTACACTTCGGTCTCAGTGAACCACATCAGGATTGGCCCCGGCGCGACGCGGGGCCCTTTTTTTCGGGAGGCGCCATCATGGGCACGGGCAGCGACATGGCCAAGCTGCGGCTGGGCGACAACGAGTATGACCTGCCGATCCGGGTGGGCACGGAGGGCAACCGAGCCATCGACATCGCCAAGCTCTTCGCGATGACCGGGCATATTGCCCTGGACGACGGCTTTGCCAACACCGGCTCGATCATGAGCACCATTTGCTACATCGACGGCGAGCAGGGCATTTTGCGCTACCGCGGCTATCCGGTCGAGGAGGTCGCCGAACAGTGCGAGTTCACGGAGGCGGCCTACCTGCTCATCTTCGGCGAGTTGCCCAACGGCGAGCAACTCGAGGCGTTCCGCGGGAACATCCGCCGACACACGCTCTTGCACGAGGGGATGAAGGCGATCTTCGCCGGTTTTCCGCCGTACGCCCATCCCATGGCCATCCTCAGCGCCGTGGTGGGGGCGCTGGCCATCTACGAGAAGGAGTTTGGCGACCCGGGCAATCCGCAGCAACGCCTGTTGGCCATGCACCGCATGTTGGCCAAGATGCCGACCATTGCCGCGTTCAGCTACAAACAGTCGGTCGGCCAGCCGTTCGTCTATCCGCAGAACGACCTGACGTATTGCCAGAATTTCCTGAACATGATGTTCGCGGTGCCCAGCGAGAAATACAAGATCGATCCCGATTTCGCCGAGGCGCTCAATCTGCTGCTTATTTTGCACGCCGACCACGGCCAGAATTGCAGCACGTCGACGGTCCGGATGGTGGGATCCAGCAACGTGAACCTGTTTTCGAGCATCTCGGCGGGTATCTACGCGCTCTGGGGCACGTTGCACGGCGGAGCCAACGAGGCGTGCATCAACATGCTCGAGAACATCGCCGCCGACGGACGGAATCTCGGAAAATACATCGACAAGGCCAAGGATCCGGACGATCCCTTCCGCCTCGTGGGCTTTGGCCACCGGATCTACAAGAACTACGATCCGCGGGCGACCATGTGCAAGGCGGTCTGCAATCGGCTAGTGAAGCGGTTCGCCGGCCAGGACCCGCTGTTCGATCTTGCCCAAGAACTCGAAGAGGTTGCCCTCTCCGATCCCTACTTCATCGAGCGGAAGCTGTACCCAAACGTCGATTTCTACTCGGGCATCATTTACCGCATCATGGGCATCCCGAAGGACATGTTCACGGTGCTGTTTTGCCTGGGGCGATTGCCCGGCTGGATCGCCCACTGGCGCGAGATGCACCTGTCGCCGGACAAGCGGATCCATCGACCCCGGCAACTTTACACGGGCCACACGAAGCGGTCGGTCGTTCCGCTGATCAAGCGGTAGCCGCGTCCACCAGCCAGACGAACAGCCGCTGCTGCAGCGGGTCGTTCGGGGCGGACATCTCGGGGTGCCATTGGACGGCCAGGAGCTTCGGGTGCTCGGGGGCCTCGGCGGCCTCGACGACGCCGTCCGCCGCCCACGCCACGGCCCGAAGGCCCGGAGCGATCCGGTCGACCGCCTGGTGGTGCGACGACATGGGCACGCAAAGATGGTCGCCAAAGACGCCGGCCAGGGTCGAGTCGGGCTCGATCCGCACGCCGTGCGGAATCGCCTTGCCGGACCGCGACCGGTGAAACACCTTCTGACCCACCGCCGAGGGCAGATCGGCGATGAGCGTTCCGCCCAAGGCAACGTTCAGCGCCTGGATGCCGCGGCAGATGGCCAACGTGGGCAACCGGCGGCGCATGGCTTCCTTCACCAGGGCGAACTCGCAGCGGTCGCGCGCGGGATCGACGCCCCCGACGGTCGCGTGGCCGGGACCGTTGTAGGCGGCGGGGTCCACGTCGCCTCCGCCGGAGAGGATGAGCCCGTCGCACCGATCGAGCCACGCCTCGGGCTCGAGCTCCACGGGCGGGAGCAGCGCGACGGCGCCCCCGGCGCGAACCACGGCGTCGCTGTATTCGCCCGGCGAGTGGAACTCGCCCTGGGTGTTTCGCCCCGATGTGGTGATGCCAATGAGCGGTTTCGTCATGGCAAGCGCCTTTCAATGGGTTAGCAGGTTACCGACGTGTTCCACGATGGCTTCCATCGTCTGGTCGAGCACCTTGCCCGCCAGGAACGCGATGAGAATCAGCACCGCGCAGGCCGAGCTGTGTTCCTGGAGCCAGACCTTCATCCGGGCGTACCAGCGCTGCGTGTGGCGCGCGTGGATTTCCTTGCTGAGCCAGAACTCCTGGGGCGTCTTTTTCTCCTCGTCGTTCTTCGCGGGGCAGACGGCGATCCGCTCCATGTTCATCAGCTTCGCGCGGCGCTCGAGACGCTTGTTGAACGCGGCGTCGTGGTAGATAAGGCTCTTGGCGGGCACGAGTATCGCGGCGAGGCCCCGCATGCCGGGCGTCTTTTTCAGCGCCGCCACCCGCTGCCAAAACTGCGCGAGCGTGTCCTTTTCCGGAATGACGACGTCCGAGACGTACAAATCCACTTCACGGCCCTTGTAGCGGCCGTCCACCAGGGCGTCGGTGACCTCCTCGACCTCCTCGTGGTCGTCGGCCATCGCGGCCAGCTCGGCGACGAAGTGGTCGCCGCCGGCCAGAAGCGTCAAGACCGCCTCGCTGGCGAAGAAGCTCCGCCACTCGGGCCGCCGCAGCACGCGCCGGCCGAACCATCCGCGGCGCTTCGTGCGGACGAACGCGGCCAGATGGACGAAGCCGACCAGCCGGTCGCACCACTCGGCCTGCGTGCCCTCCTTGTTGTCGCCTGCAAAGCCCGCCAGCACAATCGAGCGATCCCGGCATGCCACGAGGTCGGACGCGGCGCTGTGGTGGGACGGGTCGGGATAGGCCAGCATCGAGAACTCGGCCAGCCGATACGCGATCGGCGACGGCCAGAACGAGTGTCCCACCTGGGCTTTGGACGAGTGCGCCGAAGGGCAATGGTGGCACGACCGGGACCGCGTCAAACGCAGTTCGCCCCGTTTCCCCCGCACCTCAAGCGGACACGTGGACCGGGTCGAAATGCTGCTGCACCGACAAATCAACGCCTCCCGGTCAATCGACACCACTTGGAACATGTGCTTGCGCTCCATCATCGACATTCACGCGTGGAATTCACCACGGAGACACGGAGAACACGGAGGAGTATGGGAATGGGAACATGATTATTGGGTGCCGTGGCCACGCTTGCGCGGTCACGCGATTATACCCTTTGACACAACATGCCCACGACCAGCGTGGGCATGGCGCCCAACGCGTTGCTTCAACACCAATAACCTTCTCCGTGCCCTCCGTGTCTCCGTGGTCATCCTCTCGGCAACGGATCTACTAGGCCCGCTTCGGCGAAGCCGCGCCGGCGGAGCTGGCAGGCGTCGCAGCGGCCGCAGGGGCAGCCCGTTGACGCAGGATCGTAGCAGCTATGCGTCAACGAAAAATCGACGCCCAACTCCGCGCCCAGACGGATGATCTGGGCCTTGGTCATGTGGATCAAGGGCGTATGGATCCGAAATTCGATGGCATGTTCCACGCCGGCCTTCGTGGCCAGATTGGCCAGGGCCTCGAAGGCCTGGATGTACTCCGGCCGGCAGTCCGGATAGCCACTGTAGTCCACGGCGTTGACGCCCAGGAACAGATCGGCCGCCCGCAGCGCCTCGGCCCAGGCCAGCGCCAGCGACAGGAAGACCGTGTTGCGGGCCGGGACGTACGTGACGGGGATCTCGCGGTCCATCTCGGCCGGCGCGCGGTCCTTGGGCACGGCGATCGCGCCGGTCAGGGCGCTGCCGCCGAATCGAGCGAGGTCGATCGACAGCGTGACGTGCTGGCGCGCGCCGATCGCCTGGGCCACGCGGGCCGCCGCCGTCAGCTCGAAGCGGTGCCGCTGCCCGTAGTCGATCGACAGGGCGTACAGCGCGAACCCCTCCGCCCGGGCCACGGCGGCGGTCGTGGCCGAGTCCAGTCCTCCGGAAAGCAGAATGACCGCTGGCTTCTCGTGCGTCATGGAGCCCCATTGTGCCAGAAGGGGGGCTGGCCGACAAGGAGCCTCATTCACTCAGAGACTGGGGAATCACGAGGCCGCGCGCGTGCCACGGGCTATGCCAGTGCTTTGGAACCCCACACTGGCGGAGCCAGTGGCACACGCCCCCCGCTTCCAGATCAAGAGAGTCGCCAAGCCCAGGACGAGCAGCACGGCCGAGGCCGGCTCGGGCAGGGCCGGCGCGCCGGGCGCGTCTTGCCAGTTGGCCGACAGGATCGCGAGGTCCAGATCGTCCACGCGGCCGTCCCGATTGAAGTCGCCCTGCGACGGCCCGTCGGTCGCGTCGCCGAACCAATGGGCGGCCAGCACGGCGGCATCGGCGGCGTTGACGCAGCCGTCTCCATTGGCGTCGCCGGGCGCCGGCTCGAGGGCGGCGAAGTACGCCCGCGCGTTCCACTCGAGCACGGACACGGTCGAGGCGCTTTGCCCCACGTCGACCACCTGGTAGAACAGGCTCATCACGCCGTCGTTCTTCCACCGGTTGACGTCCAGCGACGCCTCCCAACTGCCCATGTTCCAGGTGGGCAGCTCGAAGATTTGCCAATCGTCGCGGTCGGCGTCCTCGCTGTAGGCAACGGTGAGCTTCTTGTTGCGTTGCCAATCGGTGAACGCGACGATCACGCGGTCGGAGTCGTCCACCAAGACGATCGGCCGGCTCATTCGGAAGTCGCTCAGTGCGCTTTCGGGTACCCGTTGGCTGACGCCCGAGGCGTTCGTGTTTTCCGGATTGCGATGGGTGATCCGCGACGTCCGCCACGTGTCGCCATCCCGCCAGGCGAGCATGTACTGGCGCAAGTGATCGCCCTCGGCGGCATTGGGGGCCCACCACGACGCCACGTAGACCGTGCCGTCGGGACCGGTGGCCATGTGCGTCTGGTTGATGAGGCTGCTGCCTTCGGGGATGGCGACGACCGGCGAGGCGTTCGACTCGTCGATGGCGTGCGCGCCCGACCGCTCGTACAGCGTTCCATCTTGCCGATACCAGTCCACGCCCTGGTTGGGCGACCAGGCGTACATGAGATTGTGGTTGGACTGGTAGTCCTTAAACGGCGTGGGCGAATCGCCGCCGGTTCGCCAGGTCCAGGTGACGTGCAGCCTGCCCTGGTCGTCCCAGGCCGCGTAATTCGTGTAGGCGTTCACACTTGGCAGCGAGTCGCCCGCGTAGTCGCCGTCGATCCACGGCGCGGTGGTCGAGGCGCGGACCGGGTTCCACTGGTCCGCCGCGTTGTTCCACCGGAAGAGCTGGGCGTCGCCGTTGCCGGAGACGCCCGTGCGGTACGAAAACAGGATGTCGCCGCTGCCCGGGACGTTATGGAACATCGGATACGTGACGCCGCTGGTGAGCGAGAACTCGCTCCGCAGCCCGCCGCTGTTGCCGACGGTGTCGCCCACCAGCGTGAAGGCCGCCTCGCCGATGGCCGGCGTGGCCGACCGCGTGTAGAGAAGCGAATTATTGTGCATGCCCCAGGACACGTGCAGGTAGCCGTCGCCGTCGACGGCGATGCTGCTGACGTCGTGGGCGTCGTTGATGTTGTTCGACGTGAAGGCCGTGCGGCGCAGATACCAGTCGGACCAGCCGCTATCGAGCATCGTCCGCCGGCCCACGACGAGCTTTTCCGACGCGTCGTAATAGGAGACGAACTGGTACTTCGTTCCGTCCGGCGCGTCGAACGTCGTCAGGGATTGCTGTTTGAAGGACGTGGCGTTGATCTTGGACGTCGCGTAGCCCAGCTCGTTGGCGGTCGAGCCGATCGCGCGGATCACGCGGATGCTCATGTAGTCGGCCGGGCCGACGTCGGCCCGGCAAGGGAGGACGGCGGCGAGAAGGACCACGACGGCGACGACGTGGCCCGAACGGGAGGCGCTCGAGGTGCATGGCATGGGGTTTGCCTTGGGAAAACGTGAGGGGTTGATGTCTGTCATGAGGGGCAACGGGTGGAATGTTGCGACGCCGAGTCTGTGGGAGGCGACTCCCGTCGCCGACATGGTCCGAGCTACGACAGATCGGCGACGGGAGTCGCCTCCCACAAACCCGAGTCCCGCCGAAGCTTGGCGCAAGGTCCTAGGGAAGCCCGAAGTCGATATCCACAACGTTCGTGCCGCGGGAATCGTCAAACGACAGCGAAAACCGTTGCGGCGCGCCGCCGTCCAGCAGCCGGACGCGATCGCTCAGCTCGGCAGTCCGCTCGTGCGGTTGCCGGGCGAAGACGACCAGGGCAGCCCGGCCGAACCACTCGCCCGGGCGGACCTTGTACGTCTTCCGATCGGTCATGAAGAAGCGATCCGCGGGTATCTTCGCCGGGAGGGGATCGGCGGATGCGAACCCGACGTGGTCGCTCATGTTGAGCCAACGGTCGCCGCGGTACTGACGCACCGGTTTCTCGAAACCCGGCGGCGCGGCCGTTCGCAGGGGAAAGAGCGGCCCGACCGCGACCGTGGCCGCCCGATCGGCCCGGAACGCCGTGCAGTAGACGGTGGCCTCGCCCGGCAGGGAAGACACGTGGACGAATTGCGTGACCCCGCCCGGCCAGGGCCTCTGGTAGCGGACGCGCATGCCCCGGCCGTCGTGCGTGGCAACGGCCTCCTGCAGCACTGGCGCGGCGGGCCGCTTTGCCTTCTTCTTGGAAGGCGATTCCGTCTCGACCGTCACGCTCGCGGCGCCGCTTTGGCTGTCGTAAGGGAAGAAGAACGGCGGGTCGGTGAACGTCGTATTCCCCTCCGGTAGGACGAAGATCGGCTGGCAGCGCGGATGCCAAGCGACGCTGACGCATTTTTCTTTCGTTCGGTGGATGGCCGTTTTCACGTGGGGGTAAACGTGGACGCCCCACGCGCCCCGCCGCGCCTCGTCGAAGGACACGAGCCCGGAGCCGGGGAAATACTTGTGCATCAAGTAGCAGAACGCCCAGCGCTTGGGCTTGGTCGTCTGGTTGCCAAAGTCGAGCCGGGGCGAAACCGCCGCGCCCAGATCGCCCGTGCCCAGGGCGCATTGCCGGCGATGGATCATCTGGAGCGCCCGGCTCTCGATGGCCCCGGCCGCGCGGTTGCCAAGGCACGCGTCCTGCCAACACAGATATTCGATCGACGAGTAGGTCTTCCACGACCAGTCCTGCCCATGGGGAAAGAGAATGTCCCCATCCCAAAGGAACAGCGCGCTGGTCACGTCGCGCCACATCCGCTGGGCGTGTCGGGCATAGGCTTCGGGCACGGGCCGGCCAAACGCGCGATAGGCCAATGCGCCTTCGCCGAATGACTGCGAGGCGCATTGATAACCGACGCTCCACATGCCGTGGTTCTCGATCGTCAAGTCCGGATGAACGTTCTCCGAGACGATCCACTCGCGAAGCGGCCGGCCGTCGATCACGTCGTCCGACCGAGCGTCCGGCTTCGTGCTCACGCCGTTGAGCGCCCATTGCTTGGCCAATTCGTCCCATCGGGCCGCGCGCGGATCGTCGGCGAATTGGTTCGCCGCGAACGCCAACAGGGCCGTGTTCCAACAGCAGTCCTCGCTCCGCGTGTTGCCGATCTTGCCACTGGGGATCTTCTTGTCCAGAAGGTCGGCCTCGCGGCGAATCACCTCGCGGGCCAACGCCCGGGTGTCGGCGTCCAGCTCATCCTCGCGCAGATGCGCGGCCCAGGCCCAACCGATCGTCTCGAGGGCCGGTTGCCACGAGGGCCCGCCCCACTTGTGTTTCGCGGGTATGTGCCGCGTGCAATTGTGGTTTGACAGACAGAGCGTGCGGATCGTGGCGCGCAGACGTTCTTCCAGTTGGCTCCGGGGGATGTGGTGGATCGAGAAGCGCCGCCGGTCGGGCAGCTCGTCGAGCAGCAGGGCATATGCCAAACAGAGATTGCTGTTGCCCCGCGCCCAGGAGACGCCGCTGCCCGCGGCGTCGAAATAGCCGCCGCCCGGCTCGAATTCGTCGCTCTCGACAAATCGGCCGGACTGCTCCGCCCAGCCGACGAAGTTCTCGATCAGTTGCAAGTAGACCGCCTGACGCTGCTGGACGGGAAGCGTGTCGGGCGTCAACGCCCGCGCGTGAGGGTCCAGACGCGGCGGCTCCGCGCCGAGCGCGAGAGTGCCGCCAACTAGCGCGAGACACAGCGACAGCCCGTGTGCGCGGATCATGCTCATCCCAAGTCGCCTCTGTTCCATGCGGGGCGCCGCGAAGCCGCAAGCGGCCTGGCCGTCGCTTGCCCAAGGCCGGATGCCGCGTGGTATTGTTTAATTATAGCGTCTTTAACGCGGCATCGTGTTCTCGACAAACGGTTTGCCGCCGCCCCAGGTCAGCTCGATCGGCGCAATCGCGTCCGTCGAGCCGTCGATGGTGACCGTCAAGCCCGAGGTCTTCGCGTCGGCGTACTTCTTGGGCGCATGCCAGCGGATCTTGGTCTCGCTCAGGTGCTCGCCGGCGTGGACCGCGACCGGGTGCGTGCCGCGCACGGCGCCGTCGCTTGCCTCGAACGTCGTGAGCGTGAACCGCCCGTCGGGGCCAATCTCGCCATGGGCCGCGCGGGCGTTTCCCGGCACGACGCGGACGAAGCCGAACCCAAGCGGTTTGCCGTCGATGAGCACCTGCCCGGAGACGGCCACGCGCTCGGGCCGCCCGTCGCCGCAGCCGAGCGACGCGCTCAGGAGCAGGGCCGAACAGACCGCGATCATCGTTGTCGAAAGACGCCGAGTGCCACTGGCTCTGCCAGTGCCACGCAATACGGAAGCTTCCATACTGGCGGAGCCAGTGGCACACTTTGACATATTTCCCGCACAGCCCTTAAACACGGTTCTAGCGAACATGATCGACCAGCTCGCCTCCGTCCCGCGTGGAGAGGGCCTGGTAGGCATCGAGCGAGATGTTTTCCTCCAGGAAATCGACGTGGCCGTCGCCGAAAGCGAAGTTGGCCCCGCCGGGATGCCGGCTGGCGAACGCGCCGTTGACGCGCCAGCCGTAGGCGGTGATGATGACGCCCTCGCCGGGCCACGTGTTCAAGGGATTCGACGTCGACCGGTGCGTGTCCAGCTCGCGGTTGCCCTTCGTCCACACGTTGGAGCTGTTCGTCGTGTGCGATTCCACCACTTCGCCGACGAACATGGTTCGGCTCAGCCCGTCCGTCACGTCGTCGGCCGAGTGGTCGCCGCGGTAGTAAAACACGCCGTTGTTATCGTACTTCATCAGCGACGTGCCGCCGCCGGCTCCGTACGACCCCGCCACCGTGGCGTAGCTGGCCACCGCGGCCGCGTCGGTCAAGCCCCAGTGCGTGAGCGGATCCTGCGGACGTTCGGAGAACGGCCTGGATTCGTCGCTGGGACACACGTACGACGCGGGCCGCGCCGCGATGCCGGCGCGGTTGGGACTGGTCGGCGCAAGCCACGAGTACCCCGGTTGGTTGAGCACCCACAGGCCGTTGTCGAAGTCGAACTGGTCGTAGAGAGGCTGCTGACCCATCTGCGGCAGAATCAACACCAATGCGCTGGTGCCGACCAGATCCTTCTCCGGGCGGCCCGAGTCGTCGTATCCGAGGCGGCTGGGCGGAAAAAGGCCGTGCGCCGTTTCGTACGCGGCCAGCGCCAGGGCGATTTGTTTCAGGTTGTTCGCGCATTGCGAACGGCGCGCCGCCTCGCGCGCGGCTTGCACGGCCGGCAACAACAGGGCGATCAAAACCCCGATGATCGCGATCACCACAAGCAGCTCGACCAGCGTGAAACCGGCGGCGCGCCGATGCCTTGTACCCATGCGTCTGGGTCCGTTATCGTGACTGTCTTTGCGCGCGAGCCTCAATACGATCGCTTACCCGCGTCTGTTCTTCCACATGACCAGGACCAGACCTCCGGCGAGCAGGACCAGCATCCCCGGCTCGGGCACATTGGCCGCGCCGACGTCACCTTGCCAGTTGGCGGCGAGGATGGCCAGATCCAGGTCGTCCACGCGCCCGTCGGCGTTGAAGTCGCCGGCGCCCGCGCCGCCCGACGCGTCGCCGAGCCAGTTGCGCGCGACGATGGCGGCGTCCAGGGCGTCGACGCGGCCGTCGTTGTTGGCGTCGCCGGGCCGCGACGCCTGGGCAATGACGACCGAGTCGAGCGAGAAGGCCCGCTGCTCGCCGGCTTCGTTCGAACGCGTGTCGAACAGCAGGTACCCGCCCACCATGTCGGCGGCCGACCTCCACCCCAACGAGCCGCTTCGGAACGACCCGTACGCGTCGTTGGACACCGTGGCGACGTAGCTCCGCGTGCCCGCGTCCACTTCGATGACGAAGTCGTAGACCTCGCCGGTGATGACGGGAACGGTCGAGGGAACGTTCAGCGCGGCGTCGCGGCCCGCGCCGTCGCGGCCGCCGTCGTAAAACACCCAAACGCCGACGTCGTCGGCCTCGGCGAAGTCGCCCACGCCGCCGAAGCACGTGACGATCCACGTGGCGCTGGCGTCGGAGTTGAATCGGCCCGCGTTCAGGTCGGAGATCTGATAGCGGTCGTCGCCGTGATTGAAGCCCAGCGCGAGATCCTCGTCGATGCGCAGGGAAAATCGCACGGTGTGGTCGCGGCTCCAGTCGATTCCCTCGTCGAAGGCCTCGTAGCTTCGCCGGACGCCGGCGTAGCTGGTCGCGGCGCCGTGGTCGTTGACCACCTGGAGATAGGCGCCGCTTTGGCCCGGCTTGAGTTCGTCGAAACCCAACTTGCCCGGCGAGACCACCTGGGCCGTGCTGGCGGCGTTGCTGCCGCCGAAGGTCCAGGCGTCGTTCCAGCCGGCGCCGCGCCGGCCCCGATAGGCGTCGACCACCGCGTCGGTGTTCCCACCGTCGAAGTGGGCGGCCACGGTCGTTAGGTTGCCCGGCGGCGTCAACGGCGCGATGGGGCTGATGCGGATGGCGTCCAGCGAGAACGCCCTCGTGTCGTCGGGAATGTAATCCGGCGGCACGTCGTCCAGGCCGCTGGAGCGCGTCGAAAAGTAGAGATAGCTGCCGTTAGCCTGGCTGTCGCGCCAGCCCATGGCCTTCTTCGAGAAACTGTACCCCGTGCCGAGCATCGCGACGCTGCCGCTCCAGAGACCGGCGTCGGGGTAGTTGTCGATCGTGAACGCGTACACGCCGCCGGTCACGATGGGAACGTCCGTGTCCACGGCCATGCTGGCGTCGATCGTGCCGCTGGGGCTGTTGGCGCCGTTGAGAAACGACCACTCCTTGACCACGTTTTCCGGGGCCATATTGCCTGCCCCCGCGTAGGCGAACACCTGCCACGTGCTCTGGGAGCTTGCCGTGTTCGCGCCGGCGGGTCCGTCGAAGATCATGTAACGGTCGCGGTAGGTCGTGAACGTCGAGAGCACGCTATCCACGTCCTCGTCGATGCGGATCGTGAACTCGATGCGATGGGGCGACGTCATGTCCACGCCCTCGGAAGCGTGTTCGCGGGCCAGAGCGTAGCGAACGTCGTCGGTGGCGTTCTCGGCGATCGTGGCGCTGAGGTACGGACCGCCGCCTTCGAACAGCGGGGCATAGCCCGCCGTGCCCTCCGACACCACCGTCGTGACGATGTTGGGCGACGTGGCGTTGACGTACTCCCGCCATTCGGTCGACCAGCCGTCGCCCGGTATGCCCGGAAAGGCGTCGACGTCCAGGACGGAATTGAGACTGTCGAAATCGGCCGTCACGTCGGCGCGGGCCCGAGCGAGGCCGAGCGCCAGCGCGACACAGCCGAGAGCCAATGCCGTGCGACATTTCATGGTTTGGCCTCGTGTGTGCTCGAATGGGGAGAGGGAGGATCTCGTACGGAGTTGCAGGCGGCTTTGTCGTGTGTGCCACTGGCTCCGCCAGTGCGCGAATCTGGACAAAACCGGGGGGCACTGGCAAAGCCAGTGGCACTCATCGCGTAGTGGTACTCCACTGTCCGGGCGTGTTGAACTGCTTACCCGCGGAAGCGCCGGATGGCCAGCATTGCCAGTCCCATGAACGCCAACGCGATCGCGCTTGGCTCGGGCACCACGGCATAGCTGATTCCGTCGAACCAGGCCCGCTGGTCGGCGGGATCGAGCGGCGGCGCCTGCACGGCGACGGAGAATCCGGTTACTCCGCTGACCTTTCCCAGCTTCTTCTCGCAACCCTGCACGCCGTTGCCGCCGTCGTTGAAGAAGACGTTGTCGGCCGTGGCAAAGCTGCATTGGATCAACGGATCGCCCGCCAGCGCGGCCAACGTGTACCACCAACTGTTGGACACGATCGCGGGGTTCTTGGCCCAGTAGACCGCGTACACGTCGTAGCTGGCGGCCGGGTCTAGACCGGCGACCACCATGGTCAGCTCGGGCGGGCTCTGATTGTCCTTGCCCTGGAAGGCCGTGCCGTCGATGGCCTTGGCGCTGGTGTTCTTCCCCCACCACTTGAGGTTTTGTTCCGCGCCCGGTTCAACGACAATCCAGTCGGTCAAGGCCGGATAGCTCGCCGCGTCGGTCGGCCAGATGTTGTGGCCTTCTTCGTTGGCGTAGGCCTCGACGTACGTCGCGCCGAGCATGTCTTGGTCGTAATCGCCAATCGCCGGATACGCCCCGGCGCGCGGCGCCACGCCCGCAACCACGGTGAACGCAAGTAAGGTCAATACGGCTCTGCTGGCGCGTCGGATCATGGTGTTCCCTCGTGTAATGGAGTCGCGGTGCCGCTGTCAGACGAGAACTTGCTTGACGCTTTCTCTTCAGACCGTTCCGGTCGCCGGAATTCACTCTATCCGCGGTCGTCGCCGGGCGTCGATGACGAGAATGGCTATTCCGTTTGCCTTTTTTGGCCGTCGCGCCCAGTGGCGGCGAAAAGCCAGATTCGCTTGACGGGCGCGAGGGCGTCTGGCTAGCATGGAAAACGGGCGCAAGGGGCCGGTCCAAGCTGGCCGGAGAGACCCCCGATAGGGCGGGCCATTCGTGAGACAGCTCATGCGACGTATTGCGAAGGAGGAGCGATTCCGTTACGTGCCGGTGAGCCGCCGCGATCGGCTCTGGGAGTTGTACCTCACGGCCACGGGGCGAATCGTCCACCGGATGCCCGGCGATCCCGATCGAGGGCATCCCTCGCCGTACTACTACACCTGGGAAAACGGCCGCGTCCTCTCGGAGTTCGGCGTGTCCTACATCACGCAGGGCCGCGGGGAGTTCGAGTCCGAGACGACCGGACGGCAACAGATCGAGGCGGGCACGATCATCCTCGTTTTTCCCGACGTCTGGCACCGGTATCGACCGGCCGCCGGAATCGGTTGGACGAACTACTGGGTTCACTTCGCTGGGGCGTATGCCGAACGCCTCATGCGGCGCGGCCTCCTCTCGCCGGATCGCCCGATTCTCGATACCGGCTTGAACGACCAGATTCTCCGCCCTTTCCTCACGTTATTCGAGCGCATCGAGCTCGAGACGGCCGGCTTGCAACAATTGGCCGCGGCCAACGTCCTCGAAATCCTCGGCAGCGCGCTGGCCGCCGTCCGCCTGCGCGAGGAAGGCGGTAAGCTCGACTCCGTGGTTCGCGAGGCAAAAAACCTCCTGGCCGAACGCGTCGAGGAGTTCGTCGAGCTGAAGGACGTCGCCGAGCTGTTGGGTATGAGCTACGACTACTTCCGCCACGTCTTCAAAGAGCAGACCGGCATGGCGCCGTATCAGTACCACCTGCAACTCCGCCTCAACCGGGCGAAGGAACTCCTCAACGGCACCGACATGACGACCAAGGACATCGCCATGACGCTGCAGTTCGAGTCGCCCTACCACTTCTCCCGCATCTTCAAACAGAAAACCGGCATGACACCCACCCAGTGGCGCCAAGGCACCCGCCGCGAGGAATCCGCCTGACGCGCCGGTTCGTCCTCCGGGAGGGCAACGTCTCGGGGAGAACGAGGCTCCCGCCGAGCCGTTCGACGTGTCGTGGCGCCGCCCGTCATTCTGAGCGCAGCGAAGAATCCCTGCCTTCACTGGCCCTCGGAGATCCTTCGCTTCGCTCAGGATGACGAGTGGGACCACGAGGAATTGCGAGGAACGAGAAACGCTCGCGGCCGTATTCTGCCCTATCCCGCCCGCACAACATCGCTCCACAGCGGATACCGGCCGTTGCGAAGCGGGAAGCCGGCCGATTTGTCTTCGAGGAAGTTCACCAACGGCTCCCCGGAGCGCCAGCGGCGGAGGTTTTCGCACAACAGCCGGGTCATGTTGTCGATCCGCCAGGCCGCCTGGCCGGCCACGTGCGGCGTGATGATCACGTTGGGGGCATCCCACAGCGGGTGCTCCGGCGGCAGCGGCTCCGGCTCCGTCACGTCCATCACAGCTCCAGCGACACCCCCTGATCGGAGGGATTCCACCAGGGCATCGGTATCCACCAGTGCCCCCCGGGCGGCGTTGACCAGCAACGCCCCCGGCTTCATCCGGGCCAGGGCCGCCGCGTCGATCATCCCTCGGGTGGAATCGTTCAGCGGGGCCGCCAGCACCACCACGTCCGACGCGGCCAGGAGGTCGCCTAGCCGCTCGGCCGGCCACAGGGCCTCGACCGCCGCCGGCTTGTCCGCCGGGAACACGTCCGTGGCCACGATCCGCGTGTGAAAGGGGGCCAGTAGCTCGGCCAGCCGCCGCCCGACGCCGCCGAGGCCAACGATCCCCACCGTATCGCCGGTCAGGTCGCCGGTGGGCCGGCGGATGAACTCTTTTTTCTGCTGGGCGCGAAAAAAGACCGGGAAACTCCGCTTCCACGCGAGGATAAGCCCGAGCGTGTGCTCGGCCACCTGATCGGCCAGCACGCCCGAGGCGCTGGTAACCACGATGTCCGACGCGACGACGGAAGGCACCAAGCAGTGGTCCATGCCCGCCGCAGAGGATTGGATCCACCGGAGCCGGCCCTGGCGGACCACGCGGTCCCAATCGACGGGCACCTTGGCGTGGCCGCAGAAGAGATCGGCGTCGAACAGTTCGCGAGCGACGCCCTCCTGACCGGCGTCCACGACGTCGTAGTCCGGCGCGGCCTGGCGGATTTGGGCAAGGTGTTTCGGTTCGACGGGATAGCACAGCACAAGTCTCATGGCCCCTATTTTGGCCGATTTCGGCCCGGTGGCAAGGTGGCTTGAGGGACTTTGGGTGGCGGGTTAGAATGAGGGGAGTAATACCTCACGGGCGGTCGGTGATGGACCGTCTGCTCGGCCGGATTTGTCCCGCCCTCGGACCGAGCCGTCCCGCCTTTGCGGACCGCGTGTTCCCAAAAGAACACCCGAACAATCGGTGAAGGAGGTCCACCCTGAAAGACTCCAGATTCCAAATCGGCGTGCTGGCGGTCGTCATGCTGGTCGCCCTGCGCCTGACCATCGGCTGGCACTTTCTCTACGAAGGTGTGTGGAAGATCGCCAACTACGACGAATTCTCGACCACGCCCTTCCTCGAACAAGCCAAGGGCCCGGCCGCCGACTTCTACTACGCAATGATCCACGACGTCGACGGGCGAGAGCGTCTGGCGGTCGAGAAAGACGAAAAGGGCAAGCCCATCATCCCCGGCCGGATCTACCTGGACGCCTGGAAAAACCAGCTTGCCTCGGCGATCGACAAATACGGCCTGCGCGGCGACCAGAAAACCCAGGCCGAGAAGCTTTACGAGCGGTACGCCAAGTCGCTGGCGGAGTATCTGGCCGACAATCAAGACGCCATCCTCGGCTACTTCAACAGTCTTGACCGCTTCGAGGCCGCCCGCGCGGCCGGCGGCGACAATGCCGACTACCACAAGAAGCGGGTTTGGGACGAGCAGCAGAAGCTCCGCGCCGAAGTGGGCGGCTGGCTCGCCGAGCTCGACGCGATGGGCGAGGAGTATCGCCTGGGGCTCCATGATCTCTTGGACGAAGAGCAGCGCAAGCAGGGGCCCGTGCCCGTCGCCTACGACCGGGAAGACGCGATGAACTTCCTGATGACGTTCGCCCTGACGGCGATTGGCGTCTGCCTGATGACGGGCTTTTGCACGCGGCTGGCCTGCCTGGGGGGGGGCGTGTTCCTGATCAACGTGGTGCTCACCCAGCCGCCCTGGCCGACCATTTATCCGCCGGCGCCGGCCGTGACGGGCCACTCGCTGGTGGTGGACAAAAACTTCGTCGAGATGGTGGCCATTTTCATGTTGGCCTGCCTCCCGGTGGGGCGCTGGGGTGGTTTGGATTTCTTCGTCTACCGATGGTTCGGTCGCCCCGTCCTGCGGTGGCTCGGCCGGCCCGTGGAATAGGTTGAGTGGAGGGGCGTTCCGGTCATGGAGCGTTCCGGTCATGCTGAGCGAAGCGAAGCATCTCGAATCCATACAACGCTGACGAGATCCTTCGCTGCGCTCAGGATGACGTGCCAAGGTGGCGGAAAGTTGAACGAGGTCAATCGCGATGAATTTGACTCCCCAAGAGCGAGCGGCCGGCCGGCAGAACTTCGAGCTCTCGCGTCGCGGGTTCCTCGCGGCCGGCGCGGCGGCCGGCGTGGTGGCCGGCGGCAGCCTGGGCGCGTTTTATTTCGGCTACGACGCCTCGCATACCCACCCGATCCGCGTCGGCGTGATCGGCACGGGCGACGAGGGCAGCGTCCTGATCGGCGCGATCAATCCGGACTTCCTCCAGGTCACTTGCATCGCCGACGTCCGCCCGTACAACGTCCACCGCGCGTTCCACGGCGACTATTCGAGCGACACGGCCCTGGCGGTCCGGCCGGGCCTCATGGCCAAGTACGGCTGGAAGACCGAGGACGAAGCCCGCCGGCGCGTCAAGGTCTATGCCGATTACCGCGAGATGATCGAGGCCGAGCGCGGGAATCTGGACGGCGTGATCGTCGCCCTGCCGCTGCACCTGCATGCCCCCGCGGCCATCGCCGCGATGAAGGCCGGCCTGCACGTGCTGACCGAGAAACTGATGGGCCACGGCGTCCGCGAGTGCAAGGAGATGGCCCGAGTGGCCGCCTCGACCGGGCTGCACCTGGCCACGGGGCACCAGCGCCACTACAACATCCTCTACCACGAGGCCATGGATACGATCCAGCGGGGCGTGCTGGGCGATTTGCACTACATCCAGGCCCAGTGGCACCGCGGCAATCTGCCCGGCAATGACAGTTGGCAGCAGCCGTTGCCCCCCGGCGTGATAGTCGCCGATCCGGCGGACGATCCCGAGAAGGAAGACCTGGCCGAGAAGCTCGTCAGTTGGCAAAAGGCGCTCGACAACGCCACCGGCCGCGAGATCGACTACTGGCGCCGACGCGTTGCCCAGCTTAAAGCCCAACTGGCCGACGCGGTCCTGAACGAGAAGCTCGAAAGCGGCAAGACCCGGGCGGAGCAGTACGGCTATCAGCCGATCAAACTGACTGACTCCGAGGGCAAGCCGGTCCACGAGGGGCCGGCGCTTGAGGAGCTGATCCGCTGGCGGTTGTGGGACCGCACCGGCGGCGGGCTCATGGCCGAGCTGGGCTCCCATCAACTGGACGCCGCGAGTCTGTTCCTTTCGGCCCTGCACGGCGGCAAGAAGCCGCACCCGTTGAGCGTGGCGGCCCTGGCCAACCGGCCGCTCTTTCCGCCCGACCGCGACGCCGACGATCACGTCGCGTGCCTCTTCGAGTTCCCCGCGAAGGGCTACGACCCGAAGGACCCCGAGGGCCGGCGGAAGAAGATCGGCGTGCAATACGCCTCGATCAACGGCAACGGCTTCGGCGGCTACGGCGAAATCGTCTACGGCACGAAGGGCACGTTGATCCTCGATCGCGAGAAGGAAGCGATGCTCTTCACCGGGCCGGCGAAGACCTCGGTCAAGGCCGGCGCGTCGGCGGGGCCAACCCTGGACACCCAGGCCAGCGGCGCCGTGCAAGAGGCCGCGGCCGGCCAAGCGCGCGAGGTGAGCCGCGGCTACCGCGAGCAGCTCGAACACTGGGCCTGGTGCATCATGCATCCCGCGCCGGAGAACCGCCCGCGGTGCCATCCCGAGGTTGCCCTGGCCGACGCCACGATCGCGCTGGTGGCCAATATCTCCGCCCGGCGGGGCCAGCGAATCGAATTCGAGGAAGAATGGTTCGACCCCAACTCCGACGCCACGCCCGAGGGCGATAAGCCGGACGTCGGGCGGTATGCGTAAGACGAATTGGGAAGCCCCGAAATACACGGGAAGATAGGGAGAACCACGAAATACACGAAATACACGAAAGAGGAGCAGGCGGAACAATGTCAGCCTGAGCGCAGCGAAGGATCTCCGTCATCATCGAGTTGGAGATCCTTCGCTGCGCTCAGGATGACTACAAGCCTTTCGTGTATTTCGTGTCTTTCGTGGTTTATTCCCTCGCGTAGCGTGTTGCCATGCACTTGACGACTGAACAACGGGCCCTCGGCAAGGAAAACTTCCAGGCCGCGATCGGCAGCAAGCTGCTGCGGCGGGAGTTTCTCCAGGAGGGCATCAAGCAAGGGCTTGTCTCGGGCAAGGGCCTGGGGCCGTACTACTTCGGCTACGGCAAGACCGTGGACCGGCCGCTTCGCGTCGGCGTGCTGGGCACCGGCGACGAGGGCAGCGTGCTGATCGGCGCCATCAACCCAGACTATATCGAGGTGGTCGCCATCGCCGACGTCCGGCCCTACAACATCCATCGGGCGTTCCACGGAGACTATTACAGCCCCACGGCGCTGAAGGCCCGGCGGGGGCTGATGCGCGTCCACGACTGGAAGACCGAGGACGAAGCCCGGCGGCACGTCAAGGTCTACGGCCCGTACCAGGACCTGCTGGCCGAGGAAAAGGACCTCGACGCGGTGATCATTGCCTTGCCGCTGCACCTGCACGCCCCGGCGGCCATCGCCGCGATGCGGGCCGGGCGGCACGTGTTGACCGAAAAGCTGATGGGCCATAGCGTCCGCGAGTGCAAGGAGATGGCCCGCGTTGCCCAGGAGACGAAGCTCCTTCTGGCCACCGGCCACCAGCGCCACTACAGCATCCTTTACGACAACGCGATCGAGGCGATCCGCCGGGGGCTCTTGGGCGACATCCACTACATCCGCGCGCAGTGGCACCGCGGCAATCTGCCCGGCGACGACAGTTGGCAGCCGCCCATGCCCGAGAAGGCCAAACCCAAGGACCCCCAGGCCAAGGTCCTCGCGAAGCAACTGGCCGACTGGCAAAAGGCGCTCGACAAACTGAACAACGCCGAAAAAAAGGACGCGAAAAAGATTGACCTTTTAGTCAAACAGATCGCGCAGAAGAAGAAGCAGATCGAGGACGAGGTCATTGCCGAGGCGGCGAAGGAGTTTGGCTACGAGGACAAGACGATCGACGGCGGCTACTTCCGCCCGGCGATCGAGGAACTGATCCGCTGGCGGCTTTGGGACCGGACGGGCGGCGGGCTCATGGCCGAACTGGGCAGCCACCAGCTCGACGCGGCGAGCCTCTTCGTCGCCGCCATGCACGAGGGCAAGAAGCAGCATCCGCTAAGCGTGTCGGCGGCCTCCGCGCGGCCGCTTTTCCCGGCCGATCGGGACACGGAGGATCACGTCTACTGCCTCTTCGAGTTTCCCGCCCCTGGCTACGATCGCGACGATCCCGACAGCCACAAGAAGAAAATCACCGTGGCGTACGCCTCGATCAACGGCAACGGCTACGGCGGTTACGGCGAGACGGTTTTTGGCACCACGGGCACGTTGCTGCTAGAGCGGGAACAAGAGGCCCTGCTTTACCGCGGCGCGGCCGTGGACGAGAAGACCCGCGTGGTGGAGAACAAGGACAAAAAAACGGCCTCGCGGCATCCCCGCACGATCGCGGCGGCGCCCGACGGCGACCCGATCTCGGCGGCGATCGGCACGCAGGCCCTGGGCACGGACATCAGCCGCGGCTACACGGAGGAGTTGGAGCATTGGGCGTGGTGCATCCGCAACCCCGCGCCGGAAAACCTGCCCCGCTGCCATCCCAAGATGGCCCTGGCCGACGCCGTGATCGCCCTGACGACGAATCTGGCCGCCCGGGAAGGCCGACGTGTCGAGTTCCAGGAAGCCTGGTTCGATCCCGACCGCGACGAAACGCCCGAAGGCGAAAAGCCGGACGTGTCGCGGTACGCGTGAAACGGATTGGGGACCACCACGAAATACGCGAAAGACACGAAAAGTGGCACGCGCGTCATGCTGAGCGAAGCGATGCATCTCCGTTGCCCTGGAGAACGACGAGATCCTTCGCTTCGCTCAGGATGACGTGAAGCGCCGAGTGCCACTGGCTTTGCCAGTGCCCCGAATGAGTGCCACTGGCTTTGCCAGTGCCGTGGGAGTTTGATACGCTGGCACTGGCGGAGCCAGTGGCACACCGACAATGCAGAGGTCCCACTTGCCGCAAAGGAGACAGCCGTGGAAAAGTGGCCGTTGGGCGTGTTCGCCAGCATCGACGCGGGCTTGGGCGTGCATCTGGACGTCGTGCGGGAGCTGGGCATTCCCACGGTGCACCTTCACGCGCCCTCGCGGGCCAGCCGCACGCCCGAGCGTGCCAAGGAGTTCTTGGCTCGACTGAAGGACCTGGGCATCACGATCACCGTGGTCTTCGGCGGATTCGAGGGCGAGAGCTACGCGGACATCCCGACCACGGCGCGGACGGTCGGCCTGGTTCCGCCGGCCACCCGCGCCGCCCGCGCCGCCGAGATGAAGGAAATCGCCGATTTCGCCAAGATCCTGGGCGTGGACGCCGTGGCGCTGCACGTTGGGTTCGTCCCACACGACACGGCGGACCCGCTCTACCGCGGCGCCGTCGAGGTCACCCGCGAGATCTGCGACCACTGCCGCGGCAACGGCCAGCGGCTGCACCTGGAGACCGGTCAGGAATCGCCCGAGGGCCTCTTGGCGTTCCACAATGACGTTGCCCGCGACAATTTGTTCATCAATTTCGATCCGGCGAACATGATCCTATACGGCTCGGGCGAGCCGATCGCGGCCCTGCGCGAGGTGGGGCGTTTCGTTCGCAGCGTCCATTGCAAGGACGCCACGTGGGCGGCCAACCCAGGGCACGAGTGGGGCGCCGAGGTGCCCTTGGGCCAGGGCGACGTCGGCATGGAGGCGTTTCTGCAAACGTTGGCCGAGATCGGCTACTACGGCCCGCTCACCATCGAGCGGGAGATCCCGCAAGAGCCGGAACGTCAAAAGGCCGAGATCGGCGCCGGCGTGAAGCTCTTGCAGTCGATCAAGGCCAAGCTGCTGTAGGAGTCTACTTCGAGGGTTTGATCGAAGCCGTCATGCCGAGCGAAGCGAAGCATCTCGGTATGCGCAACGCCGACGAGATCCTTCGCTTCGCTCAGGATGACCCCCAACACCCGATCCGGAGGCGAACCGCCATGGCCGACAAGACCGACCGTCGTTGTTTTCTGGCCCGGGGCGTGTTGGGCGCGGTGGGCGCGGGCGCGGTGCTCGGTAGCGTCGAGGAGCGGACGCTCCAGGCGGCGCTGGCCGACGGCGCGGCCCGGCCCAGCCAGGGCGAGCCGGCCCAGCCCGTCACGGACATCCCGCCGGGCAGCCTGCCGTTGGGCAAGATCGGCGGGGTCGCGCTGAGCCGGCTGTTCATCGGGGGCAACCTGATCGGCGGCTGGGCCCACAGCCGCGATCTGATGTACGGCTCGCGGCTCTTCCAGAAATACAACACCGAGGCCAAGGTGTTCGAGACGCTGGATCTCGCCCTGGCCTGCGGCGTCAACACGATCCAGTTGGACCCGGCCTGCTGGGGTCCCGTGACGAAGTACAACCAGAGCCGCCAGACGAAGATCCAGACGATGGTGTGCGTGCCGCTGGCAAGCGACAAGAACGAGATGAACGACGCGATCCGCAGGCAGATCGACCTGGGCGCGACGTTCGTCTACTCGCACGGCGGAGTGACGGACACGCACATGATGAACGGCGGCGGCGTGGACGCGATCGGGCAGATGCTCGACCTGATCAAGGCCCAGGGCGTGCCGGCGGGCGTGGGCGGCCACTCGCTCAACATGCCCATCGAGTGCGAAAAGGCCAAGCTGCCCGTGGACTATTACGTCAAGACGTTCCACGGCGACCGGTACTGGTCGGCCACGCCGGTCGCGGGGCGCGAGGAATACGACTGGATGCGGATCAACCCGGACCACGACAAAAACCACGACAACATGTGGTGCAACAATCCGGAGGAGACGGCCGCTTTCATGGAGAAGGTCGAGAAGCCCTGGGTGGCGTTCAAGGTGATGGCCGCGGGGGCCATTCCGCCGCGCGTCGCGTTTCGTGACGCCTACCGCAACGGCGCCGATTTCATTATCGCCGGCATGTTCGACTTCCAGATCGAGGAAGACGTGAAGATCGCCATCGACGACGTCCGGCGGACGCGGAAGCGCAAACGGCCCTGGCACGGATAATAGGAACGCATCATGCCCCAACTTTCGGTTTCGGTTCCGCACGCGCTGGGTCGCGAGGAGGCGCTGCGCCGGCTCCGCAATGAATCGGACGTGGCGAAGTCGGCCTTCGGCGATCGGGTTCGCGATCTGGTCGAGGACTGGGGTAACGATGGCATGTCGTTCCGGTTCTCCGCGATGGGGATGGCCGTCGAGGGCAACGTCGCCGTCGAGGAGGCGGCGGTAACCACCACCGCGAAGCTGCCGCTGGCGGCCATGATGTTCAAAGGGCTCATCGAACAGCGGCTGCGCGACCGCCTGGCCGCGGTCCTGGCGGCGAATTGAGGACCGCCCTCTCACGCGGGCGTGTGCCACTGGCTCCGCCAGTGCTGAATCGCCTTTGTTTCCGAGCACTGGCGGAGCCAGTGGCGCCCCAAACGGGCCTTCAACGCGATCCCTCAATTCTGACGCACTACACTGGCGCTGGCCGCGGAGGGTACGAGCGCGTCGAGCGATTGGACGACGTGGTCCTTGTCGAACGGCTTGATGAGGAAGTCGGCCGCCCCGAGCTTGAACGCCTCCTTGAGGACCTCCTTCTGATTGAGCGCGCTGACGACGAGCACCACCGCGGTCGGGTCGAGGTGGCGAATGCCCTCGAGGGCGTGCAGCCCGTTGTACTCCGGCATGACCAGATCCAGCGTGACCGCGTCCGGGCGCACGGCGGCGTACCGGTCGATGGCCTCTTGGCCGTTGGCCGCCTCGGCGGCGATCTCCCATCCCGCGGCCGTGGCGGCATCCTTGATCATCTCCCGGATGATGAGGGCGTCGTCCGTCACCAACAACCGTCGTGCCATGTCAAAGCCTCTCCCCGATTGGGCCCGGGTCACAAAACGCGGCTCGGGTGGCCAACCATCTCAACGATCATCTTGCCCGTGCCGCAATCGAACGTCACGCGGCGGCCGGCGCGGCCGCCCGCGTCCTGCGCGGCGACGCGGATGCCGGCCTTGCGCAGCGCGGCCTCAACGGCCTCGACGTTGGCCTGGCCGATCTGAATGGGACCGTCATACCCGAACATGCTCGCCCCTCCGGCGTACTTCGCCACGAACAGGGCGTCGGGACCGGCCAACCCCGTCAGCATCCGAATCATCTCGCCAACGGCGGTGTCGGCGTATTTGCCCGGAACGTCCCCTCGACCCATGGATTCCGGCAGGACCACGTGCGCCAGGGCGCCCACCTTTTGCCGGGGGCAATGGATCGCCACGCCGACGCAGGAGCCCAGCACCGCCCAGAGCCGGGCGGGCCCCGACGCGGCCACGAGACGTCCCATGCCGACGTTCGCCTCCGCGACGGCGCTTTGCAATACGCACGTGTCCATCAATGCTTCCCTTCGCGGGCCGTATGGTTTTCGGGTTCGTCCCTCAAAAAAACGCCAATCGCCGCATCGCGAGGGCCGCCGACGTGGTGCTCCGGTCTAGGGGGCGCTGTGCAGCGCGGCCTCCATCGCCTCGCGCATCCGTTCGGTCGGCACAAAAAGGACGCTCCAGTTGAGTTCCTCCCCTTCGCGATGGAATCCCGTGCGGCAAATGAGCACCTGGTCCGACGCCACGGCCTGAACCATCAGGGCCTGTTGGAGGACGCTGGCCCCGTAGTCCTGGATGAAGTAGGGAGCGGAAGGCACCAGCTCGCGGTCAATCAGCCGCGTCAGGGCGTTCATGTACGCGCAACCGAGGATGTTGCCCGTCTCGGTGAGGGCCGATTTCTCCAGATCGCTCCAGGGGCAGCTCTCGTCCACCTCGCGATTCAGGAGCGAGCCGACCAGTTGACGCCCGTTGTGGTCGTCGAACGTGAGAATCATCGCGCCTCCCAGCTCGCCCTCAAGCGATAGGACAACCATCGTCAGCAGGTTGTCCTCGATGTTCAACTCGGAGCAGACGGCGGCAAGCGGAATCTCGCGCACCTCGTCCAGCGAGAGCGTGATCAGCCCGTCGGTCCACCGGCACATGGCCGCCGACGCGTCGTGGGTGGCCGACGAGAAGAGCTGGTGGAGCACTTCGAGCTGGGGGTTGCGACATCCAACGGCGTCTTTCATGGCGTGGTCCTTCGCAAGATAATGGGGTGTCATGGCGAGGCGGCCGCGCGGACCTGCGACGCCATCGCAATCAGCGCCGGGACGTCGAGGATCAGCGAGACGCGGCCGTCGCCCAGGATGCTTGCCCCGGCGATACCCGGCACGTTGCGGTAGTTTTCGGCCATGGATTTGATGACGACGTCCTGCTCGCCGACCACGCGGTCGACGGCCAATCCGATTTCCTGCCCGCTCTCGCCCACGATCACCAACGTCAATTCGTCCGACTCGCTCTGGTCTTCTCGCAAGGCGGCGTGGGCCCACGTGAAGACGCGGTCGAGCCGGACGACGGAGACGACGCGGCCCCGGACGCGGGCGGTCCACTGCCCGTGGACGGTGGTCGTGTCCGCGCGGCGGATGCCGACGATCTCGGCAACCGATTCCAGCGGCATCGCGAAGACGTCGCGGTCGATCTCCACCATGAGGCTGGGCAGGATGGCCAACGTCAAGGGGAGCTTGATGGAGAGGGTGGTGCCGCGTCCCGGCTCGCTGTCCAACTCGACGGTCCCGTTGAGCCCCTCGATTTTCGACTTGACGATGTCCATGCCCATTCCGCGCCCGGACACCTCCGTGACGCGCTGGGCCGTGCTCAAGCCCGGCTCCCATATCAATTGGAAAATCTGGCTTCGCGAAAGCCGCTCGGCGTCGCCATCGGAAACGAGACCCTTCTCCAACGCCTTCCGGAGGATGCTCTCGGGATCCAGCCCTCGGCCGTCGTCGTTCACTTGGATCAGGATGCTGTTGCCGCGGTGGAAAGCGTTCAGCGTGACGGTGCCCTCGGGCGGCTTGCCGGCCGCCTGGCGGTCCTCGGGCGACTCGATGCCGTGGTCGGCCGCGTTGCGGACCATGTGGATCAGCGGATCGCTAAGCTCGTCGATCATCCGCTTGTCCAGCTCCGTCTTCTCGCCGTGGATTACCAGACGGATCGACTTGCCGTTACCCCGGGTTATGTCGCGGATGACGCGTTTGAACCGGGCAAAGAGTGGACCGATGGGCACCATGCGGGTGTCCATCACCGTCTGTTGGAAGGCGTCGGTCACGCGGCCGAGCTGATGGATGGCCTCGCCCAGCTCGTTGACCGCCGCGTGCGCCCGGGCGAGCGACTCCACCTCCCGCCCGATCGGCTCGAGCTCGCGATGCACGCGCCGCGCCTGCGCGCGAAGCTCCGCCAGTTCCACCTGAAGCCCGTGGACGTCGGACGACCGCCGCTTCGATTCGGCCATCGTCCCCAACGAGGCGAGCACGTTCTTGATCGACTGCGCGGCTTGTTTGTCGCCAACCAGGGATCGCAAACCCTCGCCGAGCTGCGCGAACCTCGCCTGACTGATGACCAGTTGGCCCGCCAGGTTCATCAACTGGTCGAGCCGTTCGATCTCGACGCGAAGCGTCTCCGCCGGCTTCGCGGCGTTTTCGGCGGTTCGGCCGGCGTCGCGCGATTCCTCCGCCGCCGCGGGCGGACCGGCCAAACGACGCGACGAGACCTTGTTCAGGGCGGCCGCCGCGCCTGGCGACGGGACCGGACTTGCCTCGGGCGGCGCCTCCTCGCCCACGAGCGGCTCGACGAGCACGTCCTGCACCCCGGCCACCCGAAGAATCGGCGCCACCGCCTCGGCCTGTTTGTCGGTCGCCACCGCGAAACGGATTCCCGTCAGGTCGTCGATCGTATCAAGCGTCTCGGCCGGCGGGTCGAAATGGAAGACGTCGCCGACGCCGCTGAGCTTCTCGAACAGCAGCCGGGCCTTCAACCCAACCAGATCCAGCCGCGGCCGGAACGTGACCGCGCCGATGAGGGCGTCGCTTCCCAACGGCACGGACGCCGCCAAACGTCGCCTCAACTCGTCCGGCACCGTGGCCTTGCCCGGCGAACACGACGCCGGCCGGGAGACCGCGGAAGCCGCCGCCGACGGCCCAGCGGCGGGCGGCGCCGTCTGGACCGCGGCGCTCGGCATCGCGGCGAGCAGCGCCCGGGCGGGTCGGTTGAAGTCGTACTCGGCCGGGTTCCCCTTTTTGAGACCCTCGACGTATTGCCGCAGATGGTCCGTGCATTGCAGCATCGCGTCCGTCACCCCCGCGGACAGGCCGCATCCGGCGCTGGCGACGTTCTGAATCAAGTCCTCCATCAGGTGCGCCAGCTTGGCGGCCCGGTTTTGGCCGACCGACGCCGCGGAACCCTTGATCCGGTGCGAGATGATCAACGCCTGCTCGATGTCGTGCCGCGAGCCGCCGCCTTCGACCGACACGAACATGTCGGCCAACTGGTCCAGCGCCATCTCCGTCTCGTCGATGAAGATCGACAGGTACTTGGACGGCGCCTCGCCCTCGTCGCGGATGCCGGCGAACAAGTCGGGCGCGTCCGGCGCGTCAACGGGTGGGCCGGCGGCCGGCGGCGGCGAAGCCGGTTCGGACGTTGACGGATGGGGTTCCGCCGCGGCCGATTCGATCTGGATCTCGCGAAGCGCTCGTTCCGCGTCGGCCTGCGAGCTCTGATGGCGCTCGGCGCCGCTGGCTTGAAGCAGTTGGGCGATCTGCCCGATGATCGACTCGCACTCGACCGGTTCGGCTTCGGGATCCTTGAGGGCCCCGACGAGGCTCACGAGCCGGTCGACCGCCTGAAACATCAATTCGACGACGCTGCCGGTGATAACGAGTTGGTTCTTGCGCGCGGCGTCGAAGACGTTTTCGACGCGGTGGGTCAGCGTATTGATGTCGGTCAACCCCAGCATGGCCGACAGCCCCTTGAGGCTATGAGCCGACCGGAACATTTGGTTGAGCAGATGGTCGTCGCACCGCTCGCGGTGGTCCTCGGCCAGGGAACGAACCCATTCGTCGAGTTGCAGAAGATGGTCGTTGAGCGAGTCAAGAAGCTGGCCCGACTCGTCGAGGAAATCCCCCAACAAGCTTTCGAAGAACTCGTCTCGGGCGACGGGGGCCGTCTGGCTCATCGTTCCCTCCGGTCGGAGCGCGCATTGGGGGCGAGGGGACGTTGGAAGAGCCACGGCTGGATCCGCTGGTAGTCGCGAACCAGGTCGGCGACGCCGTCGGCCGCGCCGGCCATCAGGAGGCCGCCCGCCCGGATCCTCGACCGGACGTTTTCCAAAACCCGCTTCTTCGACGTTACGTCGAAGTAGATCAACACGTTCTTCAACACCACAAGGTCGAACGGCCCCTCGGCCAGGGGCTCCATCAAGTTGTGTCGGCGGAACGAGACCATCTTGCGGAGAATCGGCTTGGCCTGCCAGATGTGGGCGTCGCGCGCCTTGGTGAAAAACCGGTGATGTTCCGGACGAACCAGATGCATCGCTCGCTGGCAGAACACGGCCTCTTCCGCCTTCTCCAGCGCGCCGGCGCCGATATCCGTGCCCAAAACGCGGATTTCCCACGTCGACAGATCGGGTAACCCCGCCGCGATGCAGCAGGCAATCGTGTACGGTTCGTCGCCGGTGCTGCACGCGGCCGACCAGATCCACAGCCGTCGCGGCCGTCCTCCGCTCCGCGCCGACTCGACGAGATCCGGAAGGAACCGCTGCCGAAACCAGTCCCATTGCACCTCGTCGCGAAAAAGGTACGTCTCGTGCGTCGTGATCTCCTGAAGGAAGGCGTCCCATTCCGGGTCGTTCGGGCGGAGCCGCCGAAGGTGCTCGTAGTACGCGTCGAATCCCGCGATGCCGGTCTCCCGCAGCCGGCGCCGAAGCCGATTCGACAACAGCGTCTTCTTGTGCGGCGACACGCGAATTCCCGTCCGATCGTAAATCATCCGCGCGTACCGCGCCAATTGTGAATCGGTCACCTGGACCAGATTCGTCTCGAACGAGGCGGGCTTGAGCAATTCGGGTGGCGACATGGCGTTGGGGCTTGGATGGAAGAGATCGCGTGAGGACGAATTCGGTTCTTCGCATAGGCGATGGGTCTCGTCGTCGCGCCAAGGGCGCCGTCGCTCTTGGCGATCCCTCGGGCCGCGTCACACGGCAGCCGCGGCGGCCGCTTCCGCCTGGGCGGTTTCCTCCTGGCTCATAATTCGGTCGATGTCCAAGAGGATAAGGAGCCGGTTCTCCAGCTTCACCAGACCCGTCAGGTACTCGTGGCCCAGGCCGGCCACCGTCGGCGGCGGCGGGGCAATCTGGTCCTGGGCGATCCGAAGCACCTCGCTCACCGCGTCCACGATGATCCCGATCGTCTTGCCGCACACGTTGACCACCATGATCCGCGTTTCGTCGGTCGTCTCTTCCCGAGCCAGCCCAAACCGCAATCGCAGATCGACGATCGGAATCACCGTGCTGCGCAGGTTGATGAGCCCCTTGATATACGCCGGCGTCTGAGGCACCCTCGTGATCTCGCCCATCAGGATGATTTCCTGAACCTTGGTGATCTCGATCCCGTATTCCTCCTGCGCCAGGCGAAAGCTGACCAGTTGCATCGTCTCCATGGCTTCGGTTCGGCGATTCTCCTGCGTCGCCGTTTCGGCATGCGTCACGGTGGACATGGAACGCTCCTCTTATCCAGTTGGATTGGAGTGGGTCGCCTCAACTCGTGCCGGGTGACGACGCCACCCGACGGCGTCTCCCCACGCGGTGGAACTATAGGTTATGCCACCCCTGGCTGATCCTCGCCGCACAATGATCCTGTCAGACTTACAGGCGTGCCGGTTGGTGGGATCCAACCGGTTGTACCGCGACGGGAGAGCCCAGGACCCAAGGGGCTTCGGTTCCATCCGGCGGCGGATCGACGCGGCCCGCGACGCCACACGGCGCGTCCGCGCGTGTCGCGGACGCGCCGCCGCGCTCCCTCCCGGACGCGCCAACCGCCATTTGACAAACCCGTCGCGTGACCTAGGATTTCACGAAAACGGAACCAAGCGACGGCTTGGTTCCCTAAATGAGAGAGCAGACAACGGGGATGAACCATGTCCAGCCGAGTTCTCGTCGCTGACGATTCCAGCACGATGCGCAAGATCATTCTGCGATCGCTCCAGGCGGTCGGCGTACCCGACGCCACCGAGGCCGCCGACGGCGCCGAGGCCGTGGCCCTGTTCAAGCCGGGCGAGTTCGACCTGGTGTTGACCGACTGGAATATGCCGGGCAAGACCGGCCTCGAGGTTGTCCAAGAGATCCGCGCGATGGACAAAAACGTCCCGATCATCATGATTACGACCGAGGCCGAGAAGGGCCGCGTCATGCAGGCCATCCAGGCCGGCGTTTCCGACTATCTCGTCAAGCCCTTCACCGCCGACACCCTCCGCGAAAAGCTCGATAAGCACGGCTGCGGAGCGTAAGCCGGCGCGGCTTCGCTGCGAAGCCGCAAGTGGGCGGGCACCCGGCTGGCTTGTCCCGCAGCGCCAAGGCACTGGCAAAGCCAGTGGCACTCACGGCCTTCAGTCGCCGACTCGCCACTGTTTGATTTCGCCGTCGCCGTTGGCGGCCACCAGCCGCTTCCCGTCGGGAGAAAACGCGGCGGCCGTGATGGGGTGATGCTCGTTCTTCTCGAAGGCCCAGGGGATCTCCGGCTCGATGGCATGCTCCCGGACGTTCCAAAAGCACAATTCCGCCCACTTCCCACCGCGGTTCCAGCTTCCCAACGGAACGACCAGCATCCCGCCGTCCGGCGAAAAGCTCACGCAACCGAAATGGACCTGGTCGTCCTGCCATAACAACTCCCCAGTTCGCTCGGCCACGTTCCAGCGGCGGATCTCTCCGCCGACGACCTCGCCGTCCGGTGACCGGGAGCCGCAACTGATTAGGGTCTTCCCATCGGGCGAGAAGACGACCTGCCTGACCGTTCGTTGCAGCCCCAAGACAGCAAAGCGCGGCTTCCGTTTGGCCAGATCCCAGAGTTGGACGCCGCCCGTGGGATTCCGGCCCGTGACAGCTTTGACCACGCGGTCGCCGATCGAAGCCGCCTTCGCGCCCGGCAGCGTGCCGGCCGTGGCCAGGGTCTTTCCATCGGGCGAGATCGCCAGCGAGAGTATGCCGCCAGGGGCTGTGGCGCCCGTCATGTCGGGCGGAAGCTCCTGGAGCGGTTTTCGCTCCTTGAGTTCCACCGTGGCGGCATTCCGCGGATTCCCCAGAGCCGCCCAAGCAACCAATACGGCCAGCATGACGGAGAAAAACGGCCGAGCGCACATGCCGCACCTCCTTCCGGAAGGGGGATATGCCCACGGCTCCGCACGCGCGGACTTCAACAATGCGTTATTCATCTTGGTCCCGGGAATCTTCGCGGCCGGGCAAAGTCAGCGGTAGATGGTGATGAAAGCCTATTGCTCCAAGTGGTAAAACGGATTCGCGGCAAACCGATTCGTTTTCCTCAAGGAGCAATAGGCATGGCCATTGTAAAGGTTTTTGTGGGTTTGGACTACCACGACGAGGCGGTCCAGGTGTGTGTGATGACGCTCAAGGGGAGGATCCTGGTGAACCGGAAGACGCCCAACGACGGGAGGGCGATCCGGGAATCGGTCGGCG
>JAFGDS010000063.1 GCA_016931995.1 Pirellulales bacterium
TCCTTGCCACTCATGGAATCCTCCTTCGCTTCGGGTTATACTAACCCGCAACAACGAGAATTCCAATTCCGACTGGGGCAGGACAGTGCTTCCTCCGCGAGCGGATTGAAGTGTTCACCGTGGTAGGCTGGGAGTATTGCGTTTTCAGCGGGAGGGTGGGGCACACCTGCCGCTCCAAATGCGCCGATTGGCGGTGGAGCAAGTGTGCCCCACCCTACCTTCTTTTTTCTACTTAGCTCCGACTCACCACGAACCCGATTGCCATGATCCCGCACATGGCGAAAAAAAGGATTGTGTTGAAAACCAGGCCGAGAATGCCAAAGACGCGCTTTCGGGTGGACTGGACGACCGAGGCGATACCCAGCGCCAAGCCCACGAAGGACACCGCCATGCTCGCCAGGATCGTGGTCCCAATGGCCAGCGCGAACAGGGTGTCGGGGCGGCGCTGCGGGGCGTCGATTGCCATGACGAAAATCGCGGAGAACGCGGCGACGATCGCGAATCCGCTCAGAAGCGCCAACACGAACGACGCGATTCCCAGCCGCGAATGCCGCTCGCGAGGCGGTGGCGGGGCGAAATCGAACGCCGGTGGGCGGTAGTACGTCGCAAGATCATCCATTCCCGCACGCCTGGCGGACCTTCGTGAACGCCGCGATGACGTGGTCCAGGTCCGCGCGGGTGTGGGCGGCGGAGATTTGGACGCGGATGCGGGCTTTGCCCTTGGGCACCACGGGGTAGCTGAACCCGATCACGTACACGCCTTCCTCCAGCATCATCGCGGCCATCTTGGTGGCCAGCACGGCGTCGCCCAGCATGATCGGGCAGATGGGGTGCGCGCTGGCGGGGATGTCGAACTCGCGCTCCTTCATCGCCGCGCGGAAGTAGCGGGTGTTCTCCTCGAGCCGGTCGCGGAGCGCGGTCGTCTCGCTCAACATGCCCAGCACGGCCAGCGTGGCCGCGGCGATGGACGGGGCCAGCGTGTTGGAGAACAGATACGGCCGGCTCCGCTGCCGCAACAGTTCGATGATCTCCTTCCGTCCGGACGTGAACCCGCCGGAGGCCCCGCCCAGGGCCTTGCCCAGCGTGCTGGTGACGACGTCCACGCGGTCCTGGACGCCGCAGTGTTCGGGCGTGCCCCGGCCGGTGCGGCCCATGAAGCCCGTGGCGTGGGAGTCGTCGACCATCACGGCGGCGTCGTACCGCTCGGCCAACTCGCACACGCCGGCCAGATTGGCCACGATCCCGTCCATCGAAAACACGCCGTCCGTGGCGATGAGTCTCAGCCGCGCGCCGGCGGCCGCCTGGAGCTGCGTTTCGAGATCGGCCACGTCGTTGTTGCGGTAGCGGAATCGCTGGGCCTTGCACAGCCGCACGCCGTCGATGATGCTCGCGTGGTTCAGCTCATCGGAGATGATGGCGTCCTCCGGGCCCAGCAGGGTCTCGAAGAGCCCTCCGTTGGCGTCGAAGCACGAGCTGTAGAGGATGGTGTCCTCCGTGCCGAGGAAGGCCGAGATGGCCGCTTCGAGCTGTTTGTGCAGCTCTTGCGTGCCGCAGATGAACCGCACGCTGCTAAGTCCAAATCCCCAGCGGTCGTAGCTGGCCCGGGCGGCGGCCACGAGGCGGGGGTCGTTGGACAGGCCGAGGTAGTTATTGGCGCAGAAGTTGAGCACTTCGCGTCCGCCGACCACGGCGATCCGCGCCCCCTGCGGCGTGGCGATCACCCGCTCCGCCTTATAGAGCCCGCTAGCGCGGATGTCGTCGAGCTGTCCGATCAGGTGTTTTTTGAGGGAGTCGTACATGGTGGGTCAAGGGGGTTGGAGAAGGGACGACGCGAAGAACGTACTGCAGCGTGCTCCATTGTATCCGCCGGTGGCCGTTGCCGGGAGAGGGAGCCGAACGGCATCGCACGGGGTTTGCCGCATCCTGCAAACCGTTTCATCCGAATGACGTTCAACGCCCGTCCTGCGGTTCGACCTCACGGTGTGCGACGGGCTGCTCAACAGATCGGCGCATCGTACTCTTATTCGTCGTGTCAAGGACTCGCTGAACGGTCGTCTTCGTTTGAATCCAAAAGGGAATGGAAACCAGAAATCGGATGTCCGGATCGTCGGCACGAACGGAAACAACCAACCGATCACCTTTGCGCACCGGCTGGAATTTCCGGATCATCCGACGGGTCATGCGATCAACATACGCCGCCAGAGCGTGCTCCGCGGGATCAACGATGGCGCTCCCTTCAGCGGACTTCGACAAGACGTTCTCTTCGAGCATCTGCAGGGCTCGGTTCGCCATGGTCTCTAGCTCCGCCGCGGCCACCTCGTCCTTGGCGCGGACGCTCACCAGGGCGCGTGCGCCTCCGAGGAAGTTCACGTTCACGTCAACCGTTGTGACAAGGTCCGGCAGCCGCCGCACTGGTTCAAACTCGGGCGGCCACGGGATAGCTGCCATGGCCTCACGGGTCACCGACCGGATCCGATCCATTACAAAGACCGCGAAAAGGTCATCCGACGCGTCCATATCGCCCAAGAGCCGCGTCATGGGACCTTCAACCGGCTTAGCCTGTTGAGCGATCATACGTTCCAGCATCTCGTACGGCGCGGACAGCACCGTCCGGTCGTTAGGCATGAACACGCTCAACGCTTTCCCATCCGTGTCTCGGTAACAGGGCTTGCCGTCAAGTTGCGATTCAGGTGTCCTGCCTTTGAACGCTGGCCGCAGTTGCGCCAATGAGCAAGGCTTTGCCAGACGAATCACGAAGGCCCCCGACGATTCCGCGGTTTCCGAATGCACTTCCGCGATGAACAAGACCTCGTCGACACCCGCTGGGTCGATCCCCCACTTCTTGATACCGAACGCCGCAATGACTTCAATCGGCAGCACGTCCATCTCGGGCGCGGTGAGCACTCGACGCGGATGGGCCACGGCCGCAAAAACCACGTCCGGCGTCACATACGACACGTCCAGCTTCGGCGGCGCCGCGGGGAGCGATTGCGCCGGCGACCATGACGAGAGAAGGCTCACACAGAGAATCGTCATCCAAACAATGCCGGCGGCGTTGTTGCGAGACATGCCGCACCTCCACGGGAAGACCAAATGGATTGGGGGTAGAGCCAGGATTCCATCGACGAGATCCTTCGCTCCGCTCAGGATGACTCTGGCTCCTTCGTGTCCCGATAAGCGGCTCGGCAACAACTTCCCGGACGACGCGCTCATTCCCCACTTTCCGACTTCCGCGTTCCGACCTCCGCCCCCCGCTACCCTTCGCTCCAGGTCAGCACGACCTTGCCGGAGTTTCCGGAGCGCATGACCTCGAAGGCTTTTTCGAACTCGGTGTAGTGGAAGCGGTGCGTGATGATGGGCGTGATGTCCAGGCCGCACTGGATCATCATGGTCATTTTGTACCAGGTCTCGTACATCTCGCGGCCGTAGATGCCTTTGATCGTCAGGCCGTCGAAGACGATGAGGTTCCAGTCGATTTCGGAGGGCGGGAGGATGCCCAGCAGGGCGATCTTGCCGCCGTGGCACATGTTGGCCAGCATCTCGCGGAACGCCTCGGGATTGCCCGACATCTCCAGGCCAACGTCGAAACCTTCCTTCATGCCGAGCTTCTTTTGCGCGTCGGCGATCCGCTCGGTTCGCGCGTCGACGGCCAGGGTGGCGCCCATTTTGCGGGCCAGATCGAGGCGGTAGGGGTTGATGTCGGACACGACCACGTGCCGCGCGGCGCTGTGGCGGCAGATGGCCGCGGCCATGCAGCCGATCGGACCGGCTCCGGTGATGAGCACGTCCTCGCCCATCACGGGAAACGAGCAGGCCGTGTGCGCGGCGTTGCCCAGTGGGTCGAAGCTGCTGAGGACCTCCAGGGGGATCGACGGATCGGCGGCCCAGACGTTGGTCACGGGGATGGAGAGAAACTCCGCGTAGGCGCCGTCGCGGTTGACGCCGACGCCGCTGGTGTGCGGACAGAGATGGCGCCGGCCGGCCAGGCAATTGCGGCAGCGGCCGCAGACCAGGTGGCCCTCGCCGCTGACCAGATCGCCCGGCTTGAAGTCGTGGACGTTCGCCCCGATCTTCTCGATCCGCCCGACAAACTCGTGCCCCACCGTCATGGGCACCGGAATCGTCTTTTGCGCCCAGGCGTCCCAGTTCCAGATATGGACGTCCGTGCCGCAGATGCTGGTTTTGAGTATTTTGATCAGGACGTCGTTCGCGTCCACCTTCGGCATGGGCACGTCCTGAAGCCAGAGGCCCACTTCCGGTTTTGCCTTGACCAAAGCCTTCATTGCGAGGGATCTCACCTTCTAATTAAACGGGAGTCAAACGGGGAAACATTGGGAGTATGTATGAACTTAAACTATCTAACGTTGCCCGAAACGCAGCCCTGTCATCCCTGAGCAAAACGCCTGTCATCCCTGAGCAAAACGCCTGTCATCCCTGAGCGAAACGCCTGTCATCCTGAGCGAAACGCCTGTCATCCTGAGCGAAGCGAAGGATCTCACCGGCGGGCCGGCAGCGGAGATGCTTCGCTTCGCTCAGCATGACGGCAAGGGAACCGACATGTAGGGTGAGGGCGTCAAAGGGGACAGTCCCATTTTCGCGGCGATTCACCCGTCTCCAAAGAATCGAGTCCTCTCTCGCCGCGAAAATTGGGACAGCCCCCAGGGTTGTTCGTGGAGCCTACCAGTGTCGGCGGGTTTACGCAAGTGGGGGGTACGCGCCGGCCGGATCGCCGGAACAGTTGACACGGTCGATCCGGTCGCGGTTCGGGCCGCGTCGGTCGTGTTCGTTTTGCCGCGCGGACCGGGTCAGGTCGTTTTCGGTCCCCGGCCGGCCGAAGAAAGCCTATTGAGGTAGTCCAGCCGTCTGTTTGTGAAAAAGGAGTCGTCTCCATGCGTAGCTATTTTGGGATGCTCGCCGCGGCGGGGGGCTTGGCGCTGGCGCTTTGCGCGGAGCCTGCCTGGGCGTTCGAGCGGGCGTGGAACAGCCCGGGCGGCTGCTCCGGCTGCGGCAGCGGCCAAGCAAGTTATTACGGGGCCCCGGCGTGCGGCGCTCCCGGCTACGGGTCGATGGTGCCCGGTTGTTGCCAGTGTCCGCCGTCGCGGTGCGACGACGCCTGGGAGGGCTATTGCGAAGAACGTGGCCGGTGCTGGGGTTGGTGGATGTGCCGCCGCCCGGCGATGTCGTGCGGTCCGGTAGTGATGCACGTGGCGCCTGGGTGCGGCGTCTCCTCGTGCGGGGCGAACGCGCCCTCGGCTGATCCGCCCGCGCCGACGGCCGCGCCTGCCCCCTCTCCAGTGGTGTTGCCCGCGGCGCCGCGATCCCCTGCTCCCGTGCTGGGCGATCCACCCGATCCGCCCGAACCGACAAGCTAGGGCACGCGCCAACGGCTCGCATGCCAGCACGACAACCCCGCGTTTTCCAGCACTGGCGGAGCCAATGGCACGCGCGAGCGAGGCCCGAACGTGGGGTGCGTCCACGTTTTCGTTCAATGCGCCCCCGGCCGGCCGAATCGGCTTTAGCGGCGCGTCGATTCCGGCCGATAAAGACCGTACAGACGTGCCGGGAGGGCGGGACACGCGTTGTTCCGTTTCAGGATAAAGATCATGGTAAGGCGACGGATCGGCTTGCCATGATCTTTTTTTGCGCGCGCACGGCGGCGCCGCCGCGCTGCCGTACGCGGCGTCTTCCTCGTTCCCTCTTTTCTTCCGTCGCGACGCCCGGCTTCGGCGGAGCGCCCCCCACGTATCGTCCGCGGTCGGATGTCCGGCATCGGATGGGATGTTGCGCGCGGCTGGCCTGACGGCCTTCTTTTTCGCGGGGATGACGACCGCCGCCCGTGCGTCGGCGATCCTGTCAACGGGGAGGATCTGATTTCCAGAGGGGCACTTTGCCCATCCGACGAGCGTGTGACGCAAACACTGAGGTTTTTAACGGGATTTTGGATTGCGTAGGGGGCGTCCTTTCGAGGAACCTGGAAATGGAACATGAAGAGGTCGCGACCCGGCAGACGTTGACGCTGCTTTCCACCGATCGGAGGATCTCATCATGAACCGGCACCATCTCACGGCGATTTCGGTCTTCCTGGCTCTGCTTCTCCTGCCCGCGGCGGCCGAATCCGCCTTGATCTGGGACACGACGACCGGCGACGACGGCGGGATCACCATGGGCGACGGCGTCTGGCAGGACGGCGGCCCGCCGAACTGGAACGTCGGGGCCGACCCGTGGAACGTGGCGTGGAACAACGCCGCGCCGGACGCGGCCCAGTTCGGCACGTCGTCCGGCAGCACCACGCACTACGTCACGGTCAGCGGAACGGTCAAGGCCGCGGGCGTGACCGCCTTCCGAACGTCCGTTGTCTCGCCCGACGCAGACAACGGGGGCACGATCGAACTCGTGGGCGCCTCGCCGGCGATCGTGACCTACTACCGGCCGAAATACTACGTCGGGTTCACGACGTCTCCCGACGTGGAAACGGTGCGACTCGAGGGAGCCGGCACGAGCAGTCGGTACCTCTATCTATACGGGACCAGCACATTCGATGCCCCGGCGGTGATCGGCGGCGCAGGTCTGCTGGCCATGCTCCATTCCGACGCCACGTCACAGGGCAACATCCAAGGCGCTAGCGCAGCCGGCATCACGATCGAAGCCGGCTCGACGCTGAGTTTTCGGGCCGACAACTTCACCTCGGCCAAGCCGTTCACGATTTCCGGAACGGGGCTGGGCAGTCGAGGCGCGCTGGAGTTCTCCACCTCGTACACCAGCGAGGGCGTTCGCGATCTGCAGGGTCCGCTGACCCTTGCGGGCGACGCCATGATCCGGATCCAGGTGGATCCCGCCAAACCGGAGGCCTTAATCAACACGATCAGCGGTCCGATCTCCGGCGATTATGAATTCACCGTACTGAATGCCGCCACCGGCTCCGCCTACCCTGCGCCCATCCATTTGACCAACCCCGCCAACGCGATCAAGAGTCTGATTGCCTTTAGCACGGGAAGCGGCGGCTCTCCCGTGTTGATCTACCTCGACGCCGACTTCACCGCGACGGAGAAGGTCTCCATCGGCAACAAGAGCACCGTGTTTCTCGGCGCCGACGCCGACCTCGACACGCCCTGGATAAGCCTCGACCACGCCACCGCCACGCTGGACGCTTCGGCCGGGGGCCTGGTGCTTGCCGCCGGACAGACGCTCCAGGGGATCGGCTCCGTGTTGGGGAACGTCACGGCCGACGCCGGCAGCGCGATCATGCCGGGCATGAGCCCCGGAACGCTCACGGTCGCCGGCAACCTCGACATGTCGGCTGGCGCAGGCATGACCTGGGAGCTGGCCTCGCTGGTGGACAACGCGGACGGCGCGCCGGGCGCCGACTTCGACCTGGCCACGGTCACCGGCGATCTCGTGCTCGGCGGAACGTCGCACTTGACGTTGGACCTCTCGGCGGTCGGCGATCCTGACGCGGGCGTGGCGTTCTGGAAGTCCAACCACACGTGGAGAGTCATTGAGGTCGGCAGCGGCACGACGGGCAACTTCAACGCCGTCACCAACGGCAGCTTCGCCGCGGGCACGTTCGGCACCACGGTGGTCGATAACGACGTGCTCTTGCATTTCGTCGCCGTGCCGGAGCCTTCACTCCTGGCGTTGTTGGCGGGAGGGCTGGCCTTGTTGCCCTTCGGGCGCCGAGGCCGCCGGTAATGGAAACTCCCTTGATTCAAATTGGAGGATCTCGCATGAACACACGACTTTGGATCGGCATCGCGACCATCGCGACGCTGATGATGTGCCCCGCGACCGTCCATGCGGTCCTGATCTGGGATGCTGTGACGGGAGACGAGGCCGCGATAACCGACGGCCCGGGAACGTGGATCAGCTCCTTCGGGGAATACAAATGGAACACCGGGGTCGGGCCCGATTGGAACGTCGATTGGGACAACGCGGCGCCCGACGCCGCGCGGTTCGGCACGGCGGTGTCGAGCGAGGAATTCAAGGTCACCGTGTACGGAAACGTCACGGCGACGGGGGTCACCACGTATAAGCAGTACTACCTCGAGCCGGACTTTTTCAATGGCGGCTCGATCACGCTGACGGGAACGACGCCGTCGGTGGTGACCTATTATCGGGCGAGGTTCTACACGGATCTCGCGACGGCGCCCGGCGTGGAAACGCTCCGGCTCGACGGGGCCGGCACGAGCAGCCGGTATCTCTATCTGTACGGCACCAACACGTTTGACGCTCCCGTGGTGATCGGCGGCGACGGCCTGCTGTGCATGCTCCATTCCGACGCCACGGCCGGGTTGCAGGGTTCCATCCAAGGCTCCGCCTCGGCGAGCGTCACCGTCGAATCCGGCTCCACCTTGAGCATCCGCGCGGACAACTGCATCACGGCGAAGCCGTTCACGATTTCGGGCGCCGGCCTGGGCGGCCGGGGCGCGTTGGAATTCTACACCTCGGCCAACAGCGCGGGCGTCCGCGACCTGCAGGGCTCCGTCACGCTCGCCGGCGACGCGACCATCCGCATTCAGGTGAACCCGGCGAACCCGGACGCCCTGACTAACATCATCAGCGGTCCCATCTCCGGCGACTACGCGCTGACCGTGATAAACTCCGCCACGGGTTCGGCGTATCCCGCGCCGATCCATCTGACCAACCCCGCGAACTCCGTGAAGAACCTGATCGCCTATAGCGCGGGCAGCGGCGGCTCGCCCGTGATGATCTACCTCGACGCCAATTTCGCCGCGACGGAAAGCGTCTCCATCGGCAACAAGAGCACCGTGTACCTTGCCGCGGGCGCGGATCTCGTCGCGCCGTCGATCCGCCTCGAGCACGCCACGGCCGCGTTGGACGCCTCGGCGGCGGGCATGACGATCCCGAGCGGGCAGGCCGTCGAGGGGATCGGCACGATCGTGGGCAACGTCGCGGTCGCCGGCGGCGGCATTGAGCCCGGCGTGGACGGCCCCGGCGTGCTCATCGCGGGCGCCGGCGGTGTCCTCGATTTCTCGCCTGGCGGCAACCTCATCTGGGGCCTGGCCGAGTTGAAGGACAGCGCCACCGGCGGGCCGGGCAGCGCCTACGACATGGTCGTCGCTCCCAACGATCTTGTCCTCGGCGGGACATCGCGGCTCACGCTCGACTTCGCCGCCGTCGGCGATCCCGCGCCGGGTGAAGCCTTTTGGACCTCCGACCATAGCTGGCTCATCATGGACGTCGGCACGAGCACGACCGGCAATTTCGGCTCGATCGCCCACGGCGCGTTCGCGGCGGGCAGCTTCAACACCACGGTCGACGGCGGCGGCGAAGTGTACTTGAACTTCGTCGCGGGCACCGTGGTCTTTCCGCCGGGTGACGCCAGCCGCGACGGGAAGGTGGACGCCGCCGACGCCGCGCTGCTGGCGGCGAACTGGCTCAAGGCCACCGGAGCGACCTGGGACGACGGCGATTTCAACGACGACCAGGCCGTGGACGATCTGGATCTCGCGATCCTCGCGGCCAATTGGGGCGCCGGCGTGCCCACGGCGGCCGTGCCCGAGCCGGGCGCCGTCGCCTTGCTCGTGCTGGGCTTGGCCAGCCTGATCGGCCCGCGACGACGCGGCCGGCAGCGATAAGCGCCGTTCCCCGAGCCCTCGCTCCCCCAAAGCCGACCGCCGAATCGGGGAGCGAGGGCGAGGGCGTCTTGGGCCTCGTCTCCGCACGACCCCGTGGAGGAGCTTCGACCGCCGCGCCCGGCGTCGAGAAACCGGCGGGCTCCTATCGCGGTCTGGCGCCGCGGATGCGGGCCTCGCGATCGCGCTGGGCCGGGGCGGCGACATGGGCCCAGCGTCGCTCCAACTGGGCCAACTGGCCATCGATCCACCGGTTGAAACGCGTGAACGAACCGAGTGAGCAGCGGACCGCGACTCCGCAGGTTTCCGCATCGTTGTCCATGCCCCGCCGACGGAAATCATTGTCGTTCATGGCGACCTCCTCGGGCGGCTGGTTTGCCCTAACCAGTCTTTGCTCAAGCGGTTTGGCGTCCTGACCCGTTTCATTATGCGCCTTCGTTACGTTAGACGCACGCGATTGGTTCAGGTTCACGCGAAAATGGAACGACGCTATAGCATTTTGGGGACCGGTAACGCCGAGAGGAGCGGGTGTCGGACTCTCCGAAAGCCGCGTGAACTGAGCCAAATACTCCGGACGACTAATCGACCACGCCCGTAGGGCGTGGGTTTGGCTTGCCCCGCAAGGCGGGGCGGATTGTGTTGTAAGAGGCCCCGTTGGGGCCA
>JAFGDS010000064.1 GCA_016931995.1 Pirellulales bacterium
ACCCCGTCCAGGACACGTTCAGCTACACCGTGAACGACGGCAAGGGCGGGCAGGACACGGCCACCGTGACCATCACGATCACCGGCGCGAACGACACGCCGGACGCCGGGGACGACGGTTATTCCATGGGCGAGGACGACTCGCTGCCGGCCAACGCCGGGCGGAATCTGCTGGCCAACGACACCGATCCCGACACGGCCGACGCGCTTGCGGCCGTGGCCGAGACCATCACCAGCGCCTTGGGCGTATCGGTCACGATCCACGCCGACGGCACGTTCGTCTACGATCCCGGCGCGACGTTCAACGGCCTCTCGGCGGATGACGACCCCCTCCAGGACACGTTCAGCTACACCGTGGACGACGGCCAGGGCGGGCAGGACACGGCCACCGTCACCATCACGATCACCGGCGCGAACGACGCCCCCGTGGCCGTGGACGACGGCGCGACCGTCGCCAATAACCGCGCGAGCGCGGTCGACGTTCTGGCCAACGACTCGGATCCCGACGAGGGCGACGAGATCGTGATCGACAGCTTCACGCAGGGCTCGCAAAACGGCACGGTCATTTTGAGCCAAGACGGCAAGTCGCTCGTCTACACGCCGGTGGACCTGCTGGGAGGCGAAGGCCAGGAGATGTTTAGCTACACGATCCGCGACGCGTCCGGCGCGACGAGCACGGCCGTGGTGACGGTGACCGTCGTGGCCAACGCGGCGCCGGTGGCCGAGGACGACGCGGGCGGGACGACCGACGAGGACACGCTCCTGTCGGCCGGCGGACTGCTGGATAACGACCACGACGACGATCCCGGCGACATTTTCATCGTCACGGGCTTCGACCCCCAGAGCAATCTCGGGGCCGCGGTCAGCGTCGACGTCAACGGCAACTTCACCTACGACCCCCGCGGGGCCGACGCGCTGCAGGGGCTTCCGGAGAACGGAAGCGTCCAGGATTTCTTCTATTACACGATCAGCGACGGCAACGGCGGCTTCGACACGGCCAAGGTGACCATCACCGTCACGGGCGTCAACGACGCCCCGGTCGCTCAGGACGACGCCTTCACCACGGGTGAAAACGATCCACTCCCGGCCGACACCGCGCGAAAACTCTTGGACAACGACGACGACGTCGATCTGACGGACACGATCTCGGTCGTGGCCGAGACGAAGTCCAGCGGCGCGGGCGCGACGGTTGTTCTCCACGAAAACGGCACGTTCTCCTACGACCCCGGCGCGTTGTTCGACTATCTGTCGGCCGACGACGATCCCGTCCAGGACACGTTCACCTACACGGTGACCGACGGCAAGGGCGGCTCGAGCACCGCCACGGTGACCATCACGATCACCGGCGCGAACGACGACCCGGTCGCCCACGCCGACGCCTACACGATCACCGAGGACGAGTCGCTGCCGGCCAACGCCGGGCGGAACCTGCTGGACAACGACGCCGATCCCGACGCCGGCGCTACGCTCACGGCCGTGGCCGAGACCATCACCAGCACCCTGGGCGTGTCGGTCACGATCCACGCCGACGGCACGTTCTCCTACGATCCCGGCGCGACGTTCAACTATCTGTCGGTCGACGACGACCCCGTCGAGGACACGTTCAGCTACACGCTGATCGACGGCCACGGCGGCTCCGACGTGGCCACCGTGACCATCACGATCACCGGCGCGAACGACGCCCCGACGGCGGACGACCAGACGGCCGGCGTAACCGCGGATGCCGAGCTGACCGGAAACGTTCTCGCCGGCGCCACGGATCCGGACACGAACGACGTTCTCACGGCCGTTCCCACGACGGGTGTCACGTCGAAGGGCGTCACGTTCAGCGTGCTGGCCAACGGCCAGTTCACCTACGACCCGCGGGGCGTGGAGGATTTGCAGGAGCTTCCTCAAGACGTGACGGCGGTGGACGAGTTCAGCTTCACCGTGACCGACGGGCACGGCGGTTTCGCCACGGCCAAGGTGACGATCACCGTGACCGGCGTCAACGACGCCCCCAGCGGCGTCGACGACGCCTACGCGATCGGCGAGGACGAATCGCTGCCGGCCGACGCCGGGCGGAACCTGCTGAGCAACGATCTCGATCCCGACGAACCCCACACGCTCTCGGCCGTGGCCAAGACCATCAGCAGCTTCCTGGGCGCGGCCGTGACGATCAACGCCGATGGAACGTTCTCGTACGATCCCGGCACGCTGTTTAACCACCTCGCGGCCAACGTCGAGGCGTACGACTCGTTCACGTACACCGTCGTCGACGAATACGGCGCCGAGGACAGCTCGGCCACGGTGACCATCACGATCACTGGCGCCAACGACGACCCCGTGGGCGTCGACGACGACGGGAGGACGACGGGCGAATCCACCGCGATCGATATCGACGTTCTGGCCAACGACTGGGACCCCGACGACGAGGCGAGTCTCTCGGTCTCGGGCGTCGACGCAACCAGCAACAAGGGCGCCGCGATCTCGATCAATCCCGACGGCACGATCCATTACGACCCGAGCGCGTCGAGCGAGCTGGCGGCCCTGGCGGGCGGCCAGAGCGTGGACGATACGTTCAGTTACACGGTCTCCGACGGCCTGGGCGGCACGTCCACGGCCACGGTTACCGTCGAGGTCGTGGGCCAAGGCACCGCCCCGGTGGTCGTCAGCCCGATCGACGACATGTTGCTCGCCGACGGAGATTCCCAGCCAGAGCTGATCGACCTGCGGACCGTCTTCAACGACGTCGAAGGCGACGATCTCATCTTTAGCGCCGCGAGCAGCAACACGGATCTCGCGACCGTCGAGATCGTGGGCGGGACACACCTGCGGGTGACGTACCTCGCCTACGCCGAAGGCCAGGACCACACGCCGGCGACGATCACGGTCACGGCCACGGAAGACACGCCGGCCCAGCTTCAGGCCACGGACTCGTTCACCGTGGCCGTCTCGGTGGACCTGGTGAACGTGTACCTCGTGGTCCGGGAGACGGCCTCGGCCTCGGGCACGACGACCACGCTGCCCGGCTCGATCAGCGAAGTGGCCGTCGGCAGCGAATACGTCGTCGAAGTCTGGATACAGGACCTATACACGTTGGACCTTGGGCTTACCGGCGCGAGGCTCAACGTATGGTTTGACACAACGGTGGCGGATGGCAAGACTCTGCACTTCGATGATAGCCCCTTCAACTTTGTGCACACGGGAACCATCGAAAACACGACTGGCGTGGTAAACGGATTCGGCGGTGGCTACTTCCCGGATTCGGGTGAGCCGCTGGGTACTGCCTTGGCGCCCAGCTTCGGCCGGCTCGGCTACGTGACTTTCGAGGCCACGACGCAGGGCGTTCAGGAGTTGACTCTGGAGATCGGCGACCCGCCGAACGTCGTGACGCGCGTGGGCGGTGGAACGCTCGATTTGTCTAAGATCCACCTCGGCACGGCGACGGTCGAGCAGGTCGCGGACGCGTACACCTTCAACGTTCTCGGCTTCGAATCGAACTTTACCGTCACGGAGGCCATGATCCTCGGAGCGGCCATGACGGCGTCGCCGCCGGGCGTCAATCAGAGCTACTTCGGCGGCTCGCTCAATATAGTCGTCGACAATCTGAATAACCCAACGCAGTTCCAGATCACAAGCGGCCTTCTGGACGCCCGGGAGTACCCGGGCGGCGACTTGTCGCCCGGCATCGGCGGGACGGCCGGCTCGGCGCCCGGCGATTTGAGCTTCGTCGACGTGGCGACGGGCAACACGCAAATGGCGATCCGGGATCTCACGTTCAACGTGGTCATGGAGAACCCGCTCCCGTTCTACGGGACAACCCATACGTCGATCGGGGCGATCAACGTGACCGTCGCGACGGGATTCATCGACTACCGCTCGCCGGGAGGCGGCGGCGCCCGGTACAACATCTCCGGCGCCATTGCCGTCGAAGACGATAACACCGTGGGATATTGGAACCATGATGCCGGGACGTATCAGTTGGACTTCACGTACACGTGGATCATCGATCTGAGCAGCCTGGTTGGGGCCAACTCGCACCTCACCATCGGAGGATATGTGAACGCCACCTACCAAGTGGCGCCCCTGATGGGCACCCAGACGGGCGAGTCGGAGACGGACGAGGGAACCGGCGTGTACGTGACGCTCTCCAAGGAACCCACGTCGCTGGGGGCCGACGGCCGCGTCGACGCCCTGCCCCAAAGCGAGGCCTGGATCGACGAATGGACGGGCTACTGGGTCGAGGTCTGGGTCCGCACCGACAACCTCTCCGGCGTCCGCGCCGCCACGGTCGATCTGGCCTACAATCGCGACTACTTCACCGCCACCCAAATCGAACACGCCGGCGTCTTCGTCGAGAACGTCTCGGGCGACGTCGCCCAGGACGGGTTGGTGCGGGGACTGGGCGGAGCCACCACGCTCGCCGGCGTCGGCGCCGACGGCTACGTCCTGTTGGGCCGCGTCCGCTTCGAGTCGCTCGACGGCGACAACGTGCCGATCGACGCCGACAGCCAGGTCATTACCCCGCACGACCTCGGCCTGACACTGGGCAACCTCCAGCTCGAACTGGTCGATGGTCAAGCCGTCGAGCCCCACGTCGGCAAAATACCCAAGACCGAGCTCTGGGCCGTGCCCTACGACGTGGACGACAACGGCAGCGTCGACCTGGGCGACCTTTCGTTCTTCGTGCCTGCCTATGGCCAGGACGTCGTCGATTCCCAGACGCCGTTCGTCTGGTCGATGGACTACGATCGCTCGGGCAACGTCAATCTCGGCGATCTTTCGTATTTCGTTGTGAATTACTGCAAGTCGAAGGCCGGTGGACAGGCAATCGCGTATCCCGACACGTTCCTCCGCCGCTGGATCGGCGCCGGGCTGGACGTCCAGGGCGACACCCCGATTGGCGAACTGCTCGACGCGGCCATCGACACCTGGACCGAACGGCTTGGGCTGACCCAGCGGATCGACGTCCAACTGGTCGTCAAGGATTTCGGCACCAGCCAGCTCGGCGAGGGCCAGATTCTCGAAGTCGACGAAGAGGGCGTTCCCATCCGCGGACGCGTCACGCTCGACGACGACGCGGCCGGCCTCGGCTGGTACTCCCAGCTCGACGCCAGCGAGCAGTTCGAGCAGTACGACCTTTACACCGTCCTGCTGCACGAGATCGGACACACCCTGGGCTTCACCAGCGGCTACGAAGGCTTCGCCAGCCACGTCGAAACCGACGGCCAGGGCAACAAATCGTTCGTCGCCGAGGACCTGGACGTGGCGCTCGACGCCGCTGCCCAGCACCTCGCCAGCCAGACGTACGGCGACGACCTGATGAGCCCGCTGTTGGCCCCGGGTGTCCGCAAGCTCCCCTCCGACCTGGACGTGCGGATCCTCCTGGCCGCGTACGAAGCGGCCGAGGGCGGCGCCGGCGGGTTTGCCCCGATGGCCGCCGCCATGCACGCCGGCAACACCCTGATCGCCTCCCACTCGACCGCCGAACAAAACGCCACGCTCGACCGGCTCGACGGCGACGTCACGTGGGACCGGCTGCTGACCAGGGCCAGCCAGGCCGGCCTGCCCACCCTGCAAACGGTCAACGCCAACGCGGTCGACGCGATCTGCGCCGCTGCCCCCGTTGTGCTCGACGAGACGACCGTCCCGCGGCCGGGTCGAGCGACGGCGGTTCTCGCCCGGCGGGTGGTCGCTTCGGTGGACGCCGACGCGTCGGCCGACGACTTGGCCGCGCTCGAGGCGCGACCCCGCGACGATCGCCCCGCGGTCGACGCCCTTTGGGCCCAGTGGGACAACCCCTGGGCGGTGTAGCGGCGGGACGAAGTCCGGTGTACATACGACTCTGGATGCCGCTTGCGGCCTCGCAACGGGCCCGGGCTGGGTGCCACTGGCTCCGCCAGTGCCGGCGTGAGGGCGCGGGATTTGTAGGAGGCGACTCCCGTCGCCGATTGCCCCTGATTTGAGCCCAAATCGGCGACGGGAGTCGCCTCTTACAAGCGTGAACGACGTCCATGTTTTCTTGACGGTACCGGGCGTTGGAGGTGAACGTGTTCGGCAAGCGATTGTGCGGTGCAAGGGTCGGCCGGCCGCGCAAGGCCGCCGGCCGGCGCCTGCGGCTGGAGCCGCTCGAGCCCCGCCAGATGCTCAGCGCCGCTGCCGCGGTGGACGAGCCCGGCGGCGACGCGGCCGGTATCGGCGACCTGCAGAACTACCTTCGCGTCACCGAGATCAACTACCATCCATCCGCCCCGACCGAGGACGAAATCGCCCTGGGGTTCAACGACAAGAACCTCTTCGAATTCATCGAGCTGACGAACGTCGGCGCAACGACGATCGACGTGAGCGTCGCGGATTTCACTACGGGCATCTGGTTTGACTTCGCCGTGGGCAGCATCTCCTCGCTCGCCCCGGGCCAGCGCGTGGTTGTGGTGGCCAACCGCGACGCCTTTGCCGCCCGTTACGGTACGGCCGCCCTGGCCCGCGTGACCGGCGTCTTTATCAACGACCCGAACGACGGCACGGTTGGCTTCGATCCGCTCGCCAACTCGGGAGAATTGCTGAAGCTGATCGACCAACACGGCATCACTGTCCAAAAGTTTGAGTATGACGACTCCGGTGATTGGCCGAGCCGGGCCGACGGCTGGGGGAGCACGCTGGAGATCATCGACGCCAACGGCGACGTCACCGACGGCAAGAACTGGCGCTCGAGCGGTCAGTACGCTGGCTCGCCCGGCGGCGCGGGACTCGCTCGGGTCGAGGGCCTGGTGATCAACGAGGTCCTCACCCACACCGATCCGCCCGACGTCGATGCCATCGAGATCCTCAACACCACGGGCCAACCTATCGACATTAGCGGCTGGTATCTCAGCGACGTCGGCACAACCGAGGGCTCGTACCTGATGTACCGGATTCCCGCCGGCACGATCGTTCCGGCGGGCGGGTACCACGTCTTCGACGAATACGACTTCAACTGGTCGGCCGGCGCCGATCCCGACGACTTCGCCCTCAACGGCGCCCACGGCGACCACGTCTGGCTCTGGACGAGCGCCGCCGAAGGCAAGCTCGAACGCTTCGCCGCCCACGTCGAGTTTCAGGCCGCGGCCAACGGTGAGTCGTTCGGCGCCTGGCCGAACGCCACGGGCGATCTCTACCCGATGAAGAGCGTCACGCTGGGCGAGGCCAACAGCGGCCCCCGCGTTGGACCCGTGATCCTGAGCGAGGTCCATTACAACCCCGGCGACATGGCCAACGTCGATCAGCTTGAGTTCATCGAGATCTACAATCCCACGCCCGCCGCGATCGACCTGACCGAGTGGCGGATCCGCCGCGGCGTGGACTTCGACTTCCCGGCAGGCACTTCGCTCGGGGCCTTCTCGACCTTGCTGGTCGTGCCCTTCAATCCGACCACCGACATGGCCGCCCGAAACGCCTTCAAGTCGCATTATGGCCTGGCGACGTTGCCGGCGATGGTTGGGCCCTATACGGGCAAGCTGGCCGATGGCGGCGAGGCGGTCCAGCTCCAGAGGCCCGACGAGCCACCCCTGGAGGAGCCCGACTACTATCCCAGGCTGCTCGAAGACGAGATCGACTACAACGACAAGGCCCCCTGGCCCACCGCGGCTGACGGCGGCGGGTCGTCGCTCCATCGCGCGTCACTGGGCGCCTGGGGGCACGATCCGGCCGGCTGGACCGCCGCCGCGCCGACGCCCGGCACGGCGCCCTTCGCGGCGGTCGGCGGCACGCTCGACGTGATCGTCCGAGACGACGACGATCCGCTTGCCGGCGACGATCGCGGCGAGGCGTCCGCGCTACCGACCGGCCGGGCGTGGCTCGACGAATGGGACGCCTTCTGGGTCGAATTCTGGGGCGCCAGCGCCAATTCCAACACCGTGGACGTGACCGGCTTCTCGCTCGACTTGCGCTACAACACCACGGTCTTCTCGGCGCTCGAAATTCAGTTCGGGCCGGCGTTCACGCTGGATCAGGACGGTTTGATCCGCGATGAGTTCGGGCGGATCGACCACCTTTCGGGCCGGACCAGCCTCGATGGGATCGGCGACGACAAATTCGTGCTCCTCGCCCGGGTTCGCTTTGGCCCAACGGACGCCGACGCGGGTCTGCCCGTGGATGCGATCGGCGGCTACGTCTCCCCGAGCGATGCCTTGGCGCTGGAGGTCCTGGGCGGTCAGGTTCAACTCGATTCGATCGGTTGGACCACGGCCCAGACGACCGTGCCCGACGTGCCCGTCTGGCCGGTCATGTACGACCTGGACGACGACGACTGGGTCACCTTGGCTGATTTGTCCTTCTTCGTGGTCGATTACACCCATTGGGTCGGCGAGCCGGGAGCGCCCAGGGCAGCCGCCAGCGACTTCGACCACTCGGGCAACGTCAACCTTGGCGACTTGTCCTATTTCGTGGTGAACTACTTGCGGAGCCGTGGTCAAGGCGACGTCAATTACTCGGAGAGATTTCCCGCTTTTTGGCAGCCGCCCGCCGAGGCCGCCGAGGCGGCCTCGGCGTTGGCAGGACTCTCCGACGCCGCCCAGAGCGACTCCCCGGGCGACGCCTCGGTGGACGTTCCCGATGTGGGCGGCAGCAATGGGACCGACGGCGACGTTCGCGGCCCTGTTGTGACCCGTGGCACGCGTCACCGCCGCGTCACCGCCGTGCTCGATCCCGACGCCGTCCGCGCCGCGGCATGGGCCCAAGGTCCGACGTCGGCCCGAGCGGTCGCGCGCGCCAAGGTCCTTCGGGCGGTCGACCGCCTGGTGGAGATCGAAACGCGCTGGTCGCCCTGATTCCCCCGCTTGCCCGTCATCCTGGGTCCCGCCCGTCATCCTGAGCGCCGCCCGTCATCCCGAGCGCCGCCCGTCATCCTGAGCGCAGCGAAGGATCTGCCCTCCCATCACAGGACGCCGTCCGAGCGTGTCGGACGCCCGGCCACTCTTGCCGAAACAGACGTCTTTGTGTATGAAGAGTTTCAAGGGGAGGCAGTGCGAAGCCGCAAGCGGCCGTCCAGGTCGGAGATCGTGCGTCGAAAGGAGACGGTTCCCAACCCCTAATTCCTAATCCCCAATCCCGCTGCTCTCCATGCTGCTCATTCTCATTGGTTATCGAGCGACCGGAAAGACGACGCTGGCCGGGCTGCTGGCCGCGCGGCTGGGCTGGGATTGGATCGACGCCGACGTGGAGATCGAGCGCCGCGCCGGCAAGTCGATCAAACGGATCTTCGCGGAGGACGGCGAGCCGGCCTTTCGGGAGCTTGAGGTTCAGGTGACCGCCGACCTGTGCGCACGAGACCGGCTCGTTCTGGCTGCCGGCGGCGGGGCGCCGATGCGCGAGGAAAACCGCCGGGCGATGCGCGCCGCGGGCCGGGTGGTGTGGCTGACCGCCTCGGCCAAGTCGATCCACCGGCGGATGACCGGTGACGCGACCACGGCCAGCCGCCGGCCCGACCTGACCGACCGCGGCGGCCTGGACGAGATCGTTCAACTGCTCACCCGGCGCGAACCGATCTATCGCCAGACGGCCCATCACGTCGTGGATACCGAAGACAAGTTGCCCGAAACGCTCGTCGCGGAGATCCTGGCCGCGTTCGAGCCGCACTTAAACGCGCGGGAGGCGCCGTGAACCTGATTCTGGCAATCCCGCTGGAGTTTCGGCTGGCTGGGCTTTTCGTTTTGGGCGCGTGCCTGGGGAGCCTCGTGAACCTGGGCGTCTACCGCCTGGCGTGGTATCCCCGCGCGATCAGCCCCTGGTCGCCGCCACCACCCGGCGTCCCGCCGCGCCACGCCGCCGATCGCATTCCGGTTTTTGGCTGGCTGGGGCTGCGGCGCGAGGCGGGCGCGCACGGCCGGGGCTTCTGGGCGCGGCCGCTCATGGTGGAACTCGCTTGCGCGGCCGCGTTGCCCTGGCTCTACACGTGGCAGACGCAATCGCTGGGTCTGCTGCCGGTTTGGTTCCCGCGCGACCTGTCGCCCGGCTGGGCCGCCACGTTCCACGCGCAATGCGCCCTATACGTCGTCTTCTTCGGGCTCATGCTGGTCGCCTCGCTGATCGACGTGGACGAGAAGACGATCCCCGACGCGATCACGGTGATCGGCACGCTCGCGGCCCTGGTGGCCGCGGCCGCGTGCCCATTGGCGATGCTGCCCGACGCCGTCGGCTTCAAGGCGCCACCCGGCGCCGTCGCGGCCAATTTCTGGCAGCTTCTCGGCGCGGACGATTGGACCGTGATGACGATCACGGCGCCGCGGCCCATGCCTGCCGCGTTGGGCGGCTGCCCTCGCCCCGGCTCGCTCGCGCTGGCGCTTGCGTGTTGGGGGGCATGGTGCTTCGCGCTGGCGCGCCGCGACTGGTATCCGCGCCACGGACTCGGCCGCGCGATGGCGATCCTGCTCGCTCGACTGCGGCGCGAGCGGTCCACGCCGCGGATCCTCGCGATGGGCGCCATCGGAGCGGCGGCAATCGTCGCGGTTTGGACAGGGGGCGGACGCGGCTGGACCGGCCTGGTGACGGCCCTGGTCGGAATGGCCGCCAGCGGAGGTCTCGTTTGGGCGATCCGCCTGATCGGCGCCGCCGCGCTGCGGCGCGAGGCGATGGGCTTCGGCGACGTCACCCTCATGGCCATGGTCGGCGCGTGGCTCGGCTGGCAAGCCTCGATCCTCGTGTTTTTCCTCGCGCCGTTCGCCGCCTTGGCCGTGGGACTGGTCATCCTCGTGCTGCACCGCGAGAACGAGATCCCCTACGGCCCCTTCCTGTGCCTGGCCGCGCTGGGCGTCGTTCTTGCGTGGCCCGCCCTGTGGGAGTGGGCCGCCCCGCGGTTTGCCCTGGGGCCCCTCGTGCCGGTCGTGCTCGTGGGGTGCCTGGTCCTCTTGGCCCCCCTGCTCGGCCTGCTCGTCGCGACGATTCAAGCCGTCAAGAGCCTGTTTCGCTGAGCGCCGGACGCGTTCGTGAGGTAGGCTTGCGCGGCGGGTTCTTCGGCGAGGGCATCGGAAAAACCGGGAGGGCGACGCTCCTGTCGCGCCCCGTCGGCGGACCGCCATGTTCTTGAATGGCTCAAAGGGAGTCCAACGCGTGGCAGCCTTGTTCGAGACGGTGCGCAACTTGCGCGAAGGAAGTGAAACGCTCCGCCGCCGCCGGCACGGCGTGATCGAAGCCCGGAATGGGCAGTTCCAACGCGTGCTCTTGCGGCCGTGGCCCAAGCTGATCTCCGCGCCCGAGGTGCTTCTGCTGGGGCGTTTCTACCATCACCGCCGGCCGGGCGACTACTGCCGACTCTACTTCAGCCAGCCGTGGCGATTTCCGAACTTCCTGGCAGTCCACTACGTCGTCTCCGCGCGGGATACGTCGTACCAGACGTTCCGCCAGGTGGTCGAGGCCCTGGACGAGATCGCCAGACTGAAGCGGGCCGACGCGCTCTTGTGCGAACTGACCGCGCCGCGGATCACCGACCAGATGATGCGCCGCTGGGGTTGGGAGCCCCACTGTCCCTCCCGCTGGCGTCGCCACTACATCAAACGTTTCTACGGCGAGTATCCGCCACGGCCCGCGTGGCTGAGCGATGGGTACCAATAGGGTCCTCCCCGCCGGGACACGTGCCGGCCGTTGCGAAGCCGCAAGCGGCAGTCGAGGTCGGAAGTCGGAGGTGGTCTCAATCTCCAACCCCCGAATCCCGATCCCCGAATCCCGATCCCCGCGTTTCACCCCCCGCTCCACGTCAGCCACCCCCCGTCCCGGGGCCTCCCCAACTGCCCTTGCCGCCTTTTGACCGTTCCGCTACCATCCCGCCTCCCATGGCGCCAAGGTGTTTGCGCGCGCTCGGGCGGCGAGCGCCGCGTCACGATGGCCGCTATTCCCACGCAAACTCGTGCCTGGAGTCCGCCGCGATGCGACGTTTGGTCCGCCTGCGGGTGTTGCCGTTGGGGTCCGCGTTGTTGGCCCTGAGCGTGGCCGGCCTGGGCGGCTGCGGGCAGAACTCCATGCTCACGCAGGGCCAGCTCCAGAAGACCCAACAGGAGCAGATCGCTCTGCAACGTCAGAGCGAGCAGCTTCAGAGCCGCTTGAACACGCTCGATCGCGACCACCAGGAGCTCAACACGCTTCTGGCCCAATCGCGTCAGCAGACCCAGATGGTCGAGGACCAACTGGCGATGGTCCGCAACGAGCTGACGGACGTGACGGCGCAGTTGGCCAAAGCCCGTCAGGAGCGCGACGTCAGCGACAGCCGCGTCAAGGCCATGACGGCTTCGCTTCAGCGGCAGGGCGGCGGAGTGACCATCACCCCCAACCGCAGCATCCAGGCGGAACTGCCGGCCGTATCGTTGCCGGGCATCGAGGTCCGCCGCGACGGCGACGTGGTCCGGATCGTGCTGCCGGCCGAGCGGCTCTTCGAGCCCGGCACGGCCCGTTTGCGCGCCGGCGCGCCGAAGCTGGTGACCTACGTGGCCGGCGAGCTCGTGCGCGTCTACCCGCGACATAGGATCGGCGTGGAAGGTCACACGTCGGATGCCGCGGGCGCTTCCGAGCAGACGCTTGCCTGGGCGTCGGCGGTGCATCAGGTTCTCGCAAGCCAGACGCAACTTCTGCCCAGTCAGCTTTTCGTCACCGGCCACGGGGCCAACCACCCGGTCTACTCGAACGGGTCGCTCGACGGGCAGGAGCGCAATCGCCGCGTGGAACTGGTCGTCTACCCGGACGTGGTGACACGGTAAAGAGAGCCCACCCGTGCGTCTCGAGCGCATCTCGCGCAATCGCGGCGGGCGCCATGGCCACGCGTGCGTGACCACGCATCACATTTCTCGGCGAAACATGCCCACGACAAGCGTGGGCATGGCGCCCAAAACGCTCCTCCGCGACGCACTCTCTACTGCACGCGGCGGCGGAGCACCAGGTAGTCGATCCCGAAGCCGTTGCCGCTCAATCGGGCGCAGGGGGCCACGAATTCCCAGCCGTTGGCCGCCTCGCGGTTCAGGATGCTCTCGAAAGCGCGCTGCTGTTGGGCGACCGAGTCGCCCTCCTGCACGTGGAAGACGACCGTCTTGTATTGCCATTGGCCGGGTAAGACGGCCGGCGCCGCGGCCACGTTCAAAAGCAGCACGCCCAATACGACGAACACGAGCCCCCACAGAATGGCCCGATGACGCGAGAGAGTTCGAGACAAGGCTCTCATGGCCGCGATTCCTGAAATTGCCCATTCTTGAGAGTGCGAGGCTCCCGCCGAGCCGCGCGTCGGTCGCCACTGCCGGCTTGCCCGGCAGCGCTTTGCTCAACCACATTCATGTCACGCTGCTGGACAAGCCAGCAGCGGCGCCCCCCTTCCCCCACGTTGTTTCGACACGTCAACCTCCAAACTCCGGCCGCCTTCGGCCGAGTTGGGTTTGAAGGCGCTGCACGATCGAGCTGTGCATCTGGCTCACGCGGCTCTCGCTCAGATGGAGCGTTGCCCCGATCTCCTTCATCGTCAGCTCTTCGTAGTAGTACAAGATGATGATGAGCCGTTCGTTCCGGTTGAGCCCTTTGGTCACCAGCCGCATCAGGTCGTTTTGCTGAACGCGGCGGGTGGGGTCTTCGCCCTTCTTGTCCTCCAGGATGTCGATCTCGCGGACGTCCTTGTAGCTGTCCGTCTCGTACCACTTCTTGTTGAGACTAATCAGGTTGACGGCGCTGGCGTCGAGCATCATCCGCTCGAGCTCGGCCACGGAGATGCCCATGTGCTCGGCTAGCTCCTTGTCGCCGGGCGGTCGGCCCAACTTGGCCTCGAGCGTCTTGATCCCCTCGTTCAAACGGCTCGCCTTGGAGCGGACCAAGCGGGGGACCCAGTCCATGGTGCGAAGCTCGTCGAGCATGGCCCCGCGGATCCGCGGCACGCAATAGGTTTCGAACTTCACGCCGCGCGACAGGTCGAAGGCGTCGATGGCGTCCATCAGCCCGAAGACGCCGGCGGAGATGAGGTCGTCGAGTTCCACGCCGTCGGGTAGACGCGCCCAGATCCGCTCGCCGTTGTATTTCACCAGCGGCAGGTAGACCTCGATAAGGCGGTTGCGCAGCTCCTGATCGGCGGGGTCCTTCTTGAACGCGATCCAGAGCTGTTCGACGTCTTCCGAGACGAAAGTGGTCGCCATGCGATCCTCCGTGACTCGACTCTCCGGCGTCCGTCGCCTTGCGAGACCCGTCTACCCCCGTCGCGCCGCCGCCCCGTCCGACCACCCGCGCGCCGCGGCCTATCCGGCCGGCGCCGCGGCGGCCTTGGCCGCCGCCTGGGCGTCGCGTTCCTCTTCCGCGGCGATCTCGACGGCGATCCTCGCCTGGACCGACTCGCGGACGATCCAATCCCCCATTCGTCCGACGACGTATCCAATTCCCGCGAACACCCAAAGGCCGCACCACGCCGACCACATGAGCGACTCGTCGCCCCCGTGGTGCAACGCGCCCCGCGCCATCGCGGTCAGCATGGCCAACAGCCCGAGAATACCCGCGTACGTCTGAGCCACGAAGCCAGTCCCCAGAAGCGTTAAACTCGTCGCGTCTTGCGCAGTCCGGCGGCAGGGCGCCTGGTATCGGTGCTCACACTATCGGCCGTCAAGGGCCAAAGGTTGAATCCTTTCTTGCATAATTTACGGGATATGGTGTTCTCTGGTCATCCTGGCTCTACTCCGGTCATCCTGACCCTACTCCGGTCATCCTGAGCGAAGCGAAGGATCTCGTTGGCCCCAGAAGCGACCGGTTTCCTCGCCGAGTGCCACTGGCTCCGCCAGCGCCGGGGATCTCCCGACGCACGCACTGGCAAAGCCAGTGGCACACATTGCGGTATCGTGCTCCTCGATTTCCTTCTTCGTCATGCTGTTGCCGGCTCGGCGGCCGCCGGCGCGAGGGCGTGGGCCACCGCGGCCGTGGCGGCCAGCGTCCGGGCAAGCCGGGCAATGTGCTGCGCCGCCGGCACGGACTCGCCGACCATCACGATGGGCGTTCCCGCGTCGGCCGCGGCGCTCATCGCCGGCTCGCCCGGCACGTGCCCGGCGCTCTCCAGGCGAACTCCCAAAAACCGTTGGCATGCCCGCGCCAACCGGCCGTGCACCTCGCACGCCGTGGCCGCGTCGATAGCCATGTTCACCAGCGTGTGGATGCGTCCCCGGAACGCCGAATCGGCCAGCAGCTTGACCGAGGCGTAGGCGTCCATCACGCTAGGCAACTCGGGCGTCGTCACCAGGAGAACCAGGTCGGCCGCGTGCCACATCTGCCGCGTTCGCGGGCCGGACCCGTTGCCGCCGTCCACGACAACGAACTCGAACCGGTTGCCCAACGCGCCCAGCGGTTCGATAAGCTGCCGATGAATGATCGTCCGCGTATCAAGCGAGGAAGCGAGCGAGCCGGGCAAAATCTGAATCCCGCCGGGTCCGTCCTGAAGAGCTTCCTCAACCGAGGACTGCCCTGCCAGAACATCGGCCACCGTGCCGCACGGCTCGATCCCGCAGAAGACGGCCGCGTCGGCCCGATCCGGATCGGCGTCCACCAGGAGCGTTCGTCCGTGGCGCGCCGCCAACGCCACCGCCAGGTTCACCGCCAGCGTGGTCGTGCCCACGCCGCCCTTGCCGCCGCCCAGCGTGATCCGCGTCGGCCGTCCCGGCGGCGCTTTCGCGCGGGCGCATTGGCGCATCAACTCTCGCAGTTCAGACGCTTGATCGACCATCGGCGGCTACCATCCGTTCGAAGCCGAAGGGCCGGAGAGAATCACTTGGACGATCCGCGCCGCGTCGGCCGTCTCGATGTCGTCCGGCACGTTCTGCCCGTTGGTCAGATAGCTCAACGGCAGCATCCGGGACCGCAACAAAGGCAGCAGATTGCCCAGTGCGCTGGCCTCGTCCAGCTTCGTAAGGATCACGGCCGTCGTGCCAACCGCCGCGAACCGCTTGGCCGTCTGCTCCAAGGTCCGCTCGCCCGCCACGCCGCTGAGGACCAGGTGCACCTCGTCCGCGCCCGCTTCGCTTAGGAACGCGCGCAACTCCTGGATCTTGATTTCGTCCCGCGGGCTGCGTCCGGCCGTGTCCATCAGGATCAGATCCAAGCCCGAAAGCCGGTGCACCGCCTCGCGCATCTCGCGCGGCGTGGAGACGACCTGCATGGGCAGGTCGATGATATCGGCGTACGTCCGCAGTTGCTCGACCGCCGCGATCCGATACGTGTCCACGGTGATGAGCCCAACGTTCTGCCGCATCTTCAGGCGGTAGTTGGCGGCCAGCTTGGCGATGGTCGTCGTTTTGCCGACGCCGGTGGGCCCCACCAGCGCCACCACCCGATGCCGACCCGGCGTGACGCCGATTGGCCCCGCCACCGCGATCTCGGATTCGAGGATCCTGGCCAGGCGGGCCTTGACCATCACGGGATCGGCCAACTCGCCGTCGGGTGTCTCCTCGTGGACTTTTTCGACTAGCTCCCGCGCGAGCTTCTCATTCACGTCGGCCTCGATCAAGTCGGTGAAAAGGCGGAAGAGCGAGTCGGGCAGGTCGCGTTGTTTGCCCGTCCGCGAATGCCGGCAAAGGTCCGCGACCATGCCCTGAAGATTGGTGATCTGACCTTGGACGTGGGTGGACACCCGCGGCCGGGGCTGGGGCGGGGCGATCGGCGTCGGCGCCGGGCGCGCGGGCGCGGCCACGCGACGGGTCGTGCCCGCCAGCGCCTCGGCGGCAATGCTCGGCCGCGCCGGCAAACGGCTCGGCACGTTCACCTCGGCCGACGCGATCACCTCGATCTCCGATCGGCCCGGCGCCAGGCCAAACCAACGCCGCCGGCGGATCTCGCGGGTGTGCAACACCGCGGCCTCGGGACCCAGCTCCCGACGCACCAGCGCCAGCGCCTCGTACATCGTCGTCGCTCGAAACGTTCGTACGTCCATGATCGTTTCACACGTGGTACGTGGTTAAAAGAACGCCATTGTCTCACAAGAAGCCGCTCGCGGCTTCGCAATCCCCTCGCGACTCTCTTCGCGCTACTTCCCCTCCGCCACCATCGCGACCGACTCGATCCGCGTGTCCCGCGTGACTTCGTTGTAGCTGAGCACCACCAGCTTCGGCAGGTGCGACGCGGTCATCTGCCGCAGCGCCGCGCGGATCTGCGGGCTGACCAGAATCACCGGCGGATGATTCGCCACCGTGAGCTGCTCGATCTGCTTGGCGATCGTGCGGCACATCGCCTCGATCGCCGCGGGCGACATCCGGATGAACAACCCCCGCTCCGTGTGCTCGAAGCCGGCGCGAATCCGATCCTCCAGGGCCGGGTCGAGCGTGACCACGAACAACCGGTGCTCCCGGTCGCGGTAGCGGGTGCAGATCGTCCTGGCCAAGCGGTTGCGGACGTATTCGGTCAGGAGGATCGGGTCCTTGATCCGCGGCGCGTAGTCGCCCAGCGTCTCGAGAATCACGCTCAATTGCCGGATGGGCACGTGCTCGCGCAAGAGCATCTGGAGGATCTGCTGCACTTCGGCCAGCTTCATCGCGCCGGGGATCAGCTCGTCCACGGCGGCGGGCGACACCCGCTTCAGCTCGTCGATCAGGTGCTTCGTGGCGTCGCGGGTCAGGAGTTCGTCGGCGTAGTCCCGCACGGTCGAGGTCAGGTGCGTGGCCAGCACGCTGCCCGGCTCGACCACCGTGTAACCGTGCAGTTCGGCCTTCTCGCGCGTGCTCGGCGAGATCCACAAAGCCGCCGTGCCAAACGCCGGATCGACCGTCGGCGTGCCGGAAACCTTGCCCGTCGTCACGCCCGAGTCCATCGCCAACAGGCTGTCCGGCTGCACCGAGCCGCGGGCAACCGACATGCCGGCGATCTTGATGCGGTATTCGTTCTGGTCGAGCTGGAAGTTATCGCGGATCCGCACCTTCGGCAGGAGGATGCCGATGTCCGAGGCCACGTTCTGCCGCACCGCCTGGATTCGTTCCAGCAGATCCCCGCCGCGCTTGGGATCGGCGAGCTTGATCAGGCCAACGCCGATTTCGAACTCCATCGGGTCGGTGGTCAGGTAGTCCTCGATCCGCTCCTCGGCGGGTTTGGCGTCTTCGGCCTTCTTCTGCGCCGCGGCGGCGATCTTGGCGGCGATCGTTCGCCGCGAGATGACCAGGGCCAAGCCCAGGCAACCTCCGCCAAGAGCCAATAGCGGGATCCGCGGCAGGCTCGTGAAGATGAGCACGCCGAGAAACGCGCCGGCCACGGCCAGGGCCTGCGGCCGCGAAAAAAGCTGCTTGAGGAACTCGCTGGGCAAGTTCGTGGCGGAGCTGCTCCGCGTCACCAGCAAGCCGGCCGCCAACGAGATGAGAAACGCGGGCATCTGGCTGACCAGCCCGTCGCCGATCGTAAGCTTCGTGAACAGCTCGGCCGAGTCGCCGATGGTCATGCCCGCCTGGATCACGCCGATAAAGAGTCCGCCCACGATGTTGATGAGCGTGATGACAATGCCGGCGATGGCGTCGCCGCGGACGAACTTGCTGGCACCGTCCATGGCCCCGAAGAAGTCCGCCTGCGTGGTGATCTCGTCGCGCCGGCGTTTGGCCTCGCGCTCGTCGATGATGCCGGCGTTCAGATCGGCGTCAATGGCCATTTGCCGACCGGGCATTCCATCCAAGGCGAACCGCGCGGCCACTTCACTGATCCGCGTCGCGCCTTTGGTGATCACGATGAACTGGATCAAGACGATGATGGCGAAGATGATGAGCCCCACCACGATCTGATCGCCGGCCACGAACTCGCCGAAGCTCTTCACGACGCCGCCCGCCGCCATCATGCCGTCGGCTTCCGCCCGAGTGAGGATCAGCCGCGTGGTGGCCACATTGAGCACGAGCCGCGCCAGTGTGGTGGCCAACAACAGCGACGGAAAAATGCTGAACTCCAGCGGCGTGCGAACGTAAACGGTCGTGAGCAGGATGATGACGGCCACCGTGATGTTGGACGCCAGAAACAGGTCCAACAACTCCGACGGCATCGGAACCATGATCACCAGCACGCTGGCGACGATCCCCACGGGGAGGATCAAGTCGCGGGCTCGATCGAACGAACCCAACAAGGCAGTGCGCGGTGACGTGGCGGTAGCCATCCGTTGCTCCGGACGCGTCGCGGGGATAAGAAGAGTTTTCAGGTAGAAGACGAGCGGACGGAGGGTATCCAAAAGCCCTCCGGGTGTCCAGATCGTTTTGGCGGTCGCCTTGTCGCCAGGGTACCCTAGCTGGTAGTATGAGAGGACAATTCGGGCAGATTGGATAAATGAGAAATATGCGTCGTTTAGGAAGATTGCTGCCGCGCGACGCCGCATCGAGGCGATACATGGCGCACGGGACGAAGCCAGGGGCCGGCGGCTCCACCGGGGGCTATCGCGACCGGTTCTGGATACCCCGATTTTGGGATGGCATGAATCTGCCCGGCTGGTGGCGGCTCTTGGTCCAGAACCGCTTCGCCGTCGCCCCCAAATGTTGGGCCATGGCCCTCATCATCTCCGATCTGGCCACCGTCAACTCCGCCTTGGGGGTCCTGCAGAACCTCATCTACGGCCGGCGCATCCGCCGTGCGCGGATCGAAGAGCACCCGCTGTTCATCATTGGCCACTGGCGGGCCGGTACCACGCTCTTGCACGAGCTTATGGTGCTCGACCGGCGGCACACTTATCCCGATACGTACGCCTGCTTCGCGCCGAACCACTTCGTGCTCACCGGCCGCGTGTTTCCCAAGATGCTGCACTTCCTCATGCCCTCGCAGCGGCCCATGGACAACATGCAGGCGGGCTGGGCGCGGCCGCAGGAGGACGAGTTCGCCCTGTGCAACATGGGCTTGCCCTCGCCGTATCTGACCATCGCGTTTCCCAACCGGCCGGCGCAGTGCCGCGAGTATCTCGACCTGGAGGGCGTTGCTCCGGACGAGCTTCGAGCCTGGCAGCGGCAGTTTGAGTGGTTCCTGAAGTGCCTCACGGCGTGCCATCCCGGGCGGATCGTGCTCAAGTCGCCCCCGCACACCGCCCGGATCAAACCGATCCTCGACCTGTGGCCCGACGCCCGGTTCGTCCACATCGTCCGCGATCCGTACGTTCTGTTTCCCTCCACGGTGAATCTGTGGAAGCGGCTCTACCAGGACGAAGGGCTGCAGATCCCGACCTGCGCCGGCCTTGAGGAGCACGTCTTCGAGACGCTCACGCGAATGTACGGCGCCTTCGAGCGCCAGCGGGAACTCGTGCGGCCGTCGCGGCTGTGCGACGTGCGATACGAAGAGCTCGTCCGCGATCCCATCGGCCAGATGGAGCGGATTTACGGCGAATTGGAGCTCGGCGGCTTCGACCAGGCCCGACCGGCCATTGAAGCCCACATGGCCGCGCAGGCCGACTACAAGACGAACCGCTACGAGCTAACGCCCGAGCTTCGCGACGAGATCACCCGCCGCTGGGGCGCGTACGCCGAGCGATACGGCTATACCCCGCCGCTTGCGGCTTCGCAAGCGGCGCGCTGACGAGCCGCCTACTTTTTCCCCTCCTCCGCAGCGGCCTCGCTGGCCTTCTCTCCCTCGGGCTTTTCGTGCAATCGAATCACCCGCACCCGCGGCGGCTGGATGCCGTCGAGTTCCTGCTGGAGCTTGGCGAGGGCTTGCTCCGCCTCGGTCCATAGGGCCGTCTCGTGCTCCACCGCCCGGGCACGCAACTCCCGCTGCTTCAGCATATCGGCCAATGGGCCCGCGTGCGCCTTATCGAGGATTTCTCGAATCGTCATCAGCCGCACGTGAGCTTCGGCCGTCTGGACCTCGGTCTCGACAAGCTGCTGGTTGAGCTCCGGCAGAATGCCCGCGGCCTTCTGACGCAGGCTCCGCCGCCGCGCCTCGAGTTCGGCCTTCGCGGCCTCAAGTTCCGCCTGGGCTATCTCGATATCCGCCTGCGGAACGGAACCCGGCACGCGGCGATTGCTCTCTATCTGTCGTGTGTACTGGCGCTCGCGAACCTTAAGCATGGCTTCCAGCGACTTCAGCTCCGGGTGCGAGGCGTCGATTGACTCCTCCGCTTTCTTCTGGAGCTGGGCGATATTGTCCACGAGAACCTTGCTCCGCGCTTCGAGGCCGGCCAGATCGACCTGGAGCGCGAGCGCCTCGCGCGCGAGCGGCCCAAACGCCGCGTCGAGCGAATCGGAATAGACGCCCCGCTTGGCCAGGAGCCGTCGGTACCCCTCCAACTGTTCGGAAGTATCCACCACCTTTGCCCCGGCTTCCACCGCGCGACGCTCGGCCAACTGGCGGCGCTCGCGCATGTATTCCAGCCGCCCGGTGGCCATGTCCTTCAGAAGCCGGGTGAGTTTTTGGATCGTGGCCTCTAGGACTTTTTCCGTGTCAACGTCCTGATAGGGAGGTGAATCCTCCGTTGGGCGTACGAAGCGATCTTGTGTGATGTGGAGGCAGCCCACGATCTGGCCCGACCGTTGGGCCGTCGAGTCGGACAAATCTTGAAAAAAAACCGTGTAGCCGGAGCCGGCCACCAGCGGCCCGCTGATATCTTCCAGAAGCTTCGCAACGACCTTGGCGTCGATGGGCAAGACGGCGGGGTCGCTCGTGACGGTCAACCAGACCATCATGCTTCGGTCGGGGGACGTGGGAGGGGGAGCGTCGCCCGACTGAGCCACTGTGTGGTTGGTCAAAAAGCACGCCATCGCCCCGGCAATAAGAACAGGCGATTTACGGTATCGCATCGTGAGTCTCCTTTTGTTTTTCGCGGCAAATTTTGTTCAATCGCTCTCGGGCCGTTTGGCCCCAGGTGGTTTCGGGAAACAGCTCCGCGGCCTGGCGATAGGCCGCCGCGCGGTCGTCCGGCGCCCGGCTGTCCGCGCGATGGATCAAAAGAAACGCGGTTTTCTCAAACTCCACGAGGGCAAGCTCTCGGCCGTCCAACCCGCCAGCCTCGCGCCGCAACGCTGCCAGCCGTCGATTAAGCTGCTCGCGCCGCTCGTTCTGGCGGATCACCTCCGCCAGCCGTTGGGCCTCGGCCTCGAGTCGCTCGATCTCGGTCCGGAGCCGGGCGATCTCGGCCGCGTCGGCGTCCGACGTTGCCGGCTCGGCCTGCGTTGCCACTTCCGGCGATTGTCCGTTGCCCGATCGCCACGCGGCGACGAGCGCGCCGCCAGCCGCGATCAGGACCAGCGCGGCCGCCGCGCCGCCCGCGACGCGGCGCGGCCGCGTTCGTCGGGCATGACGCCGGCGCACCCGCCCGGCCAGGTCCGCGCTCGCGGCCGGCGGCACGGCCGCCCGCCCCGCCTCGCGCAGCAACTGCACCAGGCGATCGTCGGCGTCGCGTTCGTGAAAGTCCGACATGAGATGCACTTTTTGTTGTCGCGTGTCACTGAGATCGCGTGTGCCACTGGCTATGCTAGTGCCGAACCCACGGTATCTCGGAGCACTAGCGTAGCCAGTGGCACACGCGCACGTCAGCCTGAGCGAAGCGAAGGATCTCCATCCACGCGCGATTCGAGATCCTTCGCTGCGCTCAGGATGACTAATCGACCACGCCCGTAGGGCGTGGGTTTGGCTTGCCCCGCAAGGCGGGGCGGATTGTGTTGTAAGAGGCCCCGTTGGGGCCA
>JAFGDS010000065.1 GCA_016931995.1 Pirellulales bacterium
CCATGAGGCTGGCTTCGCTAACCCAGGGTAGCGGCCGCGCCGCAACCCTGGGCCAACCTACGCGGCCCCTTCGGGGCAAATGTCTGGTAATGTGCCTGGCGATTGCCCAAAAACAAGGTTAACGGTGTAGCGTGGCACTGCTGGAGCCCAGAACACTGGTCACGCATCCTCTGGAGCAAGTGGTTGCCAAGCCCGGGGAGTCTCGGGTATGATGGAATTCACCTGCCTGGGGGTCCCGGGACGGTCTTGCCGCTTGTTGTCCTGCCAACCGTCCTGGCTCCCGCCGTGCCACCCGAATTGAAGGAGCCCCCGCGATGTCCGCTGATTCTTCCCCTGCTCATGGACCGCGCGCCGCGCGGCGCGATTTCCTCAAGACGGCCGGCCTGGCAGCCGGCGCCGCCGTGGTCGGGCCGCTTTCGATTGCCCGGGGCGCGTATGCCGCGGGCAGCGACGTCCTCAAGGTTGGCCTGATCGGCTGCGGCGGGCGCGGCAGCGGCGCGGCGGGAAACGCCCTGAGCGCGGATCCCGGCGCAAGGCTCGTCGCGATGGGCGATCTGTTCGAGGGCCATCTCAAGGGCAGTCTTGAGAATCTGAAGAAGGCCCGGGGCGAGCAGGTGGCCGTGGACGACGCGCACCAGTTCGTCGGGTTCGACGCGTACCAGAAGGTGATCGACAGCGTGGACGTGGTCGTGCTGGGCGAGCCGCCGCATTTCCGGCCGCAGCATCTCCAAGCGGCCATCGAGGCCGGCAAGCACGTCTTCTGCGAGAAGCCGGTCGCGGTGGACGCCCCCGGCGTGCGGAGCGTGCTGGCTTCCGTCGAATTGGCCCAACAGAAGAACCTGAACCTCGTCTCAGGCTTGTGCTGGCGGTACGACCACGGCGTGAAGGAGACGATGCGGCGCGTGCTCGACGGGGCCATCGGCGAGATCCGCGCGATCCAGGAAACGTATCTTACCCAGCAAACCGGTCGCGCCGTGCCCCGCGAGCCCGGCATGAGCGAGATGGAATACCAAATCCGCAACTGGTACTTCTTCCGCTGGCTCTGCGGCGATTTCAACGTCGAGCAGCACGTCCACAGCCTGGACAAGGCGCTTTGGGCGATGGGCGACAAGCCGCCCCTGGCGGCCTGGGGCATCGCCGGGCGCCAGCTTCCCAAGCCCACCGGCGACATCTACGACCATTACGCCGTGGTCTACGAGTATCCCGACGGCGTCCAGGTCCACGCCTACTGCCGGCAGCAGAGCAACTGCTTCAACGACGTGACCGACCGTTTCGTGGGCACGAAAGGTACGTGCGACGTGCTGAAAAACCGCATCCGCGGCGCGAATCCCTGGCGCTACCGCGGCCCGGGCGGAAACATGTACCTGCTGGAGCACGTCGCCCTGTTCGAGGCCATCCGCAACGGCAAGACCATCAACAACGGCCAGTACATGGCCTATAGCACGATGATGGGCATCCTCGGGCGGATGGTCGGCACGACGGGCAAGCGGATCACCTGGGAAGAGGCGCTCGCCTCACAGGAAACACTCGGGCCGAAGGAATACCGACTGGATGCCGAGCCCCCGATCCTGCCCGACGCCCAGGGCAACTACCCACTGCTCGCCCCCGGCGTCACGCCGTTTGCCTGAGTAGCTTGGGTACCGCGACAAGGCTGTAGCACAGCCGCCCTCGGCTGTGCTTGGCAATCCGCACAGCCGAGGGCGGCCGTGCCACGGAGGAATTGTCACCCATCCGTTTAATCAGACTCGATGGAGCACGCGTGCGATGGCTCCATGGCCAGATCTACGACTACTTGCGAGGGGTTGGCGACGGCCGGCCGTGCGATGCGACGGGGGACCCACGTTTTCCGGGCGGGGGCATTCGGGTAAAGTAACGGCATGAGGTCCGCCGCCTTCGTCATTCTGATACCCGGCACGACCGCCGTGGCAGCCGCCGCGCTATTGGTCTTTTGGATGGCGGGGCCGCACGTAGCGCCCCTGTCGGCCCGGGTACCCGGCACCGACCGACCCGCCGAGGGCGAAGCTCAAGCCGCTGCTCCCCTGGTGGGCACGTTGACCCAGGGCAAGGGCAAACCATCGGACCTGCCTGGCGCGTGGCCCCGGTTTCGCGGTGAGCGGTTCAACGGAATTGCCGCCCAGAGCGCGCCCTTGGCGCGGCAGTGGCCCGCCGAGGGTCCCCAAGTGCTCTGGTCGGTGAATCTGGGCGAGGGACACGCCGGCGCGGCGGTTCGCGACGGCCGCGTGTTCGTGCTCGACTACGACCGCGACGGCGAAGCCGACGTGCTAAGGTGCCTCTCCCTGGACGATGGCCGCGAGATCTGGAGCTACCGCTATCCGGTGAAAATCAAACGCAACCACGGCATGTCGCGGACCGTGCCCGCCGTGAGCGACCAGTACGTCGTCGCCCTGGGACCCAAGTGCCACGTCTCGTGCCTGGACCCCAAGACGGGCGAGTGCTATTGGCTCATCGACATGGTCCGCAAGTTCGGCGCGACGGTGCCGCCGTGGTATGCGGGCCAATGCCCCTTGATCGACGGCGACCGCGCGATCCTCGCCCCCGGCGGCGACGCCCTGGTGCTGGCCCTGGACTGCCGCACTGGCGACGTGGTCTGGCGGAGCCCCAATCCCCGGGCGTGGACCATGACGCACGCGTCCATCGCGCCGATGGAATTCGCCGGGCGGAAGATGTACGTCTATTGTGGCAGGGGCGGCGTGGCCGGCGTTTCGGCCGACGACGGAAAGCTGCTTTGGGACTCGACCGACTGGAAGATCTCCATCGCCACGGTGCCCTCGCCGGTGATCCTGCCGGAGGGGAAGATCTTCTTCTCCGGCGGCTACAATTCCGGGGCCCTCATGATGCAGCTTGAGGATCGCGACGGCGCGCTTGCGGCCAAGACCATCTTCCGGCTGAAGCCGAACCGTTTCGGTTCGGAGCAGCAGACGCCGATCTTCCACGAAGGCCACCTGTTTGGCGTGCGGCAGTCGGACGACCAGCTCGTGTGTCTCGATCTCGCGGGCAACGAGGTCTGGGCCAGCGGGCCGAAGCACCGGTTTGGTCTGGGACCCTACTTGATCGCCGACGGGTTGATCTTCGCGCTGGAGGATCTGGGGTTCTTGACCGTGGCCGAGGCCACTCCGGCGGGTTTTCGCCCCCTGGCCCAAGCACAGGTGCTCCAGGGGCACGACGCCTGGGGTCCCATGGCCCTGGTCCATGGGTGGCTTCTGGCCCGCGACTTGACCCGGATGGTCTGCCTGGACGTTTCGGCCGAAGGCATGCCGCCGGCGGCGAAGGAGGGTCAGCCATGAGAGCTGCGCGCGAACATGCGACGATTCGTCTGATTGCGGCTCTCGTGGTCGTGGCTCCGATCGCGGCCCTGGTGGCATTGGCGGCCGCCCGCATTGCCGTTTGGTGGCACGGTGGTTTTCTTCCACTGGGCGGGGGCGCCACCGCATCAAACCCGTTCGAGTACAACCTCAAACAGTACCTAGCGATCGATCCCAGCTTGATCCGCTATCGCCAGACGGCCGAGATCGACGTGCCCATGCGGCTGGTCCGCGCGGTGGCCGTGGGGCCCGACGATCGGATCCACGTGGCCGGCGACCGGGCGATCGACGTCTTCGCGCTGGACGGCGCCAAAGTGACGCGGCTGGACCTGGACGCGATGCCCACGTGTCTGGCCGTGGACGAGCGGCACGTTTATGTGGGCATGCGCGACCACGTCCAGCGCTGGACGCTCGACGGCAAGGAGCGCGTCGCGTGGCCGGCGTTGGGTCCCCGGGCGGTGCTCGCGTCGATCGGGCTGGACGAAGAGAACGTGTTCGCGGCCGACGCGGGCAATAAGGTCGTGTGGCGTTTCGACCGCGAGGGCAAGCCGACCGGTCGGCTCGACCGCCGCGATCCCGAGCACGGCGAGGCCGGGTTCGTCATTCCCAGCCCGTACTTCGACGTGGCCGTGGGCGCCGACGGGCTGGTGCGCGTGGTCGATCCCGGCCGGCATCGCGTCGAGGCGTTCACGTCCGAGGGACGCCTCGAAACGCCCTTGGGCTGGGGCACGCCGAGCTTCGCGATCGAGGGCTTCTGCGGCTGCTGCAACCCGGTGAACATCGCCCTGCTGCCCGACGGACGCGTCGTGACGGCCGAGAAGGGCATTCCCCGGGTCAAGGTCCACAGCGCGGAGGGGACGTTCGAGTGCGTGGTGGCCGGACCAGCCGAGCTTGTGCCCGCGGGCGGCCTGGCCGACGAGACCCGGCCGGAGTTCAAGCTGCTCGCGGTCGACGTGGCGGCCGACAGCCGCGGCCGCGTCCTGGTGCTCGATCCCGCCCGGCGATCCGTCCGGGTGTTTGAGGAAGTGAAATGAACAACGGTGATGTCGATCGTCGCGAGTGGATTGTCTGGGCCTTGCGCGGCGCGACCGCGGCTGGATTGGCCGCCGTGGCTGGAGTGCTGGCGCTTCGCCGCTGGACTTGCCCGGACCGCGGCGAGGCAGCCTGCCGCCTGTGTGACAGAACGGACTGCCGCGAGCGTGCCACTCATCCGAGTGCCACTGCTTCCCAAACGAGTGCCACTGGCTCCGCCAGTGCCCGTCCGAGTGCCACTGGCTCCGCCAGTGCTCCTCGCGACGAATCCCTCGGTCAAGCACGGAAAAACCCCGCGCAATTCCCATCCTTCCAAAGCACTGGCGGAGCCAGTGGCACACCCCCCACTCCCCAATCCCTAATCCCCAATCCCTGATTCCGTCCCCTCACCCCCGACACCTCTCCCGCGAACGCGGGAGAGGGGAGCGAGCGATAGCCATGCCTGACGACTCTCCCAACGTGAATCGGCGCCGGTTCGTGGGCGATGGGCTGCGCGCGGTGGGCGCGGCGGGGCTCCTTGGCGCGGCGGGCGCGTGGGCAGGCCGTCGAGGCCAGGCCACCGACATGCGGTGGCAAATCGACCCCGACAAGTGCGTCGCCTGCGGACAATGCGCCACGCACTGCGTGCTGGACAAGTCGGCCGTCGTCTGCAAGCACGCCTTCGTGATGTGCGGCTACTGCGACCTTTGCACCGGTTACTTCGAGCCGCAGCCGCTGGCCCTGGATTCGGGCGCGGAGAACCAGCTTTGCCCCACCGGGGCGATCGTCCGCCGATTCGTCGAGGATCCGTACTTCGAGTACACGATCGACGAGCAGTTGTGCATCGGCTGCGGCAAGTGCGTCAAGGGCTGCAACGCCTTCGGCAACGGCTCGCTCTATCTTCAGGTGGACCACGCGCGGTGCGTGAACTGCAACGAGTGCGCCATCGCCCGGGATTGCCCTTCCGAGGCGTTTTGCCGCGTGAGGGCCGACGAACCGTATCTTCGCAAGGACAGGAATCTCGGGCAATGACGCGGATTTCGTCGGTCGTGTTCATCTTCGTCATATGGGCGGCGTCCGCCGGCGCGGCCGTGGCCATCGAGCGGTTTCCGCCGCCCGATTTCACGGATCACGAGTTGCCCACCACGCAGGTCGTGCCGCCGCGGGCGGACGCGTGGCAAATCGCCGACGCGTGGTTTCTTGTGACCGGGCTCGGGCTGGCTGGCTATTTCGCCTTGGTTCGCCGGTCGCGGGCGGGGCTTTTGACACTCACCGTTGCGTCGCTCGTCTGGTTGGGCTTTTTCCGCGAGGGCTGCGTCTGCCCCATCGGAGCGATCCAAAACGTCGCCCGCGGGCTGGCCGACCCCACGTATCCCGTGCCGTACGGCGTCATCGCGTTTTTCACGCTGCCGCTGGTGGCCGCGATCTTCTTCGGCAGGGCGTTCTGCGCGGCGGTGTGCCCCTTGGGCGCGGTGCAGGAGCTGGTCGTGTTGCGGCCGGTTCGCGTGCCCCGATGGCTGGAGCACGCGCTGGGGCTCATCCCCTACATTTACCTCGGCGCGGGCGTGGCCCTGGCCGCCACGGGCACGGTATTCGTGATCTGTCGGTACGACCCCTTCGTGGGCTTTTTCCGGTTCGGCGCGCCGGTGGGGATGCTCGTCTTCGGCGGGCTCGTGCTCGTTTTGGGCATGTTCGTGGGCCGGCCGTATTGCCGGTATTTGTGTCCCTATGGAGCGATCCTCGGCGTGCTGGCGAAGCTGGCCCGATGGCGCGTGCGGATCACGCCCGATGAGTGCATCCAATGCCGGTTGTGCGAGGACGCGTGTCCCTACGGCGCGATCGAGCCGCCCACCGTGGCCCCGCGCGCCGCCACGAGGCCAGTCGCGCGGCGGCGGCTCGTGTACGCGCTGGTCGCGCTGCCGGTTCTCGTGGCGGCGGGCGGATGGCTGGGACGGCAGTTGGACGTGCCCCTGGCTCGGCTCGACTTCACCGTCCGGCTCGCTCAGCGGATTCGCGCCGAGGAACAAGGGCTCATCGCCCCGGTAACCGATCCCGACGCCCAGGTGGAGACCGAGGAGACCCGCGCGGTGGACGCGTTCCGATCGTCCGGCCGGACGGACGGCGACCTGTACGCCGAGGCCGACATGCAGGTTGCGCGACTCGGCACGGCCGGGATGCTCTTGGGGGCGTGGACGGGGTTGGTGATCGGCGCGAAGCTCGTGCATCTTTCCATCCGCCGCCGGCGGACCGATTACACAGCCGAGCCCAGCCGGTGCGTCGCCTGCGGACGATGCTACCGATACTGCCCCCGCGAACAGGTCCGCCTGGGACTCCTGCAGGAGGAAGGATTCGCGACGGCCGCCGCGCCCGGCGATATCCAAGGAGACCGCCGCCCATGACGCCCGCGCCGCAGCAGATTGACCCGACGCGAAGGCCGGTCACGGCTGGCTACGTGTCGGCCGTGGCGACGGCCGCGGTGGCCGGGCTGTTTTCGCTTGTGGTCTGCGCGCTCATGGCGGCCGACTTCGCCCGGCGCGAAGGCGCCGACCCGCTCGACGTGCCCGCGTTCAAGGTCCTGAAACAACAGTTGGCCCAGAGTCCCCGCGACGCGGCGCTCAAGGAGGAGGTCCGCCAGCAGGACCTCGATCTGCGCGAGGGCTACTTCCGCCGGCTGGAATTCGCCCACGTGGGCGGGCATCTGCTCTTGTTGGGCGTCGCGGTCCTCGTGATCTCGGCCAAGACGGCCTCGGCGCTGCGGCCGCGGCTCCCCATGCCGGGCCCGGCCGAGCCGCCGCGCGATCGCCAGACGCCCCTGGCCCGCAAGGCTCGTTGGGCAGTCGGAGGATTCATGCTCTTGGTGGCCGCCAGCGCTGCGGGCTGGATCGCCGGCACTCCGGCGCTGTTGGCGGAGAAGACAGGGAACAAGCGCTCCCCGGCCACCGCGTTCGCGGCGCCCACAGCGCAGCCGCCGGCGGATCGGACGAAGCAGTGGCCCGGCTTCCGCGGGCCGGACGGATCGAGCAGGTCGGCCTTCGACAATGCGCCGACCGAGTGGGACGCGACCGACGGCCGAGGCATCCTATGGAAGACGCCCGTGCCCCTGGAGGGCAACGGCTCGCCCGTCGTCTGGGCCAACCGCGTGTTTCTCACCGGCGCCACGGCGGAGCGTCGCGAGGTGTACGCTTTCGACGCAGTCTCGGGCAAGCTGCTGTGGACCACGCCGCTTCGCGGCACGCCGGCCAGCACCGCCAAGCCGCCCGAGGTGATGGACGACACCGGCTTCGCCGCGCCCACGCCGGCGACCGACGGCCAGCGGATGTTCGTCGCGTTCGCCAACGGCGACGTGGCCGCGGTCGACTTCGACGGCAAGGTGCTTTGGGAAAGGAGCCTCGGCATTCCGGAAAACTCGTACGGCCACGCTTCCTCGCCCGCGGTGGACGGCGAGCGTCTGATCATCCAGTTCGACCAGGCCGCGGCCTCGGACGCGAAGTCGAAGCTCCTGGCCCTGGACGCGGCCACGGGCAAAACCCTTTGGGAAACGCCCCGGCCGGTGCCCAACTCGTGGTCCACGCCCCTGGTGATCGAGCACGACGGCCGCCGGCAAATCGTCGCGGCGGGCGACCCCTGGGTGATCGCCTACGATCCGGCGGACGGTCGCGAATTGTGGCGAGTGAAATGCCTTACCGGCGACCACGGCATCACGCCGGTGTTCGTCGGCGGGCTGCTCCAGGTGGGCAACGAGTATTCCCAGTGGTCGGCCCTGCGGGTGGATGGCCAGGGCGATGCGACCGAGACGCACGTGGCGTGGTCCGGCGAGGACGGTCTGCCCGACACGGTCAGCCCGGTCGTCGTCAACGATTTGCTCCTGTTGATGACCAGCTTCGGCGTCATGACCTGCTACGACGCGACGGCCGGCGAGATGCTCTGGGAGGAGGAGTTTGAAGTGGACGTGTCGTCGTCGCCGGGTGTGGCCGCCGGGCGGGTTTATCTGTTTAGCAAAGACGAGGAGGGCAAGAGCTGGGTGCTTGAGGTCTCGCGCGAGGGATGCAATCGCGTGGCCGAAAACCGCCTCGGCGAGCCCTGCGTCACCAGCCCCGCCTTCGGCGACGGACGGATCTACGTCCGCGGGAAGGGGCACCTGTTCTGTCTGGGCGAGAAGGACGGCAAGTAGGCCCCGCGGCGAGCGTCGTCATCCTTCGTTTCACTCAGGAGGACGCGGCCTGCTTGGCGGCTTTGATGCGGGCGGAGAGGCGCGACTTCAGCCGGGAGGCGGCGTTGGGATGGATGATGTTGCGGGCGCCGGCGCGGTCGAGCTTCTTGGCGGCAACGCGGAACTCCGTCTCGGCCCGCTCGACGTCGCCCGCCGCCGCCGCCTCGCGAACCTTGCGGAGCTGGCCCCGCATCGCCCGCTTGATGGCCAGATTGCGAATCTTGCGGACGACGTTCTGCCGGAGCCGTTTCTTGGCGCTTTTGATATTGGGCATGGTTCGGTAGTGACGTGAGGATTGGGTTCTCGTGGGGTGGGGGCACACCGCCGGATGGCCGGGGATCCCCGATGGGAATCACTCATTATCGCGGAGTTTCGCGATCTTGTCCAGTAGAGCCGCCACGTCTTTGTAGCCAAAATCCATCCCCGCCAGGATGGAGAGGTGTTGCTCGGCTTTGTCCAGGTCCTTCATCTCCAGGGCGAGGCTCCCGGCGGTATATAAAACGTCCTTCCGGTTGACCAGGTCCTGGTCGGAAATCTCCTCGATCGCCCCGTCGTAGCTATCCATCGCCAGACGGTGCTGCTTGATCCGCTCGAAGCACTTCCCCAAAAGTAGTAGACACAAACCCTTCCGGCGGGGATCGTTTCGGGCCTGCTGGAGGTGCGTGATCGCCTCGCCGTATTGCCCATTGGCCGCGTACGCCTCGCCGAGTTGGTAGCGATAGGTGAGGTTGTTTGGGAATCGCTCGCAGCGGTGCTCGGCCGACTCGAGGAGTTTCTGGTTGAGCTGTTTTCGAAGGACCTTCCAGCCGGCTTTGGCATCTTCGTTGTTTTTGTCTTTGCGAACGACGGCCTCCGCGTCTCGGAGTTGCTTGCGAATGCCGCGGATCCGCGCGTCGGCGAGCTTCTCGAACATGTCGTCGCCGTGGCCCGAGGCCTCGTACGCCCGGGCGAGGGTTTCCTCCGCCTTGGCGTAGTCCTCCTTGGCGAAGTAGACGTCGGCCAGCTCGAGATAGGAGGCCATGTCGGACGGGTTTTTCTGGATCGCCCGTTCGAGTTGGTGGATGGAGGAGTCCGCCTGACGGCGCTCGTCGGGCTCGTCGGCCGCGTGCTTGGCCGTGGACACGTCGCGCGACGACTCCGCGTCCTCGTAGCCGCCGTGCGTGATGGTCTTCTCGACGGCCAGCTCCGCCATGGCGTGGGCGGCCTCGATGTCGCCCGGCTTGGCCTCCAAAACGCGCTGCCAGCAGGCCATGGCCTGGTCGTACTGCTTGCGCGGCCGCAGCGCCTTGGCCGCCGCGCGGTTCAGTTCGACGTCGCGCGGCGCGGCGGCCATCGCGGAACGCAGAAACACCAGCGGCACCTCGTCCAGGCCGAGCTCCTCGCCCGCGGCGGACATGGCCTGCAGGGCGGACGAGTCCCACGGGTTGAGCTTCAGGATCTCGACGCCGTGCTGGATGACCTTGTCCCAATGCTTCTGAAGCTGCGCCTTTTTGAGCGAGGCCCGCTCTCCACTCGTGCGAAGCGAGGCCAGCTTCACCCCCTTCCGGTTGTCCTTGTACTTCTTGAAGAGATTGCCCAGAAAACTCTGCCAATAGGCCCGGTTGTTCAGATCGCCGAGCACGCACGTGGTAAAGAGCTCGGTGGCGTAGTCGAAATTGTCCTGGGCCGCCTGCTTGCTGGCGTGGGCGAAGAGCTGCTGGAGCTGTTTGCGTTTGCCCGGCGGGATCGGCTGCCGTCCATTGGGTTGGGTGTCGTCAGACGCCATGCTCTGTCCGTCCGTACCTGGGAGACCGATTTTGAAAAGGACCCTATCCGCGCCCGGTGGCCGAGGCTCTTGGCAGCCGACGGGCCACTGCGACGGGACCGTCATGCTGAGCGCGGCGAAGCATCTCGCGATGGGGGGAGATCCTTCGCTGCGCTCAGGATGACGCGTTACAGCGGTAAGTGCGCTGGGACGACCTCCAGCCGGCTTCCTCCTCGGTAAGCAGCCCTTATAATCCGGTATTGTAAACGGCGGCGCGGGAGGATGGAATCCCGCCTCCCCCGTTTGGCCAATCGGACGAAACCACCATGCCGCAGCGCCCGTCCCACCCGCCGCCCGAAATACCTGGCGGGGGTTCGCTCCGGGGGCAGCGGGTGTTGGTCACCCGGGCCAGCCACCAGGTCGGCGAGCTGATCGAACTCCTGGTCGCCGAAGGGGCCCAAGCGGTCGTCCTACCGGTGATCCGCATCACCGACCCGCCCGACTGGGCGCCCGCCGATGCCGCGTTGGCCCAACTGGCGAGCTACGATTGGGTTGTCTTCTCCAGCAGCAACGGCGTCCGCGCGGTCGTCGACCGGCTCGCGGCGGTCCACGGCGGCCTGGCCTGCCTGGGCCAGGTGGCATTGGCGGCCGTCGGGCCCGGCACGGCCGAGGCGATCCGCCAGGCGGGTCTGGACGCCCGAATCGTGCCGGAGACGCACCGCGCCGAGGGCCTGGTCCAGGCCCTCGCGCCGCGCGCCTCGGGGCGGCGATTCCTCCTCGCCCGGGCCAATCGTGGGCGCGACGTCCTGGCCGAGGGGCTCCGGGCGGCCGGCGCCCGGGTGGACGAGATGGTCGTCTATTCCAGCGAGGACGTGCCGGCCGACTCGCCCGAGATTGGTCCCGTGGCCGAAGAACTACGCCAGGGGCGGATCGACTGGGTCACCATCACCAGCTCGGCCATCGCCCGCGCGGCCGCGCGGTTATTGGGCGAAGACCTCCGCCACGCGAAGCTGGCCAGCATGAGTCCCATTACCTCCGAGACGCTCCGCGAACTTGGCTTTTCGCCGGCGGCCCAGGCCGATCCGCACACGTTGCCGGGCCTGGTGGCGGCGATGAGAAGAGACGCGTCTTGAGAACGAAATACGCCAACGCCGCTGTCAGTTCATCCGACAGTATCTTCCTCTTCGACGCCACTGGACGAGCCAGGGACGACGAGGCTCCCGGAGTATCCACCCGGCTGAGGGAATCAGATGCATTCGCGAAGGGCGGACCAGCTCAGGTAGCCCAGCAGTGCGGAAGACAGAACAAAGGCGATGTCCATCGTCATGCTGGCCCCCCGGAACGGGACACCCGCGGCCAGGTCCAGCCCGAAAACAAGAAGCAGGACGACCGCGACGGCTATCCCAAGGATGGACAGGGCTTTAGACATCTAATCTGTTCCTGACGAGGGTGAGAGCCGCGCCTGTTTTGTGCCGATCCTGGAGATTGCCCTCACTCCCCCAAGTATAATCCCCTGTCCGTGCCTTTGCCACCGGGTCGGATATACCCCCCAGCTAGATGGCTACACCCTGTTCTAGTACCACAGGGTGGGTCGAGGTCGCGGTACTCCATGGGAGCCTTTACACAGCCTGCGCCAAGAACGTCATGCCGAGCGAAGTGAAGCATCTCCGTTTGTCAAAAAAACCAACGAGATCCTTCGCCTTGCCCAGGATGACTCGATGACCCAAAATGGCTCCGTAACCCCATTAGGATCCTTGATGTCCACTATCGATCCCCCCACCACGGAAAGACCCTGCCTCGATGACGGACTCGACTGGTCCCGTTTCCGCGACCTGATGCCGGTGAGTCGGCGCTGGGCGTATTTGGATCATGCGGCCGTGGCGCCGTTGAGCCAGCCGGCCCTGGAGGCGATGACCCGTTGGGCCCAGGACGCGACGGCCAACGGGGACACGATCTGGGCCGCGTGGAGCGCCGAGGTCGAGCGAACCCGGTCGCTGGCCGCCCGGATGCTGCACGCCCCGGAGTCGGAGGTTGCCCTGGTGCTCAATACGACGGCCGGCGTCCACCTCGTGGCCGAGGGTTACCCCTGGCGGCCGGGCGACAACGTGGTGACGTTGGCCGACGAGTTCCCGACCAACCAGTATCCGTGGCTGAATCTGGCCGACCGCGGCGTGCAAACGCGCCGGCTGCCAACCGACGCCGGCCGCGTGGATCTCGACCAGTTGGCCGGGGCCATGGACGACCGGACGCGAATCGTGTCGATCAGTTGGGTCGGCTTCTCCAGCGGCTGGCGTCACGACCTGGCGGCCGTGGCCCGGCTCGTACACGAGCGGGGCGCACTCTTGTTCGTGGACGCCATTCAAGCTCTGGGGGTGTTCGAGTTGGACGCGGAGGCCGTCGGAGTCGACTTTCTGGCGGCCGACGGACACAAATGGATGCTCGGGCCGGAGGGGGCCGGCGTCTTCTTCCTTCGCCGCGAGCATCTCGCGCGGCTGAGGCCCCTGGGCGTCGGCTGGGGCAGCGTCGCGCACGCGCACGACTTCAGCCGGATCGAATTGACGCTCAAGGACACGGCCGCGCGGTACGAGGGTGGTTCGCCAAACACGCCGGGCATGATCGCCCTGGGCGCGAGCTTGGAGCTGCTGGCCTCGTACGGAGCGGCCGCCTTGTCGCGCCGCGTGATTGCCCTGACCGACCTGGCCTGCCGGCGGTTGGAGGAGATGGGAGCGACGCTGTTCACCCGTCGGAAGGAAGGCCACAAGAGCGGGATCGTGGTGTTCGAGTTGCCCGGCGGGGCGCCGGAGGCGGCGGCCGAGCGGTGTCGTCGGGCGGGCGTGGCCCTGAGCTGCCGCGGCGGACGGCTGCGTATCAGCCCTCACGCGTACAACAACGTGGAAGACCTGGACCGCCTGATCGACGCCCTGCGGCAGACGTGAACGTGGCCGGGCGCCTCGGCACGGGCAAAGCCAGTGGCACGCGGCGGGTGCGCCCCGTTTCCCTTCCCGTCTATCATCTGCCCCCGGCAAATGGTATAACGTCTGCGTCTTGAGGCATCCCGAGGCATCCTTCACGAGTTGTCGCCATGGCCGAGTGCAGTCCACGCGTCGCCGTCTATCCCGGTTCGTTCGATCCCATCACGCTGGGCCACCTGAACATCATCGAGCGGGCCAGCCGGCTGTTCGACCGGCTGGTGGTCGGCGTCGGGGTGAACATCGAGAAGCGGCCCATGTTCGATGGGGAGGAGCGGATGGACCTGATACGCCGGGCGACGGGCCACCTGAAGAACATCGAGATCAAGACGTTTCGCGGCCTGGCCGTCGAGTTCGTCCGCGAGTGCGGCTCGCGGATCATGGTCCGCGGCGTGCGTCCCATCACGGACATTCAGGCCGAACTGACGATGATGATGGCCAATCGCCGGCTCGCGCCGGAGATCGAGACGCTCTTCATGATCGCCGACGGCGAGTTGGCGCACGTGTCCAGCTCGCTCATCAAGGAGATTGCCCCGCTGGCCGGACCGAAGGAGCTGGACCGGTTTCTGCCCCATCCGGTCGTCGAGGCCGTGCAAGCGAGACTCACTCACCGGTAACGCCCGGCGCGCGCGAAACCGCGCGGGTCATTCCGAGCGCGGCGAAGAATCTCCGTCAACCGCGCGAGATCCTTCGCTTCGCTCAGGATGACTTCCGGGGGCAAATTTGGAGCTACTGACTTTCCGAGTCGCCCGGTAATCCCCACGTCACCGCGCCATCAGCGCGAACGCGCCCCAGCCCAGGTATTCACGCGTGTACGCGGCGTAGCGCTCGGGTTCCGAGGTTAGTTGGGCTCGAACGTCTTTCGCGAACTCGTCGTCGGGATTGGCTTCAAGCCATCGGCGCATGGCGAGCCACTTGGCCGCCTCGTATCTATCCCAGCTGTCTTGGTCCGCCAAAACCATTTCCACGACGTCGTAGCCGAGGCGGCCGAAAGACGCGAGGAGTTCTGGAAGCGGGAGAAAGTCGGAGATGGAGCCGGCAAGACACCCCTTGGCGACGTCTTCCGTCGGCGGCAACTGCCGCCAGTAGGGCTCGCCGATGAGGATGATCCCTCCGGTGCGCAGGCTCCGCGCCAGAAGCTCGATGGCGCCGGCGACTCCCCCGCCGATCCACGTGGCGCCGACACAGGCCGCCACGTCGGCCTTCTCGTCGGAGACGAAGCCGGCGGCATCGCCATGGATGAACTCGACTCGATCGGCGACACCGAGTTCTTCGGCGCGGAGTTTCGCCTGCTCGGTGAACAACTGGCTCATGTCGATGCCGACGCCGACGACTCCGTGATCGCGTGCCCAGGTGCATAGCATCTCGCCCGAACCGCTGCCGAGGTCGAGCACTCGGGTCCCCGTTTCCAGACGCAGCGCCGCGCCGAGAGTGGCGAGCTTTTCG
>JAFGDS010000066.1 GCA_016931995.1 Pirellulales bacterium
CGGCCCATTCTACCGCGCTAACCGTAAAACCTAAAGGATTCGCCTGACGGCGAGGGTTTTAGACCCATCGTTGAGACAATAAAGGGCGCTGTCGCGGCGGATGGGCAACAGGGAAGCATCACAACGGGATCGATTCCCCGGTCCGCCGGCCATTCAATGCCGAGTGCGGCATCGAACCCCGTGATCTCCCGCCAAGATCCTTCGCTTCGATCAGGATGACGATTTGCTGGATGGTAACGGCTTGAGCTTTTGATACTGCGGGAACCGGTCCTGGAGGGACTGGACGGTGAGTTCCTCCTCGCGGAGCGCTTCCATTGCGCGGACGGCGGCGTCGGCGGCCTGGATCGTGGTGATGCAGGGGATGCCGTGCGCGACGGCGGCCGCGCGGATGCGGCCTTCGTCGGTGCGGGCGCCCTTGCCGCTGGGCGTGTTGATGACGAATCGCAGATCGCCGTCCACGATGAGGTCGAGCAGGTTCGGGTGGCCCTGTTGGAGTTTCTTGATCTCTTGGACGCGGATGCCCGCCTGCTGGAGCAGCCGCGCGGTGCCGCGCGTGGCCAGCAATTCATAGCCGAGCCGTTCGAGCCGGCCGGCCAGGCCGACGATGTGCCGCTTGGCCCGATCGGCCACGCTGACGAAGATCTTGCCCCGATCGGGCAGCGCGGAGCCGGTGGCCATTTGGCTCTTGGCGAAGGCGATGGAGAACCGCTCGCTCACGCCCATCACCTCGCCGGTCGATCGCATCTCCGGCCCGAGCACGACGTCCACGCCGGCGAACTTGACGAAGGGGAAGACGGATTCCTTGACCGAGACATAAGCCGGGATGGGCTCGCGCTCGATGCCCTGCTCGGCCAGCGACACGCCGACCATGACTTTCGCGGCGATCTTGGCCACGGGCATGCCGGTGGCCTTGGATACGAACGGAACGGTGCGGCTCGCCCTGGGGTTCACCTCGAGCACGTAGACGACCGGCCGGCCCTCCTCTCGCTTGATGGCGAACTGCACGTTCATCAGACCGACCACCTTCAGATGCTCGGCCATGGCGCGGGTGGCCTCGCGGATCTCCTTGACCACGGGGCCGGGCAGGCTGTAGGGTGGGATCGCGCAGGCGGAATCGCCGGAATGGACGCCGGCCTCTTCGATGTGCTCCATCACGCCCGCGACGATTACCCGTTGGCCGTCCGAGATGGCGTCCACGTCCACTTCCGTGGCATCTTCGAGGAAGCTGTCGATCAGGACCGGCTGACCTTGGGCGACGAGGAAGGCCTCGGCAACGAACCGGTCGAGCTGCGCGGGGTCGTAGCAGATTTCCATCGCCCGGCCGCCCAGCACGAAGCTGGGCCGCACGAGCACGGGGAAGCCGATCTTCTCGGCTTCGGCGTGCGCCTGGGCCATGTTGCGGGCGATGCCGTTGGGCGGCTGCTTCAGGCCCGCGCGGCGGAGCATCGCGGCGAACTTCTCGCGGTCCTCGGCGTCCTCGATCGTCTCGACGCTCGTGCCGACGATCGGGACGCCGGTGTTGTGAAGCGCGCGGGCCAGGTTCAGCGGCGTCTGCCCGCCGAATTGCACGATGACGCCGTCCGGCTCGACGCGGTCGCGGATGTTCAGCACGTCCTCCGTGGTAAGCGGCTCGAAGAACAGAAGGTCGCTCGTGTCGTAGTCGGTGCTCACGGTCTCGGGATTCGAGTTGACCATGATCGACTCGATGCCCAACTCGCGCAGGGCGAAGCTAGCGTGGCAGCAGCAGTAGTCGAACTCGATGCCTTGCCCAATGCGGTTGGGCCCGCCGCCGAGGATCATCACGCGGCGCGTGCCGGGCCGCTTGGGCGGTGTTTCGTCCTCGTCCTCGTAGGTCGAATAGTAGTAGGGCGTGTAGGCCTCGAACTCGGCGGCGCAGGTGTCCACCGACTTGAACGTGGCGACGATGCCGCGACGTTTGCGCTCGTCGCGAACGTCCAACTCGGGCACGTGCCAGATCGTGGCCAACTGCCGGTCGGAAAAGCCGTATTGCTTGGCCTTGCGCAGCAGGGCGTCGGCCACGCTCTCCAGCCCGGTTTCGGCGCGGAGTTCCTCCTCCAGCTCGACGATCTGGGCCAGGTTGTCCAGAAACCACGGGTCGATGCCGGTGATCTCGTGGATCTCGTCGATCGACATGCCGTATTTCAGGGCGTAGCGGATGTACCACGCCCGCTCGGCCCCGGGATTGGCTAGGTGGCGATGGACGTCGTCCGCGCTGGGCTGGGCGGGCGTACCCCAGAGGTCCTTGCCGTCGCAGCCGAAGCCGAAGCTGCCCACTTCGAGCCCCCGTAGGGCCTTTTGGAACGATTCCTTGAACGTCCGGCCGATGGCCATGGTCTCGCCGACGCTCTTCATCTGCGTGGTCAAAACGGAGTCGGCCTCGGGGAACTTCTCGAACGCGAATCGCGGCGCCTTGGTCACGACGTAGTCGATCGTGGGCTCGAAGCAAGCCTTGGTCTCGCGGGTGATGTCGTTGACCAGCTCGTGCAGCCGGTAGCCCACGGCCAGCTTGGCCGCGATCTTGGCGATGGGGAAGCCCGTCGCTTTGGAGGCCAAGGCGCTCGAGCGGCTCACGCGGGGGTTCATTTCAATGACGACCATGCGGCCGTTTCGCGGATGGATGGCGAATTGGATGTTCGACCCGCCCGTCTCGACGCCGATTTCCCGCATCACGGCCAGCGAGGCGTCGCGCATCCGCTGATACTCTTTGTCGGTCAGCGTTTGGGCTGGCGCGACGGTGATGGAATCGCCGGTGTGGATGCCCATCGGATCGAAGTTTTCAATGGAGCAGACGATCACGGCGTTGTCGTCCACGTCGCGCATCACCTCCATCTCGAACTCTTTCCAGCCGTGGACCGACTCTTCGAGGAGCACCTGCGCGACCGGCGAGGCGTCCAGGCCCTTGGCCACGAGGTCCTCGAACTCCTCGCGGTTGTAGGCCACGCTGGAGCCGCTGCCGCCCAGGGTGAAGCTGGGCCGGACCACGCAGGGCAGGCCCAGGTCGGCAAGCACCGCGCGAGCCTCGGCCAGCGTGTGGACCGTCTGCCCGCGGCACACGTCCAGCCCGATCCGCTCCATGGCGGCCTTGAACTGGTCGCGCTCCTCGGCCTTGGCGATCACCTGGGCATTGGCCCCGATCATCTCGACCTTGAACCGCTCGAGCACGCCGGCGCGGGAGAGATCCATGGCCAGGTTCAAGCCCGTCTGGCCGCCCAGCGTGGGGAGCAAGGCGTCGGGCCGGACCTGCTCGATCACCTTGGTGACCGCGTCGAGCGTGAGCGGCTCGATGTACGTGTGGTCGGCCGTCTCGGGGTCGGTCATGATGGTGGCCGGGTTGGAGTTGACCAGGGCCACCTCGTAGCCCTCCTCGCGCAGGGCCTTGCACGCCTGCGTGCCGGAGTAGTCGAACTCGCACGCCTGGCCAATCACGATCGGCCCGGACCCGATGAGCAAAATCCGATGGATGTCGTCCCGCCGTGGCACGCCAGAAAACCCTTTCCCGCCCGGGGGGATGGCCCCGTGGGCGTCGTCCGTTGGGTGTTGTTGAGCCCATCATGCCGAGCGAAGCGAAGCATCTCAACTCGTTGTTTGCCAACGAGATCCTTCGCTTCGCTCGGGATGACGGAATTGTAGGAATCCCCGCCAACCCCCACCCTTTTAGGGAAGGGTTATGTCTAAAATCCCTCGATGATAACACGGCGGGGGAAGGGTATTCAAGGGGTGGCTCATGTAGGCAGTGCCCTAATTTGTACCTTTAGGGGGTGCGTTCAATGAAACAAGACCAATTGGCAACCCTGGAGCTAGCCCGCATTTCTCACCACCCCGCGGCGTAGCCGCTGGTGGACGTGCGGCGGGCGTTGCGATTTGGGCGGAGGGAGCGATTGGACGATCATCGACAGCCGACAACGGTCGGCAATCGCCGAAAACAGCGCCGTTGAGCCGGTTTCCGCCGCTCCTGACCCAATCGGCGCAGACTGTCAGCGCCACAGGACTACGGGAGACCTCGTTGGCCAACCCAAAACTTTCTATCCAGAAGCCGGCAACGGAAGAGGCCACCGACACAGGTTTTCGTAGACCTCGGCGAACACCCGTTGGTACGGACAACTCTCGGAAAAGGAAATCCACACCCGACGAACCGTCAGCCGAACGAACGCCCCCAATTTGAACAGCTTCAACCGAATCGTGTCGCAGCGGGCCGCCGCCATCTCCGTTCCATGCGGACCGAACTCCCTGAGCGCCGCCAAAAGCGTGTACGCCACGCTCGACAGCCACAACCGCAACTGGTTCGCGCGCATCGTCGCACAACTTGTGCGATCGGCGAACAGACACATCTGCTGCTCTTTGATTCGATTCTCCATCTCGCCCCGCGCACAATATAAATCCTCGTACAACGCCTGGGCCTCGAACCTCGCGGACGAAAGTGACGTCACCACGAAGCGCGGGTTGCTGCTCTTCGACAGATGTTCCGCCTTGCCCACCACGCGACGCTCGCGGCTCCAACTCTTTCGCGCTTGATACATGAAGTCTTTGAACACTCGTGCCGCTCGCCCCGTCGCCTCGAATTGCAACTTCGCTTCATGTAGTTCTTTGCCGGCGCTGTCAAACTTGAAATGCAACACGTGCGGGAATTGGTATAGGTGAAGCATCGCTGGGTCGTTTGAATGTCGTGTCTTTGCACGGATACGGCGTTCGCGCGGAGGCCCAGCGCAAGGCAGGAGAGCGTCGGATGCGTTGTCGACGGGAACCGAAAATGAACGACCGGAAGCCGCGGTCTTTGGTCACGCGGCTGCTGAAGAAAGCCTGGTCGCCGGATCAAATCGCCAGGTGGTTGCGACGCAAGCATCCCCACAACCCCCCGATGCACGTGTCGCACCAGACGATCCACACCTGGATCGCCCTGGAGGCCTCCGGGTTGCGGCCCCACTTGCGACGGCATGGGAAGCGGCGAAGCGGCCCGGAAACGCGGGGCCAACTCGTCGGCTGTACGAGCATCGCAGGCCGGCCGAAAGTGGTTGACTCGCGACGCCGCTTCGGAGACTGGGAAGGCGACACCGTCGTCAGCCCAGGGCGACGCAGCGGCCTGGTGACCATGGTCGACCGCAAGTCGGGGTATATCCGGATCCGCAAAACGGCCAACTTGAAAGCGGCAACCACAAGACGGGCCGCCCGCCGAGGTCCGCGAGATCTTCCCGCGGCACCGCGACGCACCATGACGCTGGACAACGGAAAGGAGTTCGCCTCTTTCCCAAAGGCACTGACTTCGCGCGGATCAGTCACCACGCGGTGGCCCGAGCGGAACAACTACTCAACGAACGCCCCCGAAAACGACTCGGCTACCGAACGCCCCAGGAAATCCTCGCCAAAATACTGCGCTGCAATTAACTCTTGACAGCGCCGGGTCGGCCTCCGGCGGAATCACCCAGTATTGAATCTTTCGCTTCGTCATGCCGTTTTTTTGAGCGTCCGCCGGATGGTTTCATGGCTGATCGACTCGACCAGCCCGAGTTCCACCACATGTTCCGCCAGCAGTCGAAGCGACCAGTTGGCATACCCTTTCGGCGGTTTGCCCAGACGCATGGCGATGACCTTCGCCTCTTGCTTGCCGTCCAGGCATTTCCGCCTCGGTGGAGTCTCGCGGGGCTTCCATCGCACAAACAAAATCGGCGTTGGCTTGGGGCGGGATCACCCATTGTTCTTTCAACCAAGGCTTAAGCTCGTTTTTTTAAG